>JAWKYE010000031.1:0-88548 GCA_041396665.1 Burkholderiaceae bacterium
GCTCGAGCGCACCTGGCGCCAATTGATGACGATTCCGAGGTGACGATGAGTACCGCTTCCCAGTCTGCCGGCCAGCCGCGCGCCGCGCGTGGCTTCACGCTGATCGAGGTGCTGGTGGTGATGGCGCTGATCGGCATCCTCACCGCGATCGCGCTGCCCAACTATTCGGCCTACGTGCTGCGCGCGGCGCGGGCCGAGGCGCAGGCGGTGATGCTCGAGGGCTCGCAGTTCATGCAGCGCTACTACGCGATGAACAACGCGTTCGACCAGTCGCTCAACGGCACCCCGGTCGCGCTGCCGGCCGCGCTGCAGCAGTCGCCCAAGGACGGCCCCGCCCGCTACGTGATCACGCTGGTCAACCTGACCCCCGATTCATTCCAGTTGCAGGCGGTTCCGCAGGGGCCCAGCGCCGACGATTCCTGCGGCACCCTGACCGTGACCGGGACAGGTGTGCGCGGCGTCAGCAAGAGCACCGTCGCCGACTGCTGGAAGTGACCGCTCGCCAAGGAGCGAGCGGCCGCGCGCCGGCCGGCCACGGCCCCGCACGCTTCACGGCAACGGCGGCAACACCTTGGCCAGCCAGTGCCCGATCATCTCGATCTCGGGCGGACAGACCTCGTGCCCCATCGGCCAGGTCTTGAACTGAACCGGTTGCCCCAGCGCCTGCAGGTGCTCGGCGCCGCGCCGCGCCAGCGCCACATCGACCATCTCGTCGCGATCGCCATGCAGCATCAACACCGGCGTCTCGCGGTTCGCCTCGTGCCGCTCCCGGGCCAGCGACCCGGCGCGCGCGAGCCATGTCGACATCGCCAGGATGCCGGCCAGCGGCGCCTCGTAGCGCAGTCCCGCCTGCAGTGCGACGACGCCCCCCTGTGAGAAACCCGCGACGACGATCCGTCGACTGTCGATGCCCTGGTCGCGCAGCGCCTGGATCATCGCCGCCATCTGCTCGCCCGACGCGATGATGCCCTCGCTGTCTTCCCGGCCCGGGCCGAGCTGGTAGAGGTCGAACCAGCCCGGCATGGCCATGCCGCCGTTGATCGTGATGGGGCGCACCGGCGCGTTCGGGAACAGGAAGCGGATGCGGGCCGTGTCGGGCAGCGGCAGCAGCGGCACGATCGGCTCGAAGTCGGACCCATCGGCGCCCAGCCCGTGGAGCCAGAGGACGGCGGCGTCGACGCTCGGGGCGGTATCGACCTGGCGGGTGGTGCGCGGCAACGATGGGGAGGGCATGGCGGGATCTCCGGAATGGGGCGATTGCGCGGGCCCATCCTTTTTGGGAACAGGCCCTGGAGGGTCAGTGTAGGCCAGCGGCGCGGAGCCGGCCCGGGGCCGTTGTAGACTTGGGTCGTTCCCCTCGAGCAGCCTCCCATGCCCCATACCGCCGAGCAACCGATCCGTGCCCTTTCTGCCGTGAACTCAGCGGCGACCTGTCCGGTCTGGCGCTCCAGGCGTTGGAGCACCCGCGCCAGGCCCCGGCCAGACCCTTGTCAGGGTCCGCGCCGCGGCCCTGAATTTCCCGATCTGCTGATGAGCCGCGGGGCCTACCGGTTCCGGCCCGAACTGCCGTTCGTGATCGGCATGGAGGGCGCCGGCAGGTGCGCGGCGGACGAAGCCCCGTTCAGGCCGGGCGACAAGGTCTGCTTTCATGGCAAGGAAGGGGCCTGCGCGACCCATGTCGTGGTCAGGGAGGGGACGATCAACTGGCCCCGATGCCGGCCGGTTACGGTTGCCACGCGGCCGCCTACACCAGGTCAGCGCCCTGACCGCCTACGTGGCGCTGGTCCACGAGGGCAGTTGCAGGCCGGCGAGACCTTGCTGGTCCACGGTGCGACCGGTGGCATGGGGGTGGCCGCGGTCCAGCTGGGCGGCATCTGGGCGCGACGGTGATCGCCGCCGGGACCAGCGCCGACAAACTGACGCTGCTGCGCGAGCGAGGTTCGAACACTTGCCTCGAGCTGAACGGCGGGTTCCGCGACCAGGTGATGCAGATCACCGGCGGGCGCGAGTCGACGTCGGTCTTCGATCCGGTCGGGGCGATGTCTTTGACGAGTCGCTGCGGGTGATATTCGGGACGGCCGCCTGCTCGTGGTCGGCTTTGCCAGCGGGCGGATTCCCGAGGCGGCGGCCAACAAGCCGCTGATCAAGTGCTTTTCCATCATCGGCGTGCGCGCCGGCGAGACCGGACGACTGGCCCGAGTTGGGCCGGCGTCACCGGCTGGCGATCATGCGTCTGGCCGAGGCGGGTGCGTTCGATCCGCTGATCGGTGCGCGCTACGGCCTGGAACAGGGCTGGATGCACTGCGGGCCCTGCAGCAGCGCAGCGTGGCCGGCAAGATCGTGATAGAAATGAATCCCTGAGGCGTGGGCGCAAGACCCGCCAGTCATCCGGAGACCAGCATGCCCCCGACAGAATCCATCCCCCAAGCGTTCGATACCATCGTCGTCGGTTCCGGGGCAGGCGGCCTGGCCAGCGCCGTGAGCGCGGCCCACCGCGGACTCAAGGTCCTGGTGATCGAAAAGGAGCCGGTGTTCGGCGGCACCACGGCGCGCTCCGGTGGCTGGCTGTGGATCCCGTGCAACCCGCTGCAGCTGGCGGCCGGACAGGCCGACTCGATAGACGAGGCCCGGCGCTACCTGGCCCACGAAACCGGCGAGTTTTTCGACGCCGCGCGCGTTGACGCGTTTCTCCAGGCCGGACCACAGATGGTCAGCTTCTTTCGCGAGCACACCGTGGTCGACTTCGTGCCCGGGCCGACGTTCGCCGATTACCACTGCGATGCACCCGGCGGCAAACCGGGTTGGCGCTCGATCTGCGCCGCGCCGTTCGATGGCCGCGAACTTGGCGACACCATCGCGCACCTGCGCCCGCCGCTGCCGGAGCTGACCCTGCTGGGCCTGATGATCGGGTCGGGCGAGGAGCTCTGGCATTTCTTCAATGCCACGCGCTCGCTGCGCTCGATGTCTCATGTCGCGCGCCTGCTGGTGCGCTACGGTTCGGACAAGCTGCGCCATGGGCGCGGCATGCGCCTGACCAACGGCAATGCGCTGGCCGGCAGGCTGCTGCGATCGGCGATGGATGCCGGGGTCACGTTGTGGCGCGAGGCGCCGGCGCTCGAACTGCTGCGCGACGGCGACCGCGTCACCGGCGTGCGAACCCGTCACCAGGGGCTGGAGCAGCGGGTCCTGGCGCGGCGCGGCGTCGTGCTGGCGGCCGGTGGTTTTCCCTGGGACATTGCGCGCCGCCGCCAGTTGTTTGGCCATGCGCCCAACGGCACCGAGCACACCAGCCCGGCACCCGAGGGCAACACCGGCGACGGCATCGCACTGGGCGAGTCGGTCGGCGGGCGGGCGTTGTCCGAGTTGCCCCATGCGGCGGCCTGGGTGCCGGTGTCGCGGGTGCCGCGCAAGGACGGCACGTTTGGCGTGTTTCCGCATTTCGTCGACCGTTCCAAGCCCGGCGTGATCGCCGTCAACCGGCACGGCCGGCGCTTCGTCAACGAATCGAACAGCTACCACGACTTCATCCAGGCGCTGGTGGCCTCTTACGACAAGGCCGATCCGGGTGAGATCTGCGCCTGGTTCATCGCTGATCACCGCACGATCCGCCGCTACGGCCTGGGTTTTGCCAAGGCCGCGCCCCTGCCACTGGCGCCGTACCTGCGCAGCGGCTACCTGCTGCGTGGCGCCACCCCGGCCGCACTCGCGCAGGCGGCCGGGTTCGATCCCGGCGCATTCGAGCAGACCGTGGCCGACTTCAACGGTCCCGCGGCGCGCGGCGAAGGCCGGCCTACGGGCGTGGCAGCACCGCCTACAACCGCTCGCTCGGCGATCCCGCCCATCTGCCCAACCCGTGCGTCGCGCCGCTGGCGCAGGGCCGTTCTATGCCGTGAAAGTCGTCGTCGGCGACCTGGGCACCTTCGCCGGCCTGCGCACCGACGCCGATGCGCGGGTCATCGATGCTGCCGACAAGCCGATTGCCGGGCTCTATGCCGCCGGCAACGATGCGGCCAGCATCATGGGCGGCAACTATCCGGGCGGTGGTATCACGCTGGGCCCGGCGATGACCTTCGGGTGGATCGCCGCCCGCCACATGGCCGCTGACGACGCCGCTGCATCGCCCGCCCAGGCGCCGGCGGCCGATCCGGCCCTGGCCTCACACTGACCCTTACCGGAGCAAGCCCATGCGCGAAACCGAAGCGCTGATCAAGACCGCCGACGGCACGCTGGATACCTTCATCTGCCATCCCGACGAAGGCGGCCCCCACCCGGTCGTGATCCTGTACATGGATGCGCCGGGCATCCGCCAGGAACTGCGCGACATGGCCAGCCGGCTGGCCTGTGTCGGGTACTACGTGATGCTGCCCAACCTCTATTACCGATACGGCCGTGAAGGCGGATACGGCTACGACCTGGCGCTGATCCGCAAGGACGAGACGCACCTGAACCGGATGCACGAGCTTCGCCTGAGTCTGACCAACGCCGGCATCGTCGCCGATACCAAGGCGCTGCTCGAACACCTCGACACCGACCCGGCAGCCGCCGACGGCCCGATCGGCTGCGTCGGCTACTGCATGAGCGGGCAGTTCGTGCTCAGCGTCGCGGCGGCGTATCCGGAGCGCATTGCGGCCGTGGCCTCGTTCTACGGCGTCGGGATCGTCTCCGACCAGCCCGATTCGCCGCACCGCGACGCCGCCAGGATCCGCGCCGACACCTACCTGGCCTTCGCTTCGGACGACCCCTGGGTACCGGCCACGGTGCTCGAGCAACTGCCGGGCATCATCGAGCGCAATGGCTGGCGCGCCCGTCTCGAGGTCTATCCGGGCACCACCCACGGCTTCGCCTTCCCGTCCCGCGCCGATTACAAGCGCGAGGCCGGCGAGCGGCACTGGGAGCGTCTGTTCACGCTGTTCGATCGCAACCTGCGGCACACAACCTAGCCTGTTGCCCGCCCGGCCAGACCCCACCCGACCCCTTCCCGGAGTAGCCGATTGAAGATCATCCGACTGGCAAGCTATGGTGAACCCGACCAGGTTGCCCGCTGCGTCGAGCAGCCCGATCCGGCCGCGCCGGGCCCCGGCGAAGCGCTGTTCGATGTGCTCGCCTTTCCGATCAATCCGGCCGACCTGGCCTTTTGCCGCGGCCAGTACCGGCTGCGCCCGCCGCTGCCCACCACTCTCGAACGGCAGGGTGTTTATGCGTGGCGTAGTTGTCAACGATCAGATGCAGTGTCCTGTCCTTGGGTGTCTCGCGGTCGATCTTGCGCGGGAATTCAACCACTCCAGATGCGTATGGCGTTGCTGGCACTGACCGATCACCTGCCCATCAGGATGCTGAGCGCTGCGAACAGCGTCGTCGTTCCATTGCGCTTGTAGTCGTGGGTCATCGTTTCGGCTCGGCCCTTCTTGATGGGCAAGCCCGGCTGCGTGCGATCCAGTGCCTGCACCTGGCTCTTCTCATCGCAACACAAGACGCGTGCTCGGGCGGCGACATGTACAGGCCCACATGCTGAGTTTCTCGACAAACTTCGGATCGCGAGAAACCTTGAACCCTCGCACAACGTGCGGCTTCAACCCGTTCGCTCGCCAGTGACGCGAAACGCTCGCCGCACTCACCCCCAACTGCGCCGCCATCTTGCGAGTGCTCCATTGCGTGGCCGCCTTGGGCTTGGTCTGCGTGGTCAATTCGACCAGTCGAGCCACGTCAACCTTCACCGGCGGTGCGCCTCGGGGCAAGTCTCGCTCTATCCGGCAAGCCGCAGTTGCGCATAACGCTCGCGCCAGCAAGCCTGCTGACGACCAATTCCCATCTTCTGGGCGATGTCGTCTTGCGCGAATCCGCTGCCAGCAGCACGATCCTGGCGCGCTGCGACAGCCGCACGCTCGTCGTCTTCGAACGCGTCAGGCGGATCAACTCGTCTGGCTCTGATCGCTCAACTCAATTGCCCGCGCTACTCGTGTCTGGCCCCTTTGCATTGCAGGGCTATTAGACATCAGATTGGAGTATAAGAGCGTGCAAGAATGCAACACTACACTAGCTGTTGCCCGCCCGGCCAGACCCCACCCGACCCCTTCCCGGAGTAGCCGATTGAAGATCATCCGACTGGCAAGCTATGGTGAACCCGACCAGGTTGCCCGCTGCGTCGAGCAGCCCGATCCGGCCGCGCCGAGCCCCGGCGAAGCGCTGTTCGACGTGCTCGCCTTTCCGATCAATCCGGCCGACCTGGCCTTTTGCCGCGGCCAGTACCGGCTACGCCCGCCGCTGCCCACCACCCCGGGGGCAGAATGCGTCGGCCGGGTCACGGCGATCGGCGAAGGGTCGAACACCTGCAGGTCGGCGACCTGGTCATCAACCTGCAGCGCGAGAACTGGGCCAGCCAGCGGCGCTGCGACGCGGTCGATCTGACTCGCTGCCCGCAGACATCGATATCCGCCAGGCCTCGATGCTGCGCATCAACCCGGCGACCGCGTTGCTGCTGCTCACCGACCTGCGCCAGCTCGAGCCCGGCGACTGGGTGATCCAGAACGTCGGCAATTCCGGGGTGGGGCGCTGGGTGATGCTGCTGGCCCAGCAGATGGGCCTGCGCACGGTCAATGTCGTGCGGCGCCAGTCGCTGTTTGCCGAGATGTACTCGCTGGGCGCCGACGTGTGCGTCGTCGATGGCCCGGAACTGGCCGCCAGGGTGCGTGCCGAGACCGGTCAGCAACCGATCGGCCTGGCGCTCGATGCGGTGGGTGGTCAGGCCACGAGCCGCCTGGCCAGCTGCGTGGCCGACGGCGGCCTGGTCTGCCATTACGGCACGATGAGCGGCGAGGACCCGCTGGTGCCGCGCAGCACGTCACGAATCGCGGGCTGCACCTCACCGGTTTCATGCTCGGGCGCTTCCTGTCGCGGCGCTCGTTGGACGAGATCACCGAAACCTACCAGGGGCTTGCCAGGCTGATGCAGTCCAGCAAGGTGCACGTGCCGGTCCGCCAGGTCTACGCGATCGATGCGATCGGCGATGCATTGCGTCGTGCCCAGCAGGGTGAGCGGGGCGGCAAGATCCTGGTCGCGCCCAATGAGGCGATCTGAGATTTGCCCGGGCCGGGCTTGCAACCGGCCTGAAGGTTCGTCAGCGCGGCGGGCGCGCGCGCAACCGATGCTTCATTTCCGCCTGCTGGCGGATGGCACGCAGGTCGCGTTGTTGTTGCAGGGCATCGCTGAATGCCGCCGCCAGGATGCCGGTGGGCATCGCGATCAGCCCGATGCCGATGATCGCCGTGCCGCCGGCCAGAATCCGCCCGAATGCGGTCAGCGGATAGACATCGCCATAGCCCACGGTGGTCAGCGTGGCGATGGACCACCACATCGCGCGCGGAATGCTGCCGAAGTTCTCGGGCTGGATGCCCGCCTCGACAAGATACAGCAGCGTCGACGTGACCAGCAGCAGGAACATCGCGAACACCAGGCTGATCGTCAGCTCGAACCGACGCGAATGAATCGCATCGTCAACAACGACGAGGCCGCCGAAAGCTGGCCCAACTTGGCCAGGCGAAGCACCGGAACAGGCGCAGCAGCCGCAGCAAAACGGCTCACTGCCCGCCCACATCAACAGCACCGACAGCAGCGCCAGCAGGTCGATGATGGCCAGTGGCGACAGCATGAACCGTAGCTTGCCCCGCCAGCCCGGCCCGTACCGGGGATCGACACCGCTTGCCCATGCCCTGGCCAGGTACTCGATCGCGAACAGGATCGCGAACCCGGTTTCCAACCAGTAAAACAGTCGCGAGTATTGCCCGCCAAGGGTGAGCTCCGTCTCGAGTACCGTCGTACTCACCGACAGGATGATCAGCAGGATCAGACCGATATTGATCGCCGTCAGCCCATCGTGCTCTTCGTGAGCCGGCTCGAGTTGCACATGCAGCCAGTGGCGCCAGGCGGTACGTTGCTCGTTGTCCATGACCCTTGTCGCTGCTCCCCGCGCGTCGCTTGCGTGCCGTCGATGGTACCCAGGGCCCGCGTCGGCGCCATTTTCGCTGACCTGGTGGATCGCTCACGCAACGCGCCCGAGCGCCGAATCGCCGGCCTTGCCCTCTGACCGGGGTTGATCGACATCAATCCGCTTTGCCGGTGTCACGTCATCATGAACAGGCAGCGTCGGCCCGGCGGGCCAGTCTAACGGAGTGAATCGATGAAGGAGAAACCGATGCAATGGGCGGGGGTCCTGGCTTTCCTGGCCATGTTCGTTGGCAATGTGGCGTGGGCCGCGCCGGATGTTCCGCGAGGTCGGTTGCTCTACGAGGCGCGCTGCGGTTTATGTCACGATCGCAGCGTGCACCAACGCGAGTCGCGCAAGGCCACGACCTACGAGGCATTGCGCGGCCAGATCCGCAAATGGGATCGTGCCATCGGTGGCACCTGGAGCGAGGCCGAAGTCGATGACGTGGCGGGCTACCTGAACGAGCGTTACTACCACTTGGAGTGCCACCCTGTACTGCACGGGTCCGCAGGCCAGGCGCCCCTGATGATCGGGAAGCGGCGGGCAATGGCCTTGCACGGGACCCGTTAACCGCCGCTGCTCGATAGTCAGCGCATCCGGACCCGGCGGCGGCTCCGGTGGTGCCGGGGCACGAAGTGGTCGGATACGTCGAGCGACTCGGCCCGCCATGTCCGAGGGTTTGGGATCGGACAGCGCGGCGCGGCCGTCCTGGCCGATTCCCTGGCTGATTGACGAGTGTCAACTCGGGAGCGGGCGGAATCGAGTCTGATTGATCCGGGGTTCAGAGCCAGGCGTTCATCGGGGCGATGCAGCCCGACCATGGAGGAGAACTCGTGCCCGAAACCGGATCTCGCTATATACGTTGGTTCGCTGAGCTGGGGGCTGATGGTCTGCCCCTGGTCGGCGGCAAGAACGCTTCACTGGGCGAGATGGTTCGCGAGTTGTCCGCCCAGGGCATCCGGGTTCCAAACGGCTTCGCCATCACCGCCGACGCCTACCGTGACGTGCTGCAGCGCGCAGGTGCGTGGCCCGGTCTTCATGACGCGCTCGAGGTTTGCTGCCGGGCGATGTCGACGACCTGGCGGAGAGGGCACGTCGCGCGCGCGGATCGTGCTGGCCGCACCGTTGCCCGACGATCTGGTCGACGAGATCAGGCTTGCCTACCGGCAGTTGCGTGCGCAGTACGGGGGATCCCTGACCCTGGCTGTGCGCAGTTCGGCCACCGCCGAAGACCTGCCGACCGCCAGTTTCGCCGGTCAGCACGAGTCTTTTCTGAATATCGCCGGAGAGGCCAGATTGCTGGACGCGGTGCGCCTGTGCTTTGCCAGCCTGTTCAAGGATAGGGCGATCGCCTATCGGATGGACAACGGGTTCGATCACTTCAAGGTGTTCCTGTCTGTCGGCGTCATGAAGATGGTGCGTTCCGATCTGGCGGCCAGCGGGGTCACGTTCACGCTCGACACCGAGACAGGCTTTCGCGATGTCGTGTTCACGACCGGGGCCTGGGGCTGGGCGAAAATGTCGTCCAGGGGACGGTCGATCCCGATGAGTTCTATGTCTTCAAGCCAACTTTCAAGGCCGGTCACCGTGCGGTACTGCGTCGCAAGCTGGGTGGCAAAGAGCACCGGATGATCTACTCGAAGGCTGCGGGACGCGACACGACCGTCAATGTGCCCACAACCATGGAAGACCAGCAGCGATACTGCCTGAACGACGAAGATGTGCTGCGATTGGCCGACGTCGCGATTGCGATCGAAGACCATTACAGCCACAAGGCCGGCCACCCGGTGCCGATGGACATCGAATGGGCCCGCGACGGCCTGGATGGCGAGCTTTACATCGTGCAGGCCAGGCCGGAAACGGTGGCCTCCCGCCAGCAGGCGAACGTGATCGACGAGTACCGTCTCGGCGAGCATGGTGCGCCGCTGGTGACCGGTCGTGCCGTTGGCGCAAGAGTTGCATCGGGCAAGGTCCGGGTGATCACCGACCCTTCGCAGCTGAATCAGTTTCAGGCCGGGGAGGTCCTCGTCGCTGATGTGACGATGCCCGACTGGGGAACCGTGCTCAAGATTGCTTCGGCGGTGGTGACCAACCGGGGCGGGCGGACCTGCCACGCCGCGATCGTTGCGCGCGAGCTTGGCATCCCCGCCGTCGTCGGCTGCAGCGAGGCGACCACCCGATTGCAGACGGGCGACGAGGTCACGGTGTCCTGCGCCGATGGCAGCCAAGGGCGAATCTATGCCGGTACGCTTGAGGTCACGCGCACCACGACCGATCTGACGCAGATGACCCGGCCGGCCACGCACCTGATGATCAACCTGGCCAATCCGGACACGGCACTGCAGATGTCGCTGCTGCCCAGTGACGGCGTTGGCTTGGCGCGGATGGAGTTCATCGTCGCCGAGCACATCCGGGTGCATCCGATGGCACTGGTCCACCCCGGGCGAATCGACGATCCCGCAGTCAGGCGGCAGATCGAACGGATGGTGAAAGACTACCCAGGCCCGACAGACTACTTCGTTCGGCAGTTGGCCGAAGGGGTCGGCCTGATTGCCGCCGCCTTCTATCCGAGGCCCGTGATCGTCAGGCTTTCCGACTTCAAGACGAACGAGTACGCGAGCCTGCTGGGCGGGAGTTGGTTCGAACCCAAGGAAGCCAACCCGATGATCGGCTTTCGCGGAGCCTCACGGTACGCTCATCCGGCCTACCGCGAGGGCTTTGCCCTCGAGTGCGCGGCAATGAAGCGGGTTCGCGACGACATGGGGCTGGACAACGTCAGGTTGATGATCCCTTTCTGCCGGCGCGTCGACGAGGCACGACTCGTTCTGGCCGAGATGGAATCGCACGGCCTGTGCCGTGGCGTCAGGGGGCTCGAAATCTACGTCATGGCCGAGATCCCCAACAACGTGATCCAGATCGATGCATTCGCCGAATTGTTCGACGGCTTCTCGATCGGCTCCAATGACCTGACGCAGCTGGTGCTGGGCGTTGATCGCGACTCCGACCTGGTCGCCTTCGATTTCGACGAACGTGACCCAGGCGTCAAGGAGTTCGTCCGCCAGACGATCGTCGGCGCCAGGCGCAACGGCCGTCACGTGGGCATTTGCGGTCAGGCGCCGTCCGATTACCCGGACTTCGCCCAGTACCTGGTCGAGCAGGGGATTGACTCGATCAGCGTCACCCCGGACACGATCCTGCGGACCACCCGTGACATTCTGGCCGTTGAGAACCGCCTGGGCCGGGCCCCTCGCAACGACTTCTCAGTCAAGACCGGATGACAACCGATGAAGAACCAACCCATCTCTGCCTTGATGCAACCGCACGCCGATGTAATCGCGATGGACATGAGCGTATCGGAAGTAGAGGCTTTTCTGACGGCTCATCGCCGGTCGTGGGCGCCGGTTGTCGCGGACCACGGGGAGGTGATAGGTGTCCTGAGCGATGCGGATCTCGTTCGACTGCGTGCGTCGGGGCGTGATCCGGACAGGAAAAAGGCCTGGCAGGTTTCGACCTACCGACCCCTTTGCGTCGATCCACAAACCACGATCGGCGAGGTCGCCAAGGCAATGGTCGAGCGGCGGATACACCATGTGGTGGTCACCGAAGATGGGTACATCCGCGGCGTCGTGTCGGCGCTGGATTTCGTCAAGACGTTCGTGTGACCGGCAAACCGCGATTTATCGATAACTGCGTCAAGGAGGCAGAAGCCATGCAAGCCAAAGATGTAATGACCACATCCGTCGTGACAGTGTCACCCGATACCCCGGTCAAGAGATCGCCCAGTTGCTCAACCATCGGCGTGTCAGTGCTTTACCGGTTGTCGACGACAAAGGCGATGTGCTGGGCATGGTCAGCGAGGGCGATCTGATCCAGCGCCCTGAAACAGGGGGAGAGCGGCACACGTCCTGGTGGCTCAGTCTGCTGTCGGGCTCGAGAAAGCCGAAGACTATGTCAAGGCTCACGGTCGCGTTGCCCGCGACATCATGACCAAGACCGTGGTCTCGTCACGAGAAGAAGCCTCGCTCGCCGAGATCGCACAACTGCTGGAGAAGCACCGGGTCAAGCGGGTGCCGATCCTGCGCGACGGCAAACTCGTGGGCATCGTCAGCCGGGCGGATCTGTTGCACGGCATGATCGGCCTGCAGTCGGCGCCGGCCGCGACCAGTGGCGACCGGGTGATCCGCGAGTCGATCGGTTCCGAACTGCGTCGCGCCGGGGTGCGCTCGGAGTACATCAATATCGTGGTCGCGGCAGGCGTGGTCGATCTCTGGGGCATGGTGCACGACGAAGTCGAGATCACGGCATCCCGATTGGCCGCCGAACAGGTACCGGGCGTCAAGCAGGTGAACAACCATCTGAATGTCATCCCCGCGAATATCCAGGGGCGGATGGGGGGGGAGTAGGCAGGTCTTTCATAGTTGGGCCGTCAGGGTGGCCAGGTTTTGTCGGGGGACTTGTCAACCGACAGACTAGTCGTCCCACAACTCCCAAAACTGATTCTGAATGGACTAGGTACAACGGGTTACAGCGACAGGTTAACCCGTCCCCAATGCCGGTCTGCACGGGTGTTTTCACGCGGCGCCTGGGCTCGTATTCGATACAGATTGTCACGGCATGATTTATTGCACTCTTTGCTCATCTACGCCATTGATTCGCTGGCTTTCGCGGGTAGACTCAATGCGCGAAAACTGCTTTGTAAAATGCCAGCGTCGAGATCAAGAGCATCGCTGAAATGAACTAATCTCGCGCCTTTCAATAGCGAACTCACAGGGATCCTGAATGAAGCTTAACCTCTCGTTGACGGCAGTTGCACTGGCGTCGCTAACCGCCTGTGGCGGCGGCTCGGAGAGTGTGTCGCCGACACCCGCGCCGGTGGCCAACGATTCGGCAGTAGCGAATCCGGCGCCATCTCCGGCGCCGGTGACCCAACCCGCTCCCGCGCCGGCCCCGGTCGTGACAGCGCCGGCCCCGGCACCCGCGCAGCCATCACCGGCACCTGCGCCAACCCCCGTCGAACCCGCCCCCGCGCCGCCGCCCGCGGGTCCGAGCGTTTCGGCAGACCGAGTCAAGGTCGCCCTGTTGGCTTCCGACTATTCACGCTATGGCCCGCTTGGCATTGCCAGTAACAACCCCACCGGTTACAACGCCTACTACTACACGACCGCCAGTGCTTCGAGCTATTCCTCTTGGACAGCGTTCGATCCGAACACCAGTGGGAACTACAACTGGAACTCGTCGGTCAGCGTGCGCGCAACGACCAGTAGCGATAACAATGGCAACACCTACATTGCGTTCGACGAGATCAGCCAGTACTTCAACAACGATCCGACCCGGGTGGTCGCCCTGAACGGTGAATTGGGCTTCAACGTGACAGACCGCTTTCCACTCGATGCGACGATCAAGCAGTTCGATTCGAGTTCGACGCCGGGTGCCTACCTGAAGTTGATCCTGCAATCAATCGATGGCAAGCCCAATAATTTCCGCCTCTGCTACCTGGCCTACACGCCACAAGCCCAGCGCCAGGGCGTCAACCGGCTTTTCTGCAACGAATTCGACTTGAACGGCCAAAGGGTGAAGTCCTCGATGATCGATGACAGCTTCGGCATCAAGGTCTATTTCAATCACGATGGACAGTGACGATGCGGGTTCCCGCTTTGGGGAAAACGTGCGCTCGGCACCGACACGTCAGGAGACCTTGATAGGTCGATGCTTCGCGGCCGTGTGACTGGACAATGAAGAAGGCTTACGCGATTTTCGCGTAAGCCTTTGACCTGAAATTCCGCGAGAGCTCGGCTTTTCTTGGTACGCTGACCCCTCTTGCACAAGGGAGCCTGCTCTTATCGAGCCGTAGTCGGCCCGGCTACTTCAATCGTCTCTGGTGGTTCTGTTCGGGCGGCTCTGTAGCATCGTCATCTTCATCGTCATCGACATCGCGGACCGCCGACAGCAAGTGCGGTGAGACGTTCCAGCGGTGACCGTCGTCAGTGATGACGGTCACGGTCTTGCGGTTGAACTTGACCAACGTACCCAGCTTGCGGCCCTGGGGCTGTCGAAGCTGACGCGTGCGCCCGGATTGAACGACATCATCTCGGCATGCGCATGCATCGAGTCCAGGAACTTGAGCCGGGCAACGACGCGGTGATTCAGTTCCAGCAACTCCTGGTATGTCAGTTTATCGATGTCAATCGTCATGCCGACCTCGCTGCGTGGCCCAGTGGTGTGGCAACAATTGCTCGATCTCGCGCGCCTTGGTTGTGGGCAGCCGATCAAGGACGTCCGCCAGAGAGGCATGCGGGTCGATCTCGCTGAGCTAGGCCGAGTTCACCAGCGTCATCACTGCTGCCGCGCGTTCGTCAGATCACTGGCCAGGCGCTCGATCTCGTACCGACCGGCGAACCGCTTCCAGCACATCGTTCAACGTCTGACGCAGTTGGTCCTCGTTCATCGAGGCGATGGTGGCTCGAGCATGGCCGCCAGTTTCTCAGAACTGGCGCGCGTTGCCTAGTAGCCAGGTCGCGCAACTGCTCGCCGATCGCTCCGGCCAGCGAACCACCACCCGAGTGCCGGCCCGCTCGAACTCCAGGCTGATCCGCTCGTCATCCTGACGACCGTCAGACGATCGGGCAATGGGTACCGGGACGAACTCATAGTGTGCACGTGTCCACCTATTGTCGTGGGCACTATGCTCGTTGATTGCTTACCCAACCGGAAGATGGGATCACCAGCCGCTTACCGTCATTTCCGGATCATTGTCGGCACTCCGGCGTGCGAGTGGAAACCCCTGACAACCTACTCGCACGACTGCATATGGAGTGCCACACAACCGGGAGCGCACCATCCCGGAAATCCGAGTCATGCCTCGTAGTACGGCCGGTCTCCGCGCACTTCTACGCGGCGCATCCGGCGCAGGCCCCGATAGTCACCCACCGCGTAGTGCTGCAGGCTGCGATTGTCCCAGATCACCAGCGTGCCTGGCGCCCAGCGGTGACGACACTGGAAATCCGGCCGCGAAGCGACGAGGTTGAAGAGATAGTTCAGGATGACGTCGCTTTCGCCGTCGGACAGGCCGACGATCTTGTGGGTGAAGGCCGGATTCACGTAAAGCAGCTTCCGTTTGGTAACGGGATGCGTACGGATCACCGGGTGCTCGACGGGATCGGGCACATTCTTGCCTTTGTCGGTGTAGTTCGGATTGAACTGTCCGCTGACGGCAACCCGCCGGTTGTCATTCAGCGCGACCTTGCCTCCGAGGAACTCTTGCATCGGCTTGGACAGGGCGTCATACGCGGCGTACATGCTCGAGAACAAGGTGTCGCCCCCGTCCGGCGGTGACACATCCTGGTACATCACGAGCGTGGCATAGGGGTTCTCGTAGTCCATGTTGTCCGAATGCCATCTCTCACCGACAATGACCTTCTCGGATCCGTCCTGTTCGAGTAGACCAACGAGCGGATCGCGGTCACTGTACTGTCGGAACTTGCGCGGCGCATCCAACTCACCGAAGAGGCTCGCGATCTCTACTTGCTGCGCGGGCGAAACGTCCTGACCCGGGAAACTGAGTAGCGAGAACTCGGCGAACGCCCTGAAGAGCTCGTCCATCGCTTTCTCGGAAAGCGGTATCGACATGTCGATGCCTGTGATACGAGCGCCAACTGTAGGCGTGAGGCGCTCAACGGTGAAGGTCTCGTAAGTCGTCATTTCGCGTTCTCCAGTTCCAGTTTCAAAGCAGCGTTCGGAAGTGACGACGCGCTGATGAACTCCGATCGCGCGCCTTCACCTTCCCCGGTGCGTTCAGGCGCCTGCGGTCATGAGCACTCAGTATAGAGAGCGCAGTAATTCAAAGAAAGCGATTTATTTCATACGAATTCAATCGTATAATACGATTGACTAGCTGAGCGAAGCAGGAAGGCGCGATGAACATTCGTCAGTTGCAGAGTTTCACCAGCGTCGTCGAGCGTGGCAGCTTCGCCGCAGCCGCAGAAGCTCTCGCCACCACGCAGTCGACGATTTCCTCCCGTATCCGGGAACTGGAAAGGCATCTGGGCGTTGAACTGTTCGACCGCACACGGCATCGCGCGCGGCTCACCGCAAAGGGAGAAGAGATGCTGCCCTATGCTCGCCAGATGCTCGACCTGTCGGACCAGATCGAGCGCAACGTCAGCGACCCCGGGTCCGTCGAGGGGGTCATTCGGATCGGCGCGGTCGGTATCGTGGTCAGATCGCTTGTGCCTCGCCTCCTGCTCGAGGTTCGTCGGCGTTTTCCCAACCTCCGCATCAAGCTGCAGGTCCGGCTGGCGAGGACGCTGCTGGACATGCTGGGCGATGCCGAGATCGATCTGGCACTGGTGAATGCACCAGCACCCATTGATGATGTCGAGACGCTCCACATCGGCAGCGATCGCTTCGTATGGATGGCCGCGCCGGGACTCGGTGTCCCCGGCGAGACCCTGACGCCGCGAGCGCTTCTGCGATGGCCGGTGCTCGGTTTTCCCGAGGATTCCTATCACTTCCCGGTCACCAGTAGGTGGTTCGCCGCAGACAACGCCGTCTATGCACCGGCGATTGCGTCCAGCGACATGGACGTGCTTGCCGAGCTTGCCTGCGATGGTGCAGGCGTGGCCCTCTTGTCAGCGAGTTGTTATGCCGATCTCATCGCGCAGGGCCGTCTTCGCGTCATCGACGTACAACCGCGAATTCCCGATGCCAGTTTCTCAGCGGTCTACAGGCGAAACACCCTCATTCACCCGCTCGTTCCAAACGTCGCGGCTCTGGCAGCGGAACTGGCGAAGCCGTCAGGCAGCGGATCCGCATCCTCTTAGCAAGCCGAGGCCGCCATGCGCCCATATTGCAAGCACGCGGCTCACGCCGCGCCATTGGAACTGCACGTGCTGCAGCTTGCCGCCGTCCAGCCTGCTAGCGAGTTCACCGTACCGACCGTTCAGGTGAGCGACACCTTGCACAACTGAGCCTTCCCTCGCGCTTTTGAGATCGATAATCGTGTCCCGAACGCAACATGGTGGCTACATGCGGATTAGAAACGCGTGGCCAAGAAAAAAGGACTTAGGAGAAAAGTCCCCTAAGTCCCCAATTTCACGACAAATTCTTTGGCTCCCCGACCTGGGCTCGAACCAGGGACCTGCGGATTAACAGTCCGTCGCTCTACCAACTGAGCTATCAGGGAACAGCCTCCAAGTATATCAGAACGCCGTCGGGGGAATCCAGCGCTCGTGTCCGCGCTTTCCCATTATGAAACGCCCTCGGCGATCGCGCTTCGGGCCATCGCCGCGAACTTGGGGTAGGTTTCGGCGATCTGCTCGAGGATGGGGCCGCGCATCAGCGCGAGCGTCCTGGCGTCGGGTTGCTCGGTGGTGGCGAGATCGGGCGCAACCGCGAAGTCGAATCCGGTTTCGTCCCGGATCTCCTCGAGCGTGTGGCCCGGGTGCAGGCTTTGCAGCACGAAGCGGCCGGCGTCGCGCTCGAAGCGAAAGAAGCAGCGGTTGGTGAGCAGCCCGTACGGGCCACCGGGGCGGTAGTGCTGGGCATCGGCGCGCGGGCCTGCGGCCGAGATGAACGACACCCGGGGCACGAGCACGCGGCGGCTGTGCTCTTCGCGAAACAGGATCACCCGCGGCACCAGGTGATACAGGTAGGCCGAGCCGAACGAGCCGGGCCAGCGCACGTCGTGGGTCGGATAGTCGCCAACCCCGACGAGATTGATGTTGGCGTGGCCGTCGATCTGGCCGCCGCCCAGGAAGAACGCGTCTATGCGGCCGCGGCCGATCATGTCGAAGATTTCGACCCCGCCGTTGGTGAAGCTGTTGTGCCGGCGAGAACCGAGGATCGACAGCCGGATCGGCGGCTCGCCGGCCTGCTCGGCCAGTGCGCGGGCGAGCAGGGCGCCGGTACCGGGAATCGGTGACGTGGCCCCGACGGCGACGTGGCGCAGGCCGTGCAGCAGACGGGCGATGGTGAAGCCGAGCAGTTCGTGCGGCTGCAGCGGGGCGACGGTGGCGCTGGTGGTCATGCCGGGGTATCGGCCGTGGCCAGCAGCGCGGCCCACGGGGCCTTGGCAACGCAGTCCTGCCACCAGGCCTCGCAGGCCTTTGGATCCCGGGCCGCGGCGGAGTAGGTGGCCAGCAGGTCGGCGTTGTCCGGGTAATGATCGCCAAACCCTAGCGGCCACGCGCCCTGGGGCACGTGGGCGATGCCATCGACGTACATCGCGGGCACGACCGCTCCGGAGCGCGCCGGATCGTCGAGCAGGTTGCCCTCGACGATCGTCTCGACCGTGACGAAGGCCTGCCGGGCGGCGTGGGCGAGCAGCAGGCCGTCGCGGTCACGGCCGACGAAGACATTGCCGAAGCGGTCGGCCGCCTGCGCGTGGAACAGTGTCACGTCGGGGTCGATCGCCTTGATGGCGACGATGGGATCGGCCTCGCCGAACGGGTTGTCGATGACCCGCCAGTCGTCGCGGGCATCGAGCAGATCCGAATCGAGGATGCCGCGCAAGGGCATGAACGGCAGCCCTTTCTGGCTGGCCTGCATGCCGGCGTAGACGGCCGGGCAGGTGGCATCGAGCAGGCGGATGGTGCCTGTCTTGACGGCCTGCAAAAAGCGCGGGGCACCGCCGAACTCGCGCAGCGTGATTGCCGAGGTCTCGAGGGTTTCGATCGCGCCGCTGTGGAGCAACCATTCGGTCTGCATGCCCGATGTCGGCACGCAGACGATGTGCAGGTTGCGCACACCGCGGGCCACCAGCGCGGCGGTAGCCGCCATCGAGACGCCGGAATCATCCTTGGGGATCGCCAGCTTGCAGCCGTTGGGAATGCGGGCGGCGATCTGTTCCAGGGTCATGGTCGTCATGGGGTCTCCTGAGGGTTGCGTGTGTGGGGGCGCCATCCGGCTCAGAGCACGCCGGCAATGGCGTCCGCCACCGCGTCGATATTCTTGAGGTTGATCGCGGCCAGGCAGATTCGGCCGCTGGCGATCGCGTAGATGCCGTGCTCGTCGGCCATCCGGCGCACCTGGTCGGCATTGAGCCCGGTGTACGAGAACATGCCGCGCTGGCGGGTGACGAAGGAGAAGTCGTGGGTCTTTTGGCGGGCGTGCAGCCGCTCGACCAGGCCCTCGCGCATCTGGCGGATACGCTCGCGCATCGCGCCCAGCTCGCTCTCCCAAGTGCGGCGCAACACGGGATCGGACAGGATCGCCAGCACGATCGCGCCGCCGTGGATCGGCGGGTTCGAGTAGTTGGTGCGGATCACGCGCTTGACCTGGCTGGTGACGCGGGTCGCCTCGTCGGCGCTTTGCGTGGTGATAGTGAGGGCGCCGATACGCTCGCCGTACAGCGAGAAGGACTTGGAGAATGAACTGGACACCAGCACGTCCTGGCCGCTGGCCACGAAGGTGCGCAGCGCCAGCGCATCTTGCTCGATGCCCTCGGCAAAGCCCTGGTAGGCCATGTCCAGGAACGGCACCAGCCGGCGCTCGGCGCAAAGCGTGGCCACCTGCTGCCACTGGTCGGCATCGAGGTCGACCCCGGTCGGGTTGTGGCAGCACACGTGCAGCACGACGACGTCGCCGGCACGCGCCTCGCGCAGCGAGGCCAGCATGGCCGGAAAGTCCAGGCCGTGGGTGGCGGCGTCGTAGTAGCCGTACTCGAGCACCTCGAAACCGGCGAACTCGAACAGCGCCCGGTGGTTCTCCCAGCTGGGATTGCTGATCCAGAGCCGGGCCTGCGGGTTCAGGCGACGCAGGAAGTCGCCCCCGACCTTCAGCGCGCCGGTGCCGCCCAGCGTTTCGAACGTGGCGACCCGCTTGCCCGCCACCAGCGGTGAATCAGCACCCAGCAGCATCTTCTGGACCGCCTCGTTGTAGGGTGCGATGCCTTCGATCGGCTGGTAGGCATGGGGCTGGCCCTGGGCCAGCAACGCGGCCTCGGCCTGGCGCACTGCCTCGAGCAACGGGATCTTGCCGTCTTCGCCCAGGTAGACGCCGACCCCCAGGTTGGCCTTGGTGGGGCGTGGGTCGGCGCGGAAGGTTTCAGTCACACCGAGGATGGGGTCTTTCGGGGCGAGTTCGACGGCGGCAAAAAGCGATTGGGTCATGGGAGGCGGCGTGGATAGGGGCTGAGCGCGGGATCGGGTCGATTTCGGGACGGGCAGCGAACGAACTTTTCACATTCGTCGGACCAAGATTCGGGCAAATCACTGGACTTTTGGTACCCGCCCCGGACATAATCGCGCCTTGCTTTCGAAGCCCCCTCGAAATACTGAGAGTGCTTAGGAGGTAACTGCGCTAAATGGCTGATCCGAAAGAAAAGATTATTTTCTTGACATTCGGGTCAAAGGTCCCTGGAAAGCCCTGTCTTGACTGAGAATCCTACCATGCACGGGCCCGGAATTCGTCCGGGCTCCGCGGCTGCCAACGATCTCGATCCGGCGAAGTTCGTCAGCTTCCCGGACAGCCCGTTCCAGCTGTACCGACCGTTCGAACCGGCCGGCGATCAGCCGCACGCGATCGAATCGCTGGTCGAGGGGGTGCATGACGGTCTGAGCTTCCAGACGCTGCTCGGGGTCACCGGGTCGGGCAAGACCTTCACGATGGCCAATGTCATCGCCCGGCTGGGCCGCCCGGCGCTGGTGCTGGCCCCGAACAAGACGCTGGCCGCCCAGTTGTACGCCGAGATGCGCGAGTTTTTCCGCGCAACGCGATCGAGTACTTCGTGTCGTACTACGACTACTACCAACCCGAGGCCTACGTCCCGCAGCGCGACCTGTTCATCGAGAAAGACTCGTCGATCAACGAGCACATCGAGCAGATGCGCCTGTCGGCCACCAAGTCGTTGCTCGAGCGGCGCGATACGGTCATCGTCGGCACCGTGTCGTGCATCTACGGTATCGGCAATCCGTCCGACTACCACGCGATGGTGCTGACGCTGCGGGTCGGCGACAAACTGGGCCAGCGCGACGTGCTCAAGCGGCTCGTCGCCATGCAGTACACCCGCAACGAAACCGAGTTCACGCGCGGCACGTTCCGGGTGCGTGGCGACCAGATCGACCTGTTCCCGGCCGAGCACGCCGAGCTGGCGGTGCGCCTGGAGTTGTTCGACGACGAGATCGAGACGATCCAGTTGTTCGATCCGCTGACCGGGCGGGTGCGCCAGAAGGTGCCGCGTTTCACCGTCTACCCGTCGTCGCACTACGTGACGCCTCGCGCCACGGTGCTCAAGGCGGTCGAGACGATCAAGGCCGAGCTGTCCGACCGGCTCAAGGACTTCAATTCGCAGGGCAAGTTCGTCGAGTCGCAACGGCTCGAGCAGCGCACCCGCTTCGATCTGGAGATGCTGCAGGAACTGGGCTTTTGCAAGGGCATCGAGAACTACTCGCGGCATTTCTCCGGCGCGGCGCCTGGCGAGCCGCCGCCGACCCTGGTCGATTACCTGCCGCACGATGCGTTGATCATCATCGACGAGAGCCACGTGACGATCGGCCAGCTGGGTGCGATGTACAAGGGCGATCGTTCGCGCAAGGAAACGCTGGTCAACTACGGTTTCCGACTGCCTTCGGCAATGGACAACCGCCCGCTCAAGTTCGAAGAGTTCGAAAGCAAGCTTCGCCAGGCGGTGTTCGTGTCCGCCACGCCCTCGACCTATGAATCCGAACACGCGGGCCAGGTGGTCGAGCAACTGGTACGCCCGACCGGCCTGATCGATCCGCAGACCGAGATCCGTCCCGCATCCACCCAGGTCGACGACCTGTTGTCCGAGATTGCCGGGCGGGTCGGCGCCGGCGAACGCGTGCTGGTGACCACGCTCACCAAGCGCATGGCCGAAGACCTGACCGAGTTCCTGTCCGATCACGGGGTCAAGGTGCGTTACCTGCACTCGGACATCGATACCGTCGAGCGGGTCGAGATCATCCGCGACCTGCGCCTGGGCATGTTCGACGTGCTCGTGGGCATCAACCTGTTGCGCGAGGGCCTGGATATCCCCGAGGTATCGCTGGTCGCGATTCTCGATGCCGACAAGGAAGGCTTCCTGCGCAGCGAGCGCAGCCTGATCCAGACCATGGGCCGTGCGGCGCGCAACCTGAATGGCAAGGCCATCCTGTATGCCGACCGGATCACCGATTCGATGACCCGCGCGCTCGACGAATCGAACCGCCGTCGCCGGGTTCAGGAGGCTTACAACCTCGAGCACGGCATCACGCCGATCGGGGTGAACAAGCAGGTGCGCGACCTGATCGACGGGGTCTACCAGGAAAAGGCGCCCGAGCGCGGCAAGCGGGCGTCGGCGACCGGTCCCGATCCGGCGCTGCTGGACGAAAAAGGGCTTGCCAGGGAAATCAAGCGACTCGAGAAACAGATGCTCGAGCATGCCCGCAATCTCGAGTTCGAGCAGGCGGCGCGCACCAGGGACCAACTGGCCGCTTTGCGCGAACGGGCATTCGGCGCCCATGGTGGCGACAACGTGCTGCCGTTCGTGTCCGGGAGGGCAGCCTGAGCCATCGCATGCCCCGGTGCCCGTGCTGCCGGGACGGGCCGGAAATACCGGCGATTCATGCCCAATTGAAGTGAGTTAGTCGAAAAAGTCATGCCACAGAATGTGGCGAATTCAATACAATCAACCAACTTTACCGGAACCGACCAAATGGGAAAAAGAGATCCGATTGCCTTTGCCATGACCACCCGTGTGCTCTTCGTGTGCATGGGGAACATATGCCGTTCGCCGATGGCCGAGGGCGTGTTTCGCCATCTCGTCGCCCAAGCGGGCCTGGACGGCGTGGTGACCGTGGCTTCGGCCGGCACCCACGCCTTTCACGAGGGGGAAGCCCCGGACAAGCGCGCCCAGGGCGCGGCCGAGAAGCGGGGCTACAAGATCGAGGACCTGCGCGCGCGCAAGGTCACCGCCGAGATGCTCGCCGAGTACGACCTGATCCTGGCGATGGACTGGGACAATCACGCACTGCTGCAGCAGATCGCGCCCAAGAGCGGCCAGCACAAGATCCAACTGCTGATGCGCTTTGCCAGCGAGCATGAGTCGGCGACGATCCCCGACCCTTATTACGGCAACCAGGGCGGCTTCGAGCAGGTGCTGGACTACATCGAGGACTCGTGCGCGGGTCTGCTCGATGTCTGCAAGCGCCGGGCAACCCAGGTGGCAGCCGCCTGAGCGGGTTGTTTCGCGGCTTGCGAGAAGGGCGCCTGTTGGCGCCCTTTTGCATGATGTTGCCCGTTTTTTTGTCGGTGCCGACCGAAATCGAACCGACTCACCGGATGATTCTCCGAGAATGACTGTTGAGTCATCCCGTATTACCATTGGTCATTAGTCGGGAATTCAGGTATCGTTCCCCTAACGAACCGGAATGGCAGGAAAACCGTTCCGGGGTTGTGGGATACTCGACTGAATTGGTAGGGATTGGTTATAGTCGAGCATATTGGTCAAGATTATTTATAGGATCCGAATCATGCGACTGACGACGAAAGGCCGCTTTGCGGTGACCGCGATGATTGATCTGGCCATGCGCGAGCATCAGGGCCCGGTAACGCTTGCCGGCATCAGCGAGCGGCAGAAGATCTCCCTTTCCTACCTCGAGCAGCTGTTCGGCCGCCTGCGGCGCAGCGAGCTGGTCGAGAGCACCCGGGGGCCAGGCGGCGGATACTCGCTGGCGCGCAGCCCCAAGGACATCACGGTGGCCGACATCATTTTCGCTGTCGATGAACCACTCGATGCCACCCAGTGCGGCGGCAAGGCCAACTGTGGCGACGACCAGGGCCAGTGCATGACGCACGACCTCTGGAGCACGCTGACCAAGAAAATGGTCGAGTACCTCAGTTCGGTCTCGCTGTTCAGCCTGGTCGATGGCCAGCGCGACCGCAGCCAGGTGGGCCAGCCGCGCGAGATCTCGATTCGCAAGGAACACCGGGCGGCGTTGGAGTTTCCCACGTCCACGCTGCAGTCGATCAAATTGGACAAGGGGCGCCTGACCACGATCTGAGCGGATCACAACGCCCGTTGCCCGTCCGTGAACGCCCCGACCAGAAAACTGCCTTCAAGAGATTGACATTGCCATGAGCCTGAAGCTACCGATCTACCTCGATTACTCTGCCACGACGCCGATAGACCCCCGGGTCGTCGATGCGATGCTGCCGTACCTGCGCGAGGATTTCGGCAACCCGGCCTCGCGCAGTCACCCGTATGGCTGGACCGCCGAGAAGGCGGTCGAGCAGGCCCGCGAGCAGGTCGCCGAACTGATCCGGTGCGATCCGCGCGAAGTGGTCTGGACGTCGGGTGCCACCGAGGCGAGCAACCTGGCGCTCAAGGGGGCGGCCCATTTCTACAAGGACAAGGGCAGGCACCTGATCACGACCCGCACCGAGCACAAGGCGACGCTGGACACGATGCGCGAACTGGAGCGCCAGGGGTTCGACGTCACCTACCTCGACGTCGCCGAGGACGGCCTGTTGTCGCTCGACGCGCTCGAAGCGGCGCTGCGGCCGGACACGATCCTGGTGTCCGTCCTGCTGGTGAACAACGAGATCGGCGTCATCCAAGATGTCGCGGCCATCGGCGAGATGCTGCGCCAGCGCAAGATCCTCTTCCACGTCGATGCGGCGCAGGCCACCGGCAAGATGCCGATCGATTTGCAGACCTGGAAGGTCGACCTGATGTCGCTGTCGGCGCACAAGACCTACGGGCCCAAGGGCATCGGCGCGCTGTACGTGCGGCGCAAGCCGCGGGTGCGCATCGAGGCGCAGATCCACGGCGGCGGGCACGAGCGCGGCATGCGCTCGGGCACGCTGGCGACCCACCAGATCGTCGGCATGGGCGAGGCATTCCGCATCGCGCGCCTGGAGATGGCCACAGAGAACGAGCGCATCCGGATGCTGCGCGACAAGCTCTGGGCGGGTCTGTCGCAGATGGAAGAGGTTTACCTGAATGGCTCTCTCGAGCAGCGGGTGCCGCACAACCTGAACGTGAGCTTCAATTTCGTCGAAGGCGAGTCGTTGATCATGGCGATCAAGGATGTCGCGGTGTCCAGCGGTTCGGCCTGCACGTCGGCCAGCCTTGAGCCCTCGTATGTGCTGCGTGCCCTGGGTCGCAACGACGAACTGGCCCACAGCTCGATCCGGTTCAGCGTGGGCCGTTTCACCACCGAGGAAGAAATCGACTTCACCGTCAAGCTGCTGCAGGCCAAGGTCGGCAAGCTGCGCGAAATGTCGCCGCTCTGGGAAATGGTCCAGGAAGGGGTCGATCTCGATTCCGTCCAGTGGGCGGCTCACTGACCGTGACCAGATGCCGCCTGCAGTCGGCGCGATTCGATCAATCAGTCAACAGCAATCCAACAGGAGTCAACCATGGCCTACAGTGAGAAAGTCATCGATCACTACGAGAACCCGCGCAATGTCGGGTCTTTCGACAAGACCGACCCGTCGGTGGGCACCGGCATGGTGGGCGCGCCGGCCTGCGGCGACGTGATGAAGCTGCAGATCAAGGTCAACGCCCAGGGCGTGATCGAGGATGCGAAGTTCAAGACCTACGGCTGCGGCTCGGCGATCGCCTCGTCGTCGCTGGTCACCGAATGGGTCAAGGGCAAGTCGCTCGACGAGGCTGGTGCCATCCAGAATACGCAGATCGCCGAAGAACTGGCGCTGCCGCCGGTCAAGATCCACTGCTCGATCCTTGCCGAGGACGCCATCAAGGCGGCCATCGACGATTACCGGGCGCGTCAGGAGGGCGGCGTGCAAAAGGCGGCGTGATCCACGCGGTTTTCGAGCACGAGCCGAATTCATCATTCATCAACGGGTAAACCCATGACTGTCACTCTGACCGAAGCCGCGGCAAAGCATGTCAGCGGCTACCTGAGCAAGCGGGGCAAGGGCCTGGGCCTGCGGCTGGGCGTCAAGACGACCGGTTGCTCGGGTCTGGCCTACAAGCTGGAATTCGCCGATGCGGTCAATCCCGAAGACCAGGAGTTCGAAAGCAACGGGGTGCGGCTGTTCATCGATCCGAAGAGCCTGCCCTATATTGCCGGCACCGAGCTGGACTTCGCCAAGGAAGGCCTGAACGAAGGCTTCAGATTCAATAACCCGAACGTCAAGAGCGAGTGCGGGTGCGGCGAGTCGTTCAACGTCTAGTCGATCCGGGGCCGGATCGATCGGGCGACCGGGTGGCCCGGCCCTCTATACTGCCGCCTGCAATCCAATGCCGGGTTGTCCTGCAGGGTTCCGGGTGAGCCCGACTCATGGGTTCCATGGAAGCGCTCAAACGCAATCATTTCGAGTTCTTTGGCCTGCCGGTCACCTTCGACATCGACGAAGCCGCGCTCCAAACGGCCTTCAAACGCATCCAGTCGACGATGCACCCCGATCGCTTCGTCAAGGCAGGACAGGCCGAGAGACGCTATGCGATGCAGGTGGCCACCCAGGCCAACGAGGCCTTCCAGGTGCTGCGTCAGCCGCTGAGTCGCGCCCGCTACCTGTGCACGCTGAACGGCGTGGATGTCGGTGCCGAGAGCAACACGGCGATGCCGCCGGCCTTCCTCGTGCAGCAGATGGCGTGGCGCGAGTCGCTGGACGAGATCCGCGATGCGGGCGACAAGCAGGCGATGGACGCACTGACCGCGCAACTGCGCCAGCAGGTCGCGGACATCCATGCCCGGATCGCGGACCTGTTTGCGCAAGGCGATGTGGAAGGCGCGGCGTTGGCCGTGCGCGAGTGGATGTTTCTGGACAAACTGGGCGCTGAACTGAAGCGGGTGCAGCGCCAACTGAACCAAGGAGCCTGAGTCTTGGCGTTGCTGCAGATTTCCGAACCTGGTGAGTCACCCGATCCGCACGAGCGGCGAATTGCGATCGGCATCGATCTGGGCACGACCAATTCGCTGGTGGCGAGCGTTCGCTCGGGCTCGGCCGAGGTATTGGCCGGCACCGATGGCGACTTGCTGATGCCTTCTGTCGTGCGCTACCTGGCCGACGGGCGGGTACAGGTTGGCAAGCAAGCGCTGGGCCAGTCGGTGGCCGATCCGCAGAACACCATCTTGTCGGTCAAACGGCTGATGGGCCGCAGTGCCGCCGAAGCGGCACAGATGAACACCGGGTACCGGTTGGTCGATGCACCGGGAATGGTCAAGCTGCAAACCGCCGGCGGCGAAGTCGCCGGTCGAGGTATCGGCCGACATCCTGCGCAAGCTCCATGATCGCGCGGTCGCGGTGCTGGGGGCCGAGGTCGAGGGGGCGGTGATCACGGTGCCCGCCTACTTCGACGATGCGCAGCGTCAGGCCACCAAGGATGCGGCGACCGTCGCCGGACTGAACGTGCTGCGCCTGATCAACGAGCCGACCGCCGCCGCATTGGCCTACGGGCTGGACAATGGCAGCGAGGGCCTTTACGCGATATACGACCTGGGTGGCGGTACTTTCGATATCTCCATCCTGCGCCTGACCAAGGGGGTGTTCGAGGTCGTGTCCACTGGCGGCGACACCAGCCTGGGCGGTGACGATTTCGATCGCTGCATCGTCGACTGGGTGTTCACCCAGACCGGGCTGGAACCGTCGGCGATGGCTCCCCCCGACCATCGCCGGTTGCTGCACGAGGCGCGCCGCTGCAAAGAGCGCCTGAGCCGCAGCGAGCAGACCGAGTTCAAGGTCGACCTGGACGACACGACGACGGTGCGGCTGCCGTTGACGCGGGTGCGCTTCGAATCGCTGACGCGGCCATTCCTGGTCCGCAGTCTGCAGGCCTGCCAACGGGCGTTGGATGATGCCGATCTCGCGCCGGCCGACGTGGTCGGGGTGGTGCTGGTGGGCGGGGCGACCCGAATGCCCCAGGTGGTGGCCGGGGTGCGCGAATTGTTCGGCACCGAGCCGCTGAACGACATCGATCCCGACCAGGTGGTCGCCCTGGGCGCCGCGCTGCAGGCCAACCAGTTGGTCGGCAATGCCGCGCTCGATGATGAATGGCTGTTGCTGGACGTGATCCCGTTGTCGTTGGGTCTGGAGACGATGGGGGGGCTGGTCGAGAAGGTGATTACCCGCAATTCGACGATCCCGATCGCGCGCGCCCAGGAGTTCACCACCTACAAGGACGGCCAGACCGCGATGGCGATCCACGTGTTGCAGGGCGAGCGCGAACTGGTCAGCGATTGCCGTTCGCTGGCGCGGTTCGAGTTGCGCGGCATTCCCCCGATGGCCGCTGGCGCGGCGCGTATCGCGGTGACTTTCCAGGTCGACGCGGACGGGCTGCTGTCGGTGACGGCGCGCGAAGCCTCCAGCGGGGTCGAGGCGTCGGTGGCGGTCAAGCCTTCCTACGGGTTGTCGGACGACGACATCGCCGGCATGTTGCAAGGCGCCTATGATGCCGCCGGCCACGACATGCAGGCACGCGCATTGCGCGAGCAACAGGTCGAGGCCGACCGCCTGATCGAGGCGATCGAGGCGGCGCTGCGCGCCGACGGCGACCTGCTCGGCCCGGCCGAGCGCGCGGCGCTGCAAGCCACTGTCAAGCGCACCGCCAAGCTGCGCACGGGCACCGATGCCGAGGCGATCCGTCGCGGGGTCGAGGAGCTGTCCCGTGCCTCGGACGAATTTGCGTCGCGCCGGATGGACCGATCGATCGCGATGGCGCTCGAAGGCCGATCGGTCGACGATATCTGAAGGAATCCCATGCCCACCGTCAAGGTACTGCCGCACGAACAGCTTTGTCCCGAGGGCGCGAGCTTCGAGCTGGCGCCCGGCAAGCAACTCTGTACGGCATTGCTGGAGCACAAGATCGAGATCGAGCATGCGTGCGAGATGTCGCTCGCCTGCACGACCTGTCATGTGATCGTGCGCGAGGGCTTCGACAGCCTCGAGCCTTCCGAAGAACTCGAAGACGACATGCTGGACAAGGCCTGGGGCCTGAGCGCGCAATCGCGGCTGTCCTGCCAGGTGCACGTCGCCGACGAGGACCTGACGATCGAGATCCCGCGCTACACGATCAACCATGCCCGCGAGGAACACTGATGAAATGGACCGATTCGCTGGACATCGCGCTGGCCCTGATCGACGCCCACCCGGATGTCGATCCGCTGACGGTGCGCTTCACCGACCTGCACGCCTGGGTGCTGGCACTGGACAGGTTCGACGACGATCCGACCCGCTCGGGAGAAAGATCCTGGAAGCGATCCAGCAGGCGTGGATCGACGAGGCCGATTGAAGCCGATCCCATCGCTGATGGCGAAGATTGATATATTGATGTCAGCATGCGATGCTTTGATGCATGAGAACGACGATCCGCCTCGATGATCAACTGCTGGCCGCAGCGAAACGGCGTGTGCTCGAATCGGGCCGCACCCTGACGGTAGTGCTCGAGGATGCGCTGCGCGAAGCCCGTGCGCGGCGCAGCGAGGGGTCTGCGCGCAAGCGGGTTCGCCTGATCACGGTCAAGGGAACCGGCCTGCGACCGGGAATCGACCTGGACGATGCGTCTTCGCTGCAAGATGCCATGGATGCCTGATTGCTGCTCTGCGATGTCAACATATTCGTCTATGCGCATCGCGAAGATGCTGCCGACCATGCGGCCTATCGCGACTGGCTCGAGCAGTTGAGCAACGGCGATGAGGCCTATGCTGTTTCCGATCTGGTCCTGAGTGGCTTTATCAGGATCGTGACGTATCCGAAGGTCTTTTGATGCCCAGTACACTGAAAGACGCGCTCGAGTTCGTTGCGCGGCAAAGGGCAATCTCGTGCCCGATGCCTTTCTCGCGGCACTCGCGATCGAGTCGGGTGGCGAGTGGATCACGACCGATCGGGATTTCAGCCGCTTGACCCAACTTCGCACGCGCCACCCTTTCGGCTGATCCCGTTCAACGAGGATGGGTGCCCACGATGCGGCGCCCGACCCGACCAACTAGGTGTCGGATTGCGGGGCCTCGTCGATCGTCGCCAGCATATCGGTGACGCCGATGTCGATGCCGTTCTGGAACAGCAGTGTGCTGACCTGGCCGCGGTGGTGGGTCTGGTGATTGAAAAAATGCAGGATAAGCAAGCCGTAGGGGCGCCGGAACGGGCGACCCGCGGTGTTGGTGTAGGCCAGCACCTGGTCGAGCTCGGTGCCGGCCAACGCACCGGTCCACTCGATGATCAGCTCATCGATCCGGGCCCGCAGCGGATCCAGGCCCGACAGGGCGGGTTCGAGCACCTCGTTCAGGGCGCCGGGGCGCGGCAGCCACGAGGCGGCCGACCGCAGCGGCTCGCTGCCCGGGCCGGACGCCTTTGCAAACCGCGCCAGCCAGATCGAATCGCCGACCACCACGTGGTTGAGCGTCTCGATGATCGAGCCAAAGAAGGCGCGCTGGTCGGCGGCGAGTTCGTCGGCGCTCAGGCGCGCGGCGGCGCTCATGATGCGATCGTTGATCCAGCGGTTATAGCGCGCGTGCTGGCGGATCAGGAAGAGCGCGTCCATCGGCGTGTGCCTAGGCGCCGGTCAGCAGCAACATCGCCAACGCGGCCGCGATGATCAGCAGCAGGAGCCGGTAACCTGCCAGCGCGGCGAACGGGCCGGTTACGGGGCCGCCAGCGGTCGCATCGGCAGGCGCGCCAGCAGTTCCCAAAGCAGATCCGGTGGCCAGTTCGAGCCGCTCTTCGCCCAACAGGTCGCAGGCGATCCGGCGGGCCGCCAGCAGGTCCTCGTCCAGCGCCACCCAGAGCCCGCGCGGCTGCTCGGCGCCCGGCATGCCGGGAATGGCATAGGTGAACTCGTCGCTGACATGCACCTTGATCCCGCGCTGCACCAGCTCGCTCCTGACGCGCTGTAGTTCGACGAGGTCGTAGCTTCGCAGCAGCAGGTGCATCAGTGCTCGCGCTTGAGCGCAGGAAAGAGGATCACGTCGCGGATGCTGGCGCTGTCGGTGACCAGCATCACCAGCCGATCGATGCCGATCCCGCAGCCGCTGGCCGGCGGCATGCCGAACTCGAGCGCCCGGATGTAGTCGGCATCGAAGTACATCGCCTCCTCGTCGCCGGCCTCCTTGGCCAGGACCTGGCGGCTGAACCGCTCGGCCTGGTCTTCGGGATCATTGAGTTCCGAGAACCCGTTGGCGGTTTCGCGCCCGGCGATGAACAATTCGAAGCGCTCGGTGATGTCGGGCCGGGTGTCCGAGGCGCGGGCCAGCGGCGATACCTCGACCGGGTAGTCGATGATGAAGGTCGGCGCGATCAGCCTCGCTTCGGCGGTTTCCTCGAACAACGCCAGTTGCAGTCCGCCGACACCGGCATCGCGCAGCGAGGGCTGATCGATCGCGACACGCCGGCGCTTGAGCTCGGCGCGCAGGAACCCGGGGTCGTCCAGGCGGCTGGCGTCGACCTCGGGCGCATGGGTGCGGATCGCGTCACTGATCGTGAGCCGCGCGAAGGGCGCGTCCAGATCGATCGCCTGGCCCTGGTAGACGAGCGTTCCGGTGCCCAGCGCCTGGTGGGCGACGTGCCGGATGATCTGCTCGGTGATGTCCATGTTCCAGCGGTAGTCGGTATAGGCCGCGTAGAACTCCATCATCGTGAATTCCGGATTGTGGCGCGGGCTGATCCCCTCGTTACGAAAGCTGCGGTTGATCTCGAATACCCGCTCGAACCCGCCGACCAGCAGCCGCTTCAGATACAACTCGGGCGCGACGCGCAGGAACATCTCCTGGTCGAGCGCATTGTGCCGGGTGACGAACGGCCGCGCCGTCGCACCGCCCGGAATCGGGTGCATCATCGGTGTCTCGACCTCGAGAAACGCCTGCTCGACCATGAAGGCCCGGATCGCCTGCAGGATCCGCGTGCGCACCATGAAGCGCTCGCGTGCCTCGTGGTTGACGATCAGGTCGACGTAGCGCTGGCGGTAGCGGGTTTCCTGGTCGCTCAGGCCGTGAAACTTGTCTGGCAGCGGGCGCAGGCTCTTGGTGAGCAGGCGGATGCTCGCGCAGCGCACCGACAACTCGCCCTTCATCGTCTTGAAGAGCTGTCCCTGCGCGCCGATGATGTCGCCCAGGTCCCAGTGTTTGAATGCCTCGTGCACGTCGGGCCCGACCCCAGCATCGTTCAGGTAGAGCTGGATGCGGCCGGTGCCATCTTGCAGCGTCGCGAAGCTGGCCTTGCCCTGGACCCGCTTGAGCACCATTCGCCCGGCCAGGCAGACATCGACCGGCTCGGCCTCGAGCGCGGCGCGATCGAGTGATTCGGCCCGCGCGAGCAGGTCGGCGGCATGATCGGTGGGGCGAAAATCGTTGGGAAACGCCTGGCCCTGCGCGCGCAGGGCAGCCAGCTTGGCGCGGCGCTCGGCGATGATCTGGTTGTCCTCGGGCAGCGTATCGCCAAACACGGGCTCGTCGGGGGCTTGGCTCATCAGACTCCCTGCTTGAGGCTTTCCGAAATGAAGGGGTCGAGATCGCCATCCAGCACCTTCTGGGTATTGCTGATCTCGACGTTGGTGCGCAGATCCTTGATCCGCGACTGGTCCAGCACGTACGAGCGGATCTGGTGACCCCAGCCGATGTCGGTCTTGCTGGCCTCGACCTTGTCCTGCTCGGCCTGGCGGTTGCGGATCTCGAGTTCGTACAGCCGCGACTTGAGCATGCCCATCGCCTCGTCCTTGTTACGGTGCTGCGAGCGGTCATTCTGGCATTGCACGACGATGCCGGTGGGCTCGTGGGTGATGCGTACCGCCGATTCCGTCCGGTTGACGTGCTGGCCGCCGGCGCCAGAGGCGCGGTAGACGTCGATACGCAGGTCGGCCGGATTGATCTCGATCTCGATCGAGTCGTCGACCTCGGGGTAGACGTACAGAGAGGCGAACGACGTGTGCCGCCCGCCAGACGAATCGAATGGCGATTTGCGTACCAGCCGGTGCACGCCGGTCTCGGTGCGCAGGTGGCCATAGGCATATTCACCCTCGACCTTGATCGTCGCCCCCTTGATGCCGGCGATCTCACCTTCGGATTCCTCGAGCACCTCGGTCTTGAATTCCTTGCGCTCGCAGTAGCGCAGGTACTGGCGCAACAGCATCGCGGCCCAGTCCTGGGCCTCGGTGCCGCCGGCGCCGGCCTGGATCTCGATGAAGCAGTTGTTCGCATCGGCCGGGTTGGAGAACATCCGGCGAAATTCCAGGCCCTCGATCACGGCGGCGACTTTGCCGATGTCGGCGGCCACGGCCCTCACCGTGTCAAAGTCGCCTTCCTCGCGGGCCATCCCGAACAGGTCGCCGGCATCGGCTAGTTCCTGGTCGGCCTTGCCTATGCTGCTGACCACCGCGTCCAGCGTGCGTTGCTCGCGGCCCAGCGCCTGGGCCCTGGCGGCATCCTCCCAGACATCGGGCGATTCGAGCAGGCGGTTGACTTCCTCGAGGCGGTCTTTTTTCAGATCGTAGTCAAAGATACCTCCGAAGCGCACCCACCCGCTCCTGCAGGTCGGCGATTTCGGACTGGATCTGGTTCAGCTGTTCGGCTTCCATGGGCTTCTTTGGTCTGGGAGAGGGGGCATGGGCCGCTCGGCACGACATGCAGGCAACTGAAAAGTATAGCCGAGGGGTAGGCCTGGCGGCCCGATCAGCCCTGCAATGTGGCTTCCACCAGCACCTGCACATCGCGCACGCCGCGATACTCGTTGCCCTGAAGTTGGAAGACGAGGTCGCACTGGTCGGGCAGCGGCTCGCTGCGCCCGAAGAAAATGCCCTCCAGCGGCTGCCCGTCCAGCACCAGGCTGAGCTTGAGGTGGCCGCTGCCCACCACCCGCTGGCGGCGCACGGTGAAGCGGTTGAAAAAAGCGGGGGCTTCGAACCCCTGGCCCCAGACCTGGCGCTCGAGCAGGTCGCTGACGGCCAGCGTACAGTCGGCCGGAGCCAGCGCCCCGTCCACGGCGATCCACTCCTCGAAAACCGAGCGATCGCAAGTTCCTGGATCGCCAACGGCAGCGCCGCCTCGAATCTGGCCAGCGAGGCTTCGCCCAGGCTCAGGCCGGCCGCCATCGCGTGGCCGCCGAAGCGCTCGATCAGGCCGGGTTCGCGCGCCGCGATCCGTGCCAGCACGTCGCGCAGATGCACGCCCGGGATCGAGCGACCCGAGCCGCGCCAGTGGCCGGCCTGCTGGCTGGCCGGCGCGAAAGCGAAAGCAGGGCGGTGATAGCGCTCGCGCAGGCGCCCGGCCACCAGGCCGACGACGCCTTCGTGCCAGTCGGGCTGGTGCGCGACGACGCACCAGTCGGTGTTGCCGCCGGCGGCAACCGCGTCCATCGCCTGCTCGCGCATCGCCGCCTCGACGGTCCGCCGCTGCCGGTTCAACTCATCCAGGGTCCTGGCCAGGGGCAGCGCGGCCTCGGCGCTGTCGGCCAGCAGGCACTCGATGCCCTGGGTGATGTCATCGAGGCGGCCCGCGGCATTGATGCGCGGGCCCAGCGCGAAGCCCAGGTCGCGGGTACTGAGCCGGTGCGTCGTGCAGCCGGCCGCCTCGATCAGCGCCTGCAGGCCGGGGCGGGCCTTGCCCTCGCGGCAGCGGCTGAGCCCGGCCTGCACCAGCCGGCGGTTGTTCTCGTCCAGGCGCACCACATCGGCCACCGTGCCCAGCGCGACCAGGTCGAGCAGATCGACCAGCCTGGGGGCGGGCGCCTGCAGGTGGCCACTGGCGAGCAGTTCGCCGCGCACCGCGGCCACGACATAGAACGCGACCCCCACGCCGGCCAGGTGCCGGCTGGGAAAACCGCAGTCGGGCAGGTTCGGATTGACGATGGCCGCGGCCGCCGGCAATCGTTCGCCGGGCAGGTGATGGTCGGTCACCACCACCTGGATGCCCAGCGCGTTGGCCGCGTCCACCCCCTCGAGGCTGGCGATCCCGTTGTCGACGGTGATGATCCAGTCCGGGCGGCCCAGCCGTGGATGATCGAGTGCCGCGCGCACGACGGCCGGCGACAATCCGTAGCCATCGGTGAAGCGGTTGGGCACCAGGTAGTCGATCCGGGCGCCCAAGCGGCGCAGTCCGCTGACGCAGACGGCGGTGGCGGTCGCGCCATCGCAGTCGTAGTCACCGACCACCAGCAGCCGCTGACCGGCCCGGATCGCGTCGCCCAGGCAGCGCGCGGCCGCGGCCAGCCCGCCCATCTGGCCGGGCCTGAGCAGGCCGTCCATCCCGGGTGCCAGCGCGGCCGCGTCGCGCACACCGCGGGCCGCGGCCACCCGGGCCAGCACCGGGTGGATGCCACCCTGGAGCAGGCTGCGCTGCGCCGCCTCGTCGATGGCGCGCTGGCGCACCTGCTTCATCGGCGCGCCGCCCGCTGCCAGAAGCGCCACCACGGCACGGTGGCGCATTGCCAATGCTGCCAGTGCAGGTCGCCGGTCAGCACGATATTGATCGGCCGGCGCAGCGCCGGGTTCGACAGCCAGGGCTCGAGCCCGCCAGGGGCTGCCTGATGGTCGAGTTCAACCAGCGTCGGGCCGCGCGCTGCGGCCTGCGCCACCGCCTGCATCAAGGCTGTGGGACCCGTGTCGCGCGGCGAGATCACCGATGCCCGGCCCAGCCCGGCGGCCAGCGCCAGGCCCCGGGTCGTCGGCTGGTCGCTGAAAACCGTGAGGTACGGACTCGGGGGCAGCGACTGCGCGTGGCCCTCGATCCACAACGCATTGACCGGCGGCTCGCCCCGGTCGCGGCGGCCCTCGTTGACCGGGTGTTCGTGCCAGAGCATCTGCATCTCGTTGAGCAACGCGCGCAGGCGCCGCGCATCGGGGCCGGCCGGCATGTATTGGTCCAGCCGCCGGCCGGTGGCCACGTGGCTGCTGGCGAAATCCACGTCCAGCGCCCGGGCCAGCCGCAGCCGCCACTGGCCCGGGGACAGCACCTGCAATTGCAGGCCGTCGTCCCGAAAATGCCCGTTCGCGGCACTGGCCAATGCCTGCGCATCGGCCGGCGCCAGACCCAGCTCGCCGGGCGGGTGCAGCACCAGGTGGTCGAGCCCGGCCTGCAGGTGGGCGGGGCAGGCGGTCAGCATCTGTCCGCCTGGCGCGAGCTGCGGTGCCGGCGCGCCGCCCGCCTCGGCGATCGATGCATCGAACAGGCTCCAGGCTGCCGCCGGCGTGCCGTGCCCGGTGCCGAAGCGCTCGGCCAGCCAGGCTTCCCATGGCGTTTGGCGCAGCTCGCTCGCCGTCATCTCGTGTTGCGCGAGCAGCCGTGCCCCGCCCGGCAGCGCCACATCGCCGGGACGCGGGCCCGCTGGCAACGCAGCGGGCGGTGCACCAGCCAGGGAATCGGGAATGAACAGGGTGAGCATCACCGGCGATTGTGCCAGTGGCGTTGCCCGCGAACCCCAAAGGCCATGCGGGGTGGGCGACGGGCGAGTTGTGGCAAACTGCGGCGGCCCGTCATGCCTACACCCTACGAACTCTTCATCGGCTTGCGCTTCACGCGCGCCAGTCGCCGCGCCGGCCGCCGCAACGGCTTCATCTCGTTCATCTCGGTGCTCTCGGTTGCCGGCATCGCGCTGGGGGTGGCCGCGTTGATCGTCGTGCTGTCGGTGATGAACGGCTTTCAGAAGGAAGTGCGCGACAAGATGTTGTCGGTGCTGTCGCACATCGAAGTGATCGGCGGCGCCCAGGGCATCACCGACTGGGCGGCGCTGGCCAGGCAGGCCCGCGAGGACAAGCAGGTGATCGGCGCGGCCCCGTTCGTGTCCGGACAGGCGATGATGACCTTCGGCGACAATGTGCGTGGCGTGATCGTGCGCGGCATCGATCCGGCCCGTGAAGGCGAGGTGGCCGACTTTCTCGATCGCTTTGCCTACGGCAATGCGGCGATGCTGGTGCCCGGTGAGTTCGGCGTGGCCATCGGCAAGCAGATGGCCGATCGCTACCTGCTACACCCAGGCGACAAGATCACGCTGATCGCCCCGCAGGGCACGGCGACCCCGGCCGGGGTGCTGCCGCGGCTGCGCCAGGTGTCGGTGGTCGCGATCTTCAGATCGGGACACCTACGAGTACGACCTGAACCTGGTGCTGATGAACATCGACGATGCCGGCAAGCTGTTTCGCGTGCGCGGCGTCAGCACGGCGTACGGCTCAAGACCGACGACATGATGGGGGCGCCGGCGATCGCCGACCGGCTGGCGAGCCGCCTGCGCGGCGGTTACTACGTGCGCGACTGGTCGGCCGAGAACCGCAACTGGTTCGCCGCGGTGCAGATCGAGAAGCGGATGATGTTCATCATCCTGACCTTGATCGTCGCCGTGGCGGCCTTCAACTGGTGTCGATGCTGGTGATGACGGTGACCGACAAGCAGTCGGACATCGCGATCCTGCGCACGCTGGGCGCGAGTCCGGCCAGCATCATGAAGATCTTCATGGTGCAGGGCGCCTCGGTCGGGCTGCTGGGCACGGCGTCGGGGTCGCGCTGGGGGTCGTGCTGGGCTTGAACATCGGGCCGTTCGTGCAGGGGATAGAGCGCTTGTTCGGATTCGAGGTGCTGCCCCAGGGAATCTGTTACATCAACTACCTGCCCAGCGACCTGCACCTGGACGATGTCGTCACCATCGGGCTGACCGCCTGCATCCTGGCCTTCCTGTCGACGCTCTATCCCGGTTGGCGGGCGTCGCGGGTGCGTCAGCCGAGGCGCTGCGCTATGAGTGAGCCTGCGACCGGTGGTGGCGGCGACGCCTTGATCGCCCGGGGCCTGTGCAAATCGTTCTGGCAGGGTGACGAGGAGATCGTCGTGCTGCGCGGGGTCGACTTCGAACTGCATCCCGGCGAGCGGTCGCGATCATCGGCGCCTCAGGCTCGGGCAAAAACACGCTGCTGCACCTGCTGGGCGGTCTCGATACGCCGTCGTCAGGCTCGGTCAGTGTGGCCGGCCAGCGTCTGGACACGATGAGCGAGGCGCAACGGGGCACGCTGCGCAACCGCAGCCTGGGCTTCGTTTACCAATTTCACCACCTGCTGGGCGAATTCACTGCGACGGAGAATGTCGCGATGCCGCTGCGCATCCGCGGCCAGTCGCCGGGCGCCGCGCGTGACACCGCCCAGGCGATGCTCGAGCGGGTCGGCCTGGGGCACCGTTTCAGCCACGTGCCCGGGCAGTTGTCGGGCGGCGAGCGGCAACGGGTGGCGCTGGCCCGCGCAATGGTGACCCGGCCTCGCTTCGTGCTGGCTGACGAGCCGACCGGCAACCTCGATCGCAGCATTGCCGGGCGGGTGTTCGACCTGATGACCGAGTTGTCGCTGGCCGAGGCAACCGGGTTCGTCGTCGTCACGCACGACACCGACCTGGCCTCCCGGCTGGACCGGGTGCTGACGATCCGCGACGGCGTACTCGCGCCCACCCTGGCGGCCCGGATCCCGGCGACTGCAATGCCCCTGGTCGACACCCACTGTCATCTCGGTACCGCCGAGTTCGATGCGGATCGCCCGCTGATGCTGGCGCGGGCGCAGGCCGCCGGTATCCGGTCGATGATCCTGCCGGCAGTGGCGCCGGCGAACTGGCGCGGTTCGGGAAATCGCACGGGCGCTGCCGGCCCTCGGGCTACGCGCTGGGCATCCACCGTTGTTCGTGCCCGGCCTGCCCGACGATGCGATCGACGCGTTGCGCCAGGCGCTCGTCCAGCACCGCGACGATCCACGGCTGCTGGCGGTTGGCGAGATCGGCCTGGATTTCTTCGTGCCGACCCCGACCCGGCGCGCCAGGAATGGTTTTACCGGGCGCAGCTGGACTGGCCGCGCAGTTCGGCCTGCCGGTGCTGCTGCATGTACGCCGTTCGGCCGACCGCCTGCTCAAGTACCTGCGCCCGCTGCCTCCATCCAGGGCATCGCGCACGCGTTCAACGGCAGCCGCCAGCAGGCCAGCAGTTTCTCGGGCAGGGATTCGCGCTCGGCTTCGGGGGCGCGATGACCTACGCGCGGGCCCGCAATATCCGCCGGCTCGCCAGCGACCTGCCCGAAACGGCGATCGTGCTCGAGACCGATGCGCCGGACATTGCGCCCGAATGGATCACCAACCAACGCAACGAGCCGGCCGAGTTGCCCCGGATCGCGCAATGCCTGGCGCAATTGCGCGCGCGCCCGCTCGACGAAGTGATCGCGCAGACCGCGCACAATGCCTGCCGGGTGCTGCCCCGCCTGCAGCCGTTGCTCTTGCCCGGGTAAGCGGTTCGCACGCGCGCCGACGATAGGCCGCCCGGCCGATCCGAATTGCGGGCGCGTCCGGGCTTGTTGGGGTCGGGCGCCCCCTAGCATCGGGCGATGCCCACCTTGCGCCTGCCGGTGTTGTCCGCGCTGCCGATCGCCGCGCTCGTGCTGCATCGCCTACCGGCGCTGTTGCCCGCCTGGTCGGTCTGGGTGCTGGGCGCGGGGGTCCCCATCGCCTGGTGGCTCGCCCGGCGGTGGCCGGTCATGGGCTGGGGGACGGCATTTCTGCTCTCGTTCGTGTTGCTGCACCACCAGGCCGAGCAGGCGCTCAGGCAACGTCTGGCGCCCGGGCTGGAGGCGTGCCGATGCTGGTACAGGGTCACGTGGTGAGACATCCGCTCGTTCAGGCCAGGATCCGGTTTCGCTTTCACATCGAGCAATGCGTCGATGGCGCGACCGCCAAGGCGGCCGCCGGCGGATCGGCGGCGTGCTTCGAAGACCGCCTTGTCGCGCTGGACTGGTATGGGCGCGATGCGCCGGCTGACACCTTGTGGCCCGGCGACCGGCTGCAACTGAACCTGCGCCTGGCGCCCGCACGGCAACCTGAATCCGCAGGGCTTCGATGCCGAACTCTGGGCACTGCAAAACGGTATTGCCGCCCGCGGCTACGTGCGCCGGCCGGGCAGGGCATCGGCACCCGGAGCACGGCAACCTGCGCCTGTCGGGGCGCGTTGTCGAAGACGCGGGTGCTGGTCGAGCGATGGCGGATGGCCGCGCGACGCGCGATGGCACAGGCGCTGGACAGGGCGAGCCCCGCGGCCAGGGCACGTTGATCGCGCTGGTCAACGGGGAGCAGTCGGCAGTGCCGACCCGGTCTGGGAGGTGTTCAACCGGACCGGTACCTCCACCTGATGTCGATCAGCGGGCTGCATGTGACGATGTTCGCGGCGATCGTGGTGTTGTTGCTGCGGCGCGTGCAGCGCTGGCGAGGGCTGGGGCTGGGCGCTTGTTCTGCGCGTCGGCACCGTCGTGACCTGGGCACTGGGCGTGCTCGCTGCGTTCGCCTACAGCGTGTTCTCGGGCTGGGGCATTCCGGCGCAACGTACCTGCTGGATGCTGCTGGTGGCCGGCGCGAGCGTCATCGTCGGGCGCGCGGCCGCCACCGGGCACGTGCTGGCGGCGGCCGCGGCACTGGTGACCGTGCTCGATCCCTGGGCTGTGCTGTCCAGCGGTTTCTGGTTGTCGTTCGGCATCGTTGCCGCGCTGATGCTCGATGCCGGGGTTGTCCGGGCGCGCGACCCTGGTGGCGCCAGGCCGGCCGCGCACAGTGGGCGGCCACCGTGGTGATGCTGCCGCTCGGGGGCCGTGTGGTTCGGCTCCTTTCCCTTGCTGGGGCCGTTGGCCAACGCGGTGGCGATCCCGCTGATCTCGGCGGTGATCGCCCCCGGTGCGCTGGTGGGGGCCCTGCTGGCAGCTGCTGGCCCGCGTTCGGTCAGCCGGTACTGGTCGGCCTGGCCTGGTCGGTCGATGGCCTGCTGTGGGTCTTGCAGCGGATGTCCGATTGGCCGTGGGCGATCAGCTCACCGGCAGCCCGTCGTCCTGGTCCTGCTGCTGGCCTGCCTCGGATGCTGGCTGCTGCTGACGCCGGCCGAGCCCGCGCCGCTCCGCTGGCACTGGGCCTGTTCCTGCCGTTGCTGCTCGTCGTGCCGCAACCGGTCCGGTGCCAGGCTGGCGGGCCACGTGCTCGATGTCGGGCAGGGCACCTCGGTGCTCAGTGAACCGCGCACCATGCGTTGCTCTACGACACCGGCCCGGGCTGGGTGCCGACAGCGGCGCCGGCGACCGGGTCGTGGCGCCGCTTCGCGCTCGCTGCGTCTGTCGCGACTGGACCGGCTGGTGATCTCGCACGAGGACCGCGACCATGCCGGCGGTGCCGCCGGCCTGTTGCAGCGGTTCGCGGTGCGCCTTTGGATGTCCTCGCTGCCGGCAGCCCACCCGCTACGCCTGCTGCCACATCCACACGAGCCGTGCGTGCGCGGCGACGAATGGACATGGGACGGGTTCGGTTCCAGGTACTGCATCCAGGGCCGGCCCAGGTGACCCTGCGGCCGCTACCCGGCAATGCGCGCAGCTGCGTGCTGCGGATCAGCGGCCCCGGTGGCAGCCTGTTGCTGACCGGCGATATCGAACTCGCCCGGGAAACCGCACTGCTGACCACGCTGGGCAATGCCGGGCTGGGCGCCGACGTGCTGGTCGTGCCCCACCCGGCAGCAAGACTCTTCCGGCGAGGCCTTCCTGGCGACCGTGGCCCCGTCGCTGGCGATCGTGCAGGCAGGCTATCGGAACCGCTTTCGGCATCCTGCCCAGACCGTACTGGCCCGCTACGAGGCCCGCGGTATCCAGGTATTGCGCACCGACCGCGACGGGGCCGTCACGGTCACTTTCCGGGCGAACCAGGCCAGGCAGATCACGCTGGCGCGCGACGATCGTCGCTGCTGGCGGGTGCCGATCGACTGAGCCGCCTGCCCGGTCCCTGTCGCCTACGCCGCAATCGGCTATTGCGCGGTCCAGCCGCCATCGATGCTCATGCTGGCGCCGCGGATCTGGTCGGCCGCGGGCGAGCACAAGAACACCGCCAGTTGGCCGATCTGCTCCGGGGTCGCAAAGGCCAGCGACGGCTGCTTCTCACCGAGGAGCTCCTGGCTGGCCTGCTCATTGGTCAGGTTGGCCGCCTTGGCACGCGCATCGATCTGTTGCTGGACCAACGGGGTCAGGACCCAGCCGGGGCAGATCGCATTGCAGGTGACGCCGGTACGCGCGGTTTCAAGCGCGGCGACCTTGGTCAGGCCGACCACAGCGTGCTTGGCCGCGACGTAGGCCGACTTGTTGGCCGATGCCACCAGGCCGTGCGCGGACGCGATGTTGATGACCCGGCCCCAGTTTTTCTGCTTCATGCCGGTCAGCGCGTGGTGCATCGTGTGAAACACCGACGACAGGTTGATCGCGATCACCGCGTCCCAGCGCTCGGGCGGAAACGCCTCGATGCTGGCGACGTGCTGGATGCCGGCATTGTTGACCAGGATGTCGACGCCGCCCTGGGAATCGAGGGCGCTCATCATCGCCGCGATCTGGTCGGGCTTGGATAAGTCGGCCCCCTGATAGGTCACTTCGAGACCGAACTCGCTGGCCAGGCCCTGGCGCAGCTTCTCGATCTCGTCGGCCTTGCCGAACCCGTTGAGCACGATCCGGCATCCGTTGGCGGCCAGCGCCCGGGCGATGCCCAGGCCGATCCCGCTCGTCGATCCTGTGACCAGGGCCAGTTTGTCTTTCATGAGCGCCTCTCCTTGAGCAGTTCCGATCTTCGATCCCCGTATTCTACGGGGCTGCTCCGGGACCGACGCCCCGGCTCAGCGCCAGCCGGCCCGGTCGATCAGCTTGAGCGCATCCGCCTGCGCGGCGCCAACCTTCGACAAGGGCAGCGGATCGACCTTGAAGTCGCCCAGCCCGGTGAGCGCCGGGTTGTCGATCCCGACATCGGGCACCGCCGGCCACTCGTTGTTGCCTTCGGCAAAGTGCTTTTGCGCCTCGTCGCTGGCCAGGTACTCGATGAACTTGCGCGCGGCCTGCTTGTGCGGCGCCGTGGCCACGACCCCGCCGCCGGACACGTTCACGTGGGTGCCGACGCCGTTCTGGTCGGGCCAGATCAATCCGGTGGCCGTGATGACGGCCTGGTCTTCGGGCTTGTCCGAGCGCATCAGACGCACGTAGTAGTAGCTGTTGCTCAGGGCCACGCCGCATTCACCGATGGCGACGGCCTTGATCTGGTCGGTGTCGCCACCACGGGGTTTGCGCGCGAAGTTCTCGACCGCCGCGTTGGCCCAGGCCTGGGTGGCGGCCTCGCCCTCGTGCACCATCCGCGAGCCGATCAGCGACAGCATGTACGGGTGAAAGCCGGAGCGCGTGCACAGGCGGCCCTTCAGTTCCGGGCGGGCCAGGTCGGCATAATTCTGTACCAGCGCGGGATCGATCTCGGCCTTGTTATAGATGATGACGCGGGCGCGGGTGGAAAATCCGAACCAGGCCGTGCCCTGCTCGTTGCTGGCGCCGCGCAGGTTGGCCGGGATGCGCTTTTCCAGTTCGGGCGACCGGATGCGCGCGAACACGCCTTCCTGCTCGGCCTTCCAGAGGCGCGAGGCATCGGCCAGCAGCAGCACGTCGGCCGGGCTGTTCTTGCCTTCGCTGGCCAGCCGTTCGAGCAGCGCCGCGTCCGAGCCCTCGATCAGTTTCACCGGGATGCCGGTGGCCCGGGTGAAGCCGTCGTACAGTGCCTGGTCGGTCTGGTAGTGGCGGGCGGAGTACAGGTTCAGGCTTGTCTGGTCCTGGGCCTGGGCGGCGATGGGCAGCATCGCCGCGAGCAAGGCGGACAGGCAGAAGCGGGCGGTCGGGCGGGTCATTCGGCGAACTCCTGGAAGAGGGAAGAGGATCGCCAGAATAACAGAAATGCGAATGGTTCGCATTCAATGATCGACGGGGTCGGCGATATTGTCGCCCCGCGGGGCGCCGGCAACCCGCTCAGATCGACGGTCGACGTCCGCCCTCGAAACGACGCGACCAGTAGGGGTTGTCGACCGTCGAGATCCGGATCGACTTGCCTTTGGACGGTGCATGGACGAAGCGGCCCTCGCCCACGTAGATGCCGACGTGCGAATTGCGCCGCCGCTGCGTGTTGAAGAACACGAGGTCGCCCGGTACCAGGCGCCGACGCGAGACCGAGCGGCCGATGCGGCCCATCTGCGCGGCCGTGCGGGGCAGGTCGACGCCGATCGCCTCGCGGTAGACGAACTGCGCCAGGCCGCTGCAGTCACAGCCCTCGTCGGGATCGGTCCCGCCCCAGATGTAGGGCTTGCCTATCATGCTCACCGCCCGCAGGGCCACCTCGTCGCCGTGGCTGGCGCGGCTCGGGGGCACGGGCCCCGCGCGCAGGTGGGGCTCGACCGTGGGACCCGGGCGGGGCGTGCTGCCGCAACCGGCCAGCAACGCGCCCAGCAGCGCGGCACAGGCCTGGCGTCGACCCGGCCTGATGGTCGGGACGGGGGTCTGGGTTGATGAGGCGTCGGCGGATCCAGGCATCGGGGTCGGGTCGCCTGGGCGACTGGGGGCCGGTAAGGGCAGGGCGGACTACCGGCAGCGGTTCGGGTGGCAGAACAAGCGGGGCCGAGGAGGAGGCGATCGGGTGAACCGATCCATTTTTCTGACTCAACATTAGGCTGGCGTCCGGGCGATGTCAAAGTCAGTGTCGCGCCGATGCCGCAGTCGCCGGCCGATGCGGATCGGCAGGCGGGAGCCGCTGTAAGCCGGGTTTAAGGCAGAAAGCCTACACTGACGTCACAGGCCCATCCGTCCGAGGAGACCAGACCATGACAGCCAGCGTCTATCAGGCATTTCACCAGCGCTCTATCGAGGATCGCGAGGGATTCTGGGCCGAGCAGACCCGGCTGATCGATTGGCACAAGCCGTTCGGCCAAGTACTCGATTACTCGCGCCCGCCGTTCGCCCGCTGGTTCGTGGGCGGCCAGACCAACCTTTGCCATAACGCGATCGACCGTCACCTGGCGACCAGGGCCGACCAGCCGGCGCTGATCTTCGTGTCGACCGAGACCGGACAGGAGCGAACCTACACGTTCGCCCAACTGCACGAAGAAGTGGTGCGGATGTCGGCGATCCTGCTCGAGCAGGGGGTCAGCCCGGGTGACCGGGTGCTCGTCTACATGCCGATGATCGCCGAGGCGGCGTTCGCGATCCTCGCCTGCGCGCGGATCGGCGCGATCCATTCAGTGGTGTTCGGCGGGTTTGCGTCCAACAGCCTGGCCACCCGCATCGAGGATGCCGAACCGGTGCTGATCATCAGTGCGGATGCCGGCAGCCGGGGCGGCAAGGTCATCCCGTACAAGCCGCTGTTGGACAAGGCGATCGAACTGTCGTCGCACAAACCGGCCAAGGTGTTGATGGTGCGACGCGGGCTGGCCGAGCCGGCGATGCAGGCCGGGCGCGACCTCGACTATGCGAGCGAGCGCGACAAGGTGGCCGGCCGGGCGGTACCGCCGACCTGGCTCGAGTCGAACTCGGTCAGCTACACGCTCTACACGTCGGGCACGACCGGCAAGCCCAAAGGGGTGCAGCGCGATGTCGGCGGGTACGCGGTGGCGCTGGCCGCCTCGATCAAGCACATCTTTTGCGGCAAGCCGGGCGGCACTTACTTTTGCACCAGCGACATCGGCTGGGTGGTGGGCCACTCGTACATCGTCTACGCGCCGTTGTTGGCCGGAATGGCGACGATCCTCTACGAGGGCACACCGGTACGCCCCGATGGCGGCATCTTCTGGCAATTGGTTGAAAAGTACCAGGTCAACGTGATGTTCTCGGCGCCGACGGCGATCCGCGTGCTCAAGAAGCAAGACCCGGCATTGCTGCGCAAGTACGACTTGTCCAGCCTGCAGGCGCTGTTCCTGGCGGGCGAGCCGCTCGATGAGCCGACCTCGACCTGGATCTCCGAGGGCCTGGGCGTGCCCATCATCGACAACTACTGGCAGACCGAGACCGGGTGGCCGATCCTCACGGTGGCCCACGGGGTCGAAAAGACGCCGACGCGGCTGGGCAGCCCCGGTTTTCCGATGTACGGCTACGACGTCTGTCTGCTCAACGAGTCGACAGGGGAGCCGCTGGGCGCCAACGAGAAGGGCGTGCTGGCGATCCGTCCGCCGTTGCCGCCCGGTTGCATGCAGACCGTGTGGCGCGATGATGAGCGCTTCGTCAGCACCTATTTTTCGTCGATACCGGGCGCCCAGGTGTACTCGACCTTCGATTGGGGAATGCGCGACGATGATGGCTACTACTTCATCCTTGGGCGCACCGACGACGTGATCAACGTGGCCGGGCACCGGCTTGGCACCCGCGAGATCGAGGAGAGCATCAGCAGCCACCCGGCGGTGGCCGAATGCGCGGTCGTGGGTATCGCCGATTCCCTCAAGGGCCAGGTGGCGGTGGCCTTCGTCGTATGCAAGGATGCCGCCGCGCTCGAAGGCGATGCCGCGCTGGCGCTCGAGGGCGACATCATGAAGGTCGTCGATGGCCAGCTGGGCGCGGTGGCGCGGCCGGCGCGGGTGCATTTTGTCAATATCCTGCCCAAGACCCGGTCCGGCAAGGTCCTGCGTCGCATGATCCAGGCTATCTGCGAAAACCGCGATCCGGGCGACCTGACGACGATCGAGGATCCGTCGGCACTGGACCAGGTCAGGCAAGCCCGACGATGATCGACGGGGCGCAGGCGGTCGCCCTGAAGCAGCTTGCCGGCATCTTCCTGCTGCCCCCCAACGGGCTGGTCACGCTCGCCGCGCTGGGGGCGGTGCTCGCCTTGTGGCGGCCGCGCTGGCGGCGGGTCGGCGCCGGGTTGAGCCTCCTGTCGCTGGGCTTGTTCTATCTGCTGATGACGGCTGCCGGCAGTCACTGGCTGGTGCAGCGCCTGGAAAGCCGCGCCGGCAAGGCGCTCGATCAGCCCGCGATGGCGGCACTGATGGCGACCAGCGAGGCGCCGCAGGCGATCGTGGTGCTCGGCGGCGGCGCCACCCATGATGACCGCGAGCAACCGTTTGCCGACAACCTCGAGCCGCGCGCGCTCGAGCGCATCCGCGCGGGCGCCCGGCTGGCCCGCTGGAGCGGGCTGCCGGTGCTGACCAGTGGCGGGCGACCGCGCGACACCGGGGTGGCCGAGGCCGAACTGATGGCCCGCGACCTGCTGGCCGACCTGGGTGTGCCGGTGCGCTGGGTCGAGAACCGCTCGCGCGACACCGCCGACAATGCCGCGTTCTCGGCGCCGATGCTGCTGGCCGACGGCATCGACCGCATCGTGCTGGTGACCCATGCGTTCCACATGCCTCGGGCGCGCGGCCTTCGAGCGCGCGGGGCTGCGGGTCACGCCCGCGCCGATCGGATTCCTGGCCGCCGAGGGGGCCGATTTCACGCCCTGGCTGCCACGCCACCGGCTGGACGACCGGGTCTGGCTGGCGATGCACGAGCTGATCGGCTCGACCTGGTACGACTGGCGTCGCGCGGGCCGTCGCTGAACGGGTGTGGTACGAATAGCGGCCTGGTCGACTCCGACCGTCTCCGGGAATCCGCATGCCCTTGTTCGATCGAAGCGCGCTCAACCCGCAGGTGCGGCCGCGCGAGGTGTTCGCCTGGTCGATGTACGACTTTGCCAACTCGGGCTACACCACGGTCATTCTGACCGCGGTCTTCAATGCGTACTTCGTCGGGGTGCTGGCCGCCAATGCCGGGTGGGCGACGCTGGCCTGGACGCTGACGCTGGCGCTGTCCTCGTTGCTGATCATGCTGACCGCGCCGGCGATCGGTGCCTGGGCCGATGCCCACGGCGCCAAGAAGCGCCTGCTCGCGGTCAGCACCGTGGCGTGCGTGTTGAGCACCGCGGCGCTGGCCTGGGCCCAGCCCGGGTTGCTGTGGCTGGCGGCGCTGCTGATCATCGTGTCCAACTACAGCTTCTCGATCGGCGAGACGCTCAATGCCGCGTTCCTGCCCGAGCTGGCCCGGCCCGAGGCGATGGGCAAGGTATCCGGCTGGGGCTGGAGCTTTGGCTACTTCGGCGGCATGCTCACGCTGGGCCTGAGTCTGGCCTGGGTGATGCACGCCCAGGGCCAGGGGCAGGCGGCGACCGATTTCGTGCCGGTCACCGCGCTGATCACCGCCGCCGTGTTCGGTATCGCGTCGCTGCCGATGTTCGTGATGTTGCGCGAGCGGGCTCGCCCGCGCGCGGCGGCCCCCGCCGCCGGCGCCGGGGTGCTGGCCAGCATCGGGGGGTCGCTGTCGCAACTGCGGCGCAACTGGCAGGCGATGGACGGGTTTCCCGATTTCAGCCGCCTGCTCTGGTGCGCGGTCAGCTACCAGGCCGGTATCTCGGTGGTGATCGCGCTGGCGGCGATCTATGCCGAGCAGGTCATGGGCTTTGTGCAGGCCCAGACGATGATGCTGGTGTTTCTCGTGAACATTGCGGCGGCAGTCGGGGCCTTTGGCTTTGGCTACGTGCAGGACCGCATCGGCCACCGGCCGGCGCTGGCCGTGACCCTGGTCGGCTGGATCGTCATGGTGTTGCTGGCCGGGCTGGGCCGATCGGTGGCGCTGTTCTGGCTGGCCGCGGTTTTCGCCGGCCTGTGCATGGGCTCGAGCCAGTCGGCGGGTCGGGCGATGGCCGGGTTGTTCGCGCCACGCTCGCAGGCGGCCGAGTTCTTCGGGCTCTGGGCATTTGCCACCCGGCTGGCCGCGGTGATCGGGCCGCTGACCTACGGCCTGGTCACCTGGGTCAGCTCGGGCAACCATCGGGTGGCCATCCTGTCGACCGGGGTGTTCTTTCTGGTAGGGCTCTGGCTGCTGCGCAAGATCGACCCGGCACGGGGGCAGGCAACGGCCTTACGGGTCGATCTGCCCGGGTCGGTTGTCATCAGCCGCTGAAGACGGGCCCCAGCGGGCGCATCCGCAGGCCGGGGCGCAGCCGCGTCCAGGGAAAATCGACCGGATCGGCCAGCGACGGGCCAGGCGCCTGGGCGACGATGATCTCGCTGGCGATCGGCTGAAAGTCGGCCCGGTAGTGGACCGAGCTTTTCAAAGCCACGACGCGGTTGCGCGCCGGCTCCAGGCCGACGTGGCGGAACATCGCCTGGTCGGCCGCCTGGCATTTTCGCGAGGCCAGCACGACCCTGACCCCGCCCTGGCTGAGCAAGGCCATCGGCCCCAGGTTCATCCTGAATCCCTTGAACATCGGGCCGGTGCAGGTGAACTGCCCGTCGCCCAGGCGCTCTACCTTGAAGCGGCCGCGAACCGGCTGATGGCCGGCCACGCCGGAGGTTGCCCCCAGGCGAAAGTCGGCGCTGCCGCCTTCGCCGACCTCGTGCGCCATCCGGGCCGCCTCGGCATCGATGAGCAGGCCCAGCACCGAGTCGGGCGCCTTGAGCGTGAGCATCGCTGCCAGCAGGCCGGTGGTGTCGCCATTACCGCCGGCGCCCGGATTGTCCTGCGTGTCGGCGATCACCGCCGGCTTGCCGATCTGCCCGACCGACAGCGCGCGGCGCACGGCATCCATTGGCGAGAGCAGGGTCATCGCAAAATCCTTCTCGGCGCCGTTGATCGCTTCGACCAGTTCCGCGACGACGCGCTCGGTGAGCTTCGGCTCGCCGTAGCCCAGCACGCTCATCCCGCACTCGTCGAAGTCGGCCATCGGAAAGCCCATCGCGAACGACAGCGCGACCCCGTGCCGTGCATCGAGGTTCTCCAGTAACCGGTACAGCGAGCGGGCCGGTTCGATGAACGTCGATTGCGAGGGCAGGCCGGTCAGAAAATCGAACGCGTGCAACGACTTGGTCATCCGCTCGCCACGCTTGAGCATCTGCATCAGGAGCCCGGCGGCCCGCGCGCCGGTGTCGGCCATGTCGACATGCGGATAGGTGCGATAGATCGTCATGGCGTCCGACTGCTCGACCATCTGGCGGGTGACATTGGCGTGCAGGTCCAGGCTGGCCACCAGCGGCACCCGCGGCCCGATCAGCGCGCGGACCCGGCGCAGGATCTCGCCTTCGCCATCGTCGTGCGATTCGGTGACCATCGCGCCGTGCAGATCCAGATAGACCCCGTCGAGCGGGCCGGCGGCCGCCAGCGCATCGGTGATGCCGCCAACGATCCGCTCGAATGCGTCGTCGGTGACATGGGCCGACGGCGAGGCCGCGGCGAAGGCCAGGGGTACCAGCTGGTGACCGGCCTTGTTGAGCGCGCCGATCGCCCCCTCGATCGGAATGTTCGCGCCACTGACCGCCTCGATCAGCGAGGCGCCGTACTGGACGCTGGGCCAGCCGCCGCCCATCTCGAACGCCCGGTAATCGGCCTTGGTGGGCGCAAACGTATTGGTTTCGTGCTGCATGCCGCCGATGGCGATCCTGGCCATGTTGCGAGTCTCCGACGTGGGGTTCTGACGAGGGTTGGGAACAAGGCGGCATCATAGCAACGAGCCGCGCTGACGCTGTCGCTGAAGCTATCGCTGACGCTGTCGCTCAGCCCGATGGGGCCGACGCGGCCGGACCGAATGCCGGGCCAAGTGGGCGTAACCGCAGCCCGGGCCTCAGGTGGCGCCACGCGAAGTCGGCCGGGTCGGCCAGCGAGGGCCCCGGCGCCTGCGCGACGATCACTTCGCTGGCGATCGGTTGGAAGTCGGCCCGGTAGTGGACCGAGCTCTTGAGCGCGACGACCCGGCAGCGCGCCGGCTCGACCCCCAGGTGGCGAAAGATCGCCTGGTCGGCGGCCTGGACCTTCACCGACGCCAGCACCACCCGGACATTGCCGTGGCGAAGCAGCGCCATCGGGCCCAGGTTCATGCGAAACCCCTTGAACATCGGGCCGGTACAGGTGAACTGCCCGTCGCCCAGGCGCTCGACCGTGAAGCGACCGGTCACCGGTCGATGCCCGGGCTGGCCCGACAGCGCGCCGATCCGAAAGTCGGCGCTGCCGCCTTCGCCGATCGCGTGCGCGAGCGCCGCGGCGCCCGGATCGATCATCACCCCCAGCACCGAGTCCGGCGCATCCTGCGCGAGCAGCGCCGCCAGCAGGCCGGTGGTGTCGCCGTTGCCGCCGGCCCCGGGATTGTCCTGGGTGTCGGCGATCACGGCCGGGCGCCCGGGCCTGCCGTGGCGGACCGCCCGGGCGACCGCCTCGTCGGGCGGGAGCAGCGTCATCGCAAAGTCGCGCTCGGCCTCGACGACCGCGGCGGCGAAGGCATCAAAGGCACGGGCCGCCGCTGGCCCGGTGCCGTAACCGATCGCCGACATCCCGCATTCCTCGAAGTCGGCCATCGGAAAACCCATCGCGAAGGACAGCGCGACGCCGTGCCGCTCGTCCAGCTCGGCCATCAGTCGGTAGAGCGACGCCGCCGGCTCGATGAACGTCGATTGCGCCGGCAGGCCGGTCAGGTAGTCGAACGCACGAAAAAACTTCGCCGGCCGCATGCCCTGCGCAATCATTTGCAGCAGCATCCGCGCTGCCCGGGCGCCGGTGTCGGCCATGTCGACATGCGGGTAGGTGCGATAGATCGTCATCGCGTCGGCATGGCGAACCATGGCCCGGGTCACGTTCGCGTGCAGATCCAGGCTGTTCACGAGCGGGACCCCCGGCCCGACCACGTCCCGAACCCGGCGCAGGATCTCGCCCTCGCCATCGACATGCGTCTCGGTGACCATCGCGCCGTGCAGATCCAGGTACACGCCATCGAGCGGGCCGGCCGCGCGCAGCCGCTCGATCATCGCGCCGACGAGGCGCTCGAACGCGTCATCGGTGACCGGCCCCGACGGCGAGGCGGATGCCCAGGCCAGCGGAACCAGTTGATGGCCCGCACCAGCCAGGGCGGCGATCGCACCGGCAATGGGCAGATTGGCCCCACCGACCGCTTCGAACATCGCCTCCCCGGCCGTCGCCGCAGGCCGGCCTTCGCCGCGCACGAACGACGCGTGGGTGGCCTGTGAGGGGGCGAAGGTGTTCGTCTCGTGCTGCATGCCGCCGACGGCGATTCGGGCCATGATGCGGTTCTCCAGGGACATGGGTGGGGCGTCGCCGATGTTAGCCGCCCCGCAACGGCCGCGCCGGACGGCGCGACGGTTGCGGGGGAATGGAACGGGCGATCCCGGCTCCTGGTACGGAAACTGCTAGGAGTGGGGAATCGAGGGGTCGCGGGTGTCCGGAGGCCGGTTGACGGGCAGCCGAACATCCCGGATCTGGCGCACTGCTGCTAGACTGCCGAAAAACCTGAGCGCTCGGCAGTCAGCCGTCAAGGTACTGCGGTCCGTCAGATTCACGGTCACCCGGGACTTCACCGGGAATCAGAGAGGAGGGAAAACCCTTGAAATTCAAGAAGCTATTTCTTCGAACCGTCCAGGCCGCCGCGGTTGCCGCGGTGATGGGATCGGGCGTCGCGCACGCCGAGAAGACACTCAATGTGGTCATGCACTCCGACCTGAAGATCGTCGACCCGATCTGGACGACGGCCTACATGTCGCGCAACTACGGGTACATGGTGTACGACACCTTGTTCGCGATGAACAACAAGGGCGAGATCAAGCCGCAGATGGTCAAGGAGTACAAGCTCTCGGACGACAAGAAGACCTACGATTTCACGTTGCGTGACGGCCTGCTGTTCCATGACGGGGCGCCAGTCACCGGCGAAGACGTGGTCGCGTCGATCAAGCGCTGGGGCGCGAAGGACGCGATGGGCCAGAAGATGATGAGCTTCGTCAAGGAGATCAAGGCCACCGGTGCCAATGGCTTTCAGATCGTGCTCAACGAGCCCACCGGCCTGGTGGTGCTGGCGCTGGGCAAGCCGTCGTCCAACGTGCCGTTCATCATGCCGGCGCGCATTGCGGCCACACCGCCGGGCGAGCAGATCTCCGAGTACATCGGCTCGGGTCCGTTCGTGTTCGTGAAGGACGAATGGAAACCCGGCGACAAGGCGGTGTTCGCGAAGTTCGACAAGTACAAGCCGCGCGACGAACCCGCCGACGGCCTGTCCGGCGGCAAGGTCGTCAATGTCGACAAGGTCGTCTGGAAGGTCATCAAGGACCAGCAGACCGCGATGAATGCGCTGTTCAAGGGCGAGATCGACGTGATCGAGCAGGCGCCGCACGATCTGCTGCCCATCTTCAAGAAGAACGAGAACGCGCAGATCGTCGATCTGAACCCGTTCGGCAACCAGTACACGTTCCGCTACAACCAGCTGCACAAGCCATTCGACAATCCGAAGATGCGCCAGGCGCTGCTGTATGCGTTCAACCAGGAAGACTTCCTGAATGCCACCGTCGGTGACCCGGCCTACTACAAGGTGTGCAAGGCGATGTTCATCTGCGGCACGCCGCTGGCCACCGAGAAGGGGTTCGAAGACAAGCTCGAGTCGAACTTCAAGAAGGCGCGCGAACTGGTCAAGGAGGCCGGCTACGACGGCACCCCGATCCTGCTGATGCACTCGACCGATCTGGCTGCGCTGACCAACCTTGCGCCGGTCGCCAAGGACCTGATGGAGAAGATCGGCCTGAAGGTGGACATGCAGTCGATGGACTGGCAGACCCTGGTCGGGCGGCGCAACAAGAAGGAGCCACCGTCGGAGGGCGGCTGGAATGCGTTCCTGACCGCCTGGAATTCGGTGGACAACGCGAGCCCGCTGACCACGCCGTTTGCCAATGCGGCCTGTGAAAAGGCGCTGTTCGGCTGGCCGTGCGATGAGCAAATCCAGAAGCTGCGCGACGAGTACGCCCGCGAGACCGACGAGAAGAAGCAGTTCGAGATCGCCGAGAAGCTGCAGGTGCGCATCTCCGAGTCGCCCACCCACATCCATCTGGGCCAGTACTACATCCCGGCCGCGCTGGGCAAGAACATCTCCAATGCGCCCCCGTCGCCGTTGCCGGTGTTCTGGGGTTACAAGAAGGACTGACAAGAAGGACGACCTGCCTGGCAGGTGCCTGCCCACCGACCCTGCGGGGTCGGCGGGGCCAGGTTCGACGGGGCGGCTCGCGTGCCGCCCCGATCAGATTCCCCCTGTTTCAAGCTGACGCGAATCCATGTGGGCTTACCTAATTCGACGACTGCTGGCGATCATCCCGGTGTTGCTGGTCGTCATGGTCATCGTCTTCCTGATGCTGCGCCTGACGCCGGGCGATCCGGCATCGAACATCGCGGGCGACGCGGCGACCACCGAAGACATCGCCAAACTGCGGGTGCAACTGGGCCTTGAGCGCCCGTTGATCGTGCAGTTCGGCATCTATGCCGGCAACCTGCTCAAGGGTGATTTCGGCGAATCCTTTTACTACAAGCGCCCGGTGATGAGCATGGTGGCCGACGGGGTCGAGCCGACGCTGTCGCTGGCCTTGTTCACGATCGTGCTGGCCTGCGTCATCGCGGTGCCGCTGGGCACCCTGGCCGCCTACCGCCAGGGCTCGTGGATAGACCGTATCGTCATGGGCTTTTCCGTGGTCGGCTTCTCGGTGCCGGTGTTCGTCATCGGCTATGCGCTGATCTACGTGTTCGCGGTCAAGCTCGACTGGTTTCCGGTGCAGGGCTACCAGTCGATCTTCGACGGTATCGGTGGCTGGGCCTACCGGCTGGTGATGCCGTCGGCGGCGCTGTCGGTGATCTTCATCGCGCTGATCGCCCGGATGACCCGCACCAGCGTGCTCGAGGTGCTCAACGAAGACTACGTTCGCACCGCCCGGGCCAAGGGCCTGCCGCAGATCAAGGTGCTGATGAAGCACGCACTGCGCAACGCCGCGGTGCCCATTGTCACGATCATCGGCATCGCGATCGCGGTGCTGGTCAGTGGCGTGGTGGTGACCGAGAGCGTCTTCGTGATTCCCGGCCTGGGCCGACTCACGCTCGATGCGATCCAGGGGCGTGACTATCCGACGGTGCAGGCGTTGATCATCTTGTTCTCGGTCGTCTACGTGCTGATCAACCTGTTGATCGACGTCATCTACACCTTGCTGGACCCCAGGATCCGTTACTGACATGGCCGCAACCGACCTCGCTCCGTCCGCGCTCGATGCCGAGTCCGTCGAAGGCGACAATATCGTCGACAAGCCGTCGCTGCTCAGGCGGCTGATCCGTCACCCCAGCGTGATCATCGGCGGCATCATGGTGTTGCTGGTGATGCTGATGGTCCCGGCGGCGCCCTACCTGACGTCGATGGACCCGACCGCGATCAACCCGATCAACCGTAACAAGGCGCCCGGCTTCGAGGGCACGATCCGCAACGACGACGGCGAGAAGGTCAAGGTGATCGCCTACATGGGCACCGACAAGCTGGGCCGGGACGTCTTCACCCGGGTCGTCTACGGCGCGAAGGTGTCATTGATCGTCGGCCTGGCCGTCGCTTTCATCAGCGTCGTGGTCGGCTTGTTCATCGGCCTGGTCGCGGGCTACTTCCGGCTGCTCGATGCGATCGTGATGCGCATCATGGACGGGCTGATGGCGATACCGGCGATCCTGTTGGCGATCGCGCTGGTGTCGCTGTCGGGTGCCAGCCTGTTTACCGTGATCCTGGCAATCATGATTCCCGAGGTGCCTCGGGTCGTCCGGCTGGTGCGCTCTATCGTGCTGTCGATCCGCGAGGAACCCTATGTCGAGGCGGCGATCTCGGTGGGCACGCCGACAGCCAAGATCCTCTGGCGGCACGTGCTGCCCAATACGCTGGCGCCCTTGATCGTTCAGGGCACCTTCATCTGCGGCTCGGCGATCCTGCTCGAGGCGAGTCTCAGCTTCCTGGGGGTGGGCATCCCGCCCGAGACGCCTACCTGGGGCAACATCATGGCCGAGGGCCGGGACCTGTTCCAGATCTTCCCGCACAATATCTTCTACCCCGGCCTGTTCCTGACCTTCACGGTGCTCGCGATCAACATGCTCGGGGACGGTCTGCGTGACACGCTGGACCCCAGGATGTCGAAACAAATATGAACGATACCCGCCCCGCCGATACCGGCGCTGCTCAGCCCGTATTGTCTGTCAAGGACCTGACGATAGATCTGCCGCGCGATGCCGATCGCCAGCATGCGGTGGCCGGGGTTTCGTTCGACGTCGCGCCCGGTGAGATCGTCTGCCTGGTCGGCGAGTCGGGTTCCGGCAAGTCGGTGATCTCGTTCTCGATCATGGGCCTGTTGGCCAAGGCGCTCAAGATCTCGGCCGGTTCCATCGTGCTGCAGGGCGAGGAACTGGTCGGAGCCGACGAGCGACGTCTACGCGACCTGCGCTGCACCCGCATGGGCATGATCTTCCAGGAGCCGATGACCGCGCTGAACCCGGTGATGCGCTGTGGCGACCAGATCGACGAGGTGCTCGCCGAGCACACCAGCCTGTCGGCCGGCGAGCGGCGCGAGAAGGTGCTGCGCATGATCGACGAGGTGCACCTGCCCGATCCCGAGCGCATGTACGGGTCCTACCCCCACCAACTCTCGGGTGGCCAGCGCCAGCGGATCATGATCGCGATGGCGCTGATTCTCGAGCCGGCGTTGCTGATCGCCGACGAGCCCACGACCGCGCTCGATGTGACCACGCAGGCGCAGATCCTCAAGCTCATCAAGGAGCTCGAGGGTGACAGAAAGACCGGTGTGCTGTTCATCACCCACGACTTTGGCGTCGTCGCCGAGATCGCCGACCGGGTCGCGGTACTGAAGCGCGGCGAATTGGTCGAGATCGGGCCGGCCAGCGAGGTGTTGTCCAATCCGCAGCATCCGTACACCAAGATGCTGATTGCCTCGGTGCCCAGCCACGAGCCGCCGGCCCGGGCGGCGATCGACGAGGCCGAGCCGATCGTGCTCAAGACCGAGAACCTGGTCAAGCGCTACGTCTCGCTGTCGTTCATGGGCGGCAAGCGCACCGTCGCTGCGGCCAGCGACGTCTCGATCGAGATCCGCAAGGGCGAGACCCTGGGCATCGTTGGCGAATCAGGCTCGGGCAAGTCGACGGTCGCGCGATGTGTGGCCCGCCTGATCGAAACCACCGACGGGCGGATCCTGCTGTCGGGAACCGACATTGCCAAGATGCCGGCCGGCAAGCTGCGCAGCCTGCGACGCAAGGTGCAGATCGTGTTCCAGGACCCTTACCGCTCGCTCAATCCGCGCCGCACCGTCGGCGACTCGATCATCGAGGGGCCGATGAACTACGGCGTCAGCCGGCGCGATGCGATGATCAAGGCCAACGAGTTGATGGAACTGGTGCAACTGGACCCCGACGGCCTGGATCGTTACCCGCACCAGTTCTCCGGCGGCCAGCGCCAGCGGATCTGCATTGCCCGGGCACTGGCGATGGACCCGGAACTGCTGATCGCCGACGAGGCGGTGTCGGCACTGGACGTCTCGGTGCAGGCGCAGGTGCTGCGCCTGCTCGAGGAGATTCGCGAGCGCCTGCACCTGGCGATGTTGTTCATCACGCACGACCTGCGGGTCGCGGCCCAGGTCTGCGACAAGGTGGCGGTGATGTCCAAGGGCAGGGTGGTCGAGTACGGGTTGGCCCGGGACATCTTTGCCAATCCCCAGCACGAGTACACGCGGGCACTGTTCGAGGCCGCACCAGGCCGGCATTTCAACTTCGCCAAGTCGCCGGCCTGACGCCCGGCCCTGCCGTCCGGCAGCCCCCGACGGGGGGCGGACGTTTTATTCGGCCACGACCGGGATCTTGCCGATCCTGGCCTGCCATTCGCGCGGGCCGGTCTGGTGAACCGAGACGCCGGTCGAATCGACGGCCACGGTGACCGGCATGTCCTGGACGGTGAACTCGTAGATCGCTTCCATCCCCAGGTCGGCAAAGGCCACGACCTGTGCCTTCTTGATCGCCTTGGACACCAGGTAGGCGCTACCGCCGACCGCCATCAGGTAAGCGGCCTTGTGCTTGCGGATCGATTCGATCGCCACCGGGCCGCGCTCCGCCTTGCCGATCATCGCGATCAGGCCGGTCTGGCCGAGCATGGTCTCGGTGAACTTGTCCATCCGGGTCGACGTGGTCGGGCCTGCCGGGCCCACCACTTCGTCGCGCACCGGATCGACCGGGCCGACGTAGTAGATGACCCGGTTCTTGAAGTCGACCGGCAGCGGCTCGTTATTGGCCAGCATGTCGGCGATGCGCTTGTGCGCGGCATCGCGGCCGGTGAGCATGCGCCCCGACAGCAGCAAGGTCTGGCCCGGCTTCCAAGACGCGACCTCGGCGGCGCTCAGCGTGTCCAGGTCGACGCGCCTGGATTTCTCGACATCCGGGGTCCAGTTCACGTCGGGCCAGCTCGACAGCGGGGGCGGCTCGCAGTAGGCCGGGCCACTGCCATCGAGCACGAAGTGCGCATGCCGGGTGGCCGCGCAGTTGGGGATCATCGCAACCGGCTTGGAGGCGGCGTGGGTTGGGTACATCATGATTTTCACATCGAGCACCGTGGTCAGGCCACCGAGGCCCTGGGCACCGATGCCCAGCGCGTTGACCTTCTCGCATAGCTCGATGCGCAACTCCTCGGTCTTGTTGGCCGGGCCGCGCTTGAGCAGTTCGCTCATGTCGATCGGCGCCATCAACGATTCCTTGGCCATCAGCGCCGCCTTCTCGGCGGTGCCACCGATGCCTATCCCCAGCATGCCGGGCGGGCACCAGCCGGCGCCCATCGTCGGGACGGTCTTGAGCACCCAGTCGACGATCGAATCGGACGGATTGAGCATCGCCAGCTTGGACTTGTTCTCGGAGCCTCCGCCCTTGGCGGCGATCTGCACATCGATCGTGTTGCCGGGAACCAGTTCGACATGGAGTACGGCCGGGGTGTTGTCCTGGGTGTGCTTGCGCTCGAACTGCGGATCGGCCACGACCGAGGCGCGCAACGGGTTGTCGGCATTCAGATAGCCCTGGCGCACCCCCTCGTTGACCGCGTCGGCCAGCGAACCGGTGAAGCCGCTCAGGCGCACGCCCATGCCCACCTTGAGAAACACATTGACGATGCCGGTGTCCTGGCACATCGGCCGCTTGCCTTCGGCGCTCATCCGGGAATTGGTCAGGATCTGGGCGATCGCGTCCTTGGCGGCCGGGCCCTGTTCGATCTCGTAGGCGCGCGCCAGATGTTCGATGTAGTCTTTCGGGTGGTAATAGCTGATGAACTGCAGGCCGGCCGCGACCGATTCGATCAGGTCGGATGCTTTGATTTCAGTCATGGGAAACTCCGGGTTCGGGCGCTGCGCCTGGGGCGATGGCGCAAAATACCGGGATGGCCGCTGCGGGCACGGGCAGGGCGGCAGTTGCCGGCAAGTGTAAGGGGCCAGTAAGGGCGGTTCCCTATGTTACCCAAATCGAGGCGCAGGCCGGGTGCCAGCGGCCCTGGCGGGCCGGCGGGTCCTCACGGTCCGCTCAAGAACATCATCAACGAGGAGGAGTCATGTCGGCAGGTATCGAAACCGTATTGAACGAGAATCGTCATTTCCCGCCGTCCGACGAGTTCGTGCGCCAGGCGACGATCTCGGGCATGGCGAACTACAAGGCCATGTGCGCGGCCGCCGAAAAGGACCACGCCGGTTTCTGGGCCGGCCTGGCCCGCGAGAACCTGCACTGGTCCAAGCCGTTCACCCAGGCGCTGGACGACTCGAACCCGCCGTTTTTCAAGTGGTTTGCCGACGGGCAGATGAACGTGTCGTACAACTGCCTCGATGTGCACCTGGAGCACCCATCGAGCACAAGACCGCGATCCTGTTCGAAGCCGATGACGGCAAGGTCACCCAGCTGACCTTCGGCGAGCTTCACGCGCGCGTCTGCCGGTTTGCCAACGCCCTCAAGTCGCAGGGTCACAAGAAGGGCGAGCGCGCGATCATCTACCTGCCGATGTCGATCGAGGCGGTCGTGGCGATGCAGGCCTGCGCCCGGCTGGGATCACCACACTCGGTGGTGTTCGGCGGTTTTTCGGCCAAGTCGCTGCAGGCGCATCGTCGATGCCGGGGCGACGCTGGTCATCACCGCCGACGAAGCGACCGCCAGTGAGTGGCAAGAACATCCCGCTCAAGGAATCGCGGTCGACGACGCGTTCCGTCTGGGCGGCTGCGACGCGGTACGCCATGTCATCGTCTACCAGCGCACCGGCGGCAAGGTCGAGTGGCAAGAGGGCCGCGATGTCTGGATGCACGAGATCGAGAAAGACCAGGCCGCCAGCTGCGAGGCGGTGCCGGTCGATGCCGAGCATCTGGTGTTCATTCTCTACACCTCGAGCTCGACCGGCAAGCCCAAGGGCGTGCAGCATTCGTCGGCCGATTTATCTGCTGCTGGCCAAGCTGACGATGCAATGGACCTTCGACATCAAGCCCGACGATGTCTTCTGGTGCACTGCCGATGTCGGCTGGGCCGGTCACACCTACGTCTGCTATGGGCCCACCGCGTCGGGTACACCCAGGTGATCTTCGAGGGCGTGCCCACTACCCGAATGCCGGCCGCTAAGGCAGTCGATCGCCACAAGGTCAGCGTGTTCTACACCGCGCCCACGGCCATCCGCGCGCGCTGGTCAAGGCATCCGAGACCACCCCCGAATGTGCGCCGTCCAAGTACAAGCTCGACACAGCCTTCGACTGCTGGGGTCGGTCGGCGAACCGATCAATCCCGAAGCCTGGATCTGGTACTACGAAGAGGTCGGCCGCAAACACTGCCCGATCGTCGACACCTGGTGGCAGACCGAAACCGGCGGCCACATGATCACGCCGCTGCCAGGCGTGCATTCGCTCAAGCCGGGCTCGTGCACGATGCCGCTGCCAGGCATCGCGGCGAGTATCGTCGATGAGACCAGCGCCGATGTCAGGCTGGGCAAGGGCGGCATCCTAGTCGTCAAGAAGCCGTGGCCGTCGATGATCCGCACGATCTGGGGCGACTGAGCGCTACAAGGCAACTGTTCCCGAAGACTTCAAGGGCAAGTACTACCTGGCCGGGGACGGCGCGAGCCGTGACCTCGAGGGCTACTTCTGGATCATGGGCCGGATCGACGACGTGCTCAACGTGTCCGGCCACCGCCTGGGCACGATGGAGATCGAATCGGCGCTGGTGTCCAACCCACTGGTGGCCGAGGCCGCCGTGGTCGAGCGTCCCGACCCGACCACCGGCGAGGCAGTCAGAGTCGTTGATCATCTTCCAAGGGCGAGCGGCCGACCGGCGACGAGATCGAAAGTGGCCAACGAGTTGCAACTGGGTGGCCAAGGAGATCGGGCGATCGCCCAAGCCCAAGGAGATCCGCTTTGGCGACAACCTGCCCAAGGCTCGCTCGGGCAAGATCATGCGCCGCCTGCTGCGCTCGATCGCCAAGGGTGAGGAAATCACCCAGGACACCTCGACGCTCGAACCCGGGCATCCTCGAGCAGCTCAAGCAGGTCGTCTGATGCCGATGCCGGAGTTGGCTTCCGGCAGGCGTGGTCGGACTCAAAGGCGCTGGTCGAGATCGGCGCCTTTTCTTGCTCGCCCGCGCCGGCATCTGGCTGCTCCTGCCTGGGCCGTACCCGGGGCAACCCGGTCTATGAGGTCTTTGCTTCCTGACCGGGCCGATCGAACGGGTGGCCGCGCTCGTGCTGCCGCGCGGTGCCGGGGGCGCAACGACTGCCTGGGCCCGGGGTGCCGTGCTGCCGCGCCTGCTGGGTGGCGCTGGTGGCGCTCGAGGTTCGCGTCTCCGGCCTGGCCTGATGGTGGCTGTCGCCGGTAAGCGCAGGCGGCGGCGCGCCAGTACTGGCGCCGCAACCCTGCTGGCCGTCGGCCTGTTGCTGGCAGTCTGGTTCGGCGTGACCTTCGTCGTGTCCTACCACGCCCGCGAACTGGGCGCGGTCGACTTTCTCGGCTGGCCGTTCTCATACTGGGTCGGCGCCCAGGGGCGCTTATCCGTCTACCTGGTCGTGATCATCTATTACGCCCGCTACATGAACCGGCTCGATCGGCGTTTCGGCCCATTCCGGCCCAACCGGCGAACCCAGCAGCGCCACCGAGAAGCTCGTAAGCGCGCCTACCTCGCCTACACCGCCGGCTTCATCCTGTTCGTCATGGCGATGGCGTTTCTCGAGTTCCAGGGGATGGCGCGCGGCACCATCGGCTACATGTTCCTGGCCGGCACGTGTTGCTGTGTCCTCGATCGGCGTGTTAAGCCGCACCAGCGACCCGACCGAGTTCTATGTCGCGGGCCGACGGGTGCCCGCCTTGTTCAACGGCATGGCCACCGCCGCCGACTGGATGTCTGCCGCGTCGTTCATCAGCCTGGCCGGCGGCCTCTACGCGGGCAGCGGCTTCGGCTCGCCTTCGTCATGGGCTGGACCGGCGGCTTCCGTGCTGGTGGCGCTGCTGCTGGCGCCCTACCTGCGCTCGTTCGGCCAGTACACGATCCCCGATACCTCCGGGGCCCGCTACGGCAGGCACATTCCGCGTTTCATCGGCATCGTCATCACCATTCTTTGCTCGTTCACCTACGTCGTTGCGCAGATCTACGGGGTCGGCCTGATCACGTCGCGCCTGACAGGGTCGAGTTCCAATCGGCATCTTCCTGGGCCTGGGCGGCATCCTGGTCTGCTCTTTCCTGGGTGGCATGAAGGCCGTCACCTGGACCCAGGTGTCGCAGTTCATCGTGTTGATCATCGCGTACATGGTGCCGGTCGTCTGGTTGTCGCTGGCCCAGACAGGCAGCCCGGTCCCCCAGTTGTCTTATGGCCAGCAACTCAAGAAGGTCACCCAGATCGAGGAAACGCTGCTCAGCGATCCCGCCGAGGCCGAGGTGCGACGCATCTACCGGGCCCGTGCCGAACTGGCCCGTCAGCGCCTCGCCGACCCCGAAGAGGCCTTCGCCCAGGAAAAACTCGCCGTCACCGAGCGGCTGCTCGCGTTGTCGGCCGCCGGTGCGTCTGCCGAGCAGATCAAGGGCGCCGAAGACCAGTTGCTGCGCTATCCGGTCGACCTGGCCGCCGCCCGTGCCGACTGGCAGCGCGACATCGACCGCGAGGTTCGCGCCGAGCCCATCGTGCGCCATGGCGAACCGTTTCCCGGCCTTACCCCCGAAGAGCGCAATGGCAAGCGGGTGAATTTTCTCGCGTTGATCTTCTGCCTGATGGTCGGGACCGCTGCGCTGCCGCACATCCTGATGCGCTACTACACCGCGTCGTCAGTGGCCGACGCGCGCAGTTCCGCCGCCTGGTCGCTCGGGTTCATCTTCCTGCTGTACGTCACCGCGCCGGCATTGGCCGTGCTCGTCAAGTACACGATCTTCACCGACGTGGTCGGCCTGGGCTTCGATGCATTGCCGGCCTGGGTGCGCCAGTGGCAGTTGGTCGATCCGGCACTGCTCAGTGTCGAGGACATCAGCCTCGATGGCATCTTGCAGCGTGCCGAACTCTGGATCGGCGGCGACATCATCGTGCTGGCCGCTCGAGATCGCCGGCATGCCGTTTGTCGTATCGGGCCTGGTGGCGGCTGGGGCTGGCCGCCGCGCTGTCCCAGCCGACGGCCTGTTGCTGACGATCTCCAATGCGTTGTCCACGACCTTTACTACCGGATGATCAACCCCGCGGCCACGCCACCGGTCGGCGGGTGATGGCCGGAATCTGCTGCTGTTCGTGGCCATGCTGGCCGCAACTCACCGCCGCACAGCGGCCCGCCGACATCCTGTTCCTCGTCGGCGCCGCGTTCTCGCTGGCCGCTGCCGGCTTCTTCCCGGCGCTGGTGCTGGGCATCTTCTGGAAACGGGCCAGCGGCCTGGGTGCATTGAGCATGCTGGGCGGGGTCGGCGTCAGTTTCTACTACATGAGCAGCACCCATCCCTGGCTGCGCGAGTTGATCTGGCGCATCCCGCGCAGCACGCCCATCGACAATCTCTGGTGGGGCATAGAGCCGATCTCGGCCGGGGTGTTCGGCGTGCCTGTCGGTTTCTTGCTGATTGTCGTGATCAGCCTGCTGACACCGATGCCTGCCGCCAGCACGTTGCGACTGATCGACGAGATGCGCTACCCGCACCACCCCGACCCGGCCTGACCGGGCACCTGGCGCGCCGATGACGCCATTTGGTCCGGCGGACACGCCTGTTGTACAAAAACCCGAGAAAGGCCCGGACATTTGCTAGAATGCCGGGTTCCGGAGAGGTGGATGAGTGGTTTAAATCGCACGCCTGGAAAGCGTGTTCAGGGTCATTCCTGACGCGGGTTCGAATCCCGCTCTCTCCGCCAAATCCCATTGAATAGCAGCACACTGCACGAGACGACACCTGGCCCCGATGAGAGGACGGTTCGCAAGCCATTTGTTGGGGGTGCGAAGATATGCCGGACAAAGATGCGGGCAGCGCCTACCTGATCGATTCCGATGACGAGATGACTCGTCTCGAGCGCCAGGCGGCGATTTACGGAACATCGGACGACCTGGCCCATCTGGCGCTGCGCCCCACCGACAACGTGCTCGATGCCGGGTGTGGTGCTGGCGCGATTACGCGCACGATCGCTCGTGCCGTTGCGCAGGGGCACGCCACCGGCCTTGACCGCGAAAGCCGTTATATCGAGTACGCTGCGCAGCGAGCGCTTGCCGACGGCATAAGCAACATCGCTTTCCATACCGGTCATGTCACCGAGCTCCCATTCGAGGCTGCCCGCTTCGATGTTGTCTGGTCCAAGCATCTGCTCAGTGGGTAAGGGATAGGGACCAGGCCCTGCGTGAGTTCGTCCGCGTGACCCGGCCCGCAGGCCGGGTGATCGCGGCGAACTTCGATGGATTCCTGCTGCAGCACTTTCCTGAAGACCAACGGCTGCAGGCCGACGTGTCCCGATGGTTCGACGCGGCCAGGAACAGACCAGGCTCGGCGGCTGGATGGGCCGCAGCTGCCTGCGCTGTTTCGGGACGCCGGCCTGGTCGATATCAGGTCGATACGATTCCCGATCGAGCGTTCTCCGGATTGGGTGGAGACCCGGAACGCACCTGGAATGTCCAGGTGCAGATGGATGCGTCGATGGGGTTTTCGGAGAAGGTCTTCGGATCCCGGGATGCCGCCCAGGACTACTCCCGGCGATTCGTTGATCGATTCGATGACCAGGGTCCACTTCCACTGCACGATGTTCTATGTGGAGGGTCGGGTACCTGACGGTTGATCGCGTTGAAATCCGGTCTGCGTCGTCCCGTTGCACCGGGCCTTTTGGCCTGGCCGGATTCCTGTCGCTCGCCGCAACCATGGGTGTGGGTCGGTTCGCGTTCGCGATGCTGCCGCTGATGCTCGAGGAAGGCTTGCTCGACGTCGCCCAGGGCGGCTGGTTGGCCGCCACCAAACTACGCGGGATACCTGGTAGGTGCGATCACCGCAGCCCGTCTGCCGATGCGCGGCGCAACGCTCGCCGTTCTGGCGCTGCTGGCAGCCGTTTCACCGCGGCGATGGCAACCGTTTCCCGCCACCTGGGTTCCATTGCGCTTCTTGGCGGGGTGGCATCCGCCTGGGCGTTCGTTGCAACGAGTGTCTGGTGCCTGGGCGCATTGGCGCAGCAAGGCGCCGCTCGTCTGGCCGGATGGATATATGCCGGCGTGGGTGGCGGCATTGCGATCGCCGGTCTGCATTATCTGTTCGCCGCCGCAGCCGGTGTCCGTTCTCCTGCTCTTTGGCTGCAACTGGGCGGCCTGGCGTTGCTGCTCGCGTTGCCTGTCTTTGCGGTGATCGCCCGCATGCCGCCCGCTTCCGGTCCGCACGGGCCACGCTCGGCGAGCGTCCGGTTCACCTGGCGACGCCGGCCGTACAGGACTGGTGATCTGTTACGGGATCAGCGGGCTTTGGCTACATCCTGCCCGCTACGTTTCTGCCGGTTCTGGCGCACCGCGTTGTCGATGATCCGCGTCTTTGGCCTGGCGTGGCCGATATTCGGAGCGACGGCCGCTCTGTCGACGCTGCTTGTCACACGGTTGCTGCACGATTCGAACCGTCTCAGGATCTGGGCGGCTTATGCCAATTGCTCATGGGGATCGGCGTGCTGCTTCCAGCTGCGTGGGCAAGCGTCTGGACCATCACCGTGTCCGCTTTGCTCGTAGGCGGGACTTTCATGGTGATCACGCTGGCCGGCGTGCAAGAGATGCGCATGAGGGCGCCTGTGCATTCGGCACGATTGGTGAGTCACATCACTGCCGCATTTGCCATTGGTCAGATTGCCGGGCCTGTGACCTCCGCGATGTTGCTAAGCACGGGGAAAGGGCGGGTTGGCATTCACGCTTGCGATCGGCGCATCGACCTTGTTCGTCAGCGGTGCCTGGCTATGGAGCGCTTCGTCGATCCGATCTTGAATCAGGATCGATGGCGCCGAGCCCGCCAACACCGCTTCTAGTCGCGGCGCGGCCCGAACCACATCCGCGACAGCAGCCGGTCTTGCGCCCGAGCTGGTGAAAGAGCGCGCCGAGCACGTGCAACGCGATCAAGGCCAGCAGCAGCTTGGCCATCAGGCCGTGCACCGAGAAGCGTGGCAGCAGGTGGCTGAAATCCGCCGGTAGCGACAAGCCACTGCCAAGAAGACGATGTTCGGCAGATCGGCCAGATAGGCGGTGGCGATGCCGCTGCCCGGCCATGATGAACACGGCCAGGTACAGCGCCACGTGGACGATGCGGCCCAGCTTGTCGAGCAGCGCGTTGCCGGTGGTGGCGTGTTCGGGACTCGCGGTCTTCACCCGGGTCAGCAGCCTCGCGAGCATCAGGATGGCGATCGACAGGCCGACGATCATGTGGCCGCGCAGAGGCCCCGATCTTGTCCGGGGAGGTGTTTGTGGCAGTTCCGCCAGTGACCAGGCCTCCATAGCGAAGCGCCAGCAGGATGCCGGCGGCCAGCAGCCAATGCAGCGCGACCAGCGCCGGATGGTATCGGACGACCGATCGGTCGCTTCGCTTGTTCATCCGGGTTCTCCTGTCGTGGCCGATTTTCGATGCGCACGAAGATACTCCCGATATTGGCGTTTCTAGCAGACCGCCCCTTTGGCTGACGCAGGTCAACGGCATCGCAGACTGCCCGCGAATCGATCGCGACCGATCGTCAGATCAGGCCTGCTGACGGGTCAGCAACAGGATGCCGAAGCCGGCGATGTACTCGGGGATTGCGCGGTAGTAGCGCATCGCCTCGTTCGATGACACGCCGACGGGCATGGCCGCGCGGGCGATCACCCAGGTCTTGGACTCATGCGCGGACAAACCGGCTTGAGAGGCGATGCTTTCTTCGCCCGGGCTGGCAAGGGTGTCGAAATCGGCCGATGCGACCGCCGACATCCAGCGCTCGTCCCAGGCCGGATTCAGCGGCTTGATTGCCGGATCGCCGGCGGCCAGCGCCATGCCCGCGGCCATCACCCGCCGGGTACGGGCTGGCGTTCCTCGTGGCTAGGCGTGGTGCGAACGGTGATCCGCTCGCGCACCGCCGGATCGGGATGGTCCAGCGTGGGCACCGGTGGCTCGTGTGACAAGCCGCCAGAACCGATCAACAATGTGCGCCCGCCGACATCGTCCAGCCATCGGCCCAGCGCCTTTCCAAGCTGTGCGCAGCGGCGCAGGCGCGGGATCCCGGGCGCGGCAACGGCATTCATGAACAGCGGAATCACCGGTGGTGTGTCCAACCCGCCCCAGAGCAACTGCAGCGGTTGCGACAGGCCGTGATCGACGCGCATCCGGCGCGACAGCGCGACATCGAAGTCATGATCCATCAGCCAGCCGGCCAGCGCCTGGGCCTCGGCCTGCGGGACATTGAGCGGGCCCGCGGGCGTGTCGTAGTCGCCGACCGCCTCGGCGCGGGTGCCCAGGCAGAACGGCGGCATCAACTCATTGAAAAAGCCGTTGTAGTGGTCCGGGCCGATCAGCACGATCCGTTCGGGTGCCCAGGCCCGGACCAGGCTGCGAAGTCGTGCCAACGCCTCGCCCAGTTCGGCTTCGCACTGCGCGCTGACCGGGTTCAGGCCCAGCAGCGGGGTATGGCTGATGCCCAGAGACGCGCGCGCGTGGGTCATGTCCGGCTCCATCGGGTCAGGGGGTTGCATTGTCGGCCGACAAAGCCGGATTGACCACGCGGTGCACCGGGTGCACCGCCGCGATGCCGGACGAGATCTCGCAGGCCATGGCCCTGAGCATCGGCAGATAACGGGTTCGAATCAGCCTTTGTACGATCAATTCGCGGTTGAAGACCAGGTTGATGGCGCCGATCGCGTGCGGCCCGTCGAATACCGGACAGGCAATGGCGGCGACATTCGCTTCGCCGGCCAGTTCGCCGTCATTGGTGCCGTAGCCGCGTCGGCGGGTGGTGGCCAGCAGCGCTCGCAACGCCGGCCTGTCACGGGCCAGTGCGCCCGGCGCATCGTCGCGGCCACGCAGGATCTTCAACGTTGCCTCGCGATCTGGCGCCGAACAGTGGGCCAGCCAGGCCCGTCCCAGCGCCGATTGCAGCATCGGCAGGCGGATGCCGATGGTTGCCCGGTGCTGCGACAGCAGGCTGCCGCGGTGGGTCGATTCGCGCACGATCATGAAGCCGTTGTCCGGGGTGGCCAGGTCGCTCGGCCAGGCCAGCGCGCGCTGCCGGGCGCGCATCACCGGGGCGGCGATGCTGTCGATCCAGTCGCTGCCGGCATAGCCTTCGCTCAGGCCTCGCACCTCGAAGGTCAGCGCGTACAGGCTGCCTTCGTCGCGATGTTCGACCAGACCCTCGGCCCTGAGGGTCTCGAGCAGGCGCTTGGCGGTCGTCCGGTGCAGGCCGCTCGCCTGCGCGACCTCGAGCGCGCTGCCCAGTCCACCGGCCATCGTATTGAGTGCGCGCAGCACCGCCAGACCCCGGACCAGGCCGCGCACGGGCTTGTACTGCGACGCACCCGGTTTGCTCGCTCGGGGCATTGGCATCTTCAGAAACCTCAGGTGCACCAGGTGCACCGAGTGTACAGCGCGGGTCAGGCGGTCGAGAATGCCGCTCAACCAAGCAACGCATCCGGGAAGCGAGCCATGAGCACCGCCATCGAATTCGAGACCGACGTCCTGGTCGTCGGCACGGGCCCGACGGGCGCAGCGGCGGCGCTGGCGCTGGCCACCTACGGGGCGCGCACCCATGTCGTGTCCCGGTGGAACTGGCTGGCCAACACCCCGCGCGCCCACATCACGAACCAGCGGGCCATCGAGGTGTTGCGCGACCTGGGCCTGGAAGCCGAGGCGCGCAAGCACGCAACGCCCTGGGAGCAGATGGGCGAGACGATGTGGACGACGAGCCTCGCAGGCCCGGAGATCGCCCGGCTGCGCAGTTGGGGGACGGGCGAGGAACGGATAGGCGACTACCTGCAGGCCAGCCCCTGCCCGATGCTCGATCTGCCGCAGACCTTCATGGAGCCCCTGTTGGTGCAGCACGCGGCGGCGCGTGGGGCGTCGCTGGCGATGAATACCGAGTACCTGTCGTTGCGCCAGGATGCCGACGGGGTCGACGTATTGCTGCGCGATCGGCTCTCGGGGCGCGAATACACGGTGCGAACGAAATACCTGGTCGGTGCCGACGGCGCCCGTTCGAAGATCGTCGACGACCTGAAACTGCCGCTCGAGGGGCATCTGGCGCGGGCCGGCACGCATTACACGCTGTTTCGCGCGGACCTTGCCCGGTATGCGGCGCATCGCCCGAGTATCCTCTACTGGATCGTCACGCCGGATTCGAGTTTTGGCGAGATCGGGCAGGGTGTGCTGCGCGCGATCCGGCCCTGGAACCAGTGGATCGCCGGCTGGGGCTTTGACAAGGAGGCCGGCGAGCCGCAGTACAGTGACGAGGAACTGGTGCGACGCATCCGCATCCTGATCGGCGACGAGACAGTACCGATCGAGATCGAGTCGCGGATGACCTGGTACGTGAACCAGCAGCACGCGCCCGAGTATGCGAGCGGCCGCGTGTTCTGCGGTGGCGACGCCGTGCATCGCCATCCGCCCTCGAGCGGGCTGGGCTCGAACACCAGCATTCAGGATGCCTTCAACCTGGCCTGGAAACTCGCGTTCGTGCTCAAGGGCTGGGCCGGACCAAGGCTGCTCGATTCGTACTCGCTCGAGCGCGCGCCGGTGGGGCGGCAGGTGGTCTGGCGGGCCAACCAGTCACGGCTGGATTACGCGCCGCTGAACCGGGCGTTTCGCGACATGGACTCGGGCGACCCGGTGCGCGACGGCCTGGCCAGACTGGCCGATCCGGGAGCCGATGGCGTGGCGCGTCGCCAGGCACTGGCGGCGGCGCTGGCCCTCAAAAACACCGAGTTCAATGCGCTGGGGATCGAAGCGAACCAGCGCTGCGTGTCCGCGGCGGTGTTGCCCGACGGGCCCGCCGACCCACTGGATGACGAGCATCCGCCGTCGGTGGCCGCGCAGCTTCATGCCCGGCCGACGACCCGTCCCGGCGCCAAGATTCCCCATGTCTGGCTGGTCGATGCGGCCGGTTACAAGCTGTCGACGCTCGACGTCGTGGGGAAGGGCCTGTTCACGCTGGTGACCGGGCTCGCGGGGACAGCCTGGCCCGAGGCGGCCGCCCGGCTCGTCGAGCCCTGCCTGCGTACCGTGGTGATCGGCGCCCCCGGGCTGCTCGATGTCTACTGCTCGTGGTCGCGGGTACGCGAGGTGGATGAGGCCGGCGCACTGCTGGTTCGTCCTGACGGGGTGGTCGCGTGGCGCTGCATGGAACCCGAGCAAGATCCGGCCATGGCCACGCAGCGCCTGCGGCGCGGCGCTGAATGCGCTGCTCGATCGGGCCTGACGAGGCGCGGGCGTGACACGATCGGGGCGGGTTCGAAGACTTCCATGTCATCTGATCAGGCGCTTGTCGTCATCGACCTGCAAAAGTGGTTTCGGCTCCCGGGACCGGAGGCGGCTGGCGAGGCTACCGGTACTGGCGCAGGTAGTGCCGCTCGAACCCGCGCTTGGCCCAGTGCAGCAGCCGCGACGACGGCAGCAACCAGTTGCGAGTGGCGTGCGCCAGATCAACGTGCCCTGGTCGATCGCATCGACGATGCACACGAGTTCGACCTTGAAGGTTTCATCGGTGGGCTTGCCGCGCAGATCGCCCACTGTGATTACCGCGGCGGCCGCGGCCTGCAGGTCGGCCATGTGGGCCTGCTTGGGCATCCAGTCCGGGCCGGGGAAGCTGCCCGAGTCGCCGACCACGTAGACTGCCGGTTTGCCGGGTACCCGGCAATGGGCATCGGTCACGCAGCAGGCCGCCCGGCGAGCGGCAGCGACGTGCTGTCGAACCACGTGCGTTGCCGGTCATGCCGGGCATGAACAGGATCAGGTCGGCGGCGAATTCGCTGCTCTCGGTGACCACCTTGTCGGCCTCGAAGCGCTTGAGCTTGGTGACCCAGGTGGGTGCGAATGCCGCGCCGGGCCATCTCGTCGAGCAGGTGTCGGACCGCCTTGGCACCCAGGCGGTTGCCCGGCTCGGCCGACGGGTTGAAGAACACGATCTCGAAATGCTCGCGCCGGCCCTCGCGCCGCAGTTGTTCGTCGATGCCTTCGTACCAGAAACCTGAACACCGGGCCGCCCCGACCGCGGTCGCCTCGTTCGGATTGCCCGCAAAGCCGACGGCGATCGTGCCGCGCTGCATGTCGCGCAGCCGGTCGCGGATCCGCTCGGCGGCGGTAGCCGCCCCCGCAGGGGGTGATCGCGTGCTCGATGCCGGGCAGCTTCCTGAGAAAGCGCTTCCGCCGGTGGCGATCACCAGCGCATCGTTGGTGATTTCGCCAGCGCTCGTGCGTGCACGGTTCTGCCATCATCCGAGAGCCCGGTCACCTCGGCGGCGACGAACCGGACCCGCAGCCTTTGCAGGTAGCGCCCGAGGGGAATCACCAGACGACCCGCGCGAGCGCAAGCCGCTCGGGATCCGATGATGCCGGGCAGGTAGTGCGCCTGGCGCGCGGCGCGACCAGCGTGAGTTCGGCCGCACGGTCGCGGTGGCGCAGTTCGCGCAGGTTGGACAGGCCGGCAAAGCCCGAGCCCAGCACGGTGATGCGGGCGGGTTGGTTCGGGTCGTGATTCCCCGGTGGTGGGCAAAGCATCAGCTTATTAGGCTTCCGGGGCCGCGTCGGTAACTTAGTCACCCCGGGTTTCACCGGGCCGGGATCGGCTAGCGGGCGTCGGCCAGCGTGCGCAGCGCGGGCTTGTCACGAAAGCGCAGCGCGCCGCGCGAGGCTTCGAGCCAGCCGCGCCGCTGGAATTCGGCCAGCTGGCGGCTGATCACCTCGCGGGCACTGCCCAGCTCGGAGGCCAGTTGCTGGTGGGTGATGGCCAGCGTGTCGCCCTCGCCGGCCAGATCGAGCAGCCGGTGCGCGAGACGGATGTCGATCCGCTCGAAGGCCACTTCGGCGATCACCCGGAACAGCTCGGTGACCCGCTTGCTGAACGCGGTGAACACGAAGCGCCGAAAACCGGCCGACTGCGCGATCAGCTCGTCGAACAGTGCCCGGGGGATGGCCACCGCACGCGAGGGCTCTTCGACGATCGCTTCGGCCTGGTAGTCCTCGTAGGCCATCAGGCACGCGGTGGTCAGCGCGCAGCTTTCGCCCGCGCTGACCCGGTACAGGACGATCTCGCGGCCGCCCTCGGACACCTGCTGGACCCGGATGCTGCCTTCCAGTAACAGCAGGAAATGTCGTGGCGCGCTGCCCGGGCCGAACACCCGGCTGCCCGCCGCCAGCGTGATCAGCTCACCCGCATCACGCAGTCGCGCGAGCGCGGGCTGGTCGAGACCGGGAAAGCGATCTATCCAGGCATCGGTCATGGCAAGGGCACGGGCGGTATCGACATCGGCATATCGGGGGCAGATCGGGGCAGCGGCAGTATACGGCGCCGGTCCGACGGTGACTAAGTTACTGAACCGGCAGGGGATTGGCGCGACCATTGACGCTGAATCCGGGAGAGAAATCATGACATGGTCTTGGAAGTGGGGCGGGATCGCCCTCGGGCTCGTCTTTCTGGCGGCGGTGGTCCTGGTCAAGCCGATCGGGGTGTCCACCCAGTTCGTGATCTTCGACGGTGTGCTCTGGGACGCGATCGATCCGGATGTGGTCGTGCCCAGTGCCGACGCCAAGTCGGGCTATGCCAGCCCCAATGCCTACCTGAACAAGAGCGGCGGCGCCTACGCGAAGTCGGTCGCCGACCCGTTGAACTACAGCTTCGTCTTCGTGCTGGCGATGGTGGCCGGGGCGGCGTTGTCGGGCTGGTTGCGCGGCGGGGTCGGGCGCGCCGAGCGCACGATGCCGCGGATCTGGCGCGAGAACTTCGGTGATTCGTCCGCCTTGCGCTATGTCGCGGCTTTTGTGTCGGGCTTCATCGTGCTTTACGGGGCCCGTCTGGCGGGCGGCTGCACCAGCGGTCACATGATGAGCGGCATGATGCAGACAGCCGTCTCGGGCTATCTGTTCGCCGTCGGCGCCTTCGGTGCCGGCATTCCGATTGCGATGTTGCTGTTTCCACGGGAGCCCTGACATGAACACGATCCTTCTTGCGTTGCTGATCGGCGGCGCCTTCGGTTTCGTGCTGGACCGGGTGGGTGCCACCAATCCCAACGCGATCATCGGCATGCTGCGTCTGGGCCGGCTGCACCTGATGAAGACGATCCTGCTGGGCATCGGGGTGTCGTCGATCGTCATGTTCGGCGGGCTGATCGCGGGCCTGATCGATCCGTCCCACCTCAGTGTCAAGGCCGCCTATCCGGGCGTCGTGATAGGCGGTGCGCTGCTCGGCGTGGGCTTTGCGGTGGCCGGCTACTGCCCGGGCACCGGCCGGCCGCCGCCGCGACCGGCCGCAAGGACGCGCTGGTGTTCGTGCTCGGCGGCCTGGTCGGTGCCGCGGCCTACATGCTGACCTACGACTGGGTGAAGGGCACCGGTGTCCTGGCCGATATCCTGGGCGGCAAGTCGACACTGGGCGCTGTCGCCAACACGGCGTACCCGTCGATCATTGCCGCTGTGCCGGGCGAGGCCCTGGGCATCGCGGTGGGTCTGGTGCTGGTATTGGTGGCGTTCCTGCTGCCGGATCGGCTGCGTGCCTCCAAGGGGCCGCAGGCCGATACCGGCGTTGCCCGGGCTTCCTCACGCTGACCCCGGCGCCAGCCGCTGCATCCGCGACCATGCCTGGTTCATGTCGGTGAGCAGTTTCTCGAACTGCTCACCCACCGTGGTTTCCTTTTCCAGCGCAAAGACACTCTGGCCGGCGGCTTCGTAGATCACCGTTGCGTCGCCATGCTCATGGGCCGATGCAAACACGTCGCCGGTCAGCGCCTGCTGCTGCGGCATCCCCAGCGGCTCGGGCGCACCGGGCTCGTTCCACGCATCGATCCAGGCGCTGCGCACCACCCGGCACGGCTTGCCGCTGTGGGCGCGCGAGATCACCGTATCCTCGCTGGTGCTGGCGATCAGGCGCTCGAGTAAGGCCGGCGGCGTGTGATTCTCCCTGGCTGCCATCCACAGTGTGCCCAGCCACGCGCCCTGGGCACCCATCGCGATGCTGCCCAGCACCTGCGCACCGGTCGCGATGCCGCCGGCGGCCAGCACCGGCGCGTCGCCCGCCACGGCCAGGATCTGTGGCACCAGCGACAGGGTGCCGACCGGGCCGGTATGACCGCCGGCGTCATAGCCCTGGGCGACCAGCACGTCAACGCCGAGCGCGCGCGCCTTGGTGGCGTGGCGCACCGAGCCGACCAGTGAGAACGTCACCTTGCCACTGGCCTTGGCACGCTCGATCAGGTCGGCCCGCAAGCCGATCGCCGTGGCGATCGCGCGGGCGTTGGAAGCCAGCACGGCCTCGATCTGGGCTTCGAACATGGCCTCGGTGCGCACCTGGCTGGTGAAGAAATGCGGCCTGACCGGCGGGATGATGCCAAAGCGCTCGCGCAGTTGCTGCGCAAAGCGCACGTGCTCGCCGGGCAGCGTCGCCCGCAGGGCGTCCAGATCGCCGGCCTTGGGCACGCCGGCGGGCAGCATCAGATCGATTCCGTAGGGCAGCTCGCCCATCCGTTGCTGGGCCTGCGCGAGAAAGGCCGGGATGTCGTCGGGTAGTTCGCGCGCCAGCCCCAACACCGGGAATCCACCGGCCTGCGCGATGGCCACCGCCACGTCTATCGAGTGTGAAAAGCCGAAGATCGGGTGGCGGATGTCAAGCAGGTCGCAAATCGGGGTTCGCACAGGGGACTTCATTGGGGACTCCTTTTTTTCAGGCCTGGCCGCTAGCGGCGGCCCGGACCGCGGCATCTGCGACAATTCGCAGCATCATGACCGATTCTGTCTCATCCGGCGCCCTGCGGGCACGCGTCCTCGAAGTGACCGCCTTTCTCCAGTCGCTGGCCTCGTCCCGCGAATGGCTCCAGGACCTCTCCGACGAGGAGCGCGCCAATCTGCAACGGGCGGCGGGCGAGCTCTATTGCTCGGACCCGGTCGAGCGGCGTGCGCGGGTCAAGGCCCGCCGTCGCAAGCAGCAGGCCGAGCGAAACCAGCAGGACGAGGCGGTGCTGGCGCAAACCGGCATCCGCGTGTTGCGCGACAAGCCGGTGTTCACGACCCCCAACATCTTCGCGCCCGAAGACTTCGAGCAGCGCGAGGCCGCCGATCCGTCGTATCGCGAAACCGTCGAGGAGCAGCACTGCTACATCTGCAAGGCCCACTACCGGCAGGTGCATCCGTTCTACGACCAGCTCTGTCCCGCGTGCGCGCGCTTCAACTTCGCCAAGCGCGCCGAACTGGCTGATCTGCAGGGCACGGTGGCGCTGCTCACCGGCGGACGGGTCAAGATCGGGTACCAGGCGGGGATCAAGTTGCTGCGTTGCGGGGCCGAGTTGGTGGTGGCCACACGTTTTCCGCGTGACGCGGCCGCCCGCTATGCCGCCGAGGACGACTTTGCCCAGTGGGGCCACAGGCTGCGGGTGTTCGGGCTGGACCTGCGGCACACGCCCAGTGTCGAGGCGTTCTGCCAGCACCTGGTGGCCACGCTGCCCCGACTGGACTTCATCATCAACAATGCCTGCCAGACGGTGCGGCGTCCGCCCGATTTTTACCGGCACATGATGGATGGCGAGACCGCGGCGCTGCAGGGCCTGGCGCCCGAGGTGCTGGCGCTGGTCGGCGACTACGAGGGCCTGCGTGGCTATCACCTGCAGCCGGCGGCCGACCGGCAGGCGGCCGATCTGCCCACGGTATTGCAGAATCCGGCCGCGGTGGCCGGCCTGACCCAGTCGGCCGTGTTGTCACAGACGCCGTTGCTGCCCGACGAGGTCGCGGCCCAGACGGCGCTGTTCCCGCAGGGGCGGCTCGACCAGGACCTGCAGCAGGTCGACCTGCGTGATCGCAACTCGTGGCGCCTGCTGTTGCACGAGGTGTCGGCGGTCGAGTTGCTCGAGACCCAGCTGGTCAACGCGGTGGCGCCGTTCATCCTGAACGCCCGGCTCAAGCCGCTGATGGAACGCACGTCGCGCTCGCGCACCGCGCCGTTCCAGCACATCGTCAACGTGTCGGCGGTCGAGGGGCAGTTCTACCGCCGCTACAAGACCACCCGTCATCCGCACACGAACATGGCCAAGGCGGCGTTGAACATGATGACGCGCACATCGGCCACCGATTATTTCGGCAGCGGCATCCACATGAACAGTGTCGACACCGGCTGGGTCAGCGACGAGGACCCGGTGGCGATCGCCGCGCAGAAGTCGCTCGAGCAGGGGTTTCATCCGCCGCTGGACATCGTCGATGGCGCGGCGCGCATCGTCGATCCGATAATCGCGGGGATCAACACCGGCGAGCACGTGTGGGGGCAGTTCCTGAAGGACTATCGACCCGCCGACTGGTAGCGGCGCTGAGCAGCGATTCGACGTTTCACGGAGCAGTCGCGGTTGTGCTGCCAGGCGCCGTCGGCGTGTGCACCATGCTCGCATCGACGTCGGCCGCGTCGATCTTCTCGGTGGCCAGTGCGCGGTCATCGGCCTGGGCCTGCAACGTGGCCTCGCCGTGCTCGCCGTCGACCATCGCCAGTTCGGCGAACATTGCGAAATGGTCCGAGCCGAATCCCGGCAGGCGCCTTAACCGGCGAACCGTGAAGTGCCGGCTGTGAAAGATGTGATCCAGCGGGTAGCGCACCAGCGGAATCTGCGCATGGAAGGTATTGAACAGACCGCGCCCTATCCGCGGATCGAGCAGGCCCGAGATCTTGCGAAACAGGCGCGTGGTGGCCGACCAGGCGACGTCGTTCAGGTCGCCGGCCACGATCACCGGCCCGTCGTGCCCGGCCACCGAACGCGCGACGACCAGCAGTTCGGCGTCGCGCTCGGTGGACTCCTCGTTCTCGGTCGGGCTCGGCGGCGCCGGGTGCAGGAAATGCACCCGTACCGGGCCGTGGTCGCCCAGCTTGATCATCGCGTGCATCGACGGGATGTCGTCCTGCACGAGAAACTGGATCGCCGGATTGATGATCGGCAGCCGCGAATACAGATGCATGCCATACAGGTTGTCCAGCGGGCAGGCCAGCCTGTGCGGGTAGTCGGCATGCAGTGGCGCCAGCGCCGATGCCCACTGCTCGTTGGTTTCCAGTGTCACCAGCAGGTCGGGTGACCATTGGCGGACCAGGGACAGCAGCGGCCGAGCGGCGTGGCTGGGCATCAGCACGTTGGCCGTGATGATGCTCACCGACGGCGCGTCCGGGTCGTCGGCATCGGGCACTTCACGCCTGTGTAGCGGGGTGTAGGGCCAGATCCACCAACCGTGCCAGGCGATGCAGGCCAACTGGACTGCCAGGGCCAGGCGGACCACGGTGGAACCGGTGTCGAACGCGAACAACGTCAGCGCCAGCAGGGCGGCGCAGATCACCAGCGCCTGCAGCCGCGGGAACTCCTAGACCCGTACCCACCAGGCCGGGTGGCGCGACAGCGGGGCCAGCGTGAGCAGGCCGACCAGCGCGGTGGCCGCGAGCACGACGGCGAGCGCCGGGTCGGCAACGAGTGAAGCGGTCAGCATCGGGCGATCCGGCTGCAGGGGCGGGGCGCTCAGCCGGCCGCCGGATCAAGCAGCTCGAGGACGGTTTCGGCGGGCCGGCACAGCCGCGTGCCCGCGGCGTCACGACGATCGGCCGGTTGATCAGGACCGGGTGCGCGAGCATGGCCGCGATCAGCGCCTGGTCGCCGACCGACGGATCGTGCAGCCCGAGTTCCTCGCAAAGCGGCTCCTTGGCGCGCAGCAACTCGCGTGCCGTGATCCCCATGTCGGCCAGCAGGCCGCGCAGCCTGGCCTCATCGGGCGGATCCTTCAGATACTCGATCACCTGAGGGTCCAGCCCGCGCTCGCGCAACAGGGCCAACGTGTTCCTGGAAGTGCCGCAACGGGGATTGTGGTAGATCGTGAGGGCTGTCATCGCTTGTCCTGTCGGGTCGGTCACCGGATCGGCGCTCATTATTCCATTGTCTTTTGGCTGACCGTAAGACGGCCCTCGAGCAGGTCGGCCTGCTTCTGTATCGCGACCGTCATGTGCTTGCAAAACGCATCGATCCGCGCAGCCCCGGCCATGTCTGCAGGGGTCATCACCCACAGGCTGGTGTCGATGTCGGCCAGCGGTGCGCCGATGCGCACCAGCTCGGCCGTGTCGCCCAGGAAGCAGGGCAGCACGGCCAGACCCTGTCCCTGCTCGGCCAGCCTGGCCAGCGCGACGAACGAGTCGGCGCGTACCTTTTCCTTCGCATGCGGATGGTGCGTGCGCATCCAGTACTGCGTTGGTGAGAGCATCAACGATTCCTCGGTCACGAGCCAGTCCGAGCGCAGGTTTGGCGCGCCCGGGTCGGTTTGCAGGTAGCGTCGGGACGCGTACAGTGCAAAGCGCAACGAGGCGACACGGCTGGCCTGCATGCCCTGGGGCACCGTGCGGGTCGGACGGATCGCCACATCGGCCTGCCGGCGCGCCAGGTCGACGACCTGGTTGGTGATCAGCAACTCGATCATGATCCGCGGATGCCCGCGCTGGAATTCGCTCAACGCCGGGCCGATGACCGTCATCATCAGCGAATCGGTCGTGGTCAGGCGGATCTGCCCGTCCAATTCCAGCGAGCCAGCGGTCAGTGTGCGATCCAGTGCCTGCAACTCGGCCCGGATACGCGCCGCCGAGGCGACGACCCGCGCGCCCTCGCGGGTCACCTTGTAGCCGCTGGCCTGGTGCTCGAAGATCGAAAGCTGCATCGCGTCCTCGATCTGGGCGATCCGGCGCAGCACCGTCGTGTGATTCATCCCCAGGTGCCGCGCACCGGCGCTCACGGAGCCGCACTCTGCCACGGCCAGCACGAACTTCAGGTCATCCCAGTTCATCATCGTGTCCTTCGCCTGGCCCTGCGGGCCGCCCGAGCTGTGCATATTCGCACAGGTGCAGTGGGAGAATCGCGAATTGACGCGCCCGCCGGGTTTGCCTAGATTTGCGCGGAGTCGATGTAACCCACTGGAGACGGCAATGACCTTAAAAAGAATTTCGATGATCGGCCTGGCGGCCACCCTGATTCCCGCGGCTGCATTTGCGGCCGATGGACCGTTCAAGGACGAGATCGTCGCCCGCCAGGCGGTGATGCAGGTCAGCAAGTTCAACCTCGGCGTATTGGCCGCCATGGTCAAGGGGGAGCGGCCCTACGATGCCAAGCTCGCCGCGTTGTCAGCCAAGAATGTGCACCTGGCCTCGATGGTCGACCAGAGCGCGATGTGGCCCAAGGGGTCCGATGCCGCCAACCCGGCGCTGACCGTGAAGACCACCGCCGACCCCAAGATCTGGGACAGTTTCCCGAAACTGGGCGAACTGGGGGGTAATTTCGAGAAAACGAGCGCCAAGCTCGAACAGGTCGCCGGCAACGGCGTCGATGCGCTCAAGGGCGCGGTAGGCGAGGTGGGCAAGGCCTGCAAGGCCTGCCATGACGACTTCCGGGTCAAAGACAAGAAGTAAACCGCGCCGAGCCGATGAACACGCCCGCCGCCCCCGACGACGTGGCCCGCCCGATCCGGGTCTGGGACCTGCCGATCCGCCTGTTTCACTGGCTGTTGCTGGTGGCGGTGTTCTTTTCCTGGTTCAGCATCGACGTGCTGGACAACATCGGCTGGCACGTGCGCAGCGGACAGTTCATCTTGGGCTTGTTGGTCTTTCGCCTGGCCTGGGGGTTGTTCGGCTCGCGCTCGGCGTTGTTCCTGCGCTTCGTGCGCGGGCCTGGCACGGTGCTGCGCTACCTGCGCGGGCAGGCGGTGCCCTATGTCGGGCACAACCCGCTCGGGGCGCTGTCGGTCGTGGCGATGTTGGCGGTCCTGCTGACCCAGGTGCTCAGCGGCCTGGGCTCGGATGACGAGATCTTCACCACCGGACCGCTGGCCAAGTTCCTGTCCGCGGACCAGGTCGCGCTGGCCAACTGGATCCACGAAGAGAACTTCAACCTGTTGCTGGGCCTGGTGGTGTTGCACGTGCTGGCCATCGCCTATTACCGGGTCGCGCGCGGGCGCAACCTGGTGCGGCCGATGGTCACCGGCCGGGGAATGTCCGGCAGCGACGGTGCCGGCGAGAACCAGCCGGCGCCGGCCTGGCGGGCCTGGTTCGCGGCGGCGCTGGCGGCCGGGGTCGCCTGGGGCGTGTTCGCGCTCTGAGCGCAGGCGGTCAGAACGGGGACTTGGGCGCGAAGTTGGGCGCGCGCTTGTCGCGCAGCGCGGACACCCCCTCGCGCACGTCCGGACCGGCAAAACCCATGAATTCGAGCGCCAGCGACGTATCGAAGGTCGGCCCGGCCATGCGCAGCCAGTTGTTCAGCGAGTACTTGGTCCAGCGCACCGCGGTATGCGAGGCCTTGCACAGCCGCAGCGCGATCTCCTCGGCCTTGGCCTCCAGCTGGTCGTCCTCGACACACAAGGCCACCAGGCCCAGGCGCTCGGCTTCTTCGCCGGACAAGGGCTCGCAGAGCATCAGGTGGTATTTGGCCTTGGCCATGCCGATCAACAGCGGCCAGACCACCGCCGCGTGATCGCCGGCGGCCACCCCAGCCGGGTATGGCCATCGATGATCCGGGCCGTCTTGGACGCGATCGACACGTCGGCCAGCAGCCCGGCCACCAGGCCGGCGCCGACCGCCGGGCCTCGCATCGCCGAGACGATCGGAGTCGAGCAGTTGATCAGGTTGTAAACGAGGTCGCGTGCCTCGCGCCAGACGCGGGCGCGGGTCTCGAAGTTTTCGGCCATCTCGCTGACCAGATCCAGGTCGCCGCCGGCCGAGAACGCCTTGCCGGCACCCTTGATGATCACGCAGTTGACGTCCGGGTCGGCATCGATGACCGGCCAGATATCGGCCAGATGGCGGTGCATCCGGGCATCGGCCGCGTTGAGTCGGCCCGGTTTGCTCATGATGACGGTCAGGATGCCTTCGGGGGTCGGGCCCTCGAGGGTGAGGCTGTCAAAGGCCTGGTAGCGCGCATTCATATTTTTTCTCTCTCTGCCCAGAACGCTTCCTTGAGAACCGTTTTCTGGATCTTGCCGATGGGTGTCTTGGGAAAATCGTCGACAAAGCGCACGACACGGGGGCGCTTGAAGCGCGCGAGCCGGTCGGTGCAATGTGCCTGGACCTGCTCGGCAGGCAATGAAGCCCCCGGCTTGAGGTTGATATAGGCGGCCGGTACCTCGCCAAAGGTGTCGTCGGGGATGCCGAACACCGCGCATTCGGCCACCTGGGGCAGCTCATAGAGAACGTTCTCGATTTCCTTCGGGTAGATGTTCTCACCGCCCGAGATGATCATGTCCTTGGAACGATCGACCAGCGTGATGAAACCCGCATCGTCGATCGTGGCCAGATCGCCCGACCAGCCCCAGCCGTCACCGAGCTTGAAGAACGCCGCGGTCTGCCCGGGTTCGCCGTAGTAACCCAGCATCAGGTTCTCGCCACGCGAGACCACCTCGCCGATCTCGCCGACAGCGACATCGCTGCCGTCCGGGCGGACCACGCGCACATCGACGTTATACGGCTGGCGCCCGACGCTGCCCAGGCGCTCGGGCAGGTACCAGTCGCGCAACACCGCGATCACGCCCATCTCGGACTGCCCGTAGATCTGCGTGAGCGCCAGCTGCGGCAGGCGCTCGCGCAACGCGAGCTGGACCCAGTCGGGCATTGGTGCACCGGCAAAACTGAGTTTGCGCCAGCGTTGCAGCCGGCCGGCATCGAACCCGGGGTCGTTGAGCAGCATCGCCGCCTGCGTGGGCACCATGAAGCAGGCGGTCATGCCCGACTGTTCAGCCATGTCCATGAACGCGGCCGGCGACCACTTGGCGAGCATCGTGACCGTGGCGCCGGCCAGGATTGCGGGCTGGAACATGATGTTCAGTGCCGCCACATGGAACATCGGCGTGACAATGCCGACGACGTCGCGCTCGTCGATCGCTTCCTCGACCATCACCGTATGGGCGGTGATCTCACGCGCCCGGTGCGAACACAGCACGCCCTTGGGCCGGCCGGTGGTGCCTCCGGTGTAGGTCATGCAGAACGGATCATCCGGCGAAATCGCCACGCCAGGCGGCAGCGGCGTGCCCGCCGCGAGCCATTGGGCGAACGCGAGGGCGCCTTTACTGGCGATCGCCGGGCCGATCTCGACGCGCAGCCCCACCTTGGACAACGCCGGCACGACCTGCAACACCTTGTCGGTGAATGCCTGGTCGTGGATCAGCACGGCGACATCGGCCTTGTCCAGCACATAGCGCAACTCGTCGGGCGAATAGAGCACCGAGACATTGACCAGCACGTGGCCGCTGCGGGCCACGCCGAAAAACGCGATGCCGTACTCGGGCAGGTTGCGGCAAAGCAGGCCGATCTTGCTGCCTGGTGGCAGCTCGAGCGCCAGCAGCGCATTGGCAAGCCGGTTGGCCTGTTCGTCCAGGTCGCGGTAACGGATGACCGTTGACCCGCCCAGCAACGCGGGTTTGTCCGCAAAACGGTGCGCCGAGCGGCGCAGCATGTCGCCAGTGAGCAAGGCGGTGCCTCCAGGTTGAACGCCTACCCGGGAAAGATACCCCAAATCATCCGCCTGCCCGGCGCGGGCCAGGGGCCCGGCGGAATCACGGGCTGCGTTACACTGGCCGATTGGAGGTGCGGGGGGACGATGAACGACCAAACGATGCCGAAAACCACCGTGATCCGCGGGGCCGACTGGGTCATCGGCTGGGACGAGGCGGGTCAGGGTCATCGTTACCTGCGCGATGCCGACGTCGTCTTTCGTAACGACCGGATCGTGCAGGTGGGCGGCACCTGGGACGGACCGGTCGATGACACGGTGCCGGGGGCGGGGCGTCTGGTGATGCCGGGGTTGATCAACACGCACAGCCATCCGCTGAGCGAGCCGCTGCGCAAGGGCATCACCGACGAGGTGCGCAGTCCGAATTTCCATCATTCCTCGCTCTACGAGTACATCAACACCTTCAACAACGATGCGCAGGGACTGGCGCCCTGCCACCGGGTCGGCATGGCCGAGTTGCTGCTCAGCGGCTGCACCAGCGTCGTCGACTTTTCGCCGCCGTTCGATGGCTGGCTCGAGTTGCTGGCCGAATCCGGCATCCGGGCCTGGGCGGCGCCCAGCTTTCGCGATGCCACCTGGTCGACCCGCAACGGTCACTCGGTCGACTACGACTGGGGAGACGGACAGCGCGGCCGCGCGGGGTTCGAGCGGGCCAGGGCCGTGTGCGAGCAGGTGCGCGCACGCCCGGACGGCTTGTTGTCGGCGGTCGTGGCGCCCGGCCAGGTGGATACCGTGGGCGCACCGCTGCTGCGCCAGGCGCACGAGTATGCGCAGGCGAATGCGCTGCCGATGCAGATCCATGCCGGACAGTCGGTGGTCGAGTTTCACGAGATGATCCGCCGGCACGGACGCACCCCGGTGCAGTGGATGGCCGACCTGGGCATCCTGAGCCGCGATACCTGCCTGGCCCATGCGATCTTTCTGGATCATCATCCGTGGCTGCACTGGAGCACCCGCGAAGACCTGGCGCTGTTGGCCGCGCACCAGGTGTCGGTGGCGCACAGCCCGACGGTGTTCCTGCGCCGCGGCATGGCGCTGCACACGTTCGGCAGTTACCTGCGCGCCGGCGTCAACCTGACCCTTGGCACCGACACCTACCCGTTCAACCTGCTTGACGAGATGCGGACCGTCGCCTACACCGCCCGGGCCGTCGCCGGCACGGTGGACGACCTGTCCAGTGCCGACGTGTTCAACGCGGCCACGCTGGGCGCTGCCCGCTGGCTGCGCCGCGACGACCTCGGCCGTCTGGCGCCAGGCAGCAAGGCCGACCTGGTGCTGGTCGATCTGACGCATCCGGCAATGCGCCCGATGCGCGAGCCGCTGCGCAGCCTGATCTACGTGGCCGGCGAGCGGGCGGTATCCGATGTCTGGGTCGATGGCCGCCAGCTGGTGCGCGGCGGGCGCTGCCTGACGATCGATCTGCCGGATGCGCTCGATGGCCTGCAGGCAGCCCAGCGCCGTTCGATGGCCGGGGTCGCGACGCTCGACCACGCCGGGCGCGACGCGCTGGCGTTGGCGCCGATGGTGTTCGGCGGGAGCGACGGATGAGGCTTGATTTCTGTTATTGTGCAGCGCACAATAAGCGGTTTACCGCACGGCCGACGTCGGTCGGGCGGTTCATGACACCGGCTCGCACGGAGCCCAACGAGAGGAGAACTCATCATGACTGAAGTGGTCATTGCCGCGGCAGCCCGCACGCCGGTCGGCTCGTTCAACGGTTCGTTCGCCAATGTGCCGGCCCACGAACTGGGCATCGTCGCCATCCAGGCGGCGTTGGCGCGGGCCGGCCTGTCGCCGGACGATATCTCGGAAACCATCCTCGGGCAGGTGCTCACTGCCGGACAGGGTCAGAACCCGGCGCGCCAGGCGCACATCGGCGCCGGCCTGCCGATCGCCTCGTCGGCCTGGGGCATCAACCAGGTCTGCGGCTCGGGTCTGCGCGCGGTCGCGCTGGCCGCCCAGCAGGTCGCCCTGGGCGATGCGTCCATCGTCATCGCCGGTGGCCAGGAAAGCATGTCGCTGAGTCCGCATGTCGCGTACATCCGGGCCGGCCAGAAGATGGGCGACCTGAACATGATCGACACGATGATCCGTGACGGCCTCTGGGATGCGTTCAACGGATATCACATGGGGACGACTGCCGAGAACGTCGCCGCCAAATGGCAGATCGATCGCGCTGCCCAGGATGCCTTCGCGCTGGCCAGCCAGAACAAGGCCGAGGCCGCCCAGAAGGCGGGTCGCTTCGACGACGAGATCGCCCCGGTCACGATCAAGTCCCGCAAGGGCGAGACCGTTGTCAAGGCAGACGAGTACATCCGCCACGGCGCGACGCTGGACAGCATGACCAAGCTTCGCCCGGCCTTCAGCAAGGACGGCACGGTCACCGCTGGCAATGCCTCCGGACTGAACGATGGTGCAGCCGTGACCATCGTCATGTCGGCCGACGAGGCCAAGCGACGTGGCATCAAGCCGCTGGCGCGGATCGTGTCGCACGCCACGGCCGGTGTCGATCCCAAGATCATGGGCTCGGGTCCGATTCCCGCGTCGCGTCGTGCGCTAGAGCGTGCCGGATGGAAGGTCGGCGACCTCGACCTGGTCGAGGCCAACGAGGCTTTCGCGGCGCAGGCCTGCGCGGTGAACAAGGAAATGGGCTGGAATCCCGAGATCGTCAATGTCAACGGCGGGGCGATCGCCATCGGTCATCCGATCGGTGCCTCGGGCTGCCGCATCCTGACCACGCTGCTGTATGAAATGCAGCGTCGCAAGGCTGGCAAGGCTCTCGCGACACTGTGCATCGGCGGCGGCATGGGTGTCGCCATGTGCGTCGAGCGTGTCTGACCGGACGACCGACCCCCCTGCAAAACTGGCAGGCCTCGCCCTGCTGATCACCCTGGCCGTGCAGACCTTTGCGGCACTGGCCCAGGGGATTCCCACGGTGCTGGCGCCGGCGGTTGCGCCGGCGCTGGGCTATGCCCCGGAGCGCATCGGCTGGTTCGTCGGCCTGATCTATCTGGTGGCGATGGTGTCCGGGCTCGCCGGCAGCGGCTATGTGCGCCGGCTCGGCGCGCTGTTTTTCTGCCAGTTGGTGGTGCTGTTTGGCGGGGCGGGCCTGATCTTGCTGGCAGCCGGAATGCTCCCGGCACTGGTCGTCGCGGCGATGCTGATTGGCTTTTCCTACGGAATCTCCAACCCCAGTTCGGCCGACATGCTGGGAAGACATGCGCCGGCCAACAGGCGTGGCCTGTTCTTTTCACTCAAGCAGATCGGGGTGCCGGGCGGCCGCGCTCGCCGGCCTGGTCGGTCCGTGGCTGTACCTGCGGCTCGGCTGGCAGTCGACGGTCGTGTCCGTCGGGGCGCTGATGATGCTCAGCGCGCTGGCGTTGCAGCCGATGGTGCGCCGATTCGACAACGACCTCGACCGCAGTGCCCGCACGGGCGGCCTGTCGGTGGTCGCGCCACTGCAGGCGGTGCTGAACTCGGCGCCGTTGCGCCGGCTGGCCTGGGTTTCGGTGTTCTACGCGATGACCCAGCTCTGCCTGCTGACCTTTCTGGTGTCCTACCTTCACCTGTCGCACGGCCTGAGCCTGTCCGCCTCGGCCGCCGTGCTGGCCACCGCGCAGCTGGCGAGCATGGCCGGCCGGCCGTTCTGGGGGCACATGGCCGACCTGTGGGGCAACCCGGCGCGGTTACTGGGCCTGATGGGCCTTGGCATGGGGGCATCCTGCTGGGCGCTGGCCGCGTTGCCCGCGCAGCCGTCGCTGTGGTGGGTCTACCTGGTCTGCATCGCCTGCGCTGCCACGGCAGTTGCGTGGAACGGCGTGTTCTATGCCGAACTGGTGCGTGCGGCGCCCCAGGACCAACTGGCCACGGTCACCGGCGGTACCCAGTTCCTGACGTTTCTTGGTGCGATGATCGGTCCGGTGCTCTTCTCGCAGGTCGTGTCGTGGCGGGGCGGCGACTACGGCTTTGCGTTCGCGCTGGTGGCGGTGCTGCCGGTACTCGCCGGCGCCAGCATGCTGCTTGCCGAGGCCCGCTCGGGTCCGCAGCCGGCGCCTGGCTGAGCCAGGGTTCTAGATTGCCAAGCCGGCGCCTGGCTGAGCAAGGGCTCTAGATCGCCAGGTACTCCTGGCGCAGATCGGCATTGTCCAGCACATCTTGCGCGGTGCCGTCGAACACGACCTGGCCCATGTCCAGGATGATCGCGCGGTCGGCGAGATTGAGCGCGGCAATCGCATTCTGTTCGACGATGATCGTCGTGATGCCGACCTTCTTGATTTCCTGCAGCGTGCGTTCGATCTCGTGAACGATCACCGGGGCCAGGCCCTCGTAGGGTTCGTCGAGCAGCAGCAACTTCACGTCGCGGGCCAGTGCGCGCGCAACCGCGAGCATCTGTTGTTCGCCACCGGACATCGTCACGCCTTCCTGGCGGCGACGTTCCCCGAGACGCGGGAAAAGGTCGAACAGGCGCTCGATGCTCCAGCCGATCGGCGGTGCGATCTGCGCCAGTTGCAGGTTCTCCTCGACCGTGAGGCCGGCAATGATGCGCCTGTCTTCGGGCACCAGGCCCACGCCGTGGCGAGAGGCCTCGTGGGCGGGCATCCGGTGAAGCGGCTGGTGATCGAGCCAGATCTCGCCGCGGGTCAGGTGCGGATCGGCCAGCCGGGCGATCGTGCGCAAGGTCGAGGTCTTGCCTGCGCCATTGCGACCGAGCAGCGCGAGGATCTCGCCTTCGCGCACGTCGAAACTCACGCCCTGGACGATGTAGCTCTCGCCGTAGTACGCATGGATGTCATGCACCGAGAAGTAAGCGGGGGCGGAGCCGGTGGCCCGCACCGGCGGCACGGCCGCGGCACGCCGGGGCTGGACAGGGGCGGTCGGATTGTCGCTCACAGGTGGGCTCCTCCAAGATAGGCTTCCTGGACCTTCAGATTGCCCTTGATGAACTGCGGTTCGTCTTCGACGATGACCGTGCCCTGGGCCAGGACGCTGATCCGCTGGGCCAGTGAGAAGACCACGTGCATGTCGTGCTCGATGACGATCATCGTGATGCCCTTGCCGGCAATCTGTTTGAGCAGGTCTATCGTGTTGTTGGTGTCGGCGCGGCTCATGCCGGCAGTCGGTTCGTCCAGCAACAGCAACTTGGGCTGCTGCACCAGGCACATCGCCATCTCCAGGCGACGCTTGTCGCCGCGGCTCAGGCTGCCTGCGTGGTCGTGGCGCTTGTCGGCCAGCCCGATGTCGGCCAATGCGACCATCGCCTGGTCGCGCACGTCAGCCTGGGCGGCCACCGATCGCCAGGCATTGAGGCGGTAGGTGCCATCGCGGCGGGCGAATGCCGGGATCATCACGTTCTCGAGCAGGTCCAGGTCGGCGAAGATCTCCGGCGTCTGGAATACCCGGCTGACGCCGGCCTGGTTGATCTGGTGCGGCGCGATGCCCAACAGACTGGTGCCATCGAAGCTGATGGTGCCGGTATCGGGAACCAGCCGCCCGACGAAGGTGTTGAGCAAGGTCGACTTGCCGGCGCCGTTCGGTCCGATGATCGCATGGACCGTGCCTTTCTCGACCGTGAGATTGACATTGTCCAGCGCCTGCAGGCCGCCAAAGCGCTTGTTGACTTCGCGCACTTCGAGGATTGCCGTCATGTCAGTGACCTCCCTGGCTGGCAGGCTGCGCCACCGAGGCCCGGGCGGTCTTGCTGCGGCCGGTGAACAGGCGCCCGAGCCGCGTGAAGCCCTCGATCAGACCGCCGGGCAGGTAGATCACGATGATCATGAACAGCAGGCCCAGTGTCAGGTGCCAGCCATCGCCGACGAACAGGCTGACCACCGCCACCACCGGATCGATCAGCCACTCGGGCAGGAAGTCGAACACCGAGCGCAGGGTGCCTTCGTTGA
>JAWKYE010000032.1:0-79168 GCA_041396665.1 Burkholderiaceae bacterium
CCTTATCTCTACCTGGCATCGCAGCTGGCAGCGGGTCTGGCCGGATGTGAGGCGGCACTGGATCCAGGCCCCGGGGCGGAGGCGCCGTATGCGCCCGACAAGCCGCTGTTGCCGGCCTCGCTGGGCCAGGCGGTCGAGGCGCTGGCGGCCAGCGAGATGTTTGTGAGCCGCTGGGGCCGCGCCTTTATGGATTACTATGTTCATCTCAAACGCGCCGAACTGGCCCGTTTCGGTCTGGAAGTCACCGAATGGGAACAGCGCGAATATTTCGACATGTTTTGACCAAGATGCCTGAAGTCACCTATATCGCCCATGACGGTACCCGGACCACGATCGATGTGGAAAACGGCAATTCAGTGATGATGGCCGCGGTTTTCGACGGGATCGACGGTATCGAGGGCATGTGCGGCGGTTGCCTGTCCTGCGCCTCGTGCCATGTCTACGTCGATCCGGTCTGGGTCGACAGGCTGCCTGCGCCCAGCGAGGACGAATTGACGATGCTCGGCCAGACTTCGTCCGAGCGGCGTTCCAACAGTCGGCTTTCCTGCCAGATCGAGATGAACGACGCGCTCGCCGGTCTGGTGGTCGAGATGCCGGAAACCCAATCCTGATTCTCACTGGCCGGTGTGCACTCGAAAGGGCTGCGGACCGTTGAAGCATCCGGGCCTGCCCCCTGGCCGGTTCCGGTTCTAGGATGAGAGATTCCATGTATTCCCGGCGCGTGTTGGCTTCAGTCCTGCTGATGCTGGCTGCCTCAGGCAGCCTGGCGGCCGACCAGGTGACGCTTGCCTATCAGACCTTTGCTGCGGAGCATGGCAGCGACTGGCGTGCGGTGTTCCGCCAATGGGCCAAACGGGTCGAGGCCGACGCCCAGGGCCGGCTGCGCATCGCTCCTGCCCGCGACCTGGTCACCGGCGTCGAACCGCCCGAACCCAAGGCGGGCACCGAAAGCGCGCCTGCCCCGCCGGTCGATCCGTTGGTCGAACGGGTGCGGTCGCAGAAACTGGACGTGGCCTGGATCCGCATTGATGGTGCAAGCGGCCGATTCGCCCGGGTGGCGCTGTTTGAATGGCCTTTTCTGGTATCCGAGTCCGGCGCGGCATCGCGCGCACTGTGGGAGTACGTGCAAACCTACGCGCCGGACGAGTTCAAAGACCTGCACCTGCTGGCCCTGCATGTTCGCGGCGCCGACGTGATCCAGAGCAAGCTGCCGCTGGCAGGCAGGGCGATGCCGTTCGAGGGGGCGCATGTCGCCACCGTGACGGCATCGGTATCGGCGTTGGCCAAGGCGGCCGGCGCGGTATCGGCAACCCTGCTGGCCGACACGGAGCCGGTTACCGGGGCACAGGGCGTACCAGCCGTGCCGGCAGACATCGTCATCGCGCCGGTGGTCGCGGGATCGGCGGCGTGGCCGCACCATGTCGTGCAGGCTGAAGGGCAGGCGGCTATCGGCACCGAGACCTATGCGCTGGTGATGAACCAGACCAGTTATGACGCGTTGCCCGACGATCTGAAGAAAGTCATCGACCGCCATTCCGGCGGCGAGGTGTCGGCCTGGTTCGGTCAGCAAATGCGCCAGCTCAGCTATCGTCAGAAGTTGCCATCCGCGCCGATCAGCGTCGAAGCGATGTCACCGGTCGTCTACGAGAACCTGCGCAAGGCGGCGATGGACGCCGAGAAGGCCTGGCTGGCCGAGAAAGGCTCGCAGGGCCAGGACCTCCAGAAGCTGCTCGATGGCGCCCGTACGCTGATCCGTCAGCACACGCGCTGAGTCGTGCGTCGCGACCCTACTTGCCGCCAGGGACCCGGCCCTCGACGCCCTTGACATAGAAATTCAGGCCACCCAGGAACGCATCGTCGGCAACCTGCCCGGCGGCGATCACCTCGCGACCGGTGTTGTCGAGGATCGGACCCTTCCAGATCTTGTAGCTACCGTCGATCAGCCCTGCCTTGACTTCGCTGATCCGCACACGGGCCGCCTCGGGGACCCGGTCGGCGATCGACACGATGTCGATCGCGCCCTTGTCCACTCCCCACCAACTGGTCGAGCTCTTCCAGGTGCCATCCAGCGCCTGCGAGACCGACTGGCCGTAGTAGGGCGCCCATTTGATGATCGCCGATGCCAGATGCGCCTTCGGGCCGTAGGCGGTCATGTCGCTGTCCCAGCCGAAGGCCGATTTGCCGGCCTTTTCGGCCGTCTGCAGCACGGCCGACGAATCGGTGTTCTGGAACAGGACATCGGCGCCCTGGTCGAGCAGCGACTGCGCCGCCTCGGTTTCACGCGGGGGATCGAACCACTTGTTCACCCAGACGACGCGGGTCGTCACCTCGGGGTTCATGCTCTGCGCGCCCAGCGTGAACGCATTGATGTTGCGCAACACCTCGGGAATCGGGATCGAGCCGACCACCCCCAGTTGCTTGCTCTGGGTGACCGACCCGGCAATGATGCCCGCCAGGTAGGCGCCCTGGTAGGTGCGCGAGTCATAGGTGCTCATGTTTGGCGCCGTCTTGTAGCCGGTGGCATGCTCGAAGCGCACGTTCGGAAACTCCTTGCTCAACTTGAGCATGGGTTCCATGTAGCTGAAGGTCGTGCCAAAGATCAAGGTGTTTCCCTGCTCGGCCAGGTCGCGCAGCACGCGCTCGGCATCGGCCGACTCGGGCACGCTCTCGACGAAGGTCGTGACGAGCCCGTCGCCGAACTTCTCGGCAACCGCCTTGCGCGCATTGTCGTGGGCGAAGGTCCAGCCGCCGTCGCCGACCGGACCGACATAGACCCAGGCCGCCTTCAGCGGTGCGGGGGACTTGGCGGCCGCCGGTTCGGCGGCGGGTGTTGACGGCGTGGCGGCCGCGGCGGGAGCCGGCGCGGGCGTCGCAGGGCTGGCGGCCGATACCGGGGCGGGCGCCTGGGTGGCTGGTTTGGGCGCCGGGGGCTCCTTGCCGCAGGCGGACAGCACGACAACTGCCGCCAGCGCGAACACGGTAGCGGGGCGGGGGCATCGGCTATGGCGATTCATCGGGGTTTTCCTTGCGGGTCGGTCGGGTTTGGACGAATGGAAGGTCAGCCGGGCTGGCAAAGCGTGGACAGCGGCCCCGGCCCCTTGTCACGGGCCTCGCGGATCTGTCCGGCCGCCTGGTCCAACTGAGCCATGGTGCCGGCATCGATGGGCAGGTGTTCCGCCCGGGCCCGACGCATGCGCCGCTCCGGGTCGCCTGGTACGAGGATTCCGCCCAGCGCCTTGCCGGTCTCGTCCAGATCGGCCGACTGCAGCCATTCGATAAAGCCACGGGTTTCGGTCTCGAACTGTTCGCCTGTGCCCAGGCGGGCGGGATCGAACAGGATCGCCAGCATGTTGTTGTAAACGCCGAACTCGCGTGGCAGGTTGGCAGGCCGGGTCGTCACCCCGCCGGTCAGCGCGGCACCCAGCAGTTCGCAAACCATCGCCAGCGCGTAACCCTTGTGTTCGGCGAAGGTCTTCAGGGCGCCCAGCGGTTCTTCGAAGAGCACGGCCGGATCGCGGGTCGGGCTGCCGGCGGCATCGATGACGGAACCGGCCGGCACCTGGACCTTCTTGTTGTAGGCGACCCTGGCCTTGCCATGGGCGATCGCACTGGTGGCAAAGTCCAGCACCAGCGGTTCGCCGTCGCGCCGCGGGATGCCGACGGTGAACGGGTTGGTGACGAATCGGGCCTGTACGCCGCCGTGCGGCGCGACGATCGGGGACTTGCCCATCGCGTTCGTGAAGTGGATGGCGACCAGCCCGGCGTCGATCGCCATTTCCGCCCAATGCCCGATCCGGCCGATATGGTGGGCATTGCGCAGGCCCAGCAGGGTCAGGCCGTTCTCGCGGGTGCGGGCAATCGCCTTGTCCATCGCCTGGTGGGCGACCGCCTGTCCCAGGCCGGCCCGCCCGTCCGCGATCAGCATGTTGCCGCTGTCGAGCACGATGTCGATCTGCTGATTCAGTTGCAACTCGTCGTTGAGCAGTGAGCTGATGTAACGCGGCACCATGCCCACGCCATGCGAATCATGCCCCGCGAGGTTGGCGCCCACCAGATGGTCGGCCGCCTGCTGCGCCTCGGTGGGGTTCGAGCCGGCGGCCGAGAAAAGCTGGACGACCCATTGGTGCAATGCTGCGGTGGGCGCTTGATACTGGTTCATCGGTGGCTCCGGTGCGCGCTCAGCGAAGGGTCACGGACAACTCGCCGACCCCGGCCACGGAACCGACCAGGGTATCGCCACGCTCCACGGCTGCCACGCCGGCAGGCGTGCCGGTGAAGATCAGGTCGCCGGGCGCAAGCGTCCAGTAGGCACTCAGGTGCTCGATGATCTCGTCGATGCTCCAGATCAGGTCGGCGATCGTCGCCTTCTGGCGAGATTTTCCGTTGACGAGCAGTTCGATCGCCGCATTGTCGATATTGCCGGCACGCTCGGCCCGCACCATCGGTCCGATCGGGGCCGACTGATCGAACGCCTTGCCGATCTCCCACGGGCGTCCGGACTTCTTGGCCTGGCCCTGCAGGTCGCGGCGCGTCATGTCCAGACCGACCGCGTAACCGAACACGTGCTTGCGGGCGTCGGCTGCCTTGATGTTGCTGCCGCCGGTGCCGATGCCGGCCACCAGTTCGATCTCGTGGTGCAGATCGCTCGTGCCCGGCGGGTAGTCCATGGTGCCGGCGGCGCCGTTCGCCACGATGAGCAAAGCATCGGCAGGTTTCATGAAAAAGAACGGCGGCTCGCGTCCGGTGAAGCCCATCTCCTTGGCATGTTCGACATAGTTCCGGCCGACGCAGTAGATGCGGCGCACCGGAAAGGCGGTGTCCTCGCCGGCCAGGGGCAGTGAAATCGCCGCGGGGGCGGCAAAAACCAGTTTGCTCATCACGGGGTCTCCGAAAAAGCCTGAGTATGCTGCGAATGTAGCAAATCCGGCTGCAGGTGCCGGGGCCCGGTGCCGATCCGCGACCAGGCGCCGACCGGTATTGTCGGGCCGCCTGGCGGAGGGCTGTCGGCAACAGGGGGATGGATTCGGCGCTTGACTGCCTTGCTACACTTGTCACGATGAAAACCTCCACCGATAGTCGGCCTGCCGCGCCGATCCAGAAAACCGGCCAAGCTTCCCTGTCGGGCGTGTTCGAGCAAGCGCTTGCCCAGCGCATCCTGATCCTCGATGGCGCGATGGGCACGATGATCCAACGTTACGGGCTGGCCGAATCCGACTACCGGGGCGAGCGCTTTGTCGGGCACCCGAGCGACGTCAAGGGCAACAACGAGTTGTTGTCGCTCACGCGCCCCGACGTCATCAGCGAGATCCACGAGGCGTTTCTGGCCGCCGGCTCGGACATCATCGAGACCAACACCTTCGGCGCCACCCGGATCGCCCAGGGCGACTACGGGATGGAGTCGCTGGCACGCGAGATGAATCTCGCTTCGGCGCGCATCGCCCGCGACTGTTGCGAGCGGTTCGCGACACCGACCCAACCGCGCTTTGTTGCCGGGGCCCTCGGGCCTCAGCCCAAGACCGCGTCGATCTCGCCGGACGTCAACGATCCGGCGGCCCGCAATGTCACGTTCGAGCAGTTGCGCGAAGCCTACTTCGAGCAGGCCGATGCGCTGGCCGAGGGCGGGGTCGATCTGTTCCTGATCGAGACGATCTTCGACACGCTCAATGCCAAGGCGGCGATCTTCGCGGTCGAGCAGGTGCAGGACGAACGCGCGCAAAAGGGGCTGCCGCGTATTCCGGTGATGATCTCGGGCACGGTGACCGACGCCTCCGGGCGCATCCTGTCGGGCCAGACCGTCGAAGCCTTCTGGAACTCTGGTGCGCCATGCGCGGCCGGTGACCATCGGCCTGAACTGCGCGCTGGGTGCGGCGCTGATGCGCCCCTATATCGAGGAACTGGCGCGCATCGCCGACACCCATATCTGCGTCTACCCGAACGCCGGCCTGCCCAACCCGATGTCGGAAACCGGTTTCGACGAGACGCCCAGGGTCACGTCGACGTTGTTACGTGAGTTCGCCGATGCCGGCTTCGTCAACGTGGCCGGCGGATGCTGCGGCACCACCCCGAACACATCAAGGCCATCCACGATGCGCTGCAGGGCCAAAGCCGCGCAAGCTGCCGCAGATCGCGCCAGGCGCCTTGCGCCTGAGCGGTCTGGAGCCGCTGAACATCGGCGCCGACTCGCTGTTCGTCAACGTGGGCGAGCGCACCAACGTCACCGGCTCGAAGGCGTTCGCCCGACTGATCCTGAACGAGAAGTACGACGAGGCGCTGGAAGTCGCCCGCCAGCAGGTCGAGAACGGCGCGCAGATCATCGATATCAACATGGACGAGGCCATGCTCGATTCGGTGGCCGCGATGACGCGCTTTCTCAACCTGATCGCGTCCGAGCCGGACATCTCGCGCGTGCCCATCATGATCGACAGCTCCAAGTGGTCGGTCATCGAGGCCGGTCTGCGTTGCGTGCAGGGCAAGGCAGTGGTCAATTCGATCTCGATGAAGGAAGGCGAGGACGAGTTCCTGCGCCAGGCCCGGCTGTGCCGACGCTATGGCGCGGCGGTGATTGTCATGGCCTTCGATGAACAAGGCCAGGCCGACACGCTGGCCCGCAAGACCGAGATCTGCGCCCGCGCCTACAAGTTGCTGGTCGAGCAGGTGGGCATGCTGCCCGAGGACATCATCTTCGATCCGAATGTGTTCGCGATCGCCACCGGCATCGAGGAGCATGACAACTACGCGGTCGACTTCATCGAGGCGACCGGTTGGATCCGCGAGAACCTGCCGCACGCCAAGGTCTCGGGCGGCGTCTCGAACGTGTCGTTCAGCTTCCGGGGGAACGAGCCCGCCCGCGAGGCGATCCACACGGTGTTTCTCTATCATGCGATCCGCCGCGGGATGACGATGGGCATCGTCAACGCCGGCCAGATCGGTGTCTACGACACGCTCGATCCGCAACTGCGCGACCGGGCCGAGGACATCGTGCTCAACCGCCCCCGACATTGCCGCCCGACACCCCGGCCGATTCGCCCGAGCGCGCCAAGTCGGCGACCGAGCGGATGATCGAGTTCGCCGGCAACCTCAAGGGCGAGGGCGCACGCAAGGTCGAGAATCTCGAGTGGCGTGGCACGCCCGACGCGCCAAGCCCGGTCGAGGAGCGGCTCAAGCACGCGATGATCAACGGCATCACGCAGTTCATCGTCGACGATACCGAGGAAGCCTGGCAGGCGATCCGGGCGCGCGACGGTCGTCCGATCGAGGTGATCGAGGGTCCGCTGATGGCCGGGATGAGCGTCGTCGGCGACCTGTTCGGCGCGGGCAAGATGTTTCTGCCGCAGGTGGTCAAGTCGGCCCGGGTGATGAAGCAGGCGGTCGCCCATCTGATTCCCTACATCGAGGCCGAGAAAGAGCAGATCGCCGCGGCCGGCGGCGATGTGAGTACCAAGGGCAAGGTCGTCATGGCCACGGTCAAGGGCGACGTGCACGACATCGGCAAGAACATCGTCACCGTCGTCCTGCAATGCAATAACTTCGACGTGGAGAACATGGGGGTCATGGTGCCGGCCGCCGACATCCTGGCGCGGGCCAAGGAATCCAATGCCGACGTCGTCGGGCTGTCGGGGCTGATCACGCCGTCGCTCGAGGAGATGGGTCACGTCGCCCGCGAGATGGAGCGCGATCCGTATTTCCGCGATCGCGACATCCCGTTGCTGATCGGCGGCGCGACCACCTCGCGCGTCCACACGGCGGTCAAGATCGCGCCACATTACTCCGGGCCGGTGATCCACGTGGTGGATGCCTCGCGCTCGGTGCCGGTCGTGCAGCAACTGATCTCGCCCGAGTCGCGGCCCGCCTACCTGGCCGAGCTCGAGACGCAGTACGAAAGGGTGCGCAGCCAGCACGCCGGCAAGAAAGGGCCCACATTGGTGAGCCTGGAGCAGGCCCGGGCCAACAAACCCGCGTACGACTGGCAGGCCAACGGGCCGGTACCGCCACCCAAGTTCGTCGGCCGGCGGGTGTTTCGCAACTACGACCTGGCCGAGATCGCCCGCTACATCGACTGGCACCCGTTCTTCCAGACCTGGGACCTGCATGGCGGTTTCCCGGCGCTGCTGCAGGACGAACTGGTCGGCGAATCGGCGCGCAGCGTGTATGCCGATGGCCAGGCGATGTTGGAGCGGATCATTGCCGGTCGTTGGTTGACCGCCAACGCGGTGGTCGCATTCTTGCCGGCGAACAGTGTCGACGACGAGGACATCGAACTCTATACCGACGACAGCCGCACCGAGGTCGCCCTGGTCTGGCGCAATCTGCGCCAGCAGACCGAGAAGCGCGAGGGCGTGGCCAACAAGTGCCTGGCCGACTTCATCGCGCCGCGACTGATCGATGGCAAGCCATCGGGCCTGAAAGACTACATCGGCGTGTTCGCCGTGACTGCCGGGATCGGTGTCGAGGCAAAAGAGGCCGAGTTCCACAAGAAGCAGGACGATTACTCGGCGATCATGCTCAAGGCGCTCGCCGACCGGCTGGCCGAGGCGTTTGCGGAATGTCTGCACGAGCGCGTACGCAAGGACTTGTGGGGCTATGCGGCCGATGAATCGCTGACCAACGAGGACCTGGTTCGCGAGCAGTACCAGGGCATCCGCCCGGCGCCTGGCTACCCGGCCTGCCCCGAACACACGGTCAAGCGCGACATGTTCGAGTTGTTGCAGGCGAACGAGATCGGCATGCAGGTGACCGAGTCGCTGGCGATGATGCCGGCTGCCAGCGTCAGCGGCTTTTACCTCGCGCACCCGGGTGCCGACTACTTCAACGTCGGGCGCATCGGCGAGGACCAGTTGCTCGCCTACGCCGCCCGCTCAGGCCGCTCGGAAGACGAGTTGCGCCGCGCGCTGTTCACGTCGCTCGAGTAGCCTGGCGCGGCACAACGGAACAGGGGCGTGATTCCTGAGGTCACGCCCCTTTTCATCCTGCCGCACCGGCGGGTGACTCACTGGTTCATCAGGTTCTGCGTCTGGATCACGTTGTAGATCTCGGTCGCCATCTTCGTGGCGGCAGGCTGACACCAGTGAATGATGTCCCAGTACTCGCTTGGATCGATGGACACGTTGCTGGCCAGATCGGCCAGGTAGACATTGGCATTGTTCGCCGCCAGGCTGCGGATTGCCTGATTGTATTGCTGGTAGCCAGGAATAGAGGCGTTTGTCTGTGATTCTGTCTGACCGTTTTGCGGGGTCAGCGTGGTCAGCAGGATCCGCGCGTTGGGCCGCAGCGCCTGCAGACTGGCAACCAGTTGGTTCATCTTGGCCGCGGTGGTCGACGTGTCGGTCGGGGTCGTTGCGCCGTCACAGTAGACACTGTTCCAGCCGGCGAAGTAGACGATCAGGTCCGGATCGACACCGGTCGTGAATATCCCGGGCAGTCGGTCGATCAGGTTGCCGTTGCCGCTGCCATCCGAGGTTGGCGTGGTGCTTCGATCGCGACAGCTCTGGGCGTTGGCAGGATCAGGATCGCGCACCGCATCGCCGGCATTGATCGGGCCGACGAACAGGCCCGAATAACCTTCGTGATCCGGATCAGTGCCACCCGAGGCCGGGGTCAGCGACCGTGATCCGATGAAATCGTAGGTATAGCCGGCATTGGTCAGCTGTTGTTGCAACTGGCCACGGAAGCTGCGCCAGCTGGTGGCGGGGAACTGCGCGGTGCACTGATTGCCCGAGGTGTCATTCTCGTCGCCCTTGAGCATCGAGTCGCCCAGCGCCATGATCTTGGTCGGACCGGCAGGCGGGCTTTGCACGGTGATCGTGCGGGTGGTGGGCGGGCTGTCGCCGGCGCTATTGGTCGCGATCACCGTCAGCGTCGTGGCGCCGGCCACCGGCACCTCCTGGGACAGGATGCTGATCGACCAGGCGCCGTTGGCCGCGGCGGTGACCAGCCGGATCAGGCCCTGCCAGTTGGCCTGCACGAAGCTGCCCGGCTCGGCCAGGCCGCTCAGGATCACGCCATCGGATTTTTCGAGCACCGTGACGATGTTGTCGCCCTCGACCGCTTCGACGGTCGGCGCTGGCGGCACTGCCGCCGGGGGCGGGCCGGGAGGCGGCGGGGTGGGTTCGCCACCGCCGCCGCACGCACCCAGCAAGACGCTGGCGGCCAGCAGCGCGCAACCGGCCAGCCGGCGTCCGCGGCCGGTCCCTTGCGGTCCGGCGCCCGATGGCGCGGGCGTCGGACGCGGCGCCGGCGGGCCGGCCCGGGATTCATCGAGGCCTGCAGCCGCAGGGCCAGAAACATGCCGGAAGTCAACGGAGCGCATCAGGGGGTCTCGGTAGCACAAGGAATCAACCGAAGACAATCGCGGGCGGATCGCCTGGATTGCTGGTTCTTCTTGATCAGGGGGAGAAAGATTGTAGCCTTGACCGACATTCTAGGGGATTCGGGCTGCCCGTCGTGCCGTTGTTCACGATAAGGTCCGCGCGTGCGGACCCGCACGCGTGATCGATTTGGCGCCCGGCCGCCGGTCAGGCGACCGGCGTGCGCATCGTCACCAGTTCCTCGGCGGCCGACGGATGCAGCGCGACCGTTTCGTCGAACTGCGCCTTGTCGCCCCTCATCTTGAGCGCGATCGCCGCCATCTGGACGATCTCGGCGGCATCGGCGCCGCAGATATGCACCCCCAGCACCCGGTCGTTCGCCTGGTCGACGACCAGTTTCATCAGCATCCGCTCGGGTTTTTCACAAAGCACGTTGGTCATCGGCCGGAACGTCGAGCGGTAGATGTCGATCGCCCGACCGGTGGCGCGCGCCTCGGCTTCGGACAGGCCGACCGTGCCGATCTCGGGCGTGGCGAACACTGCGGCTGGCACCATCGAGTGATCGCAGATCCAGGCACGCTTGCCAAACACTGTGTCGGCAAACGCATGGCCCTCGCGGATCGCCACCGGGGTCAGCGCCAGCCGGTTCGTCACGTCGCCGACGGCCCAGATGTTGTCGACCGACGTGCGCGAATCGGCAGTCACCGCGATGGCGCCGGCGCCGTCCAGTTCTACGCCGGCCCGCTCCAGGCCGAGGCCGGCGGTATTGGGCCTGCGCCCGGTGGCCAGCATCAACTGACCCGCCTGCAGGGTCGAGCCGTCGTCCAATTCGATGACCAGGCCGTCCGCCGCCTTGGCGACGGCGCTGACCTGGCAGTTGAGTCGGATCTCGATGCCGGCCGCCAGCATTGCCGCTGTCAGGTGGTCGCGAAGGTCTTCATCGAAGCCGCGCAGAATCTTCGGGCCACGATAGAGCAGCGTGACCGCCACCCCCATGCGGGCCAGCATGCAGGCGAATTCGACGCCGATGTAGCCACCGCCCTCGATGACGAGGCTGGCCGGTAGCGCCGGCAGATCGAAGATCTCGTTCGAGGTGATCGCCAGGTCGGCGCCCGGGATGTCCGGCTTCGACGGCTACCCGCCGGTGGCAATGAGGATCTTGTCGGCATGAATCTGCCGGGCACCGCGCTGCAACTGGACAGTGGTGGCATCGACCAGCGTGGCGCGATCGTCGAAGCGGGTGACGCCGGCACTGTCGAGGTTTCGCCCATAAAGGCCCTCGAGCCGGGTGATCTCCTTTTCCTTGGCGGTGCGCAGCGCCGGCCGATCAGCGCGTCTCGCCCAGGTGCCAGCCGTAGCGGCGGCGCGCTCGAACTCGTCGTGCAGGCGGCTGGCCAGGACCAGCAGCTTCTTGGGCACGCAGCCGCGGATCACGCAGGTGCCGCCCCACCAGTAGTCCTCGGCGATGGCGACGCGCGCGCCGTGCGTCGCCGCGATGCGGGCGGCCCGCACACCGCCCGAGCCGCCGCCGATCACGAAGAGGTCGAAGCGATCTGTCATGGTTTCGTCTTCCTTGCAGGGTCTTGTTCGGTGAAATCGGCGCGCTCGAGCAGCCACGAGGCGCAAAAGCCGAAGACGAGCCCCAGAGCGCGCCGATGTTCAGGATGGAGATGCCCGAGACCGTGACCAGGAACGTGATCAGCGCGCCGAGCGTGAAGCGGTGGCAAAGGCCGTGACGAACGCCGCCTGCAGCACCTTGAGCATCGCCAGGCCGGCCAGCGTCGCGATGAAGGTGGGCGGCGTTGCCAGCATCAGGCTGGTGAAGGCGGGGGCGAACAGGCCGAACACCACGGCCAGGACGCCGACCACGATCCCGGCCGCGTAGTGCGATTCGCGTCGGCCCGAACTCGAGATCAGCGCGTTGGTCGGACCGGTCAGGCAGGTTGAAACCGTGCCCACCAATGCGGCCAGCATCGACCAGGCGCCGCAGGCAACCGTGACGGCATTGACCAGTTTCAGGTCGCACGGCGTGCACAGACGCCTGCCGTTTTGCACGACGAGCACCGTGATCGCCAGCGGCACGACCAGTTCGAGCATCGCCTGCCACGAGAAAACCGGCATGAACAGCGTCGGCCCGCTGATCCAGCCATCGACCGGCGCGGCGGCCGTGATGAACCGCCCGCTCAGCCACACCATCCCGCCCACGAGCAGCGCGCCGATCAACGGGGCAGGCGGCGCCCCGGCGCCGGCACCGCCGACAGCAGCAAGAAGGCGACGGTCATCGGCCCGGCGATGAACCAATCGTTGCCCAGCGCCAGGATCCAGTCGGTGCCAAAGCGCAGGAAGACGCCGGCCACCATGCCCATGACGATCGGCATCGGCACGGCCGCCATGGCCTTGCGCACCCAGCCCGACAGGCCCAGCACCAGCATCAGCAACCCGGTGACATGAAAGGCGCCGATCACCTCGGCAAAATCCAGGTGGGTCAGTGCGGGGCCGACAAGCACGGTGCCCGGGATCGTCCAGAAGAACGCCAGCGGCATCCGGTAGAGCCAGCAGGCCAGGATGGAGAGCAGGCCGTTGACGAAGAAAGACCCGAAGACCCAGGAGGCCAGCGTCGCCTGGTCCAGCCCACCCCGTGTGCCGACCGCCAGGACGATGGCGATCGGGCCGGTGGCGGCGAAGATGAAGCCGATCGCGCCATTGGCGATCGCGGTGGGGTTGAGGTCGTCGCGCAGCCGGCGCAGCGAGCTGGCCGGTTGGGCGAACGGTTCGATCACCGCCGTCGGACTGGCGGCATCAGGCACCCCAGGTGACGTCCCGGCCAGCCTGCAGCGCCGCTTCGAACATCTCGATCAGTGGAAGCGCCCGCCGCGCGAAGCTCACCGGCGATTGCTCCTGGTCGCCATCGGCACGGTCGTCGACCGGCTCGGCCGGCTGTGCTTCGGGGGCTTCGGAAGCGGTGCGCAATGCGGCGATCGCGTCGGGTAACTGGGCGACGGTGATCGCGCCGCGGGGCGCCGGCTCGCGGCCCATGGCCACCAGCATGCTCTCGCCCACCGCCTCGGTCATCGTGATGGTGCCGGTGGCACGCGATTTGAACTCGTAGATCATGGGGCTCTCCTGCGGGGGTCGGTGAGTAGGTGACCGTGACGGGCACAATAGCGAGGATAGCAACACTGGTGATCGTCGATGTTTCCGTCCCTGTCCGCCCGCCGGGGTTCCTGCCGCTGGTTTGTACCTTGTTGTCTGTCGCCGGGCTGGCCGCCTGCACGCCGGCGTTCGACTGGCGCGAGCTGCGGCCCGACGATGCGCCGATGCTGTTCATGATGCCGGCCAAGGCATCGAGCCTGGCACGCGACATCAACCTGGACGGACTCGCGGTCAGGATGCGAGATGTTCGGCGCCAAGGCCGGCGACCACACGTTCACCGCGGCCTGGATCGACCTGGATAAGGCCGTCGCCGTCCTGGTTGCGCCCGCCGCCGAGGGCGCCGCAGCCCCCGACATCGCGACGCAGCGCGAGCGGGCGCTCGGGGCGATGCAGGCCGGCATGCTCAGGAACATCGGCGCCGGCAAGGCCGAATTGGTCGGGCGCACGGTCACGCTGGTCGATGCTGCCGGCGAATCGGTGGGCCGGCTGCCGGTGCGCGAGGTGCGCGGGTGGGCGCGCCGGCGACAAGCACGGTCCAGATGCGCGCGGTGTTTGCCGGCTTGGGCGAGCGCCTGTTCCAGTTCGTCGTGCTTGCCGAACCGGTCAACGAGCAGGCGGTGGCCTTCCTCGATTCGTTGCGCTGCCGGGCGACGCCTGCTGGCGAGCGCGCGGTGACGACACCCGCGACGATGCCGGCCGATGGCGGCCACGGCCCGATCGCCGAAGATGGCCAGGCGGGTTTTCGTCTGCCTGGCCGGCGGTTACCTGATCTCCTACGCGCTGCGTGCGATCAACGCGGCGATCGCGCCGGAACTGGTGGCCGAGTTCGGCCTCACCAACGCGACGCTGGGCTACCTGTCCAGCGCCTACTTCCTCGCGTTCGCGTCGATGCAGTTGCCGCTGGGGGTCTGGCTGGACCGCTTTGGCACCCGGCGGGTCAATGCCGGCCTGCTGCTGGTCGCGGCCGGCGGCTGCGGCGTATTCGCGCTCGCCCAGGACGCGACAGCCTTGTGGATAGGCCGCGCGATGATCGGCGCCGGCCTGGCCGGCGCGCTTATTGTCGTCACTGCGGGTGTTCCGCTTCTGGTTTCCGGCCGATCGGCAACAGCAACTGGTCGCGATGATGTTGGTTGTCGGATCATCGGGCGCGCTTCTGGCCACGACCCCCAGCCGCTGGGCATTGCCCCTGCTGGGCTGGCGTGGGCTGTTCATCGTCGCCGCGCTGGGCCTGGTGGCTGCCAGTGCGGCAATCTTCCATTTCTGCCCCGTCACGAGCCCGAGTCGGCCCGCGCACCGGCCGGCGGCAGGGGCCGGGGTTTTGCCGGTTACGCGGGCATCTCGGCGCCGCCTGCTTTTGGCGCTTCGTGCTGCTGGCGATCGTCGTGCATTCGGGCTTCATCGCGTTCCAGAGTCTGCGGTGCCCTGGCTCACCCAGGTGCTGGGGATGGCACCTTCGGCGGCGGGCAATGCGCTGTTCCTGCTCAACCTGATGTTGTTGGGCGCCTTTCTCGCTGGGTTCACGGTGCGTGCGGAGGCGGCGCGGCCTGTCGGTGGTGCAGATGTGCAAGATCGTCACGGTGTTGATCATCGCCCTTCATCTTTGGCTCAGCGTCAACGACAGCGTCGTCGTAGGCGTGGGCATCTGGCTGGCGTACGCGGTCCTGACCACGCCCTACACGCTGCTGCAAAGCCACGTCAGCCTGAGCTTTCCCGAGCATCTCACCGGCCGTGCGTTCACCGCTTACAACCTGTTCCTGTTCGGCGGGATCTTCCTCGTGCAATGGCTGTTCGGGGTGTTGGTCGACTGGTGCACCACCTGGTCGCCCGACGAGGCGCAGGGATTCCGCCGGGCCATGCAGATCTGGGTCGGCCTGGAAGCGCTGGCTGCTAGTGCGGTCTTGCTGTTCAGGGCCCGGCCGCCGGTCGCCGACCGGACCGCGGCGCCGGTCAGCGCCCGATGACCATGCGCCGGCGCCCGTTGCGCCGGTGGTAGGTCAAGGTCTTGCCGATGCAGTCCGCCAGCGCCTGCGTTGGCAGCGCAAGCTCGAGCGGCAGGTGGATCGCCCGGTTCCCTTCGAACACGAAGGTGTCCGGATAGGCGCATCGAAATCCGGCGACCAGCGTGGTGTTGCAGTTGAAGTAGAGGCTGCAACAGGCCGGGCGCTTCGCGTCGAACGCCATGCGCAGCGTCGTTCCGCTGCGGCTCTGGTCGGTCAGATAGGCCGGCTGTCCCCACTTGAGGGTCTCGGTCAGGGGACCGACGCCGTCGAGCCCGGCCGCGGTCGCATAAACCAGGGCTCGCAATTCGAGCAGGCGGGCGCGGGCGTCCTGCGGGTAGCCGCTGAACACCGCAACCACCGGCGCCGGCATCGGGGGGCTCGCCATCGAATCAGGAAAAGTCGATGACCGGGCGCGGATGCGGGAATGGCTCACTGTCGTACCACCCGTTGGCCAGGTTGTGCGGATGCCGACTGGCCTCGATGAAGTCGAGCACCGGCGAGACGCAGCAATCGCATTGCGCGGCCGCGACCGCCCACTCGTCCCGCGTGCGGGTGGCGAACGCGGTGGCGATCAGCCCGGCCAGTTCCGGCCAACTCGCGGCATCGTACTGGCGGGCGGCATCGTAGCGGTCGGACAGCCCCAGCAGGCCGAGTAATTCCCGGAAGAACTTGGGCTCTAGCGCGCCAACCGCCATGTGTTGTTTGTCCGAGGTGGCGTACACCCGGTAGAACGGCGCGCCGCCATCGAGCAGGTTGCGGGCGCGGCCCAGCTTCCAGCGGCCGGCGGCCAGCAGGCCGAAGAACAACGGTGACAGCCCGATCGTGCCGGCCTCGATGCTGGTTTCGGCCACGCCCCCGCGCCCGGAGATGCCGCGCTGGATCAGCTTGGCCATCACACCCAGCAGCAGGTGCATCGCGCCGCCACCAAAGTCGGCCACCAGATTGAGCGGGATGCCCGGTTCTTCGCGCGGACCGATCGCGTGCAGCACGCCGGTCAGCGCCAGGTAGTTGATGTCATGGCCGGCGCGCGCCGACAACGGGCCGCGGCTGCCCCAGCCGGACAGCCGGCCCAGCACCAGTCGCGGATGCCGCTCGCGCAGCACGTCGGGCCCCAGGCCCAGCCGTTCCAACACCCCGGGCCGAAAACCCTCGAGCAGCACGTCGGCGCCGGTAAGCAGTTCGTGCACTGCCTGCTGGCCCGCGGGGGATTTCAGGTCATGGTGCTGGACCGTCTTGCCGGCATTGAGCAGGTCGAACTCGGGGGCAATGCCTACCCCCAGGCCGGGATCCGATGGCGGACTCACCCGGATCACCTCGGCACCCAGCGAGCGCAGACTCATGCCGGCGTAGGGCACGGGGCCGATTGCGTGCAACTCGATGACGCGCAGGCCGGCCAACGGCAGGTCTGAATGCTGGTCCGAGGACGGGGCGGATGCAATAGGCTGGGTCATGTGTCGGGGATCCTGGTTTTCGTGGGGCGGGTCGCGGAACCGTGACGGCGGGCATACTGGCCTCGAGCCGCCCTGGTCCAGCCGGTCGTCAGATCTTAACCGCTGCTTGCTGTCGGGAGGACCGCGGCCCGGGTGGGGCTACAGGGTCAGGTCCCAATGCTCACCCACCAGGTCGTGTCCGAAGCTGTGATGCGGTTCGCTGCGGGTCAGCGTGAAACCCGCTTGCTGGTAGATCCGCCGTGCCATCACCAGCACATCGTTGGTCCACAGGGTCAGCGTCCGATAGCCGTTGTCACGCGCAAAGCGGATGCACTCATGCACCAGGCGCTTGCCGATGCCCAGGCCGCGCGCCTGCGGATCAACGATCAACAGGCGAAGCTTGGCGACACGCGACGATTGGCGCACGACGAACACCGAACCGACGATCCGGCCGTTCATCTCGGCGATCCAGCAACACTCGTGGCGCGGATCGAACTTGTCGATGAACGTCGCCGCCACCTTGGCCACCAATGCTTCGAAGGTCTGGTCCCAGCCGTACTCGCGCGCATAGAGCAGGCCATGCGCCCGCACGACCCAGCCGATGTCGCCCGGCTGGTGGTGGCGTAGCAGGTAGGGCGCGCCATCGCCGGCGGCGGGATCGAGAAGTGTCTCGATGGTGCCCATGGCCTCGACCAGCCGGTGTCGCCCGAGTGGGCCAAGGTTTTCGAGCAAGTCGCCGACCTGCTGCTGCGAACGCTTGTTGATCGAATTGAATCCCTGTCGGCCCAGGCGCGTGAGACGCAGGCGGCTTTCCCGGGCATCGGTGTTCGATCGTGACCGGGTCAGAACGCCCCGGTCCTGCAGCCGGCTCAGCGTTCGACTCAGGTAGCTTGGGTCCAGGCCCAGATCGGTGGCGACGGCCTTGGCACTCGTGCCGGGCGACCGGGCCAGTTCGTAGACGATGCGCGCCTCGGTCAGCGTGAACGGGCTGTTTAGCAGTTGCTCGTCAAGCACCTCCAACCTGCGGGTATAGAAACGTGTGAACCGGCGCACCCGTTCGATCACGGATGCCAGCTCGCGTGGGTCGGACATGCCAGGCCTCGTCATCAATGATGGACTTTGGCCATTATATGATGGATGTCGTCCAGTAAATGAAACCTCTGACCCCGGTTGATGCGCTCAATCGGGTGTCGTCAGCGCGCGGCGCATGTCGATGGCCTGGGCCACGTGGCCGGGGTTGATGGCCGCCTCGCCGGCCAGGTCGGCGATCGTGCGGGCGATCTTTTGCAGCCGGTGAAACACGCGGCCGGACCAATGAAGCCGGCCCGCGGCTGCCAGCATCAGGTCGCGGCCGGTCCGATCGAGGCGGCACCATTGCTCGATCTGCTCGGGTCCGAGAACCGCGTTGACACACCCCTGCCTTGTGAGTTGTCGCTCGCGGGCTGTCTGGACGCGCGCCGCGACCCGCGCACTGGCGTCGCCGTCGGGGCGGTCGTTGCCCAGCGAGTCCAGCGTGACCGGCCCGACCCAAAGCTGCAGGTCGAGCCGGTCCAGCAGCGGGCCCGACAGTCGTTGCTGGTAACGGCGAACGATGTCCGGCGTGCAGCGGCAACGGGGGGTGCCGAAATGGCCGCAGGGGCAGGGGTTCATCGCGGCCACGAGTTGGAAGCGGGCCGGCAGATCGAGTTGCCGGGCGGCCCGGGACAGCGCGATCCGGCCGGTCTCGAGCGGTTCGCGCAGGCTGTCGAGGGTGCGCGGACCGAACTCGGGCAGTTCGTCCAGGAACAGCACGCCGTGGTGGGCGAGGCTGATCTCGCCCGGCCTGAGGCCGGTGCCGCCGCCGACCAGCGCCGCGGTCGAGGCACTGTGGTGCGGGGCGCGGAAAGGCCGGGTGCGCCAGCCGGCGGCATCGAACCGACCGGCCAGGCTGGCGACCGCACCGGTTTCGAGCGCCTCGGCATCGCTCAGCGGGGGCAGGATGCCGGGCAGTCGTTGCGCCAGCATCGACTTGCCGGAGCCGGGCGGCCCGACCAGCAGCAGGCTGTGGCCGCCGCCGGCGCAGATCTCGAGTGCACGCTTGGCCTGAGTCTGCCCACGCACGTCGCGCAGGTCGGGCAGCGCGGCGGCGGGTGTCTGCGCCGCGGCCTCGGGCCCGCGCGCGAGCGGGGGCAGCCGGGCCTCGCCGTTGAGATCGGCGCAGACCTCGCCGAAGCTGCCGGCGACGGCAATCTGGACATGGGGCACCCGCGAGACCTCGGCGGCATTGGCTCGTGGCATGACCATTGGCGGGGGGCTGGCCTCGCGCGCCACCGCAAGCGCCATTGCCAACGCCCCGCGGATGGGTCGCAGCTCGCCGCCCAGCGACAATTCGCCCATGAAGAGCCGGGCCTGGCTGCGCTCGGCCGGCAGCGGGTCGCTGGCCACGAGGATGCCGATCGCGATCGGCAGGTCGAACCGGCCCGATCCCTTGGGCAGGTCGGCCGGCGCGAGGTTGACGGTCAGGCGTCGGTTGGGAAAGTTGAAACCGCATTGCAGCAGGGCCGCCCGCACCCGGTCGCGGCTCTCACGGACCGCGGCCTCGGGCAGGCCGACGATGTGAAACGCGGGCAACCCGCTTGTCACATGGACCTCGACCTGCACCGGAACGGAATCGATGCCCAGCAGGGCGCGGCTGTGGATGCAGGCAAGGCTCATGGCCTGCGCAGCATGCGCCCGCCCGGTGGGTCCTGGACGGGATCAGCTCATCCGCACGGACGAGGCCGATGGGCGGGGCGCGCGATTGAAGTCAGTCCTTGCTTTCCTGTTGGGCCGCTTCCAATCGCTCGAGGCGGACCCGCAGTCGTTCGACCATCTCGCGCTGGATGTCGAATTCCTCGCGCGTGACCAGGTCGAGCTTATCGATGGTCTGTGCCAGCAATGCCTTGACATGATGCTCGAGTTCGCCGGCGGGACTGGCGCGCACGAGGGCCAGCAGGCGATCGGGCAACTCGGCAAGCCGGGCTCGCGGGCCGGCGGCACGAGGGCTGTCTTCAGGGGAGTCTGGCGGCATGGACGCCTCTTCGGTTAAGGGTCAGTGCGCCAGTCTAGCAGGCTGCCGTGGCCGCGATCAAGCCCGGGGACAGCCTGGTCGGCGCGTGATCCCACCCGGCCGGCGCACCGTGTCGGTGCGCCCCGGGCTTACGCATTCGTCGACGAAGACCCGCACAGCAATGCCCTTCATTGGTGCGCAACCTGCCCGGCATCACGGAAATGCCGCCGGCAGGCGGGCTGGCACGGCTCGTGCACGGCAAACGGTCCAGCAGTTGTTTCGTCCCCCCGGGCCAAGCCGGCCAGCGCCACGACGAGGGGGATTTATCGGTCATTCCGGCAGCGCGACTGCGCCGGCACTGGAGCAAGCATGAAACTGATCACCGCCATCATCAAACCCTTCAAGCTCGACGAGGTCCGCGAAGCGCACCGGCGATCGGCGTCCAGGGCGTCACGGTCACCGAGGTCAAGGGGTTCGGTCGCCAGAAGGGCCACACCGAACTCTATCGCGGCGCCGAGTACGTCGTCGACTTCCTGCCGAAGGTGAAGATCGAGGCGGCCGTGTCCAACGATCTGGCCGACCAGGCCGTCGAGGCCATCGAGAAGTCGGCCAAGACCGGCAAGATCGGCGACGGCAAGATCTTCGTCAGCGAGATCACCCAGGTTGTCCGTATCCGCACCGGCGAAACCGGCTCCGCAGCGCTATGAATGGCGACACACACGGGATTTTCTGGAGGAACAAGAACATGAAAGTGGCGATTCGAGGCTTCGTTCCGGCGCTCGCAGCGGGATTGCCGGTGCTGGCGCTGGCCCAGGATGCGACATCCACGGTGAACAAGGGCGACGTGGCCTGGCTGCTGGTGGCGACCCTGCTCGTGGTGATGATGGCCGTTCCCGGACTGGCGTTGTTCTACGGCGGCCTGGTGCGTGCGAAGAACATGTTGTCCGTGCTGATGCAGGTGATGGTGGTGTTCTCGCTGATCGTCGTGCTCTGGGCCGTCTGTGGCTACAGCCTGGCCTTTACGAGGCGACCCCCTGGATAGGCTCGGCCGGCAAGTTGTTCCTCACGGGCATCGGCACCGATTCGCTGGCCGATACCTTCTCGCCGGCGGCCAAGCTGCCCGAGTTCCTGTTCGCCGCGTTCCAGGCGACCTTCGCCGGGATCACCTGCGCGCTGATCGTCGGCTCGTTCGCCGAGCGGATCAAGTTCGCGGCGGTGCTGATGTTCTGCGTGCTCTGGTTCACGTTTTCGTACCTGCCGATCGCGCACATGGTCTGGGGGCCTGGCGGCTACCTGCTCGGTGAGGGGCTCGACTTCGCCGGCGGCACCGTCGTGCACATCAATGCCGGGGTGGCCGGACTGGTCGGCGCCTACATGGTGGGCCCGCTGGATCGGCTACGGGCGCGAAGCGATGGCGCCGCACTCGTTGACGCTGACGATGGTTGGAGCCTGCCTGCTGTGGGTCGGTTGGTTCGGCTTCAATGCCGGCTCGAACCTCGAAGCCAATGCCGGCGCGGCCCTGGCCTTTCTGGAACACGCTGCTGGCGGCGAACGCTGCCGCAGTGGCGTGGATCCTGAGCGAATGGACCGGCAACAGCAAGCCCTCGATGCTGGGTCGCTGCCTCAGGCTGTATCGCCGGGCTGGTGGCGATCACGCCGGCCTGCGGCTCGGTGGGTCCGATGGGTGCGTTGATCATCGGTGGCCTGTCCGGCCTGGTCTGCCTGTGGGGGGTCACCGGCCTGAAGCGGATGCTGCGTGCCGATGACACGGCCGACGTCTTCGGTGTGCACGGCATCGGCGGCATCCTGGGGGCGGTCCTGACCGGCGTGTTCACGGCTCCCGGCCTGGGCGGCACCGGCGCGGTCGATTTCGATATGGCGACTCAGGTCTGGATCCAGGCCAAGAGCGTGTTGATCACGATCGCCTGGTCGGGCATTGTGGCGCTGGTGGCCTACAAGATCACCGATCTCGTGATCGGCCTGCGGGTGGCCGAAGAGGGCGAGCGCGAGGGACTGGACATCGCGTCACACGGCGAGCAGGCCTATGTCCGCTGACCGGCTGCGCTGAAGCAGCGTCGCAGGTCGGTCCGACCCGGCAACCGGGTCGGACCCGGGGAGGGGCGGCCGCGGCAGTCTCTCCTTTTTCCTTTTCCGATCCTCTTCGTGGCGACCAGCGACGCTGCCGGCATCGCGGGCGCCGATCGGGCGATTCCTGCCCGGGCCCACGACCAGGTGTCGCCAAACCGCTACAATCTCAGCCGGAGCAGCGCGAACCGGATGCCGGGCGCAAGACTGCCATCCTTCCCACGGCCGGCCATTCCAGTGATGGCGGGCAAGCCGAGCACCACGCATGCAGATCCTGATCATTCTGGACCCCCTGGCCAGCATCAAGACCTACAAGGACACAACCTACGCGATGATGCAAAGCGCGCTGGGGCGGGGCCATTCGTTGTGCGTGTGCGGGATTGGTGACCTCACCTACGACAGCGTGGGGGCTGGCGGTGCGGGTCTGGTCGTGGCCAAGGCGCAATCGCTGGTGATCGATGCCGACGCAGATCCGTGGTATCGCACCGGCGACGCCAAAACCATGCCCCTGAACGGTTTCGACGCGGTGTTGATGCGCACTGATCCGCCCTTCGACATGGAGTATGTCTATGCGACCTACATGTTCGATCGGGCGCAGGAACAGGGGGCGCGGGTCTTCAATCGTGGTCGCGCGATCCGCGACCACAACGAGAAGTTCGCGATTGCCGAGTTTCCCCACCTGACGGCACCCACGTTGATCACCCGCGATCCGGCGCGCCTGCGCGAGTTCGTGATGCAGCACGGCCGCAGCATCTTCAAGCTGTTGGACGGCATGGGCGGGATGTCGATCTTCCAGGCGTTGCCGGACGATCCGAACCTGTCGGTCATCATCGAGACGATGAACCTCTTTGGCCGGCAAAGCGTCATGGCGCAAAAGTTCCTGCCCGAGATCGCCGCCGGCGACAAGCGCATCCTGTTGATCGGCGGCCAGGTCGTGCCGCATGCGCTTGCGCGCATCCCTGCCAGCGGCGAGGTGCGTGGCAACATGGCGGCGGGCGGGCGGCCGGTGGCCCAACCGCTGTCGGCGCGTGACCTCGAAATCGCCAATGAACTGGCCCCCGAACTGAACGCGCGTGGCCTGTTCCTGGTGGGACTCGATGTCATCGGTGACCGGGTCACCGAGATCAACGTCACCAGTCCGACCGGCTTCCAGGAGATCACCGCGCAGACCGGGTTCGACGTCGCCGGCCTGTTCATCGAGCAACTGGAACGGGCTGTCGCCGGTACATGATCGGCGTCCTCATCATTTCCCACGAGCCGCTGGGCACCGCGCTGCTCCATTGCACGCGCCACATCTACGGACGGCTGCCGGCGCAGGTGGCCTCGCTGGACGTGGTTCCTGACGAGGACCCGGCGGCCGCGATCGAGGCTGCCGGTACGCTGCGCGACCGCATCAACGACGGCTCAGGCGTGCTGGTGCTGACCGACCTGGTGGGCGCCACTCCGTCGCGAATCGCCGTCGCGCTGGCCGTGCCGCGCAAGGTCGTCGTCGGCCGGTGTCAACCTGCCGCTGTTGCTCAAGGTGCTCAACTATCGTCGCGGGGCCGATCTCGATTCGCTGGCCGACAAGTTGCTGCCGGGCGCCCGCGAGGCGATCCAGGTCTTGTTGCCGACCGATTTCCCCGACCCGGCGTCGGTCGCGGGCGCACCGAGGCCAGTCGCCGCAAGAGGCCGGGTGATGAAATCGGTCGAAGTCACGGTCTCGTCAACAAGTTCGGCTTGCACGCGCGGCCGTCGGCCAAGCTTACCCAGCTGGCCACGTCGTTCAAGTCCGAGGTCTGGCTTACCGGAAAAGGGCGGCGCATCAATGCCAAGAGCATCATGGGCGTGATGATGCTCGCGGCCGCCAAGGGCTCGACCTTGCTGCTCGAGGTCGACGGGCAGGATGAGGCCGAGGCAAGCGAGGCGCTGCAGGCGTTGTTTCGCGACGCCTTTGGCGAAGCGGCGGAGTAGGCGGCGATGTTCAGTCTTCATGGAACGGGCCTGGGCGGCGGTATCGCCATCGGTCGGGCGCGCCGACTCACGACAGGTACGCGACGTCGCCCGCTACCACGTGACGTCGGCACAGGGTGAATCCGAGATCGGCCGGCTCAATGATGCGATGGCCGTGGTGCAGGAGGAACTGGCCGCGATCAGTGAACGCCTGCCCGATCGGCGCCTGAAGAGGCGCGCGCGCTGCTCGATGTGCACCAGATGATCCTCGCCGATCCGATGCTGGTCGAGGGCGCCCACCAGCAGGTCCGCGAGGAGCTGCGAAACGCCGAGTGGGCACTGTCCTCGCAGACCGAGAAACTGGCGCAGCAGTTCGAGGGACTGGATGATCCCTACCTGCGTGAGCGCAGCCGCGACGTGCGCCAGGTGACCGACCGGATCCTGAAGGCATTGGTCGGCTCGAGTTCGCTGTTGCGCCACGGCGGCGAGGAGCCGCTGGTCTTCGTGGCCGACGACATCGCGCCGGCCGACATGCTGCTGCTCAAGCACGGCATCGGATTTGCAATCGACATGGGCGGCACCACGTCGCACACCGCGATCCTGGCCCGCTCGATGAACGTGCCGGCCACGGTGGGCATGCAGTGCGCCCGCGACATGGTGCGCGACGACGACTGGATCATCCTGGACGGCGACGCCGGCGTGATGATCTGCGCGCCCGATGAATCGGTACTGTCCGAGTATCGCGACCGCCAGGCAAGCCGCGAGCTCGAACGGGCCAAGCTGCGCCGGCTGATCACCGTGCCGACCCGCACGCTCGATGGGGTCGATGTCAGCCTGATGGCCAACATCGAACTGCCCGACGAGGCCAAGCTCGCGCTCGACAACGGCGCGCACGGCGTCGGCCTGTTTCGCAGCGAGTTCCTGTTCATGAACCGCGCCGATCCACCCGGCGAGGACGAACAGTTCGAAGCCTACAAGGCGGCGGTGCAGGCGATGAAAGGCAGGCCGGTGACGATCCGTACACTGGATGTCGGCGCCGACAAGGTCTTGTTGCCGCATGCGCCCAATAACCAGGTGGTGACCAATCCGGCGCTGGGGCTGCGCGCGATCCGTTACTGCCTGACCCATCCCGACTTTTTCCTCACGCAGTTGCGTGCCATCATCCGGGCCTCGGCCTTTGGTCCGGTGCGCCTGTTGCTGCCGATGATCACCCACGGCCACGAGATCGTCGACAGCCTGCGGCTGATCGAGCGCGCACGCGAACAGGTATCGCTGCGCCGGCTGGCAATGGCCGACCAACTGCCGATCGGGGCGATGATAGAGGTGCCTGCCGCGGCGATCTCGGCGGCGTACTTCCTACAGAAGCTCGACTTTCTGTCGATCGGCACCAACGACCTGATCCAGTACACGCTGGCCATCGACCGCGCCGACCACGAAGTCGCCTCGCTGTACGACTCCTGGCATCCGTCGGTGCTGCGCCTGATCCACGGCACGATCGAAGCGGCGAAAAAGGCCGGCAAGCCGGTCGCAATCTGTGGCGAGATGGCCGGCAATCCGGCTGCCACCCGCCTGCTTCTGGGCATGGGCCTGACCGAATTCTCGATGCATCCGGTCAACCTGCTGCCGGTCAAGCGCGAGGTGCTGCTGACCGAGGCGCTCAAGCTGCAGTCGCCGGTGTCGCGCCTGATCCGCTTCGGCGATCCGGCCCGGGTCGCCGCGGCCCTGTTGCGCCTGAACACGACCGGGGGAGGGCAGTCATGAGCCTGAAGGGCCGCCCCGAGGGCGAATACCGGAGGGCGGCGCCGGGAACATCGATCGGCGCGGTGCGGCCCCGCAGCGAGCGTTTCGACGAACCGCTGGCGTTGCGCGGCGGCAGCCTGCTGGCCGCCTACGATGTCGTCTATGAGACCTATGGCGAACTCAATGCATCGCGCAGCAACGCGGTACTGGTCTGTCACGCGCTCAATGCCTCGCATCACGTGGCCGGGCATCACCCGGACGATCCGACCGACATTGGCTGGTGGGACAACATGGTCGGGCCTGGCAAGCCGCTGGACACCGACCGGTTCTACGTGATCGGCGTGAACAACATCGGCAGTTGCTTCGGCTCGACCGGCCCGGCATCGATCAACCCGGTCACCGGCGAGCCTTACGGCCCCGATTTTCCGGTGGTCACGGTCGAGGACTGGGTCGACGCCCAGGCCCGGCTGGCAGACCGCCTGGGCATCGCACGCTTCGCGGCCGTGATGGGTGGCAGCCTGGGGGGCATGCAGGCGCTGGCCTGGAGCATCCGCTACCCGGACCGGCTCGACCATGCGCTGATCATCGCGTCCGCCCCCAAGCTGTCGGCGCAGAACATCGCGTTCAACGAGGTGGCGCGCCGCGCGATCATCACCGATCCCGATTTTCACGACGGACATTTCTACCGGCATGGCACCGTTCCTTCGCGCGGCCTGCAGGTGGCCCGGATGATCGGCCATATCACCTACCAGTCCGATGACGCGATGGCCGAGAAGTTCGGCCGGGCATTGCGCCACGGCAGCTACAGCTTCAGCTTCGATGTCGACTTCGAGATCGAGTCCTATCTTCGCTACCAGGGCGAAAAGTTCGCCGGCTACTTCGACGCCAACACCTACCTGTTGATCACCAAGGCGCTCGATTACTTGATCCGGCCGCCGAGCACGGGGGCGACCTGAATCGCGCGCTGGCGAGCGCCCGCTGCGGCTTCTTCGTCGCCTCGTTCACGACCGACTGGCGCTTCGAGCCGGAGCGCAGCCGCGAGATCGTGCAGGCGCTGCTCAACAACAACCGCAACACCACCTATGCCGAGATCCAGGCGCCGCACGGTCACGATGCCTTCCTGCTCGACAATGCGCAGTACCATGCGCTGGTGAGTACCTACTTCGACCGGATTCACGCCGAGTTGGCCGATGGCGGTGCCGCCCGTGGCGACGGCACGGTGCCGGCCGCGCGGGGCGGGCCATGACCCCGGTGAACGCCTCGCTGGTGCCCGGACAGCCGCTTCGTCCCGACCTGGCGCTGATCGCCGAATGGACCGCCGACCGATCGCGGGTGCTGGACCTGGCCTGTGGCGACGGTGCCCTGCTGCATCACCTGCAGACGCGCAAAGGCTGCCTCGGGTACGGCGTCGAGATCGACGATGCCGAGGTTCTGGCCTGCGCGCAGCGCGGCGTCAACGTGATCCAGCGCGACATCGAGGATGGTCTGGACCTGTTCAAGGGCACCCGTTTCGACCTGGTGGTGCTCTCGATGGCCATCCAGGTCACCCACCGCACCGAGTACGTGCTGCGCGAGATGAGCGAGGTGGGCCACGAGGGCATCGTCTCGATGCCCAACTTCGGCCACTGGTATCACGCCTGGTCGATCCTGCGCGGGCGCATGCCCGTGTCGCGCGAAATGCCCTACCGCTGGTACGACACGCCCAACCTGCACCTGAGCACCGTGCAGGACTTCGATGATTTCCTCGATCATCTGGGCCTCGAGGTCACCGCGCGCGCGTTCTTCAACAACGGGCGCCCGGTGCACCTGTTGGCCGGCTTGCGCGCGACGCAGGCGGTATATCGCTTCCGGCGTCGCACCTGATGTCCTCGCCGACTGCCGACCTGGCCGATTCGGGCAACGAGCGCCTGCTGCGTCGTCTGGCCTGGTGGCTGGGTTTGGGCGGCCTGGTGCCGTTTGTCGGGCACGCGGTCGCCGCCTGGTGGATGCCTGCGCCGCTGAACCAGCTGGCCGTCAGTTCGCAAGTGCTGTACGCGGCGTTGATCCTCAGTTTCCTGGGGGCCTTGCACTGGGGTATGGCCCTGAACGGCACCGGCCGCCTGGGCGGTCCGTCGCTGGTCGGCCGCCTGGTCTGGAGCGTGCTGCCCGCCTGCTATGGCTTGTTCGTCGCCCAACTGGTGTATCGGCATGCGCTGGTCGCGCTGGCCGCGGGCCTGCTGGCCGCCTACCTGGTCGATTGGATGATCTACCGTCAATCGCCGGGGCTGGCCTGGTTCCTGAACCTGTGTTGCTGCTGACCAGCGTGGCGCTGGTCAGCCTGTTCGCCACCGCGGCGGCGCTGGGCTGATCGCGCCGCGCGGAGCCGGTCACGCCAGGGGCCGGTCCGTTTACTAGGGTCGACGCGCAGGATGCGGCCCGAATCGGTCAGCAGGTAGGGGTGGCCGTCCGGGCCTGCGACCACATCGCGCACGCGCTCACCAGCCGTGTCCAGCCAGCGCTTCTCGTTGCCGGTGATCGCGTTGTCCTGCCACGGCAGCTGGATCAATGCCCGCCCGGCCAACGCGCCGACCAACACCGATCCCTGCAGCGCCGGGACGGTGTTGCCGGTCTGGAAGATCATGCCCGAGGGCGCGACGGATACCGGCACCCAGAAAAACAGCGGCGGTTCGACATCGGGGCGCCGGTGCCCTCGCCGATGGTCGTGCCGCTGCCATAGTTGACGCCGTGCGTGATGCGCGGCCAGCCGTAATTGCGCCTTGGCAGCACGCGGTTGATCTCGTCGCCGCCCTGCGGACCATGCTCGCTGATCCAGGGCTCGCCGGTCTGCGGATGCAGCGCCAGGCCCTGCGGATTGCGGTGCCCGTAAGAGTAGATCTCGGGCAGCGCGCCCGCCTGGCCGACGAACGGATTGTCAGCGGGGATGCTGCCGTCGGCGCGCAAGCGCACCACCTTGCCCAGGTGATTGTCCAGCGCCTGGGCCGGGTCTTTCAGATTGCGCTCACCGAGCGTCACGAACAGGTTGTCCGAGCGATCGAACACCAGCCGCGATCCGAAGTGAAAGCCGCCTGCCACGGCAGGCTGCTGGCGAAAGATGACCTGCACGTCGGTGAGCGCGGTGTCGGTGAGACGGCCACTGGCCACCGCGGTGCGATTCAAGCCACCACCGGCCGATTCGGTATAGGCAAAGAACACGCGCGCATCGTTGGCAAAATCAGGACCCAGCGTCAGGCCGAGCAGCCCGCCCTGGCCATTCATGTCGACGGCGGGAACCCCGGCGAGCGGGGCCGACAAACCGCCATCGATGCCGACGAGGCGCAGGTTGCCGGCGCGTTCGGTGACCAGCAGACGGCCATCGGGCAGAAAGGCCATCGACCAGGGGGACGAGAGCCCCGAGGCCACCTCGGTGGTGGTGATCGACTTGTCCGCTGCCGTGGGCGCCACGGCGGGCGGGTTGCTGACTGGTTCGGACGCACCGCTGCAGGCGGACGCGACAAAGGCAGACAGGAAGACGACGGCGAGAAGGGCGTGGGGCTTCATGGGCGCTCGCAGGCAGGTCGGTTGCGATGAGCCATCAGGTTACCGGCGCCGCGGGAACCGCGGCAGGGAAACCTTGCTGATCGGTGGACAAAGGTTGCGTCGACGCACCAGCGTCGCACCGCCCGATGACGTTCAGCGGATCAGGAACAGGCTGATCTCGGGAATGAAGGTGATCGCCATCAACACCAGCAGCATCAGGCCGATGAAGGGCAGTACCGAGCGGCAGATCAGCCCGAAGCTCTCCCTGAATGCCCCCATGGCGACGATCAGGTTCAAACCCACCGGCGGGTGAGAAAGCCGATCTCCAGGTTGATCACCATGATGATGCCAAAGTGGATCGGATCGATGCCCAGCGCCATCGCCGGGGCCAGCAGCAACGGTGACAGCACCAGCGTCGCCGACACCACGTCGATGAAGCAGCCGACGACCAGCAGCAGCAGGTTCACGAGCAGCAGGAAGGCGATCTTGTTATCGACCATGCTGATCACCCATTCGGCAAGCCCGGCCTGCACGCCGTTGACGGTCAGCAGCTTTTGCAGGCTCAGGCTGACTGCGACGATGGGGATCAGCGTGCCCAGCAACTTGGCGGTATCGACGGCGACCGCGTAGAACTCGCGCGGCTTCATCTCGCGGTGGATGAAGATCTCGACCAGCAATCCGTAGACAACGGCCACCGCCGCCGATTCGGTCGGCGAGAAATAGCCCGAGTAGATGCCGCCAAGCAGGATCACCGGCAACAGCAAAGCCCAGATCGCCCGGCGAAACGCCACCGCCAACTCGGGGACCGAGAACGGCTTGGGCTTCAGGTGCCGGTTGCGCACCAACGAGTAGCCCGCCAGCACCACGGTCAGCAGCAGGCCGGGGATGATGCCCGCGATGAACAGGTCGACGATGGACTTTTCATTGGCCAGCCCGAACAGGATCATCGGGATCGACGGCGGGATGATGATGCCCAACGTGCCGGCCGAGGTGATCGCACCCAACGCGAACTTTTTGTCGTAGCCCTCGGCCAGCAGCGCAGGGTAAAGGATCGCCCCGACGGCCAGCATCGTCACCGGTGACGAACCCGAGATCGCGGCAAACACCGCGCACGACAGGATCGTCGCGACGGCCAGTCCCCGGGCAACCACTGCGTCGCCACCCGGATCAGGTTGATCAGGCGCTCGGCGATCGAGCCGCGCGTCATGATGGCGCCGGCCAGCAGGAAGATCGGGATCGCCAGCAGCAGGTCGTTGTCGACCGCGTACCAGATATCCTCGACCAGGTAGGTCAGTTCGCCATCTCCCCAGACCAGCTGGATGTAGCCGGCTGCACAAAGCAAGACCAACGGGATGCTCTGGCGAAGCAGGATCAGCGCGCCGATCAGGGCCAGCAGGATCAGGGCGTCCATCGGGGATCGGCTCGGGTGGTGGGCGGCGAAGGGGTCAAGCGTTGGCCGCGACGCGGTTCTCGCGCACGGGCTTCAGGTCGGGGCGCCAGGCAAACACCAAGTGACGCAGCGCCGAGGAGCCAAAGCCGTAGGCGAGCACCGCCTGCCAGGGCCAGAGGGGGATGTACAGCACCGCCACCACCTCGTCGGCCTGCCAGGTGCCCAGCACGAACCGCGCGGCGACGACCGCGAAAAACAGACAGATCGCGGCCGATACAGCATCGCCGAGACGCTCGTGCGCGTTGGCGGTCCAGGCCGGCAGCAGGTGATCGACCGCCTCGATACGCAGGTGTGTGCCGTCGTGGCTGACCAGCGCGAAGCCCATGAAACCGGCCACCACGGTCAGCAGCGTGGCGAACTGCGGAGTGCCGGAAAAGCCCTGGCCCAGCAGTTCTCGGCTGATGACGTCGCCAAACAGCAGGCCGGCGACGATCACGTAGGCCAGCGAGGCGATGAAGGCCTCGATCCGACAAAGCACCTGCAGGAATCGCCGCATCGCTCGAAACGCTCCTGGCCAGCCTGGTGGCCCTACTACTTGTTGGTACAGGCCGCCTTGGCGCGGACGATCTCGAGGTAAATCTGCTGCGTCTTGCCGCCGGTTTCCTTGATCACCTCCTGGTAGGTGGCCGGGGCGGACGCGGCCCACAGCTTGAGCTCGTCGGCGGTCGGTTCATACAGCGTGGCGCCCTCGGCGACCGCCTTCTTGAGCAGGCCCACCTCGGCCTGGCGGATTGCCTGGCGCAGGCCGGGAAACACCTTGGCCGACGACTCGTTCAACCACGCCTGCTCCTGGGCGCTGAGCGACTTCCAGACCTTTTCGCTGATGAAGTTCACGCCCAGCTGGTGGACGTGCCGGGTGGCGGAGATCTGCGTGGCGACCTTGTGATAGCCGACGGCCACCCCGTAGACGATCGGCAGGCTGGCCGCCGAGACGCCGCCGGTTTTGAGGGCTGGCATGATGTCCTGAACCCCCAGCGGCACTGCGGTGGCGCCGACCGAGGTCAGGAACGACATGTCGGTCTTGGTGGGCGCGGCGCGCACCTTTGTGCCCTTGACGTCATCGGGCACCTTGATCGGGTTCATGCCAAAGAGCACCTGGTAGCCGACCTCGGTCCAGGTCATCGGGCGCAGGCCTTTTTCGATGAACATTGGCGCGAACTGCTTGACCAGGTGCTCGTCGGCGACACAGTCGGCCTGTTTCAGATCGTCAAACAGATAAGGCGCGCCGATCAGCGCGAACTCGGGCACCATCAGGGATGCGGCCGTGGTCGAGACCCCGACCATGTCGATGCGGCCACGCGCCGCCTGGCGGACCATCTGTTGCTCATCGCCCAGCGCGGCGGAGAAAAACGGGTTGATGGTCAGCTTGCCGCCGGACCGCTCGGCCAGGTCTTTGCCGAACATCAGGTAGAACTGTCCCCATGGCGATTTTTCCGGGGCGCTGGTGCCCAGACGCAGCTCTCGTGCCTCGGTGGCGGTAGCGGCGGTGACCAAGGCGAACGCGGCCAGTGCCGCGCCGAGCTTTCTCTTGAACATGAACTTGCTCCTCCGGGGAGATCACCGCGATTCGCTTGGCCGGTGTCTCGCCCTGTTTGTCAGTTGATGTCGCTGTTCCGCGAGTCGCGGACAACTCACCAAAGAGGATGCCAGAAAGCCAACTGGTAAACAAGTTGGCCGCGCGTCGCGTGTCGAGCCGCTAGAATGAGCGGATGTTCCGCGCTACGCTTACCCGACGCATCGCGCTGGCGCTGAGCAGCGTCATCGTGTCGCTGTCCCTGCTGCAGGCGGTGCAGGTGGCCGGTTTCGCCACGGCGCAGCCCGCGCGTGTCGAAGCGCCGGTGCGCCAGTTGCTGCTCAGCCTTTGCGTGACCGGCGTCAGTTCGGCGCTGCGCGGCTCGCTCGAGCGCGACCTGGCCGGCGCCCCGTTGCCGGCGTCTCCGGTTCCGGGCGGGCCAATGCGCGTGTCGCACGATGGCCATTGCGCGTTGTGTAGCACCGACCCCGATCTTCCCGTGCTCGCGCAGGCGCCGCTCGTTGATCACCTGCCGCGAATCGACGGGTTGGGATGGCGGCCTTCGGAGGCGCCGCCCGGCCCGCGCCGACCGGCGACGGGTCGCGTCCGGGCCCGCGCTCCGCCGATCGCCTGACGTGCGGCGCCGGCATCGGTTCCCCGGTGCGCCCCAGCCAAACCAATCCCGGCCGTAGCGGCGTTGCGCCGTCATGGCGTGCGTCACGCCGATCGTGACGTGGTCCCCTTCAAGGAATTTATGATGTTCAAGTCTCTTTCCCTTGCCTCCCTTGTCCGCGGCTTCACCGCCGCGTTGCTGCCGGTCGTGGTCGCGGCCGCTCATGCGCAAGCCCCGGCACCGGTCAAGGTGTTCGATCCCTGGGCCCGTGGCACCGTTGCCGCACAACGCGCCAGCGGCGCTTTCATGAACCTGGTGGCCGACGAGCCACTGCGCCTGGTCGGGGTGAGCACCGACGTGGCCGAGACTGCCGAGGTCCACGAGATGACGCTGATCGACAACGTGATGCGCATGAGGCGTATCGACGGCATCGCCCTCGAGGCTGGCAAGCCGCTCGAACTCAGGCCGGGCGGTTACCACCTGATGCTGATGGGCCTGCACCAGCCGCTGAGCGAGGGCGAGCAGCTGAATCTGACCCTGCACTTCGAGGATGCCAATGGCGGCCGGCGTGACCTGCCGGTGGTCGTGCCGGTGCGGGCACTGACCGCGGCGATGCCGGGCCACGGTCAGATGAAGGGTGACATGAAGGGCGGCATGGCCGGGCACGGTCACAAGTGAAGCAGCGGTAGCGCGCGCCCGCCGCAGGTCGCCGTGCCCCGGGGCTTTGGTCAGCCCCGGGGCACGATGAGCGCGTCCAGCGCGAGCACGCCCTTGCCGTCGGCCAGCACCCGCAGCGGGTTGATGTCGATCGATTCGATCCTGTCCTGCCTGGCCAGTGCCAGGTTCGAGAGCGCGACGATCGCATCGGCCAGTGCGTCGACATCGGCAGGCGGCGCACCGCGCATGCCCTGCAACAGCCGGTAGCCACGTAGCTGCTCGATCATCGACCTGGCCTGCGCCAGGTCGACCGGCGCCACCCGTAGCGCGGTGTCGCGCAGCGCTTCGGCGGTCACGCCGCCCAGGCCGACCAGCACCACGGGGCCGAACACCGGATCCTGCATCGTGCCGATGATCATCTCGATGCCATCGGCCATCATTGGGGCAACCAATGCTCCCTGCAGCGCGGCATTCGGCGCGAGCCGGGCCAGGTCACCGTGCATCGCCTCCCAGGCTGCGCGCAGCGCGGTCTCGTCGGTCAGATTGAGCCGCACGCCGCCGACATCGCTCTTGTGGGCGATCTCGGCCGACACCACCTTGAGGACCACCGGGTAGCCGATCTCGCCGGCGCGCTCGACCGCCTCGTCGACATTCGTGACTTCGTGGGAGGTCACGGTCCGGATTCCCGCGGCATCGATGACGCGCAAAGCACTGACCTCGTTGAGCGGTTCGTTCAGCGAGCGGTCCACCGCCGCCACGTCCATCGGGCGGCGCGATGCGGACCCACTCACCGCCTGGGCTGCGGTCTGGGCGAAAAAGCGCAACGCCGAGATCGCGCGGATCGCCGTCGAAGGGTCTTCGAAGCACAGGCAGGCTGCCGCATCGAGTGCCGCGCGGTCTTCCTCCTGGGTCATCGTGATCAGCGCGGTGGCCAGTGCCGGGTACTGCTCGCGGGCCCGCAGCACCGAGCGCTGCACCCGTGGCCCGTACACCGGCGACAGTCCGCTGGCCGCGGTGAAGATGGCCAGCGCATCGTAAAGGCCGCTTTGGGCCATCAGGTCGACCGCCTGGTCGAAGACCCGGTGATCGTTCTGGAACTGTCCGGTGATGTCGACCGGGTTGCCCGGCGCGCAAAAGGGCACCATGTCGCGCAGGGCCTTTTGCGCGGCTTCGGGCATTGCCGGCAGCGGCAGGCCGGCATTGGACGCATCGTCGGCCATCAGCGCGCCGACGCCTCCCGACACGGTGAGGATGCCCAGCCTTCCGGCAGCCGGCACATCGGCCACCGCGGCCGCATAGCCGACCGCGAAGAATTCCTCGATGCTGTGCGCACGCCAGACGCCGTACTGGCGAAACAGCGCATCGTAGACGGCGTCTTCGCCGCTGAGCGCAGCGGTGTGCGACGCGGCCGCCGCGCCGCCGGCCTCGGTGCTGCCGACCTTGATCATCACGACCCGCTTGCCGTTGGCACGCGCCAGCGCGAACGCATCGCGCAGGCGCTGGCCGTCGCGGCAGCCCTCGAGGTAGCAAAGGATGACCCGCGTCCCTTCGTCGCCCGCCAGCCAGGCCAGGCAGTCGGCCATCTGGATGTCGCCCTCGTTGCCGGTGGTGGCCCAGTATGACAAGCCCAGCCCCCGTCGGCGCGCCAGTTGCAGCGCGTACGAGCCAAAGGCGCCGCTCTGGCTGACGATGGCCAGATTGCCTGGCACCGGCGCCACCCGCTGCAGCGCCGGCGTGAAGGTGGCGAACAGGTTGTCGCGGATCGCCATGAAACCCAGACAGTTGGGCCCGAGCAGCCGTATCCCCGCGGCCTTGGCCTGCGCCACCAGCGCCGCCTGCGCGGCCACGCCGTCGCCGCCGACCTCGGCGAAGCCCGACGAGAACATCACCGCCGAGCGCAGACCGGCCTTGGCCGCATCGGCGATTGCCGCCGGAATCTGCCTGGCCGGGACCGCGAAGATCGCCATGTCCACCGTTCTGCCGATGGCTTCCAGGCTGGGGTAGGCGGGCAGCGATTGCACGGTGTCGTAGTTGGGATTCACCGGGTAGATGTCGCCGGCGTACTGGTACTGGCGCAGGTAGCCCAGCGGAATGCCGCCAATCTTTTGCAGATCGTTCGAGGCACCGACCACCGCGATGCTGCGAGGCTTGAAAAGCGTGTCCAGGCTGGCGGTTACGAGTGTCACGGGAATGTCTCCTTGGCTTGTCGGTCTGGTCCGGGGCCTGCCCGGCGCTTCAGCGCTTGGCGGTCACTGCCTTGAGCCGTCGTTGCAGTTCGCCGGAGCGGGCGCTGTCCAGATAGGCTTTTTCCATCGAGGCGGTCAGCGCGTGCGTGTCGGCAGTACGGTCGGCCAGCGCATGCATGTGGGCCTTCATCTGCGCGACGATCAGCGATTCGTTGGCCGTTGCGGCCTCGAGGTAGTCGCGCAGCCGTGCCTCGAGCAGGCCGGGCGACAGCAACTCGGTCAGAAAGCCGATGCGCAGCAACTCGTCGGCGTACACCGTCATGCCGGTGAGCATCAGCTTGCTGGCGGCGGTCAGTCCCAGCCGGGTGACATAGCGGCGCAGGCCGCCCGGGTAGTAGTGCAGGCCGATCGTCGCTGCCGGCATGAACAGGCGCATGCCTTCGCAGCCCAGCCGGATGTCGCAGCAAAGCGCCAGGTCGGTGGCACCGCCGTAGACGCTGCCATTCAACGCGGCGATCGTCAGGCAGGGCAGCGATTCGAGCGTGTCCAGCATCCGGGCAAAGCGATTGTCCAACTGCGTGGCCACCGCGCTGAGCGTGTAGCCCGAACTGAAGCTGCGCCCGCCGGTGCCGCTGATCACGAGCGCGCGGGGCGCGGCGGCAGGCAGCTCCTTGTCGAACAGTGCCAGCAATGAATCGACATCGGCCGGGTCGAGCCGGTTGTGTTCGGCCGGGCGCGCCAGTCGCAGGTGCCAGTACGCGTCGGTGCGCAGCAGAACCGGGGCGCCGTCGTGCGATGCGATCGGCTCGCCGGCCGGCAGATCGGTCAGCAGGCGTTCGGGCATCGTGACAGGGCGCGGGGCGTCAGTCATGTTTGCGATCCAGGAAGGCACGGATGGCCGGGTTGTCGCGCAGGCGGGCCAGCGCCTGCGTATCGGGCAGCTGCGGTCGGTCGCGGTCCTGGCGCACGAGGCACAGGAACCCCATCGGCGCGTTGCCGTCGGCACGGAACTGGTGCCAGGTCAGCGGTGGCACCTCGACCAGGTCGTGTGGTGCGACGTCGATGACCTGGTCGCCGACCAGGCACTGCCCGTGGCCGCGCAGGATCATCACCGCGTGCACGTGCTGGTGGCGCTCGAGGGTCGTGTGGCCATCGGCCGCCATCTCGAAATAACGCCACTGACAGCCCAGCTCGTCCAGGTCGAACAGCACCTGGCGGCTCACCTTGTGAAACGGTGCGCTGCCCTCGCTTTTGTACTGCATCGGCTCGACATCCTGCCAACGATAGGCGTCGGCGGCACGGTGCAGGCGGCGGGGTGAGGAGGGCTCTCGTTCATCGATTGATTCTAGCTTTCCCGGCGGCGGGCGGTTGCCGCCGGGTGCCGGAAATGAAATCAGCCGTCGCGGACCGCCTGCATGAACGCGCGGGCGCGAGCCGGCAGTTGTGCCGGGTCTTCGAGCAGGTAGCCGCCGATGAGGAGCATCTGGTCGTGGCCGTGGCGCCGAATCATCTCGGGCACCCGCGCCTGCGTCATGCCGCCGGCCGGCACCGGCATGGCCGGCGCCAGCGATCCGTCGGGCGCGCGCAGCGCGTGCACGATGGCATCGCAGGTTGGCGCACCGAAGGAAAATCGCCCGCCGGCATACGGAAAGATGCTCGCATCGGCGCCGAGCAGCCGGAACAACTTGCCCAGCAACAAGGCAGGGGCGATCCGCGCCGAGCCGGCGAACGCCGGGTGGGCGAGCACCGGCACCTGTCCCCTGGCGCAGACCTGGCGGCTGAACATCGCCACCCCCATCAGCATCGGGCAGGCCAGCGCGGCGCCGACCCCGTGGGCATCGATCAGCGCCAGCTGCTCGAGCACCTGCAGCGGGTCGCCACAGAGCGTGGGCGCGTAGATCGTGCGCCGCCCATCGACACGTCGCCCGTTGGCCGCGTCGATTGCCTGCTGCACCCGGGGCACGCGTTCGGCGAACGGCGCACTGGCCTGGTCGGCGATGCCATGGTCGTCCTTGATCACGTCGATGCCGGCCGCGGCGAGCTGCCCGGCCAACGTGGCCAGCGCCTCGCTCGAGAGGCCCTGCGGCTTGAGCGCGCTGCAGCCGAGCAACTCGCCCGGGCCTGCTCCCACCGCGGCCCTCAGACCGTCCAGCCCGAACGCGGGCCCCGGCCACAACGCCTGCCAGTGCGCTGGAAAATCGACCTCCAGCAGGCCCACGTCTGGTTGCAGCGAACAGTTGCCGAACAGCATGTTCAGTAACTGCCCAGCGTCGGTGCCGAACGTGTCGATGCTCAGGCCCAGGTCGGCTTCACCGCCGTGCTCGTCGGTCTGGCGAACCGCCAGGACCTGGCCGGCGACTTGCTCACGGATTCGTGACGAGGTCACCCCGGACAAGGGCATCTCGAGGCTTTGTTCCAGTGCCAGTGCCTCAGCCCGGGCCCGGAGCCAGTCGCCGACCGCGCGACCGGGCGCGTTGGCGGCATCCAGCCGGTAGGTGACGGTGATTCGGTTGGAAGCGGGTTCGGACATGGGGGTTGCCGGTGCTGCGGCTTGCGGACTAGGGCAACCAGTCTACCCGTGGCCGTGCCAGCCACGTTGGCTGGCTTCAGCATCGGAGGCATTGTCGTCAACCGGAGCCGCCGATGCCTTCCGTTCCTCGCCAGCCGTCCCTGCTGCAAGTTCCGCCTGCCGGCAGTCGCTGGCAACGGCTGCGCCCCTGGCTGGCCGGCATCATCGTCGGCCCGGTCGTGGGCGGCTGCTCGTTGGCCGGCGCGTTGCTCGAGACCGAATTCGGCGGCGGCGAGCGGGCGGCCTACCGGGTCTGGAACGACACCGGCGATACCCGGATCGAGCGGCCCGAACTGATCGATCCCGGCACCGGGCACCAGTTGTACGTCAACCTGGGCGCGCGCATGCCAGGTCGGCCCTGGGTGCCCCACGACTTCGCGGTGCGGGCAGGGCTGGCGCCGGCTTCACCGGCATCGGCCGTCCCGACGGGCTTCACCGTCGACCCCGGTGACGAAGATCTCTACCTGCCGCGCCCGATGGAAGGGGCGTTCGCCCTCGCCCCGGCAGGTCACCGGGTACCGGCCACCGTGATGCTGCGCTGGCGCGAGCCGGCGCGTCCCGGCCAGGCGCGCGAGGCTGGCCGGGCGCACGGCCCGCTGGCGGTGCCCGTGCGCAGCCAGATCCCGCCCGAAGTCCTGGCACTGGCCGCCGATGGCTGGCGCTACCGGCTGGACATCGCGATTGCCGCCAACACCCATCGCCCCGAGATGAGCTGGCGCCTGATGCGCCAGACCGACCAGGGGGCGTTCGAGGCGCGCCGCAGCAGTAACTGGTAACGGGCCGTGAATCGACCGCGGGTGTGATCAATGCCCTCGCCGGCACGGTCCCCGGGCTGCGCCTTTGTATCGGCATCCCCGTGCCGGTGAGGGCGGCCAGCGGGATCCGGTCGTCGCGTTCGCGCACCAGGCGCAGTGCGACCGGGGCCTAGCCTTGTTGCGACGGCGGGGCGAAGCGCGGCTGCACGGCTTCGAGCTCGGCATCGGTCGTTGCCACCAGCCATTGCCTGGCCTGCCCGGCGATCAGTGCGTTGTGATCTTTGAACGGCCCCAGCGCGGCGGCCTTGGTCCAGACCACCGGGGCGGCCCGGCTGGTCTTGGCCGACGGCGCACCGACCAGGATCGCGTAGGGTGCCAGCACCATGGTCACGAAGGGCCTGGCCGGCTTGGTCAGCAGCCGCCAATCGAGCAGCGGTGACTCGCTGATCAGCAGCGCCGACTGCAGTCCGTGGAACACGATGAAATCGTACAAGGCCATCTGGGCGCGCAGTGGCAGGTACTTGCGACGGACATCGTCGAATACCGCATCACGGATCTCGTCATCGAACATCGGCTCCAGCGCGTAACGCGCGCGGGCCTGCTCGACATCGGTTTGGTAAGCGCAACGCAGCCCGATGTCGACACAGGCCTGCACGGCCAGCTGCACCTGCGCCGGCTGGCCGGCCTGGGCCGGGTCGCCCGCCTGCACGGCCCGCAGGAACTGCGCCAGCACCGCTTCCTGGTTGGCGGGCGCTGCCTGGGTAGACGCGGTGTCATCCGGGGACAGCGACACGTAGGCCAGTTCCCCGGCGGCAAAGTCGGCCTTCTTGCCCTGGTCGAACTTCAACTCGCCGGTGGTGCAGTCCAGGTAGCGGGTCCCGATCCGGCCATGCTCCCAGAGCCAGTTCTTCAGCAAGGGGCGCAGCGGGTGCGGCTGGTCGGTGTCGGACATCGCTCAGCCCGACTGGGTCTGCAGCAGTTTCTCGAGGTTGCTCAGCCCCTGTTCGAAATCGGGTCCGACCAGGCGGTCCAGAAACAGTCCGAACCAGCGGCCAAGCGGGTTCAGGCCGGGGTCGGACTGGAATTGCCAGCTGACCTTCGTGCCACCGGTGGCCGGCTCGAGCACGAACTTGCCGATTGCACTGCCCATGCCGTCGAAGCTGAGCGCGTAGTCGAGTTGTCGCGGTGCCGTGGCCGCGATGAACTGCATCTCGCCATTGCCCTCGCTGTTCGAGGCCCAGCGCCAACGTGCCCCGACGCCGCTGGGGGCGCCGATGTAGGTGATCTTCATGTCCGGGTCGCGACCAAACCAGGGGGCCCAGCGGTTCCAGGCGCGCGGATCGACCAGCATCGCCCAGATCTTCTCCTGGGGCTGCGCGATCAGCCGGGAGCGCTCGACCGGATGCGGATCGGGCAGAAAGAAGCCGATCAGGACGAGTAAGACCAGCAGGCTGCCCAGCCACAAGGCCAGGCGACGCAAGACACGCATGTGAGTCAGTTTTCCACGGGGGAAAGCCGGACGGCTGGATTGATCCGGCCGCCCGATCAATGCAGCGGCCACTCCCCGGTCAATGCCCGGGCCCCTGGCAGGCTGCCTGTTTGGGTGAAGTTTAGGCAATTGCGCGCGTCAGCGCCACCCTGGGCCCCGCGGTGTATTCTGACGCGCCTGGGCGCCCCAGCCGCCAACCCCCCAGACAGGAGGATCCGATGGTCGACCCGCTCCAGGACATGATGGCCTACCACCAGCAGAGTCGGCACTATCCGGGGGCGCTGGCCTGGGTGGAGCGCCAGGGCAGGGTGCTCGCCCGGCAGGTCAGCGGGCGCCTGCACGGCGACGAGGGCGCCACGGCCCCGATGGCACCCGACGCGGTCTTCCGGATAGCCTCGTTGTCCAAGCCACTGGTCAGCCTGCTGGCCTTGATGCTGGTCGAGCAGCGCCTGCTCGAACTGGACACCCCGGTCGGCGAGGTGTTGCCGGAATTGACCGGGTTGGCGCTGGCTGACGGCCGCGCACCCGGGCGGGTGCCGTCGTTGCGCGACTGCCTGCGCCACACGGTCGGCCTGCCGTATGCCCCGGACATCCGCGACCCGGCCGCCCGGCAGCGCGCCGACGACCTGGGGCTGAACCGATCGGTGCTGTTGTCGCGTGCCGAGTTCCTGGCCGCGCTGGCCGCGCTGCCGCTGGCCGCCGCGCCCGGCACACGCTTCCAGTATGGCTACGGGACTGACCTGGCCGGCCTGGTGGTCGAGCGGATCACCGGGCAATCGCTGGCCGACGCATTGCAGCAACGGGTGCTGGATCCGTTGCAGATGAAGAACACCGGGTTTCGCCGCCCGCCCGCCAGCCATGCGGCGATGCCGCGGGCGTTTCCCGAAGATGCGGCCTGGCATCGATTCGTCGACCAGGCTTGCGAAGCCGACCGACGTCATGCCGCCGGGGAAGACCTGCTGCCAAGCGGCGGCGGTGGGCTGACCAGCACGCTGGACGACTACGTTCGCTTTGCGCGCCTGCTCGCCAACGGCGGCGTGTTGCCCGATGGGACCTGCCTGCTCGGGGCCGATCTGTTCGGCCAGATGATGAGCGACCAGCTGGGCCCGCAGGTCGATGGTCCCTATGGTTTCACCGGTGGCGGCTTCGGGTTCGGGCTGGCCGGCGCGATCCGCCTGCCGTTCGGCGCGGCCGCGACGCCGGCGCGGGCCGGCGAGTTCACTTGGTCCGGCGTGACCGGGCACACGTTGTACATCGACCCCGCCAGTGGCTGGTTCGCCCTGATGCTCAGCTCCAACACCGCGTCCCGGCTGGCGGTGCGCCTGGAGTTTCGCAGGGCCGCCGCCCTGGCTTCGGCCTGAGCGGTCTGCCGGCGCCGGTCAATTGACCTTGCCGTTACCCTCCATTAACCTCGATTGCAGAGTTTTTCGGGCGCTGCGCCCATCGTTCCAGGAATGCCGGACATGACCGATCTTTCAGAAGCCAGGAAGCTGGCCGATTACCGCCCCACGCACAAGGTCCGGTTCGTCACCGCGGCATCGCTGTTCGATGGCCATGATGCATCGATCAACATCATGCGTCGCATCCTGCAGGGCATGGGTGCCGAGGTGATCCACCTGGGTCACAACCGGTCGGTCGACGAGATCGTCACGTGCGCGCTGCAAGAGGATGTGCAGGGGATCGCGGTCAGCTCCTACCAGGGCGGCCATGTCGAGTTCTTCAAGTACATGATCGATTCGCTGCGCGCGCGCGGCGGCGAGCAGATCCAGGTGTTCGGCGGCGGGGGCGGCGTGATCGTGCCGGCCGAGATCAAGGAGCTGCACGACTACGGCGTGGCGCGTATCTTCTCGCCCGAAGACGGCCAGCGGCTGGGCCTGCAAGGCATGATCGGCGACATGTTGATGCGCTGCGATCGCTCGCTGGCCGGGCATGCGCCCGCAGGCCTGGACGCGATCACCGGTCACGGCGAACCCGCGTGGCGTGCGCTGGCCCGGTTGGTGACCGCGCTGGAGAATGGTTCTGTCGATGCCGGGCTGCGGGCAGATCTGCTGGCGCGCGCCGCGGCCAGCGACATTCCCGTGCTGGGCATCACCGGCACCGGTGGTGCGGGCAAGAGCTCGCTCACCGACGAGCTGATCCGCCGCTGCCGCCTCGATCTCGATGACCGCCTGCGCCTGGCGGTGATCTCCATCGATCCGAGCCGGCGCAAGTCTGGCGGCGCGCTGCTGGGCGATCGCATCCGGATGAACGCGATCTACCCGTGGCCGCGCGACGGCGACGAGGGCCGGCGGGTGTTCATGCGTTCGCTGGCCACTCGCGATGCCGGCAGCGAGATCAGCCAGTCGCTGCCCGACGTGGTGGCGGCCTGCAAGGTGGCCGGGTTCGACCTGGTCATCGTCGAGACCTCGGGGATCGGGCAGGGCGATGCCGCGATCGTGCCGCATGTCGATTGCTCGCTCTACGTGATGACGCCGGAGTTCGGCGCCGCCAGCCAGCTCGAGAAGATCGACATGCTGGACTTCGCCTCTTTGGTCGCGATCAACAAGTTCGATCGCAAGGGCGCCGCCGATGCACTGCGCGACGTGGCCAAGCAGGTGCAGCGCAACCGCGAAGACTTCACCACGCCGCCGGATCGCATGCCGGTGTTCGGCACCCAGGCCTCGCGGTTCAATGACGACGGCGTGACCGCGTTATACCAGGCGCTCAAGGCGGCGTTGGGCGAGCGCTCACCGGGGTTCGCCGCCAAGGCCGACAAGGGCCGGCTGCCCGCGGTGGCCGTGCGGCACTCGAGCGCGGTCAATGCCGTCGTGCCGGCGGCGCGCGCGCGTTATCTGGCCGACATCACCGATACCGTGCGTGGCTACAAGGCACGGGCGTTGCGTAATGCCAGGCTGGCGCGCGAAGCGCAGCAATTGCGCGAAAGCCGGCGCATGCTGCAGGAGGCCGTGCCGGATAAGCACCGGGCCAGGGATGCGTTGCAGCAGTTGCTCGATGACCGCCGTGGCCGGATCGACCCGGATGCCGGCCGGCTGCTGGCCCAGTGGCCGGACATGTGCCGCGCTTACGAGGGCGACGAGTATGTCGTGCGCATCCGCGACCGTGAGGTGCGCACCGAGCTCACGCACACCAGTCTGTCGGGTACGCGGATTCCCAAGGTGTCCCTGCCGCGCTACGAGGACGAGGGCGAGATCCTCAAGTGGCTGATGCTGGACAACGTGCCGGGCTCTTACCCGTACACGGCCGGCGTGTTTGCGTTCCGGCGTGAGGGTGAGGATCCGACACGGATGTTCGCCGGCGAGGGCGACCCGTTTCGTACGAACCGGCGCTTTCACATGCTCTCCGAAGGCATGCCGGCCAAGCGATTGTCGACCGCCTTCGATTCGGTGACGCTCTACGGGCACGACCCCGACCTGCGACCCGACATCTACGGCAAGGTCGGCAATTCGGGGGTCAGCATCGCGACCCTGGACGACATGAAGGTCTTGTACGGCGGTTTCGATCTGTGCGACCCGGCGACCAGCGTCAGTATGACGATCAACGGTCCGGCGCCGGCGATCCTGGCGATGTTCATGAATACCGCGATCGACCAGCAGGTCGAGAAGTTCGTGAGCGACAACGGCCGGCAACCGACCGACACCGAGCGCCAGAAGATCCGTGAATGGACGCTGTCCTCGGTTCGCGGCACCGTGCAGGCCGACATCCTCAAGGAGGACCAGGGGCAGAACACCTGCATTTTCTCGACCGAGTTCAGCCTGAAGGTGATGGGCGACATCCAGGAATACTTCGTTCATCACAACATCCGCAACTTCTACTCGGTCAGCATCAGCGGCTACCACATCGCCGAGGCCGGCGCGAACCCGATCAGCCAGTTGGCGTTCACGTTGAGCAACGGCTTCACGTTTGTCGAGGCCTATCTCGCGCGCGGCATGCACATCGATGATTTCGCGCCCAACCTGAGCTTTTTCTTCAGCAACGGAATGGACCCCGAGTATACGGTGATGGGGCGGGTCGCCCGCCGCATCTGGGCGGTGGCCATGAAGGAAAAGTATGGGGCCAACGAGCGCAGCCAGAAGCTCAAGTATCACTGCCAGACCAGTGGCCGCAGCCTGCATGCGCAGGAGATCGCCTTCAATGACATCCGCACCACACTGCAGGCGCTGATCGCCACCTACGACAACGCGAACAGCCTGCACACGAATGCCTACGATGAGGCGATCACGACCCCCACCGAGGAAAGCGTGCGCCGCGCGATGGCGATCCAGCTGATCATCAACCGCGAATGGGGGCTGGCCAAGAATGAGAATCCCAACCAGGGCGCGTTCATCATCGAGGAGCTGACCGAGCTGGTCGAGGAGGCCGTGCTGGCCGAGTTCGAGCGGATCGCCGACCGGGGCGGCGTGTTGGGCGCGATGGAGACGGGCTACCAGCGTGGCCGGATCCAGGATGAGAGCATGCACTACGAGATGCTCAAGCACACCGGTGAGTTGCCGATCATCGGCGTGAATGCGTTTCGCAACCCGCAGGGCGACCAGACGCCCGAGACGCTCGAGCTGGCGCGCTCGACCGAGGCCGAGAAGCAGGGGCAACTGACCCGCCTGGCCGCTTTCCAGCGCGAGCATCGCGACAGCCGCGCGGCCATGATCGAGCGGCTGCGCCAGGTGGTGATCGACAACGGTAATGTGTTCGAGGTCCTGATGGACGCGGTGCGCGTGTGCAGCCTGGGCCAGATCACCTCGGCGTTGTTCGAGGTGGGCGGCCAGTATCGGCGCAGCATGTAGCCATTGCCGCCGGGTCAGTCGGCCGGGTCCTTTGCCGGATGGCCTTGCGGGAGCATCGCGTCCAGGTGCTGGATCCCGGCACGCAGTTGTGCGCTCGACAATGGCTTGTGGAGCAAGACCAATCCGGCGTCGGCGGCCTCGCGCAGACGATCGGGCGCAGTGTCTCCGCTGATCAGCAAGGTGCGCATCTTCGGATGAGCCTCGCGCAGTCGTCGCACCGTGTGAATGCCGTCGTCGTTGCCATGCAGTCGCAGATCGGCAAGCGCCAGGTCCGGGCGTGACTCGCGTGCGATGCGCAAGGCTTCGCGCGCGGTGCCGGCCTCGAGCACCGTGGCGCCCATGCCCTCGAGCACCAGCCGCATCGCCCGCCGCACGGTGACCTCGTCGTCGATGACCAGGATCTTCATGTTCAGCGACCTGTCGTCGGTCCGCGGCGGCTCCGCGCAGGGCCGCGCTGCCGAGGCGGTGGTCTTGAGCCGCAGGCCGATCCGCGTTCCGCTGCCAACGACGGATTCGAGCACCATGTCGGCTTCGAGCAGACGGCGCAGACGCTGCGCGATCGACAACCCAAGGCCCAGGCCGCGCTGGCGGTGCCGCGCATCGTTTCCGATCTGGTAGAACTCGTCGAAGACACGCTGCTGCTGGTCGGGCGCAATGCCGATGCCGGTATCGGCGACGGTGAGCACACACTCCCCATGCTGCAACTCCGCCGACACGATGATCGACCCGGTGTCGGTGTACTTGATGGCATTGTCGATGAGGTTGCCAAGCAGCCGCTGCAACAACTGCCGATCGGTATACAGATGGATAGGCGCCGGCGGATGGCGGAACTCGATCTGCAGTTGCCTGCGCGTTGCGACCGGCTCGTGGATCTCGCGTAACCGCTCCAGAACCTGCGAGACCGGTACGCTTTCGCGATGCAGGCTGACGACCCCGGCGTCGAGCTTGGAGATGTCCAGCAACGCGTCCAGCTCGGCGGCCAGGTCCTGCATCGCCTCGTTCATGTTGGCCGCGATTCGCGCCGCCTTCGGATCCAGCTTCTGCATCAGCAGGGCGCCGCCCAACAGCGACAGGGTATGCAGGGGCTGGCGCAGGTCGTGGCTGGCCGACGCGAGGAACTGGGTCTTGGCCCGGCTGGCGGCTTCGGCCGAGGCAAGGGCTTCTTGCAGGCGCTCGTTCGCCTCGCGTGCGTGCAGGGCATTGGCCACCGATTGCGAAAAAGTCGCAAAAGTGCCCCGTCCGATGAAGTACTGAAAGCCGCTGAAGACCAGCAGCAACAACGCGAAGTTCAGATGGATAGTGCTGCCGTCAGAGGGGGCGCCAGCCAGCCACCAGCCGGTGCAGAGCAGCAATGTGGTCGGGAAGATGAAGGTCCAGAACACCGAGGGGCGGCCGTTGGTCACCGAGATGATCGCGCTGCCCATGCCGGCGATCACCAGCGTGACGAACGCGCGTTCGGCCAGCGTCAGGTCGGCAAAGAAGATCACGACGCTGCCGAACATCAGTGCGTTCACCAGGCTTACCAGCCGCATGCCCAGCTTGAGCTGATCCAACCGGGTATCCGGCGCGGCGCGCAAGATGCGCCCGAGGAACCAGCGTACCGCCTGCCAGGCCAGGATCGCGACACTCCAGAACGCCAGCGGCAACGGATGGCGCTGCAGCGCATCGGATTGCACCAGCAGAAAGAACAGCAATGCGAGCGGTATGGGCGCCAGCCGGTTGAGCCGCTCGACCGCCCCCAGCATCTCGCGGTTGAGCAGTGTTTCGAGCGCTTGGTCGGATCGTCCGCCCGGGTTGTCGTCAGGGAGCGGGGGTGGGTTGGCCGAGCGGCGGGCTGGCCGCGATTTCACTTGTCGGCAGGCGCGCGCAAGCCCATCTCCGCTGCCACGTACACCGCCTCGGTACGGTTGGAGACGCCCAGTGCCCGGTAGGCCGCCGACAGGTGCAGCTTGACCGTTCCTTCGGCGATCGACAGTTCACGGGCGATCAGCTTGTTGGACTTGCCCTGGACGGCAAGCATCAGCGCGTCTAGCTGGCGCGGGCTCAGGTTGCCCAGCCGCGACCCGGCATGGGGCGGCCTTGCGCAGGCGGCGTGCCGGCATCGGTACGGGTGCGCACCGGATAGTGTCCGATCGATAACGGCGGCAGGTAGATGCCGCCGGCCAGGACCAGCCGCAATGCCTGGATCATCACGTCCTGGCTCGATGACTTGGGAATGTACCCGCTGGCGCCCTGTTCGATGCACATCCGCACCCGGACCGGGTCTTCGTCACTGGACAACACGACGATCGTGGCGTCGGTAAATCCCTTTCGGATGGCATCCAGCGCGTCGAGCCCGCTGCGCCCGTGCAGGCCCAGATCGAGCAGGATCAGGTCGATCGGCTGGTCCTGGAATGCGGCGGCTTCCTCGGTACTGGAGGCCTCGAGAAAATCCACCGATTCTTCGAAGTCCTCGAGAATGAACTTCAGTCCTGCCCGGAACAGTTCATGATCATCGACTAAGAGCAATTTCATCGGGACAGCTTCCTCACGTCGACAGGTCGACCATCATGTTCCCATGGTAACCAACCACACTCAGCCCATGGGTACACCTGCGTGTACACCGACTATGCCCAAAGGCATAGTCAGATGCAAACAACGGGTCAAAAGGCACCGAAATACTGACATCGTGCCAGTTTCATCGATCAAGTATCCCCTGAAGCGAAGCTGAATTCCGGTTGCCCCGATGGCAGCCGGCCGGCTATAGCGTCTGCAATATGGTCAACGCTCAACCGCCGCGCGACACTTTCTGGTATCGAAACAACGATTCTGACGGGCGTGTGTACTGCCCCTGGCCCGTCGCGCACGCGCTGGACTTATGAGTAAGAAACAGATGGAAATGACGACTCTCGAAACCGCAGGCACCGGATTCAATGCCGACGACGGCGATGGCGACATCCTGACCGCGGCCGGTCGCGAAGTGCCGACCGTGCCCTGGAGCGGCGCCCCGGGGTTCGTGCTGGATATCCACGGGCGCTTGCGCTTTGCCAATGCCGATGGGCAGCGGGTACTCGATGCGGGGAGTGTGCTGATGCCGATCGAAGGGCGGCTGATGCCGCGCGAGCGGACCCAGTGGGCGTCCTGGCTCAGTGCACTGCTGGGGGTTCAGGCGACGGGACTGCCCCGCTTTTTCTTCCTGGGTGGCGACGGCCGTTCGGTGATGGCGGCTCTGAAGCCCGACTCGGCCGGCCCGGGCATCCGGGTCAGCCTGGAGCGCGGCAAGCTGTGTGACGAGGCGACGTTGCGCGCCTATGCCCAGCATCTGAACCTGACGCGGCGCGAGGCCAGGGTGCTCGATCTGCTGTCCGCCGGCCTGACGCCGCGCGACATTGCCGACTCGAACGGCACGGCCGAGGCCACGGTCAGGACCCAGATCAAGAGCCTCTTGAACAAGACCCGGTGTCCGGGCCTGCGCGAGTTGATGATCCAGATCGGCCGGCTGCCCAGCATCGGCTGACGGGCATGGCCGCTGGCGGTCACGATGTCTGGTTTCCCCCTAAGATAGCGGGCTGATCAATCAGCTACGGGGAAGTCACATGCCACAACTGGCGAACAAGGTTGCCATCGTCACCGGATCGGGCCGCGGGATCGGCCAGCACATCGCCTTGCGGCTGGCCAAGTCCGGTGCCAGCATCGTCGTCAACGACCTGGACGACGCACCTGCCCGGGAAACCGTCGAGCAGATCAAGGCAATGGGCGGACAGGCGGTGGCCTGCAACGGGGATGTGACCGCCAAGGACTTTGGCGAGCGCATCGTGGCGTCGGCACTGGAGGCCTTTGGCGATTGTCACATCGTCGTGAACAATGCCGGTTACACCTGGGACAGCGTGATCCAGAAGATGGACGACGAGCAGTGGTACGCGATTCTCGACGTTCACCTCACCGCGCCGTTTCGAATCCTGCGGGCGTTCCAGCATCACCTCAAGAGTGCGGTCGAGAAGGAGACGGCGGCCGGTCAGCGGATCGTGCGCAAGGTGGTGAACATCTCGTCGACTTCGGGGGTCAACGGCAATGCCGGCCAGGCGAATTACTCGGCCGGCAAGGCGGGCATCATCGGCATGACCAAGACGCTGGCCAAGGAATGGGGCCGCTATCACACCACGGTCAATGCCGTCGCCTTTGGCTACATCCAGACCCGGCTGACCCGTCCACTCGAGAAAGGCGACGGCGGTACCGTCGATGTCGGTGGGCGCGAGGTCAAGTTCGGCATCCAGGCAGGTCGATTGTCCGCGTTGAACCAGATGATCCCGCTGGGCCGTGGCGGTACGCCCGAGGAGGCCGCCGGCTCGGTCTACCTGTTCTGCAGTCCCGATAGCGACTATGTCAGCGGACAGTGTCTGGTGGTGAACGGCGGTCTCTGAGCTCGATGATGGCCGTGCCGTACTCGGTCTGGCGGCTGCTGACCGCGCTGCTGCTGATGGCGGTCGGCAGCGGGGCGATGTACGTCGTCGCGGTCGTGCTGCCCGAGGTCCAGGCCGAGTTCGGCGTGGCCCGCGCCGATGCGTCACTGCCGTACACGCTGACGATGCTGGGCTTTGGCTTGGGCGGCATCATGATGGGACGGCTGGCCGACCGGTTCGGGATCACGGTGCCGTTGCTGATCGGCACCTGCGGGCTGGTGTCCGGCTACCTGCTCGCCGCAATGGCCGACAGCCTCTGGATGTTCACCGCGGTACACGGGCTGCTGCTCGGCCTTTTGGGCAGCTCGGCGACGTTCGCGCCACTGGTGGCCGACACCTCGCTCTGGTTCAGCAGGCGGCGCGGCATCGCGGTGGCGATCTGCGCCAGCGGCAACTACCTGGCGGGCGCGCTCTGGCCACCGATCGTGCAGCACTTCACGTCGGCGCACGGCTGGCGGGCCACCTACGTCGGCATGGCGGTCGTGTGCCTCGTCGTCATGCTGCCGCTGGCCCTGCTGCTGCGGCGCCGGCCCCCCGCACTCGTGGCGGCCAGCGGCATGACCCCGGGCAGCAGCGCGGCCGCTGCCCCGCCGGCGGCGATGGCAGTCAAGGCAGCGGGTTCCGGAATGCTCGACACGGCGCGCCCGCTGGGCATGGCGCCCAACACGCTGCAGGCGTTGCTGGTCGTCGCGGGCATCGCCTGCTGCGTGGCGATGTCGATGCCGCAGGTGCATATCGTTGCCTATTGCACCGACCTGGGCTTTGGCCCGGCGCGCGGGGCGCAGATGTTGTCGCTGATGCTCGGCTTTGGCATCGTCAGCCGACTGATGTCCGGCATGATCTGCGATCGCATCGGGGGCCTGCGCACGCTGCTGCTGGGCTCGGTGCTGCAGACGGTGGCCCTGATCTTGTTCGTGCCGTTTGATTCGCTGGCATCGCTGTACGCGATCTCGATCATCTTCGGCTTGTTCCAGGGGGTATCGTGCCGTCGTACGCGATCATCGTACGCGAGTATTTTTCGCCGCTGCAGGCCGGCACGCGGGTGGCCTGGGCGCTCACGGCCACGTTGCTGGGCATGGCGCTGGGCGGCTGGCTGACCGGCAAGATCTTCGATCTCACCGGCTCTTACGACGCCGCCTTTCTGCACGGCATCGGTTGGAACCTGGTCAACGTGTTGATCGTGCTGTTCCTGCTGCATCGCGCCAACCGGGCCGGTTTGCTGGCGCCGTTGCGCGCGCGGCCGGCGACGGGTGGCGCGAGCCTGTCGGCGGCACGGTCTTTTACGTAGACCCTGCCCGGGATTGGCACGATCCGGTGGCGCGGTCATTCGATGAACCGGAAACCCGTCGGCGCGAACTGGCGGGGAATAAAGCCGCTGTTGCGCGGATTCCCTAGGGTTGATCAAGTCCAGAATCGACCCGGTCCCATCAGTATTTCCAGGCGTTCATCGAGGTAATTCGAAGGTGTCCAATCCGAAACGCATCGCCGTGTCGCAGGTTCGTTGCGGCATGTACATCCAGCGACTGGACGGGTCATGGCTGCACCACCCGTTCTGGCGCAAGAGCTTTGCCTTGCAGGACGAAGCCGATCTGAAGACGCTGCGCGAGAGCGGCATCACCCATGTCTGGATCGATCTCGATCGCGGCGACGATGTCCAACCGCCGCCCGCCGAGGCGACCCCGCAGATCGCCCAGGACGAAGTCGATGAGGTTGTCGAAGAGGCGCCCGACGCCGAAGCGCCAACCGGGCCGGCGCCTGACGAGGAACCCGTCGCGGTGATGGAGGAGCCGCCGGCCGTCCACCTCGGTGACACCCTGCAACCGGGGTCCAGCCGCCTGCACCGGGTGGGCCGCAAGCCCCCGACTACCGAGGACTGGGTACGCGCCCGCAAGATCTGCGACCAGGCGCGCGAGGTCGTGGGCACCTTGTTCGACGATGCAAACGCCGGCCGACCGATCGATGCGGGGTCGACCAGGCCATTGGTGGACAACATCATCGATATCGTCAGCGACCAGCCAACGACCTTGTCCACGCTTGCCCGCCTCAAGAAACAAGACGACTACACGTACATGCATTCGGTCGCCGTTTGTTCGCTGATGACCACCCTGGCGCTCGAACTGGGCCTGAACGATGCGCAGGTGCGCGAGTCGGCGATGGCCGGCCTGCTTCACGACATCGGCAAGATGACGGTCGACCTGGCGATCCTGAACAAGCCGGGCAAGCTCACCGACAGCGAGTTCGACCAGATCAAGGATCACACGACCAACGGTTTCCGGATCCTGAAGGACACCGGGGGCGTCAGCGACATCACGCTGGATGTCTGCCTGCATCATCACGAGCGCATCGATGGGCGTGGCTACCCGGACGGCCTGCCCGAGGACAAGATCTCGCTCTTCGCCAAGATGGGTACCGTCTGCGATGTCTACGATGCGATCACCTCCGATCGCCCGTACGAAGGCCTGGGAGCCCGCGGTCGCGCTGCACAACATGAGCAAGTGGGCCGACGGCGCATACGACACGCGGGTCTTTCAAGCATTCGTCAAGAGCCTGGGCGTCTATCCGACCGGTTCCCTGGTCCGCCTGCAATCGGGCCGGCTGGCCGTGGTCGTCGACCAGAGCCCCGCGGGCTTGCTGGTGCCGCTGGTGAAGATCATTTTCTCGGTCAACAGCAAGATGCCGGTGCCGCACGAGATCCTCGACCTGTCGGTTGCCGATTGCCGCGACAAGATCGTCGCGCGTGAGGATCCGGGCCGCTGGGGCTTCACCGACCTGACCCGCTTTCTCGTGCCAGGCGAGGCGCTCTAGCCCGCCCCGGCCACCCGTTCCGCCAGCCGTGGGGCTGGCCGCAACGTCGCGGCACCGTCCGCGACATGGCGCCTGCCGCTGGTCTGGGCGCTCGCGCGAAGACCCTCTCGCGCTTTCGACAATGAGGCATCCATCCGGTTTTCCGAGGCTGCCTTGTCGCTTGCTCTCCCTCTTTCGAATCGCACTGCCTGGTTGCCCGCGCTCGCACTGGCCGTGGTGCTGGCCGGCTGCGGTAGCGACTCGGGGCAATCGCTCGAGCCGCTGGTGGCCAAGGGCAACGGCGACCAGATCCTGGCCGCGGTGCAAAGCCCCGAGGCCGTCAAGGCAACGGCGGCCCCGACCGATCCGTTCGCCGCGCAAGCACTCAGGGCGATCAACGAAGCCCGGGCTGCCGGCCAGGTCTGCGGGGGCGAGGCGCTGCCGCCGGCCCCGGCGGTCCTCTGGAACGATCGTATCGCCCATGCCGCGCTACTCGAATCGCAATGGATGCAGACGGCCAATGAGTTCAGTCACGCGTGGCCCGACGGCACACGGGTGGGCAGGCGTCTGGACATGGCCCAGTACGACTGGTACATGGCCGACGAAAACATCGCCGCCGGCTTCGGCACGCTGGAGGGCGCGATGCAGGCCTGGATCGACAGTCCGTCCCATTGCCGGGCACTGATGCGCGCCGATCTCACCGAGGGCGGCATGGCCGTGGTGCCTGGCGATGCCGCCAATACCTATGTCGCCTACTGGACGATGGTGCTGGCGCGTCCGCCGGTCTGAGCGGCCCGCGCGCTCAGGCCCCGGCGCTGTTGTCGGCCAGGTACTCGCGATCGATGGCCGGCAACGGTTGATCGGCAATCGCCGCTTCGAACGCTTTCAGACGCTTGTAGATCGATAGCAGCTCGACGATCGTCGTCCAGGAATTGATCAGGTATTGAAACGAGTTCTCGACCTGGGAGAATGCCCGGATGATCTGCTGCATGACGCCCAACGTGAAGCCGGCGGCCACGATCGTCGGTCCGAGCGCGATGTAGGGCACGAGCACACCGACCTGCAGGTACGAGTAGCGGACGACGTTGAAGTACAGGTAGTTGAAGTACAGGCGAAAATAGTTGGTGCGCACGTCTTCGTACAGGTCGGCCACCGTCGGGGGCTGTGCCCGCGCCGGATCATCTTCGCCGTAGACCAGTTCCTTGCGGTAGGCCGCCTCGACCCGCTGGTTGCGAAATTCCAGTCCGGGCAGCCGGATGCCCGCCAGGGCCAGCAGCGCCGTGCCGATCACCGACCAGATGATCGCGACGAACACCAGCGCCTGCGACACCTCGCCGATGATCGGGAGCACCTTCACGTAGGCCGACAGGCCCCACAGAATCGGCAGGAACGCGATCAGCGTCATCACCGCGCTGATCAGCGACACGCCCAGCCCCTCCATGATCGAGGCAAAGCGCATCGTGTCTTCCTGGACCCGCTGCGACGCCCCCTCGATGTGGCGCACCCGCTCCCACATCGACATGTAGTACTCGTTCATCGCCGTGCGCCAGCGAAAGATGTAGTGGCTGACGAAAAAGCGCATCAACACGACGACCGTGATGTACACCAGCGCGATCTTGCCGAATGTCATCAACTGCCCGTAGTAGTCGGTGACGCTGACGCTGTCCGGGGTCGCCAGGGCCTTCTGGATCATGTCGTAGAAACTGCCGAACCACTGGTTGATCATCACGTCCAGCTGCACCTGGTACCAGGTGACGAAGATGATCGCCGCCGACCCCAGCACCGACCAGCGGCGCCAGCGGTGCGGAGAAAAGAACATCCAGAACCCGACGAACACCAGGTAGCAGGCCAGCATGTACTGATAGAACCAGAAACTGCCCGCCGACTTGGCTGCCTGCGCGGTGGCGTCGCCCGCCTCGGCCGGGAAACCGTAGCCGACCAGGCCACCCAGGCTCAGCGACGGGCCGATGTCCTTGCCGACGAAAAACCAGAACAACACGGTGGCCAGCGCCCAGAGACCGAACGAGGAAAAGAACAACCTGGGACGCGGAAAGAAGGAATGGAACACGGGTCGACTCCGGAAGGCGCACGCGCGGTGCAGGCGGCGATTATGGCGCAGGTGTCTGGCGATGCCGGTTTCTCCGGTGGGGGCGGCCGCCGCGCGGCAGGCGGCCGCTCGTGCCGGCACGGTGCGTGACCGACCCTGCGTTCAGGGCCGTGTCAGGCGCTCCAGCCGCGCCAGGTAGTGCATCGCGTGTTCCCGGTCGGCGCCGCACATCTCGGGTTCGGCGGCCAGGCCGCCGCACACGGCGGGGCGCGAGGCCTGCCCGAAGAGTGCGCAGCGCAACTGCGGCGTGAGTTGCACGCAGCGCACGCCGGCCGGCTTGCCGTCGGGCATGCCGGGAATCGGGCTGCTGATCGAAGGCGCGATGCAGCAGGCGGCGCACCGGGGGCGACACTGCATCATGTGAGTATCATCGATGAGCACCGGGCATCGTCAGAGCCCGCAGGAGATCCTGATGCTCGAAACCTGCTTTCGATCCGCCAGTTCACTGGTGCGCCTGCTGCGCAGCGGCAAGATGTCCAGTGTCGATCTGCTTGAACAGACGCTGGCGCGGGTGCGCCGGCACAACCCGACGCTCAATCCGATCGTCTGGCTCGATGAGGCGTCGGCCATGCGCCAGGCGAAGGCGGCCGATGCCGCACTGGCGCGCGGTGAGGCAACGGGTCCGCTGCACGGCCTGCCGATGACGGTCAAGGAGTCGCTGGACATCGCCGGCGCGCCCACCAGCAATGGCGACCCCGCGCTGCGCGACAACATCGCCACTGGGGATGCGCTGGCCGTGCAGCGGCTGCGCGCGGCAGGCGCGATCATCTTTGGCAAGACCAACCTGCCGCTGCACATGGTCGAGTGGCAGACCTTCAATGCGATTCACGGCACCACCCTCAACCCTTGGGATCTCTCGGTCACCCCGGGTGGATCGTCCGGTGGATCGGCGGTGGCGCTGGCGGCCGGGCTCACGCATGCCGAGGTGGGGAGCGACATCGGATCGTCGATCCGCAATCCGGCCCACTATTGTGGCGTGTTCGGGCTCAAGCCAACCTGGGGGCTGTTGCCGCTGCGTGGGCATGGCGGCGGCGCGTTCAGTGAGATCGACATCGGCGTCATCGGTCCGATGACGCGACACGCGGTCGACCTGGATCTGCTGCTCGCGGTGCTGGCGGGGCCGGATACGCTCGAGGCCGACGCGTGGCGGCCCCGGCTGCCCCGTTGCCGCGTGCGTTCGCTGGCGCACTTTCGCATTGCCGTGAAGCTGGATGATCCGATGGTCGACACCGACGATGCCTACGCGGACCAGCGTTGCGACGGTTCGCCGCAGAACTGGCCAAGGCTGGCGCCAAGGTGTCCTTTGCCGCGGCCCCCGGCGATCGATTCGGCACAACTGCACCAGGTCTACCCGCTGCTGCGCCGTGCGGCCACCAGCGACGGCGTTCCGCGGCCGAGATCGATCGAGCTCGAGGACGCATTGAAAACCCCGAAGGCCGGGCCAATGCGGTGTTGCTGCGATCGATGGTCGAGGGGAACTGGCTCAGCCATGCCCGGTGGCTGGCGTTGGACAGGCAGCTGCGACGTTGCGCCAGGCCTGGGCGGATTTTTTCGAACACTGGGACATCCTGCCCGCCCGGCAGCCGCCTCGGCGGCCTGGCCGATCAACGAGCGCGGCGAACGTTGGCAGCGCATGATCAGGGTCAATGGTCGGGCGGTGCCCGAGACCGACCAGTTGTTCTGGTCGGGCTATTCGGGCGTTGCCTTGTTGCCCTCGGTTGTCGGCCCTTGTGGTTTCGTGGGCCATCTGCCGAGGTTACCAGGCTGTCGCGGCGGGCACGGGCACGATCGGACAGCGACCGCGTTTGCCCGATGCGTGGAGCGTGAGATCGTCGGCTTTACCCCGCCGCCGGACCTGGGCCGGGTGGGCAGGCTCAGCCCTGCGGCCAGATGATCCGCTCGTCGACCTCCTTGATGTCGCACAGGCTGCAGAACGCCATCGAGATGTCCAGCTCTTTGTGGATGATCTCGAGGCAGCGGGTCACGCCCGCCTCGCCCATCGCGCCCAGGCCGTACAGGAACGGGCGGCCGATGTAGGTGCCTTTGGCGCCCAGCGCGATCGCGCGCAGCACGTCCTGGCCGCTGCGGATGCCGCCGTCCATGTGCACCTCGATCTTGCCGCCGGACGGCGGCGACGACCCGAGGCAGTGCCGAGATCGATCGACGGTGCGCCATCGAGCTGGCGCCCGCCGTGGTTGGACACGATCAGCGCGTCGGCCCCGGTGTCGACGACGGCGCGGCGCGCATCGTCTTCGTCCTGGATGCCCTTGAGAATGATCTTGCCGTCCCACTGGTCGCGGATCCACTGCAGGTCGTTCCAGTTCAGGGTCGGATCGAACTGCTTGGCGGTCCAGTCGGACAGCGAGCCCATGTCCGAGACGCCCTTCACGTGGCCGACGATATTGCGAAACTCACGCCGCTTGGTCTGCGCCATGCCCATCGCCCAGCGCGGCTTGAGTGCGATGTTCAGCAGGTTGGCCAGCGTGGGCTTGGGCGGCGCCGACAAGCCGTTGTAGATGTCCTTGTGGCGCTGGCCCAGTACCTGCAGATCGAGCGTGACGACCAGCGCGGTGCAGCCGGCCTTCTTGGCGCGCGCGATCAGCCCGGCGATGAAGTCGCGGTCACGCATCACATACAACTGGAACCAGAACGGCCTGGTCGTGTTCTGGGCGACGTCCTCGATCGAGCAGATGCTCATCGTCGACAGCGTGAACGGCACGCCGAAGCGCTCGGCGGCACGGGCCGCGATTTCGCCATCGGCATGCTGCATGCCGGTGAGCCCGGTCGGCGCAATGGCCACCGGCATGCTGACATCCTCGCCGATCATCCGGCTGCGCACGCTGCGGGTCTCGATGTTCACGGCCACCTTCTGGCGGAACAGGATCTTGGCGAAGTCGGCCGAATTGGCGTCGTAGGTGCTTTCGGTCCATGAGCCCGAATCGGCGTAGTCGTAGAACATCGCCCCGCACGCGACGCTTGGCGAGTCGGCGCAGGTCTTCGATGCAGGCAATCGGGCGTGGCACGGTGGCTTCCTTGTCTTGGCAGGCAGGTTTCAGGATCAGTTTCCAGACGGTAGATCTGGCCCCCACCTCGCGAGTACGACGGCCAACGTGGGTGAAAGCGGCGCGCCGACGTGCTTGCTCGCGCCGCCCCCTCGGCGGGCAGCGACCCTAGGGATCGTGGGAGCCCTAAATATACCGCTGGCCCAGCAGCCACTCGTTGCCCGGCGCTGCCGGAACGGGCCGGCCCCGCCAGGCCGGCACTGGCGGCTTGCCGAGCGAGCGAAGCGAGCGTGGGGGCCATCACGTTCGAACCCGGATCAGGGTCCCCTGGGGGTTCAGCCCCGTGGGGGTGGAGGCAGGGTTTCGCCGGGCACCGCCTGGCGCTGCCGGAACGGGCCGGCCCGGCCAGGCCGGCACTGGCGGCTTGCCGAGCGAGCGAAGCGAGCGTGGGGGCCATCAACCACGTTCGAACCCGGATCAGGGTCCCCCTGTCCGGGTTCAGCCCCCGTAGACATCATGGTCGCACTCCTGCGTGACAGCGCAAGGGGTGGTTCAAGGCGGTCGGCCTCCGGTACCGTAGGTTACTCACCGAGGTGAGCAGAGCCATACCGAGACTAGCCGTCATCAGTAAACCCATATGGAGACCGACCATGGATAAGGATATCAAGCATTTCGTTGGCCTGGATGTTATCAAGACACCATCGTCGTGGCGGTGGCGGATCCGGGACGCAGCAAGGCGCGAACTGCTGGCGAACTCAAGCACGATAGTGACCCGCCTGCATGCGCCAGCTGAGCAGCTGCACGGCGAATTCCGGCAGCATTCATGTCGTGTACGAAGCGGGCCCGACCGGTTACGGGCTGCAACGCCACCTGGAGCAGAAGGGCTATGTTTGCGACGTCATCGCCCCTTCGAAGATGCCCCAGCGCCCTGGCGAGCGCATCAAGACCGACCGGCGCGACGTGGCCCGGCTGGCCGAGCTCAACCGCGCGGGTGAGCTGACCGTGGTACGTGCCCGATACCGCTGACGAAGCCATTCGGGATCTGAGCCGGGCGCGCGAGGACGCGGTCAAGGCCCGCCAGAAGGCCCGCCTGCAACTGAAGGGCTTTTTGCTGCGCCACGATCGACGCTTCCCGGCAAGACCAGTTGGACCAAGACCCACTACGCCTGGCTGGCTGCTCAGAAGTTCGAGCACGTCTCCCAACAGATCGCGTTCACCGAGTACCAACTGGCGGTGCAGGCCACCGAGCAGCGTGTAGCCTGACCCATTCGCTGGCCGAATGTGTCGTAGGCTGGCGCTTTGAGCCGGTGGTCAAAGCGCTGCAGGATGCGCGGCATCCAGTTGGTTACCGCCGTGGGCCTGATCGCCGAGATTGGCGACATCACCCGCTTCTGCTCCACCCGCGCCAGCTCATGGGCTACCTGGGCGTGGTGCCCAGCGAGTACTCCAGCGGCAACAAGGTCAGCCAGCAGCATCACCCGCACCGGCAACGGGCACGCCCGGCGCTTGCTCGTGGAGGCATGGCATTACCGGCACACCCCGCGCATCGGGGTGGATCCAGCCGTACGCCAGCGCGGGCTTTACCCGATGCCATCAAGGCAGCAGGCCTGAAAGCGCAGACCCGTTCAGGTGGGCGCTTTGCCCGGCTCAACAACCGGCGTGCAACGAAACAAGATCTGCGTGGCCGTCGCCCGCGAGTTGGCCGGCTTCGTCTGGGCCATTGCCCACATGGCCATGGAGCCGCAAAACGCCCCCAAACAACCCAGCTAACAGCCCAACCACCCACCTGCCGTAAACCTCAGATTCAGCGGTGATGCAAACGCCGGTACCGATGCGCCGAAATCCCGGAGCCCTGTGATGCCGGTCACGCCACGTGGCGAACCGCGTCCGTAAGACCGATGGTAGTCCCGTAACGGAACGATGAAACGGTGCTAACCAACGTATCGGATACGAGGTTGATTCATCGTCGCAGTAAAGCCTTGCGTTGCATCACCCCTGAGATTTGCGTTTCACCCCCCCGAGTGCCATTGACAAGTGCGACCATACGGGGGGGCAAAGGACCGCAGGGAGCGTGGGGGTCTTCTATCTATAGCGCCTGCAGCAGGCGCTTGTAGAGCTTGCCATTGGGCTGGCGCGGCAGTGCCGGGTCGAAGTCGATCGAGCGCGGACACTTGATCGGCGAGAGGCGCTCGCGGCACCACTGGATCAGCTCGGCCGCCAGCTCGGGGCCGGCGTTCGCCATGTCCAGCGGCTGCACCACCGCCTTGACCTCCTCGCCGAACTCCTCGTTTGGAATGCCAAATACTGCGACATCGATCACCGCCGGATGCGTGATCAGCACGTTCTCGGCCTCTTGCGGGTAGATGTTCACGCCGCCCGAGATGATCATGAAGGCCTTGCGGTCGGTAAGAAAAAGGTAGCCGGCCTCGTTCACATAACCGATGTCGCCCAGGCTGAGCCAGCCGTGCTTGTTGCTGGCCGCCCGGGTCTTGGCCTGGTCGCCGTGGTACTTGAAGCTGGGCGCGTTGGCGAAGTAGACCTGGCCGGTCTGGCCGACGGGCACTTCATCGCCGTCGTCATCGCAGATGCGCAGCTCGCCCGACACCGCCTTGCCCACGGTGCCCGGATTGGCCAGCCATTGCGCGCTATCGCACATCGTCATGCCGCAGCCCTCGGTGCCCGCGTAGTACTCCCAGAGCACCGGCCCCCACCAGTCGATCATCTGGTGCTTGACCGGCACCGGGCAGGGTGCCGCGGCATGGATCGCGCAGCGCAGGCTGCGCAGGTCATGGCGCCGGCGCTCGGCCTCGGGCAGGCGCAGCAGGCGCACGAACATCGTCGGCACCAACTGGGTGTGGGTGACGCGGTGCTGCTCGATCAGCGCCAGGTAGCGGGCCTCGTCGAAGCGCTGCATGATCACGCAGGTGCCGCCCAGGCGCATCACGGTCATGTTCCAGCGCAACGGTGCCGCATGGTAGAGCGGCGCCGGCGACAAATAGACGGTGTCGGGGCCCAGTCCGTAGTCTTTCTGGCTGATCGTCATCAGCGGCGTCACCGAGTCGATTGCGGCGCCTGATAGTTGGGCGAGCACGCCCTTGGGACGGCCGGTGGTGCCCGACGAGTAAAGCATGTCCTGGCCGGCGGTCTCGTCGGCGATCGGGGTCTCTGGCAGGCCCGCGAGCCGCTCCTCGAGACGTTCGAATCCGGGCACATCACCGTCGCAGACCAGCCGGTGGCAGGTCGGCGACAGGTGCGGCGCGATCTCGGCTGCGGTCTTGGCCATCTGCGCCGACGTGATCAGCACCTTGGCCTGGCAGTCGTTGACGATGTACGCGGTGTCGTCGCGCCCCAGGTGGGTACTGATCGCCGTGTAGATGGCGCCGGCGCGCTGCGCCCCCCAGCACACCTGGTAGAAGCGCTGCTGGTTCTCCATCAGCAGCGCGATGTGATCGCCCGGCTGCACCCCAAGCTCGCGCAACAGGTGGGCCACCTGGTTCGAGCGGGCCTCCAGCTCGGCATAGGTGGTGGCCTCGCCGGTCTCGGCGATCAGGTAGGCGACCTTGTCGGGCGTGGTTCGAGCATGGTGCGACGGATGCATGTTGGCTTGTCCCGGTCACGGTGCTTTCGCAAAAACACCACGTTATTCAGCTAATTGAGCGTGAAACCTCATGTGATTCTGGCGCTTGCCGCGCTGACTGCGGAAAATCGATCCTATGAAACCGACCGTGATCCGAACCCTGTTGGTGGTCGTGCTGCTGGCTGTCCAGGTGGCCACGGTGGTGATCGTCATGCTCGGCATGCGTCAGCAAACGCACCAGCAGTTTAGCCAGAACGCCCAGGCGACGCTGGAGCGGCTGGCCGAGAATGTCGCCGCCGGCGCCGATCGTTACCTCGAACCGGCCGAGCGCGCGGTCAACACCGCGCACAGCCTGGTCGCGGGCGGGCTCATCGATCCGCGCCAGGACGAGGTGCTCGAGCGTTACTTCGTCGCCCAGTTGCGCGCCAACGAGGCCATCGTCGGTATCTCGCTGGGGCGCTCCGATGGCTCGCTGCTGCATGTCGGCCGCGTCGACGGGCAGTTGCGCACCAAGCAGGTCCAGGTCCGCGACGGCCGCCGCGAGGTCCGGATGGCCGACCCGACCATCACCCAGGCGGTGCGCAAGTGGATGATCATCGACGATGACATCGATGCCCGTACCCGACCCTGGTACGAGGGGGCGAGGCGCAGTGCCGGACCGTCCTGGACCGGGGCCTATGTGTTCTTCACTTCCAAGCGGCCGGGGATCACCGTGTCGCGCGCGGTGCAGGCGCCCGATGGCGGCGATGCCGGGGTGCTGGGCATCGATATCGACATCCAGGCGATGTCGGCCTTCATCTCGCGGGTGCCGATGGCCCAGCACGGCACGGCCGCGATCATCGACGAGCGCGGTTACGCGGTCGCGTATTCGGACGCGGGGCACCTGCAGCGGCAACTCGATTCCGGTTCGTTGCCGGTCATCGGGCAGGTGGCCCACAAGCCGCTGGGGGTGCTGCTCGACCGTGCCGGGCTGGCCGGCGGACAGCCGGCACCGCCCGGCGAGGGCCTGCGCGGCGGCGCCGGCGCCTACCAGACCTTCATGGTCGACGATGTCGAGTATCACGGCCTTGCCCGCGAATTCTCGATGTCCGGTGGGCGGATGAACTGGGTGTTGGCGGTCGAGGCGCCGGCGGCCGATTTCTCGGGTGATCTGGCCACGGTGTTCCAGCAAAAGCTGCGTACCCTGGTGGCGGCGATCCTGATCCCGGCGATCATCGCGATCCTGGCGGTGTTCGGGCTGACCGAGCCGGTCTACCGGCTGCACGAGGATGCCACCACCGATGCCCTGACCGGCTGCCTGAATCGCGAGGAGTTCCGCCGCCGGTTCGACGGCATGCTGCGCAACCGGCGTGAGTCGGAGTACGCGGGCCGCCTGGTGTTGGTGGCGCTCGATCTGGACGGGTTCAAGGACATCAACGATCGCTACGGCCACGATGCCGGCGACGAGGTTCTGCGCGCATTTGCCGCGCGCCTGCGTCTGCGCATCCGCCAGACCGACCTGCTGGGGCGTACCGGTGGCGACGAATTCGTGCTGGCGATGCGGCTGGATCGGTCGGTGGACGTGATGGCCACGATCAACCGGATCCGGCGTTCGGTGGTTTCCCGGGCGTTCACAACCCAGGCGGGGCGGCAGCTGGTCGGCGTCACCGCCGGCATCGCCTGCGTCGAGGCGGGCGAAACGCCCGAATCAGCGATGGCCCGTGCCGACCAGGCGCTGATCACCGGCAAGGCGCGGACCAAGAACCGCTGCTACCTGGCGGCCTCGACCCAGGATCGCTGGCCGCGCACGGCGTTTGGCCGGCAGGCGAGCGGTCCGGCCTCCGACGATCGCGCGGACACCGGCCCGGCGAAAGGACCCCCAGCCCGGGCCGCAGTGCCCGGCGAGCGCGGAACGCTGCCGATTTGAAGGAGGCGGGGGGCGCAAGCGGCCCCGTTGGGCACCGCCGCGGTGTCCAACGGGTGCTCAGTCCGCGGCGCGGGTGGCCAGCAGGTTGAACGCGCGGTTCGCGCGCTGCACGGTCTGGGCGATCTGATCCTCGGATGCCGGCTCAGTGAGTACCCACTCCAGGCTGCGTCGCACCGCGTCCAGGCAGGCGGCTGATTCGCGGTCATTGACCGGGTCGGTCGCGAACAGGCGCTCGATCCGGGCCAGCGACTCGCGGCAGGCGTCGAGCGCGGCATCGTGCCAATTGCCATCGACCGGATCGATCGTGGGCATCAGGTTTTGCAGGGGCGTCGCAGCTTGAGCAATCATGATCGAAGAATAGACCCGGGGCCGGGCACGGGTCGGTGATCCAGCGCACAAAACCCCGGCCCGATTGTGACGCTTTGTGAGCGATGACACGGGTGCGGCAGAATCGAGGTTCCGGATACCAGATCCGCCCCGCCGGGACGGCCGAGTATCGCCCACAAAGGAGAAACCCCGATGACGGTCATCGCCGAAATCGCCGAGCGCCACGATGAAATGACGGCTTGGCGCCATGACATCCATGCCCATCCGGAACTGGGGTTTGCCGAGAAGCGCACTGCCGAGCTGGTGGCCAACCGGCTCGAGTCGTTCGGTATCGAGGTGCACCGGGGCATCGGCAAGACCGGGGTGGTCGGGGTGCTGCGCCAGGGCAACGGCAAGGGCACGATAGGCCTGCGCGCCGACATGGACGCGCTGCCGATCCAGGAGGCGAACGCCTTTGGCCATCGCTCGACCCACGCCGGGGTGATGCATGCCTGCGGTCATGACGGGCACACGACGATGCTGCTGGGGGCGGCCCGTTACCTGGCTGCGACCCGCCGCTTCGACGGCACCGTGCACTTCATCTTCCAGCCGGCCGAGGAGGGCCTGGGCGGCGCCAAGGCGATGATCGACGACGGCCTGTTCAAGCGCTTCCCCTGCGACGCTATCTTCGGGATGCACAACCGGCCCAAGATGCCGATCGGCCGGTTCGCAGTGCGCAGCGGTCCGACAATGGCCGGCAGGGCGTTCTTCGACATCACGATCGAGGGGGTCGGGGCGCACGGCGCGCGGCCCGAGACCGGGGTCGATGCACTGATGGTCGGCGCGCAGATCGCCAACAGCCTGCAGACGATCGTGTCGCGCAACCTGTCGCCGCTCGAGAGCGCGGTGGTCTCGATCACGCAGTTCCATGCCGGCGATGCCTACAACGTCATTCCCCAACGGGCGACGCTGGCCGGCACCGTGCGGGCGTTCTCGGATGAGACGATGTCGCTGATCGAGCAACGGATGCGCCGCCTGGCGGCCTCGACCGCCGAGGCGATGGGCGCGACGGCCGAACTGAGCTTTCGGGTGAACTTCGTGCCGACCGTCAATGACCACGCGCAGGCCGAGTTTGCCGCGGCCATCTGCGCGTCGCTGGTCGGTTCCGGACCAGGTCGACCGCAAGCCGCCGCTGGTCCTGGCGTCCGAGGATTTCTCGTTCATGCTGCGCGAGGTGCCCGGCTGCTACCTGTTCATCGGCAACGGCGATGGCGAAGGCGGTTGCGAGGTGCACAACCCGGGTTACGACTTCAATGATGCGGCATTGCCACTGGGCGCGAGCTTTTTCGCGCGCGCCGTCGAGGCCCGGCTGGCCGCAGGCTAAGCAACGCGCGCCGCGGCCTGGCCGCGGCGCGCGTTGCGCACCGTCAACTGGTCGTTCAGCGTCCAGAAGTCGAACAGCACCCCGATCAGCAGGAAGCCGCCGGTGAACAGGTAAAGGATGGCGGTGAACCACTTGCCCATGTACAGCCGGTGCGCGCCGAAGACGCCCAGGAAGGTCAGCAGGATCCAGGCGATCGTGTAGCTGTACGGGCCGGCCCGAAAGCGCAGGTCGGCCTCGCGATCCATCGACGGGATCAGGAACAGGTCGATCAGCCAGCCGATGCCCAGCAGGCCCAGCGTGAAGAACCAGATCGTGCCGGTGATCGGTCGCCCGTAGTAGAAGCGGTGCGCGCCAAGAAAGCCCAGGATCCACAACAGGTAACCTATCGTCTTGCGATGGGTGTCGTTGGTGGCAGGCCCGGCGACCTGGGTGAGCGGTTCGTTCATGGCCCCGATCGTAACAGCCCCTACACTTGCAGTTACTCTTGCTGAAACCCGGATTCCCATGACGCTCTCGCTGGCCACCCTTGACACCGTCCTCGCCGAGCAGGCCGACGGCCTCGAACTGACCATCCACGGCCTGCCCGATCCGGCTGCGGGCGCCGACGCCCGTGGCGAGATCGCGCGGTTGGTGATCCATCGAAAGGGCAAGGCCAACGCGATGAACCGGGCGCTGATGACGCGCTTCGTCGCGATGGTCGATGGGCTCGCCGCCCGCCCGGCGATGCGCGCGCTGGTCGTCACCGGGACCGATGCGATCTTTGTCGGCGGGGCCGATATCGACGAGATGTCGGGCCTGGACGCCCCGGGCGGGCGCGCGTTCATCACCCAGGTCCACCAGTGTTGCGACAGCCTGCGCCGGGCGCCGTTCCCGGTGATCGCCGCGGTCAACGGCCTCACGCTGGGGGCCGGGCTCGAGCTGGCGGCGGCTGCCGACATGCGGGTCGCCGTGACGAGCGCACGGTTCGGCATGCCCGAGGTGCGGCTGGGCATTCCGTCGGTGGTCGAGGCGGCGTTGCTGCCAGGCCTGGTTGGCTGGGGCGCCACCCGCCAGATGCTGTTGCTGGGCGATTTGTTCGATGCCGCGGAGGCCTTGCGGATCGGATTTGTCGAAAAGGTTGTCGAACCGGCGGCGCTGGCCGCCCAGGTCGATGCCTGGCTGGGCTCGCTGATGGCCAGCGGTCCGGCCGCTGTCCGCGACCAGAAGGCGTTGATCCGGCGTTGGGAGCAACTGCCGCTGGCCGAGGCCGTCAGTGCCGGGATCGACGCGTTTTCCGCCTCGTGGCGCACCCCCGAGCCCGCCCGGATGATGCAGGCCTGGCAGGCCGAGCGGCAGGCGCGCAAGCAACGCCGCTGAGCTTTTCCGGCGCACCGGTCCGACCGGTGCGCCCTTGCGGTATATTGGTGCAATCCCGCCCCCTGTCCCAGCCCATGCGAATCCTGTTGGTCGATGACCACCCCTGATTCACGAAGCATTCGCGTCGATCCTTGCCGGTCAACCCGAGCCGGTCGACACGCTGATGGCCGCCGGTTTCGACGAAGCCTGCCTGCAGATGGCAGGCGCCCGCCCGATCGACCTCGTCCTGCTCGACCTGGGCCTGCCAGGGTTCGCAGGCATTGGCGCGCTGATCGCCTTTCGGCATCGCTTTCCCGATACCCCGGTCGTCGTCGTCGGCGTTGCAATCGCCCGAAGTCATCCACGAGGCGCTGGACGCCGGAGCCATGGGCTTCATCCCCAAGACTTTCAAGCCTGCGGCGATCCGCACCGCATTGCGTTTCGTCGCGGCCGGCGGCGTCTTCGTGCCCGAGCAGGTACTTGACCGGGTGCTGATGACCAGCGTGGCCGACGGTGGCCTGCCGCCACCCCCAACGGCCAAGGGGCCGGGGGGCATGCCCGAGCAGGACGAGTCGGTCCGCGAGCGCCTGGGCCTGACCCGGCGCCAGTTTGATGTGCTCAAGCTGCTGGTCTGCGGCATGACCAACCGACGGATCGCCGAGATGCTCGAGTTGTCCGACAACACGGTCAAGGCCCATGTCGCCGCAGTGCTGCGCACCCTGGACGTGACCAATCGGACCGAGGCTGTCGTACTGGCCAGTCGCTACGGGTTGCGCGCCGTTTCCTGAGCGCGCGTAACGGCCTGCGTGCCCGGTTCAACCGGGCGCCGGTTCAGGATCTCCCACGTGCGATCGTCACCCGCCTATTGATCGCACGGCCCTGCGCGGTCCAGTTGTCGGCCTGCGGCTGGGTCGGGCCGTAGCCGCGCGTCACCAGGCGGGAGCGATCGATGCCCAGCGAGGCCAGGTAATCGGCCACCTGGTTGGCCCGCTCGACCGACAGCAACAGGTTGACGACCGCATCGCCCTGCGCATCCGTATGGCCGCCGATGTCGATGCTGCCGCCCAGGCCGCGCAGGCAGTTGGCGATCGCCCTGAGCATGTTCCGGTTGTTGGCGGACAGCAGGCTGCCACTGCTGTCGAAACGCAGGGCAATGCCCTCGTCCAGGTCGGCGCAACGGACACTGGTCGCGGCGTCGGCGAGGATCGTCGGATCATGGCTGTCGGCCGCCGGCGGCGCGGCTTCGGCCATCGGGGAGCGTGGCGCCGCGGGCTCGGCCGCCAGCAAATCGGTCTGCGGTAACGATGATCCGGGCGTGGTTCTGTCGTCCGGGACGACCGGGGGTGCACTTGTGTCCGGGGCATCCTGGGCCGGCGGTGCCGGTGGCATCGGCTCGGCACGGGCGACGGTGTCCGGCGCGATCGCTGCCGCCGCGACGGTTGGCGCCGCTCGTGGCTGCGCGGCGGCCTCTGATGAACCGGTCGCCGCGGGCCCGGCCACGGCTGGCGCGTCTTCAGACGGCTCGGCAATCCGCGCCTTCGCAACCGCAGGCTCGTCAACCGCCGCGCCGGCAACGGGTAGCTCGGCGATCGGGGTTCCGGTCGCCGGCGACGGGTTGGCCGATGAGGCGACCGCCGGCGAATCGGCAGCCGGCGCCTCGGCAACCGGCCCCTCGACAACCGGTGTTTCGACAACCGGCGCCTCGGCAACCGGCGCCTCGACAACCGGCCCCTCGACAACCGGCCCCTCGACAACCGGCCCCTCGACAACCGGCCCCTCGACTACCGGCCCCTCGGCAACCGGTGTCGCCGCCGGGGCGACTGGTGCGTCCGCGGCCGGTGCGGGGGCGGGCGGCTCGGAATCAAGGGATTGGCCCGCTGCGGACCGCTTGTTTGGGTCGGTTGGTGCCGCTGGCTGCGGTGGTGGCTCGACCGGTGCGGGATCGGCGCTCGTCGAAGGCAGTGGGGCTGGCGACCGGGCCGTTGCGCGCTCTGCCGCCGGCCCGGCATCGGCGATCACGGTCGGGCCGATGCTGCCCGGGTCGGCCGGGGCTGGCTCCGAAGCCGGCTCCGGCGCCCCGATGACCGGTGCAGAGGCGGTGGCCGGGCCCGCCGGATCCTCGGTGGCGCCGGCGGCCGAAGCAGGGGCGGCCGACGTAGATGTTGCCGGCGGGGGCGTCGGCGGCGCGGATGTGGCCGGTGCGGCGACCTCGCTTCGAGTGACGCTCGGTGCTGGCGGGGTCGGGGTCTCGGCAGCGGGAATCGCCGCGGCGGACGGCCCGGGCGCTGGTGGTGCGCTGTCCGTCGGCGTCTTGGCGGCCGGTGAGGCTGCCGAGGTCGCCTCGGGCTTCACCCCGGGCGTGGCGATCTCGCCGCTGGCGAGCCGCGGGCCGGCGTCGGCCACCACCGTCGCCGGCTGCCCATCGGACTGGAAGGTACGACCGGGCCAGAGCAAGGCCAGCGCGATAGCGAAGAACACCGCACCGGCCAGGCCGATCCGGTCATAGGCGCGCCAGGCATCCGGTGTGCGCTGAAGCGCGCGGGAGGCAGTCATGCAGCGGGGCTCAGCGCTTGGCGTCCGATGGGTTGCGCGACAGGGTCGAGCGCAAGCGATCGAACAGCCGCGACGCCGACGGCCTGTCGGCATTGTCGGTTGCTTCAGCGGCTTTGCCGCCCAGCCTCGACAGGATCGAGCCGGTGCGCACCGCACCGGCTTTGCCGGCACCCGTCGCGGTGCTGCCGGTGTGCGGCGTGTCGGCAGGCGGGATGTCGACGGCCCCGGCAGCATCGGGCAGGCCGCCCGGCGAGAACGACGTCGACCCGGGGCGTTGCGGTTCACGGGCGGCTGCCAGCGCAGCCTCGAGGTTGATCACCTTCTGTTCCTGCTCGGCGACCGAGTCGCGCAGGCTCTCGAGCAGGCCGCTGAGGCGCTGGGCGCCGGACTGACTGTCCTCGAGCTGGATGCCCAGCCGGTCGCGTTCATCCTGCAGATCACCCAGGCGGGCGGTCAGCGCGTCGATCTCGCGCTTGTCGCGCACCCCGGCCGCCTCGCCGTCGCGCCGGAACACGACATCGACCAACCAGTACAGGCACCAGCCGGCGAAACCGCCCAGCACGACCCACCACAGACAATCAGCAAAGCCCGGCATGGCATATCCCAGAAGACCCGAGGGTCCCTGGGACGGCCTTGGGCGATGCCACCTTTGCTGTCGGGGTGGTCATGCCCATAGCTCACCCGCACTTGGCAATGCAAGCGCCGATAAAGACCCAGCCAGGGACATCTACGATCCTAACGCATTTATCGCTCCGCGCGTCATCAGCGGATGTCAAGTCGACCGACGCAAGAACCGCACAGCGGACGATACGGGAGCGACTGAAAAGGCCCTGGATCGACCGCCTGGTGCCCCGTCACATGTCGGGCAGATCCTGCTGGCCCTGCTGGCGGCGCCTCGGCCGTGGCGGGGCAGGTTGGCGTGGCGGGCCGGCCCGCCGAGGCGCCGGTTCGGTGACCAGCTGGCCGGGTGCCGGTAGGCGCAGCATCTGCCGGGCTTGCTCGGGCGGCGCATTCAGCCAGGCTTGGCGGTCGGCCCCGGAAATGATGACAACCGACCGTTTTTCGTCACCCGGCGCATGAAAGCGGCCCATCATGTCATGGCCGTCGGCATTGATCGTCAGCAGCGAGAAGCTCAACAGCCACTCGCCGGCCAGCGTTGCCGCATCGGCCGGGCCCATCGGTGCCGTGTTGCCTGGATTGGCGGTATCCGGGCGGCGCCAGGCGTCCCAGATGCCGGCCAGGGACATCGGCTCGCCGTTGGCCTGGGCGATCCGCCAGCGCACCGGCCGGCCCGATTCGTAGTTCGGTTCGAAGAAGGCGTCGGCCGGCACCAGGCAGAACTGGCCGCGTCGCCAGGCGTGGCGGAACGACGGTTTCTCGGCAACGGTTTCGCTGCGGGCGTTGTAGCAGTGGCGGTAATTGCGACCGTCCCGCGACCAGCCCGGAATCAGGCCGAAGCAGGCAGGCACGATCTGCGCGACGTCATCGGCGGGTTCGTGCGGGCGGCGGATCATCGGGGCCAGGTGGCCCGGCCAGACCTCGTTGCGCCAGGCCAGGCCCGGATCGGTCAGGCCGAGCGTGGCGGTCAGGCGGCTGCCCCGGCTGGGTACGTAGTTGGTACACATCGCACCGACGCGGGCTCAGTGCCGATAAGACGGATCGGTGCGATCCAGCTCGCGCAGCATGGCCGGCCATTCGAGCAGCCCGAAGCGCCGGCGCGTATCCGGGTGGTACATGAGCGCGGTCTTGACCCGGACAGGTTCGGGCGGCAGGTGCAGCGCCCGCCCGCCGGCCATCGCATCGACCTGTGCCTTGCAGGCCATCTCGAGCCAGTACAGCGTGTTGAAGGCCTCGGCGACCGTGGGGCCCACGGCCAGCAGGCCATGGTTGCGCAGGATCATTGCCCGGTGCTCGCCCAGGTCGGCCACCAGCCGTGCCTCCTCGTCCAGATCGATCGCCACGCTTTCGTAGTCGTGGTAGCCCAGCCGACCATAGAAGCGCATCGCCGTCTGCGTCAGTGGCAGCAACCCTTCCTCCATCGCCGACACCGCCATGCTGGCCCGCGCGTGGGTGTGCATCACGCACTGCACATCGTGGCGTGCCTTGTGCACTGCGGTATGGATGACGATGCCCGCCTGGTTCAAGCCGTAGCCGTGGCTGTCGCTGGGGGCGAAGACCACGTTGCCGTCCAGATCGACGGTGATCAGGTTGGACGCGGTGATCTCGTTGTACAGGTAACCGAACGCGTTGATCAGCAGTAACTCGGTGCCCGGGATGCGGCTGGTGATGTGGTTGTAGATGAGGTCGGTCATGCCGTAGCGATGCACGAGCCGGTAGGCGGCGGCCAGATCGATCCGGGCCTGCCATTCATCGGCCGAAACCTGCTGTTGAACCTGTTTCACCTGCTTCTCCCCCGGACGGTGTCTATGCTGGACACCCTTGACGATTGCGCGTGGTCCGTTATCGGACGCGGCGCGTTAGCGGTTGGATCAGGCGATTGTAGCCATGCGGCCGGCTCAATCGATGAATGCTCAAAGCCACACATTTGTGGCGAACTTGCAAATCAACGCGTGAGGCTGTGCGCTTGACGCGCCAAATGCGCTAGTCTGGAATTTGGAACAGCATGAGAGAACAACAATATGCAGCTAGTCTGTTCGCTTGCTACTTCACGGCACTGATTGCTCAGCCGGCCCTGATCATGAGCCTGCTGATTCTCTGGGCAGGGTACCTGCTGTTTGGTCTCGAACCCAGTACGCCCCGTACCGGTCACGAACCGAAAGCGTGATTCCCTGCAGCACCGGCCGTCATAGAACGTGTGCAGGTCCTGTCAATGAGTGATTCCGCCGAAGTGCCCGGCCGGTCTTTTTCCGATCCCGAGACGGCCCTGGCCGAAGTGGCGCGGCTTTACGACGAAGGCTGCGCGACCTTGCGCGGTGCGTTTCAAGCGTTTGCGTCGGGCAAGCCCTTGACGCGGCGTGCGCGTGCGTTCTATCCGCAGGTCAGTCTCACGGTCACGTCGGCGGCCCGTGCCGATTCGCGGCTCGCGTTCGGTTTCCTGGCCGGTCTGGCCGCTACCGGACGACACGGCCCGTCCGGACCTGTTCGCTACTACTACCTGGAGCAATTCCGGCTGCTGCTGGCCAACCATGGCGTGCCGCTGGAAATCGGCCTGAGCGGCAGGCCATCCACGCCACTTCGCACTGGGCGAAGGCGAGCATGTCGAGCTCGATCGATCCGCAACGGGCGCGGCTGATGCGCGACCTGTTCGATCTGCCCGACCTGGCCTCGATGGACGACGGCATTGCCAACGGGACCCGCGAACCGGTGCCCGGTCGCCCCGAACCGCTGGCCTTGTTCACCGCGCCCCGGGTCGATTACTCGTTGCACCGGCTGCGCCACTACAGCGGCACGTCGCCAACGTACTTTCAGAACTTCGTGCTGTTCACCAACTACCAGTTCTACATCGACGAGTTCATCCGCCTGGGGACAGGCTGATGGCTGGCGAGGGTCGAAGACATCGACCCGCGGTGACGCTTCGTGGTGCCGACCAGTACACGGCGTTCGTGATGCCGGGCAATCAGGTGATGCGGCGCGGCGAGGAAGCACCGCCCGATCCGATACAGGCGCGCCGCAGATGCCGGCCTATCACCTGGTGCGCGAAGACGGCACGGGGATCACGATGGTGAACATCGGGGTCGGGCCGTCCAATGCCAAGACGATCACCGATCACATCGCGGTGCTGCGCCCGCATGCCTGGAATCATGCTGGGTCGCGGGGCGCTGCGCAACACGCAGCGCCTGGGCGATTACGTGCTGGCGCACAGCTGCGTGCGCGAGGACCCGATGCTGGACGAGGATCTTCGTTGTGGGTGCCGGTGCCGCCGCTGGCGAGGTACAGCAGGCGCTCGAAGAGGCGGTGGCCGAGATCGACGCTGAGTGGATACGAGCTCAAGCGCATCATGCGCACCGGTACCGTTGCCTCCGGTCGACAACCGCAACTGGGAGTTGCTGCCCCAGCAGACGCCGGTGCGCCGCTTCGGTCGAGCCGGGCAGTCGCGCTCGACATGGAAAGCGCCACGATCGCCGCCAGCGGCTTTCGCTTTCGGGTACCGTACAGCTGCTTGCTGTGCAGTGTCGGACAAACCGCTGCACGGCGAGATCAAGCTGGCCGGCATGGCCAACCAGTTCTATCGCGACAGCGTGAACCAGCACCTGACCATCGGCATTCTGGCGATGGAGCGATTACGCGAACTGGGTCAGGTCCACCTGCACAGTCGCAAGTTGCGCAGTTTTGCCGAAGTGGCGTTCCAGTGAGCGATCAGATGAATGCCTGCAACTGCCGGCGTTGCGCCAGCGTCTGCTCGTAGCCGGCAACCATCGCCCGACGACTGAATTGCTCGCGCAGGCTGACCCAGTACCCGAAGTCCGGGTGCAGCACCAGGTCGGCGAGCCGGGCATCGGTCAGCGTGGCGTCGCGTTTGCGCCTGTCGCCTTCGCGGAATCGCTCGGCGCCGGCCGGCGCCGCGATCCTCGTGGGCCGACGCATCGACCGCGATCACGCGCCTGGCGCCCAGCGAGCGGGCGATCCGCACCGGCAACGGCATAACGGTATCGGGATCGACATAGGGGCGGCCGCGAATCGTCACCGGCGTGAAGCGGTCCTCGATCGCGGCCGAGGCCTGCACGGCCACCCCGGTATTGCCGGCCGTGAAGGCGGTCGGTTTGCGCGTGGTCGCATCGAGCGCCACCAGCGCGCATCGCGGCGTCAGCTGTTGTATCGTTTGCTGGCCGACCCACTGGTTGACCAGGTCGGCCAGCGGGCCGCCGTTGAACGTCGCATCGGCGCCGATCGCCAGCGTCGCCAGCTGCAACGGTTGCAAGGACATCGCCAGGTGCTCGAGGTCGGCGCCGCGCCGGCCGCCGCAGTACAGGCTGGCGACCAGCGCGCCCACCGACGCGCCAACGATCAGGTCGGGCCGCACGCCCAGTTCGTCCAGTGCCTTGATGACCCCGACGTGCACGAAGCCGCGCGGACCGCCGGAGCTGAGCACGAGCGCCAGCGGATCGGCGGGCAGCGGCATTGGCCCCGCCGGCTGGGGCGAGGGGGCGTTCGGACCGGCATGGTCACCGCCGGCACCGAAGCTGCAGGCACCGACCGACCCGAGCAGCGCAGCGGCGCCAACCGCACGGCCGAACCGGCGCCGGCCGGGCCCGGCGATCAGGGCAGCGCGGCGAGGATGTCGCTCATCCATTGGCATCGGTTGAAGCTCGCGTCATCGGTCGTCCAACCCAGGCGCAGGATCACCGCCTGCCGGCTGGGGAAGATGCCCATCACCTGTCCCCAGGCGCCGGTCAGCATCAAGCCGTCAGGCGGCAGCCTGGCCGAGCCCGGGCAGTTCAGCGCCTTCGTGTCGTGGGTGAGCCAGACCTGGGCGCCGTAAGGGCCCACTTCGCCGGAACTGTCGGTACGATGCGCCCGCGCGTAGTCGAGCCATCCCTTGGGAAACACCTGGCGCTCGCCCCAGCGTCCGTCTTGCAGCATCAGCCAACCGATCCGGGCCCAGTCCTGGGGGGTCGCCCACAGGTAGCTCGACGCAATGAAGGTGCCGTCGCCATCGGTTTCGAAGGTGGCCGATTGTGCGCCGATCGGGGCGAACAAGGCCTCGCCGGGGTAGCGCAGGTAACTGGCGTCCGAGGCGAACTGGTCGCGCAGCACGCGCGATAGCAGCAGGCTCACGGCGCTGGCGTAACGCCAGTACGTGCCCGGCGGATGGGCGAGTGTGCGATTGCCGGCGTAGCTGGCGGTGTTGTCGGTGTCCCAGAGCATCTGTGGCAGGTCGCTGAGCATCGAGAAGCTGTCCGAGGCATGATCGAGCCCGTCATGCATCGTGAACAGATTGTCGATGGTGATGGCGGCACGCCCGTCGCGCAACCACTCACCGGCCCAGACCGGCTGCGGTACGCGTTTCATCTGCGCGACGACCGGGCTGTCGAAGTGAATGCCCAGTTCCTGGAAGCGCATCCAGGCCAGCACGCCGAGCACCGTCTTGGCCATCGACCATCCGAGCTGCGGCGTTTGCGAATCGAAGCCATCGGCCAGCCGCTCCACCAGCAGCCGGCCCTCGTGCACGACCAGCACGGCGCGGGTGCCCGGACCCCGTGCCGCCGAGGCGGACGGGCTCACGCTGCTCGCATGCGGCCCGGCGAAAACCTTGTCCACTGCCTGCCCGAGCGCTGCCTGGTCGATGGCGGCCGGCCACTGCGCCGGCGCCGCGGTGGCCGATCCCTGTGGCCAGGGCAGCGGCGGGCGCTCGGTGGCACGGTCCGCGGCGGCCAGACGCATCGGTCGATGCGCCGTCGGCACCATCGGCTCCGGTCCCAGCGCCCTGGCTTCGGGGACGTCGCCCGGCGGCAGTAGCACACAGCCGCGATCGGGCGAATAAACGGCGAAGCGGCTGCCGGTGATCGGCAGCGTGGCCTTGGCCAGCTGGTCGCGATCGTCGATGGTCAGCGTGATCAGGCGCATCGCCACCGACAGCGTCTGCAGGTCCTGTTCGACGACCGCCGACAACGGCCGGCGGGCGATGAACACGCCACCGCAGGCCGTCTTGGCGGCCAGGCCGGACAGACTGTCGGGGTATTGCTTGTGCCAGGCAAAGGCGATGGCCGCGCCGAGCATCAGCAGCAGGCTGATGGCCGCAAGGCCAAAGGCTCGAGGCGACAGGCGCATGGATGGATTCCTAGGCGTGAGAGGGGTCCGTGGGGGTGCTGTGCGCAGCCGCTGCAGGGTCCGGCAGGCTGGTGCCCGCCCGGCTGGCAAAGCCGAAGCGCTTCGCGCATCGACCCGGTTGCATTGTAGGGAACAGTCGTTGCCGCCGGCGCGCCAGGCTCACCTGTTGAGCCTGGCGCGCCGCAGGCTGAAACGTTTCAGGCACGACCCCGGCACCCATGCAAACCGCCTCACTCTCTCCGTCGCAGTTCCCGCGCTCTGGCCGCGACGCCGCCCGAGCCTCGGATCGATCGACAGTGCTACATCCGCGTCACCCATCGAGTCGCTCGAGGCCTTGCTCGAAACGCTCAATCCCGAACAGCGCCGGGCGGTGCTGCACGGCCTGCCCGGGCACGCGCCGTTGCCGGAGGCGGCGCACGAGCCGCAGGATGATCGGGCGGTGCTGGTGCTGGCCGGCGCGGGCACCGGCAAGACCGCCACCTTGTCGGCCCGGGTGGCCGCGTTGCTGCATCGGGGCCTGGCACCGGAGCGCATCCTGCTGCTCACGTTCAGCCGACGCGCAGCCAGCGAGATGATCCGGCGCGCCGGCATCCTGTCGCGCAGCGCCGGCCCCGGATGCCCAGCCGGACGGCTGGTGCTGCCCTGGGCCGGCACCTTCCACTCGGTGGCCAGTCGCCTGTTGCGCCAGCGTACCGCCGCCTTCGGCCTCGATCCGGGTTTCACGATCCTCGATCGCGCCGATGCCGTCGAGCTGCTCGACTGGTTGCGTGAGCAACAAGGCCTGAGACGCAACGCAAACGGTTTCCGCGGGCCGGCACCTGTCTGGCCATCTACTCCGACCGGCTCAACAGCGGTGACGACCTCGACACCGTGCTGACGCAACGCTATCCCTGGTGCGCGCCGTCGCGTCAGGCGCTGTCCGGCCTGTTCCAGGCCTACGTGCTCGAGAAGCAGCGCCAGTCGTTACTCGACTACGACGACCTGCTGCACTGGATGGTGCTCGGCCTGGCCGATGCGTCGCTGGCGTCGCGGTTGCAGGCTCGTTTCGATGCGGTGTTGGTCGACGAGTTCCAGGACAGTAACGCGTTGCAGCACGCGATGCTCAAGGGCCTGGCGCCCGCCGGGCGCGGCGTGTTCGCGGTCGGCGACGATGCGCAGGCGATCTATGGTTTCCGGGGGGCCAGCGTGCAGTCGATGCGCGACTATCCCTCGTCCTGCCAGCCGGCGGCGCGCACGCTGGCGCTCACGACCAACTACCGATCGACCCAGTGCATCCTGGACACCGCCAACAGCCTGATGTCCCAGGCAACCGATACCCCGGCACGCGTGCTGCGGGCCCACGACGGGCGCCAGGGCGCGCGGCCCTTGCTCGTCAGCGTCGCTGATGAATCGGCGCAATCCGATTACATCATCGGGCAGGTGCTGCAACAGCGCGAAGCGGGCATTGCGCTCAAGGAGCAGGCCGTCCTGTTTCGCACCGCCAGCCACAGCGATGCGCTGGAACTGGCTTTGATGCGCAGTGACATTCCGTTCGTCAAGCACGGTGGGCTCAGGTTCGCCGAGGCTGCGCATGTCAAGGACGCGCTGGCCCTGCTGCGCTGGTCGGTCAACCCGCGCAACCTGCTGGCCGCGTCGCGCGTCCTGCAGATGCTGCCGGGCATCGGCCCGGCCCATGCCCGTTCCCTGCTGGCGCACTGGCAGCGCAGCGCGGCGCCGACGGACCCGTCGCTGGAGGGCCTGCACGACTGCCCGGTTCCCGAGGCCGCCCGCGAGCACTGGCCCGGGATGGTGCGATTGCTGACCAGCTTTGCCGCAGCCGGCGCCGACTGGCACCGCCTGTTCGACCCGCTGCTGGGCTGGCTGACCCCGCTGTTGCAGGCGCGGCACGACAATGCCGCCAGCCGGCTGGCCGATCTGGACATGCTGCACCAGGTGGCGCTGGCCAGCCCCAGCCTGTCCGCGTTGCTCGCCGACTTCGCGCTCGATCCGCCGCAGGCCGGCGGCGTCCCCGGTGACAAGGCGCACCTGGACGAGGATTACCTGGTGTTGTCGACGGTGCACTCGGCCAAGGGCCAGGAATGGCACACGGTGTACCTGCTCAACGTCGCCGATGGCAACTTCCCCAATGAGTACGCGACCCACTCCGGTGCCGCGATCGACGAAGAACGCCGGCTGCTCTACGTGGCACTGACCCGTGCCCGGCAGGCCCTGCACCTGATCGAGCCGCAGCGCTACCACGTGACCCACCAGCCAAGACTGGGGGCTGCGCATGTCACCGGCGCCCGCAGCCGCTTCCTGTCGGTGCCGGTGCTGGACACGCTGCAGCGCGCAGGCCCGGCCTGGGAAGCGCTCCCGAATGCCCGCCATCGCCTGCCGGACCAGCGCAGGCCGGGGCCCCGGCGGCCGGTTCCGGTGCGCCAATCCAATGCGGGTCGCCGATCGCCAGGCGTCTGCAGGCGCTTTGGGCCGATCCGCCGCAGGCCTGAGCGTTCGTTGCCGCTGAAACCTCCTGATACCTGCTGATCAGCGGACATTGCAAACCCCGTCGGCCGTCGGCGGCCGACCCCGGGAAATGACGGCTGGCGGGCCGTTTCGAAAAAATGTTGCACCGCATCAAAATATCTCTTGACGCACCGCACCATTTTCGGGATAATTCTTTTTGTGCAGCGCAACATCACAGTCGATAAGTCGCGTTGCAGCAGTGATCCGGGAGCGCTCCGGCGCCGTCGGTCACGCTTCTCTGGCCTTACCGCCGAGCAATCTGAACACGACACTTTCGAACTTTTCCTTTCTCCAAGGAGTCTACAAATGATGACCGCCACCGATTTCATGAATTTCCAATCCGAAGCCTTCAAAGCCACCAACGCCCTTGCCGCCAAGAGCATCGAAGGCATGCAGAAGCTGGCCGACCTGAACATGAAGGTCATGAAGAGCTCGCTCGAGTCCTCGGCCGAGCAGATGAAGACCCTGATGGCCGCCAAGGATGCCAAGGGCCTGAACGAGATGCTGATGGCCATGAGCCAGCCGTCGACCGACAACCTGTCGGCCTACGCCAAAGACGCCTACGCGATCACCAGCGAGACCAATGCCGAAGTCCTCAAGATGATCGAAAAGCAGGTCGAGGACGGCAACAAGCAGATGTTCTCGGCGATCGACGCAATGGCCAAGAACGCCCCTGCCGGCACCGAAGGCGCCTTCAGCTTCGTCAAGCAGGCGATGACCGCCTCGCGCAGCGCCTACGAGCAGGCCGCCAAGGCCGGTAAGCAGGTTGCCGAGATGGCCGAAGCCAACATGACCAAGGCCGCCTCGGCTGCCGCGGTTGCCAAGAAGCGCTGAGCCCCTGGCTGTCCCGACCCGGTGCCCGTTCGCGGGCGACCGGATCAGAATAGACCCCGCAAGGGGTCTTTTTTTTTCGTCTGTCGGTTACGGCGGGGCGCGTCCGATCAGTCCTGGCGGCCGCTCGGTGATCTGGCCTGCGCGCGGCCCTTGGCGGCCATGTGGTCACCATGCGGGACATGCAGCAGTTCGGCGAGCTTGCGCATCAGGTGCCGTTCATGATCGCTGATCCGGGCATCGACCAAAGCCAGTTCCCACAGGGTCTCGATCAGTTCGAGTTTCTGCGCGGCATCGTAGCGCTCGTTGATCAGCGACGTGAACTGGAAGTAGTCGGTACTGTCCCGCGCTTGCTGGTGCGCCAGGGCCACCAGCGCCTGCGCGTCGGCGTCGTCCAGGCCGAAGCGACTACGCACGGTCGAGAGGATCATCGCCTCTTCGGCGGGGTCGGTTTCGTAGTCGATGCGCATCATCTCGGCCAGCAGCGCGGTGCAGGCCAATGCCAGCGAACGCTC
>JAWKYE010000033.1:0-77013 GCA_041396665.1 Burkholderiaceae bacterium
ACGATCGCCACGCAGCTCGCCGGCAGCAACGCGGCATCAGCCTCGCGCACGAGCACTGCCCCCGCGCGCGTCGCCCGGGCCTTGGCGGCGTAGCGCGGGTCGTTGAGAAAGCTGAGGTCGCCGGCCCCGGCCGTGTCGAGCGGCGCGAGTCGCTGGATCGCGAGGCCGGCGCGCCTGACCGGGGCCGGCGCGGCAATGGCCCGAAGCAGGTCGGCCAGCGGTATCGGGGGATCTAGCGGCTTCATCTGGGGCCGGCGCAACCGTCCCTTACTTGGCCAGCGCCTTGAGCACGCTCTCGGTGATATCGATCCGCGGGCTGGCAAAAACGGCTTCCTGCACGATCAGGTCGAAGCGCTCGGCATCGGCGATCTGGCGGATCGAGCGGTTCGCGCGATCCAGCACCTGGGCCAATTCCTCATTGCGCCGCTGGGCGACATCTTCGCGGAACTCGCGCTGCTTGCGTTGGAAGTCCTTCTCGAGGTCGGCGAATGCGCGCTGGCGTTTGACCCGGTCGGACTCGCTGAGCACCGCCCGGTCGCGCTCGAGGGTCTCGCCCATCGACTTGAGCTCGCTGGCCAGCGACTGCAGTTCGCGGTCGCGGGTGGCGAACTCCGCCTCGAGCTTTTTCTGTGCGGCCTTAGCCGGGGCGGCATCACGCAGGATCCGTTCGGTGTTGACGTAGCCGATCTTGGTCGTGCCCTGGGCAAGCGCGGCCGTGCCGCCCAGGCCCAGCAGTGTCGCCAGCCCGAGGCCGACCAGGGTGGAACGCATGCGGTTGGATTGGTTCATAGGGGGTCCTTGGTGCTTGCGGGAATTATGCCTAGGCATCAGCGGGCGCTCAGAAGCCGGTGCCGATCTGGAACTGGACGCGCTGGACCTGGTCCTGCGGCTTTCCATTGAGCGGATAGCCGAGGCTGAATTTCATCGGCCCGATAGGCGACAGCCAGGTCAGGCCGATACCGCCCGAGTAACGGAACTCGCTGGTATCGATCTTGCCCTCGGGGAAGACATTGCCGCCATCGAGGAACAGGAACCAGCGAAAGCTGCGATCATTGCCCGAGCCGGCCAGCGGCAGGATGAATTCGATGCTGCCGACGATCTTGGTCTGGCCGCCCAGCGCGATGTTGTCGACCGGATCGCGGCCCGGTCCCAGGCTACTGGGTCGATAGCCACGCACCGACCCGATACCGCCGGCGTAGAAGTTCTTAAACGGCGGATACTGGCTGCCCGAGAATGCGCGTGCATAGCCCAGGTCGGCATTGAACGCGAGCGTGTAGTCCTTGTTGAGCGGGTAGTAGTACTGATGGTTGTAGGTGGCCTTGTAATATCGTAGCTCACCCACCGGCATCGTGAACTCGAGCGCGCCGCGTTGCAGCCGGCCGCGGTTGGGCGTGAAGAAATTGTCGCGCGAATCGCGGGTCCAGCCGAACTGTCCGAGCAACGCACTGCTGCTACGCCCGACCCCCTCCTGGGTCTGCACCCCGGTGACCGGATCGAAGACGCCATTGACGAAATCGACGTAGCGCTGCGGCGGTCGCTCGCCCAGGCTCAGCGTGTTGTTCTCGGCCGCCAGCCCGAAGCTGACCCGGTCCAGCTCGGTGTAGGGGATCGCGAAGTTGAGGCTCAGCGCGTTTGAGCGCCAGCGGTAGTCGCCCAGATCCAGTTCCGAGGCATTGAACACCCGCGAATAGGCCTTGAAGCTGCGGCTGATGCCATCATCGGTGAAATACGGATCGGTGTAGCTGACCGAGATCGTGCGATTGACGTTGCTGGTATTGACCTCGACATCCAGCGCCTTGCCGGTGCCCAGGAAGTTCTGCTGGTTGATCGCCGCCGACAGGATCAGCGTCTCGGTGCTCGACGTGCCGACCCCGAACAACAGACTGCCCGACGCATTCTCGGTGACCTTGACCGCGAGGTCGATCTGATCGGAGACGCCGGGCACCGGTTCGGTGTCGATCCGCACATCGGTGAAGTACCCGAGCCGGCCCAGGCGCTCGCGCGACAGGCGGATTTTCTCGGCGTCGTACCAGGCGCTCTCGAACTGGCGTAACTCGCGACGGATCACCGCGTCACGGGTCTGGCCGTTGCCGCTGATGTTGATGCGTCGCACGTAGACACGGCGGCCCGGATCGACCAGGATCGTGAATCGGACCTCGCGCTTGGCGCGATCGAGGCTTTGCTGGACACTGACATTGGCAAAGGCATAGCCCAGCTCACCCAGGCGCTGGGTGATCCGATTCTGGCCGGACGTGAGCTTGGCGCCCGAGAACACGTCGCCGGTGCGCAACGGCAGTAACTGCGCGAACTCGTTCTCGCGCCCCAGCAACTGCCCGCCAAAGTCCAGGCCGGCCACCGTATATTGCTCGCCCTCGCTGACGGCGATGGTCACGTGGACATCTTCCTTGTCCGGCGTGATCGACACCTGGGTGGAATCGATCGAGAACTCGAGGTAGCCCTGGTCCAGGTAGAACGAGCGCAGCGTCTCGAGATCACCGGCAAGCTTCTCGCGGGCATACTGGTCGGTCTTGGTGTACCAGGTCAGCCAGGTCGGGGTCGAGAGGCGGATCTGGTCGAGCAACTGGGCATCGGTGAACTTCTCGTTGCCCACGAAGCGGATCGCGACGATGCGCGCCGATTCACCTTCATCTACCTTGATATTCAGACCGACCCGGTTGCGCTCCAGCGGCGTCACCGTGGTCGTGACCTGCACCGCGTACTTGGCACGCGACAGATACTGGCGCTTCAATTCCTGTTCGGCCCTCTCGAGCACGCTGCGATCGAAGATCAGCGATTCGCGCAGCCCGATGTCGGCGAAGGTTTTCTTGATGACTTCGTCGGAGAACTCGCGCGCGCCGGTCACCACCAGGCTGGCAATGGCCGGGCGTTCGCTGACGAAGACGACCAGCACATCGTTTTGTACCTCGAGCCGGACATCCTTGAAGAAGCCGGTGGCGAACAACGCCCGGATCGATTCACTGGCCCGCTCGTCGTTCATGACCTGGCCGACCCGCACCGGCAGGTAGCTGAACACGGTGCCCGGATCGATCCGCTGGACGCCTTCGACCCGGATGTCCCGGATCGTGAAGGTCTCGAACGCCAGGGCGATGCGCGGCGTCAGCAGCACCAGTGCCAGCAACAGCGCGCCTGTCAGGGCGGCGAATCCGGCCAGCGGGCCGTCGGTCTTGTAGGAAAGCGGTCGGATGGCGGTGCAACCTTTGAAGTCGGATCGATTTCCCACCGGTTCCTGGCTGGCGGCACTGGCGCGGATCGCCGTGCCGCTCAGCCTCCTCGCCGGCCGCATGCCCGACGGGCAGGTGGCATCAGGAACCGATCAGGCGGGTGATGTCATTGAACAGCGCAACCACCATCAGCATCATGATGATGCCGACCCCGGCCCGCTGGGTGAAATCCATGACGCGGTCGGACAAGGGCCGGCCCCGAATGGCTTCGAGTGCGTAATATACCAAATGTCCCCCGTCCAGCACCGGGATCGGCAGCAGGTTCAACACGCCCAGGCTGATGCTGATCAGGGCCAGGAAACTGAGATAGGCATACCTAGCCGACCTTGGCGGTCTGCCCGGCCAGGTCGGCGATGGTGACCGGCCCGCTCAGGTTGCAGCAGCGACAGTTCGCCCATGATCATCTTGCCGAACATGCGCAACGAGAACAATGACATGTCCAGTGTCTGGCGCGCCCCGATGAGCAGCGAATCCAGCGGCCCGTGGCGCACCAGTTCCATGCGCACCGCATCGCGCAACTGCGCGCCGATACGTCCGCTGCGGCCCGATTCGGCGGTCTCGTCGCTGACCGATTCGGGCGTGATGGACAGCGACACCATGGCGCCGCCCCGCTCCACGTCGATGATGATCGATTGCTCGGCATTGGCCTTGACGACATTGATCACATCGCGTGCCCGCACCACCGGCACATCGTCGATGCGCACGATCCGGTCGCCTGCGAGCAAGCCGGCGCGGCTCGAGGCGCTGTCCTCGAGCACGCCGCCGATCAGCACATCGCCGGGCGCGATCGCCATGCCCAGCGCGCCCATGAAGTCGCGCTCGGCCTCGCCCTCGGGCAGGCTCGTCGTCGACAGGGTCAGCTCGGCCGGCTGCCCTGCCCTCTGGATGTCCAGGCGCACGTCGGATCGGCGCTCGATCACCGGCTCGAGCAGTTTCATGCGCACCTCGTGCCACGAGCGGATGTCCGAGCCGTCTATGCCCAGGATCTGGTCGCCCTCGCGCAACCCCGCGGCGGCGGCCGGGCTGCTGGCCGGCGGCTCGGCCACTACCGCGGCCGGCTCGTTGACACCGATCAGGCCCAGCGTCGCATACAGCAGGATCGCCAGCAGGAAGTTGGCGATCGGTCCCGCGGCGACGATCACGCTGCGCGCCCAGAGGCTTTGCCGGGTGAAGGCTCGCGGCAGGTCGCGCGCCGAGATGTCCGATTGCGATTCGTCGCGCTCGTCGACCATGCGCACGTAGCCGCCCAGCGGGATCAGACCGATCGACCACTCGGTCTGATCCGGGCCAATCCGGCGATTGACCAGCGGTTTGCCAAAGCCGATGGAAAAGCGCAACACCTTGACGTTGTAGTAACGGGCCGCCAGGTAGTGGCCCATCTCGTGAACGAAGATCAACAGCGTCAGCGCGCCTAGAAAAGCAATCAGGGTTTGCATGGCAGATCCTTCAATTCAACAGGGTTTCATCAGCGAGCGAGCGGGCCCGGGCATCGAGCAGCTCGACCTGCTCGATGCATTCTCCGGCATCCAGGTGACCGAGATGGTCCAGAACCCGGCGGTTGACCCGGGCTATTTCGCCAAAGCCGATTCTCTGCGCGAGAAAGGCCGCCACCGCGACCTCGTTGGCGGCGTTGAGCACGCAGGGGGCCGCGCCCTCGGCCTGCAGCGCATCGCCAGCCAACGCCAGGCAGGGAAAGCGCGCCAGGTCGGGAGCCTGGAAATCGAGCCGGGCCAATTCGGCCAGTGACAGCGCCGCCACCCCGCTGCCGATCCGGTCGGGAAAGGCCATCGCGTGGGCGATCGGGGTTCTCATGTCCGGGTTGCCCAGCTGGGCCAGCGTGCTGCCGTCGGCATACTGGACCATCGAATGCACGATGCTCTGGGGATGCACCAGGACATCGAGCCCCGCGCGCGGAATGCCGAACAGGTAGTGCGCCTCGATCAGTTCCAGGCCCTTGTTCATCATCGTCGCCGAATCGACCGAGATCTTGCGCCCCATCGCCCAGTTCGGGTGGGCGCAGGCCTGCTCGGGTGTCACCGAGCGCATCTGCTCGAGCGACCATTCGCGAAACGGCCCGCCCGAGGCAGTGAGCACGATGCGCTCGACCCCGGCCGCGCCGTTGCCGTGGTGCCAGAACATAGGCAGGCATTGGAAGATCGCATTGTGTTCGCTGTCGATCGGCAACACGGTTGCGCCGCCCTGCCGGCAGGCCTGCAGGAAAACAGACCCGGCCATCACCAGCGCCTCTTTGTTGGCCAGCAGGATCTTCTTGCCGGCGCGGGCCGCCGCCAGGCAGGGCCGAAGGCCGGCCGCGCCGACGATGGCGGCCATCACCATCGAGACCTCGGCATCGGCACTGATCTCGGCCAGCGCCTCGGGACCGCAGTGGATGCGCGTGTCCAGGCCGCTGCCGGCCAGCAGGTCGCGTAACCGGTCCGCCTGCGCCGGTGCGCCGACGACCGCCACCCGGGCCGGTGCTCACGGCACTGGACGGCCAGTTCGTCCACCCGGGTGTGGGCGCTCAGAGCGTGGACCCGGAATCTATCGGGGTGTCGGCGCACGACATCCAGTGTCGACTGGCCGATCGAGCCGGTCGAGCCGAGAATGCTGATCGATTGAACGGTCATGGGGCGAGGCTCCAATGCAGCAGCAACACCACGGGCATGCACGGGATCAGCGCATCGATGCGATCCAGCACGCCGCCGTGCCCGGGCAACAGCCAGCCACTGTCCTTGACCCGCGCCTGGCGTTTGAGCAGGGATTCATGCAGATCACCGACCACCGACAGCGCCGCCAGGGCCATCAGCACGGCAACGGCCAGCACCGGGCCCCAGCCCGAAACGAGTTCGGCCGGCAACGTGGCGCGAAGGGCCGGCGCTGGCGCGCTGATCAGGCCGATGATGGCCACCAGCAAGGCGCCGCCGACGGCGCCCTCGACGCTCTTGCCCGGACTGATCACCGGCGCGAGCTTGCGCCGGCCGAACCCCTTGCCGACAAAATAGGCGCCGACATCGGCCACCCAGACGATCATCAACGCGGCGATCAACGCCGGGATGTCGATCTTGCGAAGCTCGTAGAGCGAGATCCAGCAGGCGAACAGCAGCAATAGCGCGATCGGCGCCCCGCCCCGGCGGACATCGCCGGCGCGCAGTCGCCACGGTGCCACCAGCAGCCAATGGTGGCTGCGAGCAACAGCAGCAGCGTCGCGGTCGGCCGCAGTGCCGCCGGGACCAGCTGCCGGCGACCAGCCAGCCGAGCCCCAGGGCGAGCACGACCAGGCTGCCCTCACCGACGACCGGTCCGGGCGCAGCAAGGTCAGCCACTCGCTGGCACCGGCGCAGAGAAGACCAGGCTGACCACGCCCCAGGCCCAGGGCGGCGCCAGGAACATCGTGGGCAGGATGATCGCGAGCAGGACCAGCGCGGTGATGATCCGCGTGCGCAGCATCAGGTCCCCGACACCTGGGCACCTGTGCGCCCGAACCGGCGCTCGCGCGACCGGTAGTCGGACAGGGCGGCGGCCAGCGCGTCGGCGCCGAAGTCGGGCCAGTACGCGTCGGTGAAGTAAAACTCGGTGTAGGCCAGCTGCCAAAGCATGAAGTTGCTGATCCGCTGCTCGCCACCGGTGCGGATGAACAGGTCCGGTTCGGGCGCGTAGGCCAGCGCCAGATAAGGCGCAAGGTCATCCTCGTGCAAGGGCTCGTCAGACCCGATGCGCTCCGGGTGGGCCCGGTGCAGGGTCTGCACCGCATTGAGAATGTCCCAACGGCCACCGTAGTTGGCGGCAATGGTCAGTACCAGGCCGTCGTTCTGGGCGGTGCGCGACTGCGCCTGCTCGATCAGGCGGCACAATTTTGGATCGAAGCGGCTCAGGTCGCCGACCACCCGCAGGCGGATGTTGTTCGCCCGCAGCTGCACGATCTCGCGCTCCAGCGCTGTCATGAACAAGCGCATCAGAACCGAGACCTCTTCGACCGGCCGGCGCCAGTTCTCGGAACTGAAGGCGAACAAGGTCAGGTACTCGATGCCGGCGCGCACCGACGCCTCGACCGTGCGTCGCACCGCGTCGACCCCCTTGGCATGGCCGGCTACCCGCGGCAAATGCCGGCGCTGTGCCCACCGGCCGTTGCCGTCCATCACGATCGCGACATGCCTGGGCACCGAGGGTGCCTGCAGATGAGCCGATTCGGGGAAATGGGGCAGATTCATCGGTTGACCGGACGGTCGGACCAGCGGGGTCGTGCAGACCCGCCCCGGCCTCAGACCGTCATGATCTCCTTTTCCTTTCCTTCGAGGATCTTGTCGATCTCGGCGACGAAACGGTCAGTCAGCTTCTGGGTATCGTCCTGGGCCCGACGCTCGTCGTCCTCGGAGATCTCCTTGTCCTTGAGCAAGCGCTTGAACTGGTCGTTGGCGTCGCGGCGCAGGTTGCGCACGGCCACCTTGGCCTGCTCGCCCTCATTGCGCACGACCTTGGTCAGTTCCTTGCGACGCTCCTCGGACAGCGGCGGCATCGGGATGCGGATCAGCTCACCCATCACAGACGGGTTCAGCCCGAGGTCCGACTCCCGGATGGCCTTGTCGATCACCGAGACCATCTTCTTTTCCCACGGGGTCACGCTCAGGGTTCGGCTGTCCAGCAGCGTCACGCTGGCGACCTGCGAGATGGGCACCGGCGAACCGTAATAATCGACATGGACATGATCGAGCAGGCTGGTGCTGGCGCGTCCGGTCCGGATCCGCATCAGCGCCGTCTTGAGCGAATCGATGGACTTTTCCATCTTTTGCTCGCAGGTGCTGGAAATATCGGCAATGCTCATGAATCCTCCGCAAGACTGGGATCGGTCAGGGTTCAGAGATGGACCAGGGTTCCTTCATCGGAACCATCGACCACTCGTTGCAGCGCCCCTTCCTTGAGAATCGAAAAAACGTTGATCGGCAGCCCCTGGTCACGGCACAGCGCGAACGCCGTGGCGTCCATCACCTTGAGGTTACGCGAGATCGCCTCGTCGAAACTGATCCGGTTGTAGCGGGTTGCGCCCGGATCGGTTTTCGGGTCGGCGGTATAGATGCCATCGACCTTGGTGGCCTTGAGTACGATCTGTGCCCCGACCTCGGCACCCCGCAGCGCGGCCGCGGTGTCGGTCGTGAAAAACGGGTTACCGGTCCCGGCGGCGAAGATCACGACCTTGCCTTCCTCGAGATAGCGCAACGCCTTGGGGCGGATGTACGGCTCGACAACCTGCTCGATCTTCAGGGCCGACATCACCCTGGCGGGCAGGCCGGCCTGACGAAACGCGTCCTGCAGCGCCAGCGCGTTCATCACCGTGGCCAGCATGCCCATGTAGTCGGCGGTGGCCCGGTCCATGCCGGCCGCGCCCAGGGCCACGCCCCGGAAGATGTTGCCGCCGCCGATCACGATGGCCAGCTCGGTCCGCTTGCGCACGATCTCGCGCACCTCGGCCACCATGCGCTCGAGCGTGGCCTGGTTGATGCCGTAGCTGTCCTCGCCCATCAGGGCTTCCCCGGAGAGCTTGAGCAGCACCCGCTTGTATCGTCGGTTCGGCTTGGCGGCATCAGTCATGAACGCTCCGTGCGAAAGGGATGGTGGTATTCGTTCGACGCCGGCGATCGGCTGCCGGCGTCCGGGCGACGCAGGTCAGCGACCGGCGGCGGCGGCCTGTGCCGCCACTTCGGCGGCAAAGTCGCTCTCGACCTTTTCGATGCCTTCGCCGACCAGATACAGCGTGAACCCGACCACCCTGGCCTTGTGCTGGACGAGCAGCTTTTCGACGGTGAGCTTGTCGTCCTTGACGAACGGCTGGCCCAGCAGGGTCACTTCCTTCAGGTACTTTTGCACGGTGCCCTCGACCATCTTTGCGACGATATCGGCGGGCTTGCCCGACTCGGCGGCCTTTTGCTCGGCGATCGAGCGCTCGCGGGCGACGTCTTCGGCCGGCACACCGGACTGGTCCAGTGCCTTGGGCTTGGTGGCGGCGATGTGCATCGCCAGATCGCGACCCAGGTCGGCAGAGCCGCCCACGACATCGATCAGGACGCCGATCTTGCTGCCGCCGTGGATGTAGCTGCTCAGTTCACCCTCGGCCTGGGTGCGCACGAAGCGCCGCAGCGTCATGTTCTCGCCGATCTTGCCGATCAGGGTCTTGCGGGTTTCCTCGACGCTGGTGCCGTTGATCTGCAGCGCGCCCAGCGCCGCGACATCGGCCGGCGCCTTCTCGGTGACCAGGCGCGCGCAGTCGTCGGCGAACTTGAGAAAGTCGTCGTTCTTGGCGACGAAGTCGGTTTCGCAGTTGATCTCGAGCATGCTGCCCAGCTTGCGATCGGCGGTGATGTGGATCGCGACGATCCCCTCGGCCGCCACCCTGCTGGCCGCCTTGCTGGCCTTGTTACCCAGCTTGACCCGCAGCAGTTCCTCGGCCCTTGCCATATCGCCGTCGGCTTCCGAGAGCGCCTTCTTGCACTCCATCATCGGTGCGTCGGTTTTTTCGCGCAGCGTCTTGACCATTGCTGCCGTGATTGCAGTCATTTCCTGTCCTTGCATGGTTCCGCGGGCCCGTGCTTCACGGACCCCGGTTGAAATCCGGATGGGCCGGGGCGCGACATCCTGCGCTGACCGGCCCACCCCCGATCAGTTTTCCTCGTCAAGCTCGACGAATTCCTCGGTGGAGTCGCCCTGGACGACGATCTCGTTCAGCGACGCCGACTTGCCCGCGAGGATCGCGTCGGCGGCGGCCTGCGCGTACAGGCTGATGGCCCGGCCCGAATCGTCATTGCCCGGGATCACGTAATCGATCCCTTCCGGCGAATGGTTGGTATCGACGACGGCGATCACCGGGATGCCCAGCTTGCGGGCCTCGGTGACAGCGATCTTGTGGAAACCGACATCGATGACGAACATCGCATCGGGCAGGCCGTTCATGTCCTTGATGCCGCCCAGGCTCTTGAGCAGCTTCTCGTGCTCGCGCTCGAACATCAGGCTTTCTTTTTCGACATGCGCTCGGTGCCGCCCTCGCTGAGGTGGTTTCCTGTCGCGCAGGCGCTTGACCGACCCCTTGACTGTCTTGAAGTTGGTCAGCATGCCGCCGAGCCGCTGGTCGATGTAGGGCATGCCGGCACGTGCCGCCTCTTCGGCGATCACCTTCGCGTGCCTGCGCTTGGTCCCCACGAACAACACGGTACCGCGGTTGGCGGCCAGCTTGCCCAAGCTGGTTCATCGCGTCCTGGAAAGGACCATCGTCTTTTCCAGGTTGATGATGTGGATCTTGTTGCGATAGCCATAGATATACCAGGGGCCATCCGCGGGTTCAGAAACGGGTCTGGTGGCCGAAGTGGACGCCGGCCTCCTAGCATTTGCCGCATGGTTACGGACATGGTTACTCCTGTTTGGGTTGAGTCTGACGACGACCGTTCGGGGAAGCGACCGCTTCCCGTTCAACGCAAACCGTCACCCAAAAGGCCCCGGCCGCCGCGTAGTTTCGGCGGGCCCCGGATGGATCCACGAAGTCGATCTGCCTGGGCAGTCGACTCGGCACCATCCGGCAGCCCTGCCGGATCCTGGACAGCGTCAGGTTTGCCCGGGTGCGATGCCAGCCAACCGCGTAAACTCGGCTGACTTTTCACCCCACCCGATGACCCTGCCCGGCTTCGGCTACCCGGTTTCGGGTTCAGCCTTCGGATCCGGTGCCCTCGCGCCAGGCTGCCCTGGCGCCATCTCCCGGCACCTCGCCGATCCCTGGTTTGCCGGGCATTTCAAGCACTTGAACCGCTGCAGATAACCTATAATATTAACATGGGAATCGAAATCAAGACACCGCAGGACATCCAGGCCATGCGCGTCGCCGGCCGACTCGCATCGGAGGTCCTGGACTACATCACGCCGCATGTCCAACCGGGCATCACCACCGCGGAAATCGACCGCCTCTGCCACGAGTACATGGTGCAGGTCCAGGGCACCATCCCCGCCCCGCTCAACTACGCCCCTCCCGGCTACACACCGTTCCCCAAGTCTGTGTGTACTTCGGTCAATCACCAGGTATGTCACGGCATTCCCGGCGAAAAGCGGCTCAAGGCCGGCGATGTCGTCAATATCGACGTCACCGTCATCAAGGACGGCTATCACGGGGACACCAGCCGGATGTTCGCGGTCGGGGAGACCTCGATCGCCGCCCGCCGGCTGTGTGAGATCACGTTCGAGCATGTGGATTGGCATCGGCGCGGTCCGCCCGGTGCACGCCTGGGCGACATCGGCCACGTGATCCAGCGCCATGCCGAGGACGCCGGATTCTCGGTGGTGCGCGAGTTCTGCGGCCACGGCATCGGCAAACGTTTTCACGAGGACCCGCAGATCCTGCACTACGGCCGCCCGGGAACCGGTACCGAGATCAAGCCGGGCATGATCTTCACGATCGAGCCGATGATCAACGCCGGGCGGCGTGACATCCGCAGATGGGCGATGGCTGGACCATCGTCACCAAGGATCGCAGTCTGTCGGCCCAGTGGGAGCACACGGTCCTGGTCACCGAAGACGGATTCGAAGTGCTCACCACTCGCCCGGGGCGCGGGGCATGCCCGAAAACCTGCCCCGCGCCGCTTGACGGCCGCCAGCGCGCCCGCCAGCCTGAGTGTGTTGCCCGAACTCGCGCTGGAGGACATCACCGCGGCCAGGGCCGCGTTCGATGCCGCGCGCCACAAAGCGTTCGACGACTTTCGCAGCCGCCGCGACCCGGATGCGCTGAACGAGCCACCTGCGGGCACTGGCCGATGAGCTGCTGGTGCGGCTTTGGCGCAACGCGGGGCTCTGTTCCGGCTGGGCGCTGCTGGCCGTGGGCGGCTACGGGCGCGGCGACCTGTTCCCCCACTCCGACGTCGACCTGCTGATCCTGGTCGATGGCGAGCCGAACGAGACCGCCCAGCGTGGCCTCGAGACATTCATCGGTCATTGCTGGGACATGGGCCTGGCGATCGGCCAGGCGGTCCGAAGCGTCGCCGAATGTGTCTCGAGCAGGCGGCCGATGTCACGATCCAGACGGCGCTGCTCGAGCGGCGCTTCCTCACCGGCGCCCGCCCATTGGCCGCCGCGCTGGATGCGGCACTTGCCGACTCGATCGACCCGGTCGCCTTCATGGCGGCCAAGACCGTCGAGATGCAGCGCCGGCACGCCCGCTTCCAGGACACCCCATACAGTCTCGAGCCGAACACCAAGGAAAGCCCCGGCGGCTTGCGCGACCTGCAACTGATCGCCTGGGTGGCACGGGCCGCCGGGCTGGGAAAGAGCTGGCTGGGCCTGCGCGAGGCGGGCCTGCTGACGGCCGAAGAGCTGCAGATGATCCGGCACAACGAGCGCCAGCTCCAGGCGGATCGGGCGGCGTTGCGCATCGTCGCCGATCGGCGCGAGGACCGGCTGGTGTTCGACGTCCAGGGCAGTGTCGCGGCACTGCTGGGCTACAGCGACCGGCCCGACCGGCAGGCCTCGAGCAGCTGATGCAGCGCTATTACCGGGCGGCCAAGACGGTCACCCAGCTGACGACCATCCTGCTGCAGAACATCGATTCGCGGCTCGGCTCGCAGGATGTGCAGCCGGCCAAGCCGATCGACGATGAGTTCCGCTCGCGCAACGGCCTGCTCGAACCGTCGACGAGAATCTGTTCGCGCGGGACCCGGCGGCCATCTTTCGCGCGTTCCTGTGGGTGATGAAGGACGCCGGCCTGCGGGGCATGAGTACGCCGACGCTGCGCGCGATCTGGAACGCCCGCACGCGGATAGACGCGGCTTTTCGCAAGGAGCGCGCCAACCGCGACCTGTTCATGCAGATCCTGCGCCAGCCGCGCGGCATCACGCGGGCGCTGCGCGGCCTGAACCAGTGGTCCATCCTCGGTCACTACCTGCCGGTGTTTCGCAACATCGTCGGGCGCATGCAGCACGACCTGTTCCACGTGTACACGGTCGATCAGCATCCTGATGGTCGTGCGAAATCTTCGGCGCTTCGCGATCGCCGAGCATGCGCACGAGTACCCGTTCTGCAGCCAGTTGATGGCGACGATAGACGATCCGACACCGTTGTACATCGCCGCGTTGTTTCACGACATCGCCAAGGGCCGTGGCGGCGATCACTCGACGCTGGGCGCCGTCGACGCCCGACGTTTTGCCGCCAGCATGCGCTCGCACCGGCCGACACCGACCTGGTGTGCTTCCTGGTCGAGCAGCCCCTGACGATGTCGACCGTCGCGCAAAGCAGGACTTGAGCGATCCGGACGTCGTGCGCAGGTTCGCCGAGCTGGTCGGCTCCGAGGACAGGCTGACCGCCCTGTACCTGCTGACCGTCGCCGACATCCGCGGCACCAGCCCGAAGGTCTGGAACGGCTGGAAAGCCGAGTTATCGAAGACCTGTTCCGCTCGACCAAACGGGTGCTGGATGGCGAGCCCTCGCCCAAGGAGCGGATCGGCGCGCGACGCAAGGAAGCCGTCAGGCTGTTGTCGCTGTCGGCCATTTCCCGCGACAGCTATCAGGCGTTCTGGGACCAGCTGGGCATCCCCTACTTCCTTCGCACCGACGCGTCGGACATCGCCTGGCACACGAGGGTCTTTGCCCGCCATGCCGCCTCGACCACGCCCCGGGTGCAGTCGCGGCTGTCACCATTCGGCGTGGGCTTCCAGGTGGCCGTTTACCTGCCGGACCAGGAGGACTTGTTCGCGCGGCTTTGCGGTTACTTCGATTCGAGCGGCCTGTCGGTACTCGATGCACGGGTGCACACGACGGCCGCCGGCTACGCGCTGGACAGCTTTCTGGTGATCGATCCGTTCCAGAGCGTGTCCTACCGTGACCGCCTGGGCCTGGTCGAAACCGGCCTACAAGAGCGTCTGGCGGCCAAGGCCCCGCTGCCCCCGCTGGTCGATGCGCGCAGCTCGCGCCGCTCGCGCTCGTTTCCCATCAAGCCGCAGGTCGAGATCAAGCCCTACGAAAAGGCCGACTCGTTTCTGTTGTCCATCCTGGCCACGATCGGACCGGCCTGCTCTACCGGATTGCGCTGGTGCTGGCCAAGCACGGGATCACGGTGACCGCGCATCAGTACGCTCGGCGAACGTGCCGAGGACACCTTCATCATCGAAGGACAGGCATTGTCCAACCTCGCAGCAACTGCAGATCGAGACCGAGCTGCGCGAGGCGCTGGTGCTGCCCCGGGGCTGAACGCCACCGGCAGCGCGCTCCAGGTGCGGCCAACAGCGCCCGCACGCGGCTCATCGCCTCGTCCAGGATTGGCCCGATCGCCTCCAGTTCGATCTGGTGGCGGCTCGCCCAGGCCGGCCGCATGGTTGGCCACCACGGCCAGCGTCGCGTAGGCCAGCCCCAGCTCCCGGGCGAGCGCAGCCTCGGGCATGCCGGTCATGCCGACCAGGTCGCAACCGTCGCGCTCCATCCGCCGGATCTCGGCGGCGGTCTCAATCGCGGGCCCTGGGTGCAGCCGTAGGTCGCCTTGTCGATGACCGGCTGCCCCGGCCGCGCGCCGCGCTCAGCAGACGCTCGCGCATGCCGGCATCGTAAGGTTCGGTGAAGTCGATATGGGTGACCGGTTCATCCGGGGTGTCGAAGAACGTGCCCACCCGGTCATGGGTGTAATCGATGATCTGGTCAGGCACCACCAGCGTCCCTGGTCCGCAATCGGCGCGAATGCCGCCAACGGTGGCGACGGCGACGACGCTGTCGACGCCGGTCTCGCGCAGCGCCCAGAGATTGGCCCGGTAGTTGATGCGATGCGGCGGCAACGTGTGCCCATATCCGTGGCGGGCCAGGAAGACGAGCTCGACGTCGCCCAGCATGCCCATCGTCACCGCGCACGAAGGGTCGCCGTAAGGCGTGCGCACGACCTGGCGGCGGGCACCGGCCAGGCCGGACAGGCGGGCCAGGCCGCTGCCTCCAATCACTCCGAGTTTCATCGTTTCTCCCGTGGAATCATTTTATCGGTACCGGGTTCATCGGTCAGCGCCAGCAGCGCCGGCCAGTCGATCACCGGGACTCCCAGCTCGGCCGCTTGGCCAGCTTGCGTCGCCGCCTCGCCGGCCAGCGAGAGTGGTCTTGCGCGAGACGCTGCTGCTGACCTGGCCACCGAGTGCGCGGATCCGTTGCGCAGCCTCGTCCCGGCCAAGGCCCGGCAGAGTACCCGTGATGACGAAGGTCATCCCTCGCAGCGGACGCGGTTCCGGTGTGTCGTGGTCGCCATCGCCCGATTGCGGCGCATCGTGGGCCCGCACACCGGCAGCCAGCAGGCCCTCGATCACGTCATGTGCGCTTCGGCAAGAAACGCCCGACGCTGGCGATGATCTCGGCCCTACGCCGTCAAGCGGTACGTCCAGCAAAGGTTCGTCCTTGTTGCGCCGGCGAACGTTCTCCTTCTGGATCTCGATCTTGTCGGCGAGGATGCGTGGCCAGTCGGCCGGACATCAGCTGGCGCATGTCCGGGTAGTGGCGGCAAGGATGCGCGCCACCTCCTCACCGACATGACGGATGCCCAGCGCAAACAACAACCGGGCCAGCGGCTGGCGGCGCGAGCGCTCGATGCTGGCCAGCAGATTGCCCGGCGGACTTCTCGCCCATCCGCTCCAGGCCGGTGAGGATCTCGGGAGTCAGGCCATAGATGTCGGCCGGGGTGCGCACCAGGTCGGCATCGACCAGTTGTTCGACCAGTTTCTCACCCAGGCCCTCGATGTCCATCGCCCGGCGTTGCGCGAAATGGGTCAGCGCCCGCTTGCGCTGGGCCGAACAATAGAGTCCGCCCACGCAGCGGCGGACCGCTTCGTCCTCGTCGCGTTCGGTGGCCGATTGGCAGACCGGGCATTGCTGCGGCATCCGGAAGACCGGAAGTTCCCGATCGGTCGGCCGTTGCTCGTGCACTGCCCGTATCACCTGCGGGATCACGTCGCCTGCCCGGCGCACGACCACCCTGTCGCCGACCCGGATGTCCTTGCGATGGATCGTCCTCGTTGTGCAGCGAAGGCATTGCTGATCGTCGTGCCGCCAACGAACACCGGTTCGAGGCGGGCCACCGGAGTCAGCGCCCCCGTGCGCCCGACCTGGATCTCGATTTCCAACAAGCGCGTGGTCGCTTCCTGCGCCGGGTACTTGTGGGAGCGCGAAGCGCGGTGCCCGGGCCACGTGCCCCAGCCTGGCCTGCAGTTCCCGGTCGTCGATCTTGTAGACAACGCCGTCGATGTCGAACGGCAGGTCGGCCCGGATAGCCTGCACGTCGCGGTAGAAACCGACCAGGCCATCCGCACCGGACACGGTCCGGCGCGGCGCGCCACCGGGAAGCCCCGCATGCAGCGCATCCAGCAGCCCGGACTGGGTCGTGGGCAGCGCCAGGCCCGGACCTGCCCGGTACCGTAGGCAAAGAACCGCAGCGGGCGATGGGCGGTGATCGAAGGGTCGAGTTGGCGAAGGCTGCCCGCGGCAGCATTGCGCGGGTTGACGAAGACCTTCTCGTTGGCGGCCAGTTGCGCGCGGTTCATCGCATCGAAATCATCACGGTATATCAGCACCTCGCCGCGCACCTCCAGCACCGGTGGGCTGATCCGCGCAGGCGCATGGGCAGCGCGCGCAACGCGCAGGTTGGCGGTGATGTCCTCACCTATCGAGCCGTCACCCCGGGTGGCACCCTGCACAAGCGCCCTTTCTCGTAACGCAGGCTCACCGCCAGGCCGTCGTACTTCAGCTCGCAGCTATACACGATGGCGGGCGCATCGACCGGCAGTTTCAGGAAGTCACGCTGGCGGCGATCGAAGGCCCTGGCGCTCATCCTCGGTCAACGCATTGCCCAGCGACAGCATGGGCTCGGCTTATGGCGCACTGGGCAAAGCCCGAATCGGGCGGTGCCGACCCGCTGGGTCGGCGAATCGAGATCGGCCAGCTCCGGATGGGCGGCCTCGAGCGCCTGCAGCTGCCGAAACAAGTCGTCATACTGCTCGTCGGTGACCTCGGGGTCGTCCAGCACGTAATAGCGATAGTTGTGATGGCTCAACGCGTCGCGCAGGGCGGCGACTTGGTCTCGGGGGCTGACCGGATCGGTGGACATTGGAAGAATCGGTGATGCCGGCTCTGGCCAGACACGTTCAGAGGTTGAACACCTGCCGGGCCAATGCCGAGCCGGCCGGCAATTCGGTCGCCTCCAGCGCCTGGTACAAGGCATCGAGCTGATTCTCGATACGCTCGAACAGTGCGTTGTCGATCGCCTGTCCGCTGTCGTCGACCATCCGGCCATCGAAGGTCTGGGCAAGCTTCCACGCGGTCTCGATCATTTCGCGGATCGGTTGCCGACTGCGCGCGACCCGCGGCACATCCAGTAACAGCACGATGCGGTTGGTTCGTCGGGCAAGGCCACCGAGTAGACGGGCTCGCCCGGTCGTCGACGCGCACGTGGCGCTGGTTGGCCTGCTCCTTGAGCTCGAGGCGCGCGGCAGCGCGGGCGAATTCGTCGATCGATACCGGCACACTGGTTTCGACATTGACGGCGATCTGCGCATCGAGCGCCCCGATCCGCTCGTCCAGATCGCGCGCACGACCCAGTACCTCGTTCATCTGCGGTGTGTCGACCAGCACGTCGAGTTCGTCGGACAACTTTTGCAGGTGGGTGGCGAACTCGGAGAACTCCATCGCGTTCAGCGGCCCCTGCCGGTTGATCAGTAGTAACCGGTAGCGCAGCGCATCGTAACGCTCGTCCTCGTGCAGCCGTCCGAACTGCGCCGGATCGGCGGACACGGGGTGGGCGGTGATCTCGACCGGCTTGGCCCCTACCCGGCCCATGTCGCGGGTCAGGCGCATCAGCCGCTCGCCAGCCTGTGGCTCGGGCAGCGTGATGCACAGTTCGCAGTGAAACGGGTCTGACCGGGTTGCGGCCGATCCCGGGGTGGAGACCGGCTCGGTCGGCGTCAAGCGGGCGGGCGCCGGTGTGGCCGGCGTTGCGGCAGCGACTGGGGGCACCGCCTCGGCGGCAGCGACAGGTACCGCCGCAGGCACCGGCGTCGCAGGCCTGGGGGGTGCGGCCAGGACCGGTTCGGCGTCTGTTTCCACGGGGGCCGGTCGCGTGTCGGCAACCGCCGGTGGCGTCACGCTGCCCGCGAATGCGCCCGTCGGCACAGGCGATGGTCCGGGCGTACGCGGATCGTCAAACCGCTCGCCGGCGTCCGGCCCCGGCATTGCGTAAGCCGGCTCGTCGTCAGGGGATCGCCCGTGGGCGTCGCCGACCACCAGCGTGGGTTCGGGTCGGCGGGCCGCCGGCCTATCGTCCAGATCATCGATCAGCCGGTTGGTCAGCGAACGCGACTGTCCGCGCAGTACCCAGAAGTTGTAAAAGGCCACTCCGCCCACCCCCAGCAACACCAGGATCAGCAGCGTCAGCGACAGGCTGCTCATGCGGCCTCGGCGAACTCGGCTGCGCGATCGAGGTCGACCGCGACGATTCGCGACACACCTCGCTCCTGCATGGTCACCCCGACCAGTTGTTCCGCCATCTCCATGGCGATCTTGTTGTGGGTGATGAACAGGAACTGCGTCTGGGCGGACATGCGCTTGACCATGCTGCGATAGCGCTCGGTGTTGGCATCGTCCAGCGGAGCGTCGACTTCGTCAAGCAGGCAAAACGGCGCCGGATTCAGGTGGAACAACGCGAACACCAGGGCGATCGCGGTCAGCGCCTTCTCGCCGCCCGACAACAGGTGGATCGACGAGTTGCGCTTGCCCGGCGGATGCGCCATCACCTGCACCCCGGCGTCGAGGATCTCCTCGCCGGTCAGCACCAGCTTGGCATCACCGCCTCCGAACAACTCGGGGAACAACATGCCGAACTGCTCGTTCACGGAATCGAAGGTGCCCTGCAGCAGCGAGCGCGTCTCCAGATCGATCCGGTGGATCGCGTCCTCGAGCGTGGCGATCGCCTCGCGCAGGTCGGCCGACTGTGACTCAAGAAAACCCTTTCGTTGCTGCGATTCCTGCAACTCATCGAGCGCGGCGAGGTTGACCGGCCCGAGCGCCTCGATCGCCCGGTTCAGGCGCACGATCTCGGACTGCAGCCAGCTGGCCGACGGTGCCCGCTCGAAGCTGCTCACCAACGCCTGCTCGAGGCCGGGGTCGACTCCAGCCTCGTCCAGTTGCTCCTGGCACTGCTCGATCGCCAGCCTGGCCGCCTGCTCCTTGAGCGTCAGTTCGGTGACCCGCTGGTTCAGGGGCTCGCGGTCGCGCTCGATCGTCAGGCGCTGCTGCTCCGCTTCGCGCAGGGTGCCGGCCAGGTCGTCCTGGCGCTGGCGGGCAAGCCCCAGCGCCTCCTGGCGCTGCGCCTGCACCTGCAGCGCCTGCTCACGCTGCTCGTCCAGCACCTCGGTCTGCAAGCCGGCACGCCGGCCTTCGGCCTCGTCGATCTGGCTCTCGAGCAGCGTGCATCGTTCGCCGTTCTCCACCAGCGAGCGCTCGTGGCGCTCGAGTTGCTCACGCAACGACTGAGACTGGTAGCGGGCCGCCTGGGCGGCGTGCTCCGCCTCGCGCAACCGGACGCGTGCCTCGCCGACCCTGGCCTCGGCGTCGGCGAGCGTGGCGCGCGCGGCATCGAGCGCGTCGGTCAGCGGCTCGGCCGTTTCGTCGAGCATCGCCAGGCGCTGCGTGAGTTCTTCCTGACGGGCCTGCAGCGGGCCCATCTCGTCCGTGCACTCGGTCACTTCGCCGCTGATCCGCTGCGCGTCCACCCGGACCTGGTCGGCTTGTTGCTGGTGACGCTGGGCCAGTACCTGTGCCGCCGCCAGATCGCGCGCCAGCCGGGCATGCTCGGCACGCGCATTGGCCAACTCGGTGGCCAGCTCGGCGGCCGAACGCTCGATGCCGTTGGGCATGCTCGCGGGCCTCGTCGAGCAGCAACGACTGGGCCCGCCCCTCGCGCTCGAGGTTGTCCAGTTCGTGCTGACGCTGCAGCACGCCCTCGTGCTCGTTGTCGGCGGCGAACAACTGCAACGCGTGTGCGCTCAGCCGGTGCCCGGCACGCACGATGAACGAACTGCCGGCCGGCAGGTCGGCACGTGCCGCGTGCGCCCCCGGCAGCGACTCGGCCACGTAGTAACCGCGCAGCCACTCGCGCAAGGCGTGCTGTACGGCGGCCTCGCCGCTGCGCACGACGGACGACAGCGGACGCAGGCCGGCCGCGCGCGGCTCTTCGTCCAGCGCCTCGTCAGCCGCGCAAAACAGCACGAGCTTGGCCGGCAACGATTGATCGGCCAGCCCGAGTGCGCCCGATAACTGGCCGATCTCGATCGCACTGACCCGCTCGCGCAGGACGTTCTCGACCGCCACTTCCCAGCCATCGTCGATACGCAAACGCTGCCAGAGGGGCTTGAGTTCGCCCATTCCGCGCGAGGCCAGCCACTCGTGCATGTCGTTTTGCTTGTCCAGCCGGTTCTGCAGTTCGCGCAGTGCGGCGGCGCGCGCATCGATCTGCGCGTGGCTGGACTGAGCGGCGCGCAGCGCCTCCTGGGCCGGCACACGTTGCTCGTCCAGCGACGACCAGTTCGCCTGCACGTTATCGAGCCGCGCCTGGGCCATGGCCTCGGCCGACGTGACGGCCGCCAACGAAGCCAGCGCCTGCTGCAACGAACCGGCATCGGCGCTGGGCAGGGCCGCCTGCTCGGCCTGCGCCCGGGCCAACCGTCGGCCCAGCGCCTGCAGGCGCTCGTCGTTGCTGCGTCGTTCGACCAACAGGCTTTCGGCAGCGCGGCGGTTGTCCGCCTGGGCATGGCGCGATCGTTCCAGCTCCAGCGCCGCTTCGCGCTGCGCCTGCTCGGCCGCCGCCAGGCTTTCCTGGTGCTGGTCGACCTGCGCTTCGCCACCGGCACAGGACTGCTGCAACTGCGCCAGCCGCTGCTCGTCATCGGCCTGGCGTGAACGGGTTTCGGCATCGCGCTGCTGCAACGCATCGCGCTCTGCACGCAGCCGCACCAGGTTCTGCTCGAGGCTCTGGCGGGCTTCGCCGATGCGTCGGATCTCGGCCTCCAGGCGGGCCACTTCGGCATTGGCCTCGTAGTAGCCGCCTTGCGCCCCGTGCGTCTGGTCGGCTGCCTCGTCCACCTGTTGGCGCAGCGCCTCGATCCGGGTTTCGAGGGCCCGCAATTGCGCGGTGCGCGCTTCGTATTCGGTGCGCGCCGCTTCGACCGAGAGCATCAGCTTTTGCTGGCTTGCCCGGGCCTCGTTGCGCTTGACGATCCATTGCATGCGCGCGTTGCGCGTGCGCTCGTCGTCCATGTCGCGGTAGCTGGCGGCCACCTCGGCCTGGCGCGTCAGCTTGTCGATCCGACCGCCCAGCTCGCGATCGATGTCATCGACCCGGCTGAGGTTCTCGCGGGTGCTGGCCAGACGGCTTTCCGTTTCGCGGCGCCGCTCCTTGTACTTGGAGACACCGGCCGCCTCTTCGAGAAAGACCCGCAGTTCCTCGGGCTTGGCCTCGATGATCCGCGAGATCGTGCCCTGGCCGATGATCGCGTAGGCCCGCGGACCGAGGCCGGTGCCCAGAAACATGTCGTGCACGTCGCGGCGGCGCACCGCCTGATTGTTGATCTGGTAGATCGACTGGTTGTCGCGCGACAGTGTGCGTCGCACCGACAATTCGGCATAGTTGGCCCAGTGTCCGCCGATGCGGCCCAGCGAGTTGTCGAACACCAATTCGACCGATGCGCGGGCGGCCGCCTTGCGATCCGAGGCGCCGTTGAAGATGACGTCCTGCATCGACTCGCCACGCAGTTCGGAGGCCTTGCTTTCGCCCAGCACCCAGCGGACCGCGTCGATCACGTTGGATTTGCCGCATCCATTGGGGCCGACGACGCCGACCAGCTGGCTGGGAACCTGGAACGCGGTGGGATCTGCGAAGGATTTGAAACCGGACAGCTTGATCTGTTTGAGTCGCACGTGTTGATTCCAGTGGGCGCGCAGCGCAGTTGACCGGGCATCCCGCAAGACCCTGCCAGCCGGGCCTGCCCCGTCGGGACGCAGAGTTCAATCCGTATAATAGCATCGTCAGACCCCCTCCCCCTGTGTGCTGGCTGGTCTAAATCCGCTTGTTTATTGTGCACTTAGGTTAAATTTTTCAGGTTGAATCTCATATGGCAGGCAGACCCAGTCGCGACCTGGACACCTTTGCGAATCCCAGCCCCGGGCGCGACTATCTGGTCCATATCGAGGTGCCAGAGTTCACCTGCCTGTGCCCGCTGACCGGGCAGCCCGATTTCGCCACCCTCGAGATCGACTACATCCCCGATCGCGAGAACCTCGAACTGAAGGCCCTGAAGGCCTACATGTGGTCGTTTCGCGACGAAGGGGTGTTTCACGAGGCGGTCACCAACCGCATCCTCGATGACCTGGCCGCCCGCTGCGGGCCGCGGTTCATGCGTCTCACGGCCCGCTGGTATGTCCGCGGCGGCATCTACACCACGGTCCAGGTCGAAACCCGGCAGCCTGGCTGGACGCCTGCGCCACGGGTCGATCTGGGCTCGTTCACGTCCGGCAAGCCCACCCGATGAAAAACCCCGCGCTGCCCCTGAATCCACGCTTCGCGAGCCTCAACCCCTATCCGTTCGAGCGCTACAAGGGACTGCTGGGATCGGTCACGCCGTCAGCCGATCACCCGCCGATCGACCTGTCGATCGGCGAACCGAAGCACCCGACACCGGCGCTGCTGCGCAACGCGGTCAGCGAACATCTGGACGGTCTTGCCCGCTACCCTGCCACGGCCGGTTCGGTCGAACTGCGCGAGGCGATCGGCCAGTGGCTGACCCGGCGTTGCGCACCGGCCCGGCTCGATCCGCTGACCCAGGTGCTGCCCATCCTGGGCTCGCGCGAGGCCTTGTTCGCGATTGCCCAGGTGGTCATCGATCCCACGGGCCAGGATGTCGTGGTCTGTCCCAACCCGTTCTACCAGATCTACGGGGGCCGCGGTGCTGGCCGGAGCGACCCCACTACGTGCCCCTGACCCCCGGGGTCCCATGAGCGCAGACTGGGCATCGGTCGCCCCGACCACCTGGGCCCGGACCCGCCTCCTGTATGTCTGCAGCCCGGGCAATCCCACCGGAGATATCATCGGCATAGATGAATGGCAATATTTACTGGATTTGTCCGATAAATATGGTTTCGTCATTGCCTCCGACGAGTGCTACGGGAGCTCTACCGCGACAGCCAGCCCCACGCACCGATCGGCGCGCTGCAGGCGGCAGCCGAACTGGGCCGCGATACCGAGCGGCTGATCGCGTTCGGCAGCCTGTCCAAGCGCTCGAACGCGCCCGGCCTGCGATCGGGCTACGTGGCCGGCGGCGCGGCGCTGATCGCCCAGTTCCTGCGTTACCGGACCTACCACGGCAGCGCGATGAGCCCGACCGTGCAGTCGGCGTCGATCGCCGCCTGGTCGGACGAGCGCCACGTGATCGAGAACCGCGCGCTGTACGATGCGAAGTACGCGCAGGTGACCCCGTTGCTGGCCGACGCCCTGAACGCCGTCACCCCGCCGGCGGGCTTTTACCTGTGGGCTGACGTTCCCGGTGGGGATGATCAGTCCTTCGCCAGGGAACTGTATCGTCAATATAATGTCCGGGTACTGCCCGGCAGTTTTCTCGGACGTGCCGTCCAGGGAGTCAATCCGGGCAGTGGCAAGGTCCGGATCGCCCTGGTCGACACCCTCGAGCGGTGCGTCGAGGCGGCACACCGCATCCGGCGTTTTTGCCAATAGCCCGCCTGCTCGCGGTGCCGGGCAGCGACGCCGGGGCCCTGATCGACCGCGCTGATGCGGCCATTCCTGTCCATCCAAGACCAAGAACCCCATGAATCCACTCCAGAAGATCATCGAGGCAGCCTGGGAAGCGCGCAGTACGCTTTCGCCCTCGTCCGCGACCGCCGAGCAACGTGACGCCGTCAACCAGGTGCTGGCCGACCTGGACCAGGGCCGCGCCCGGGTGGCCGAGAAGATCGACGGCCAGTGGGTCGTGCACCAGTGGCTCAAAAAGGCGGTGCTCCTGTCTTTCCGGCTCGAGGACAACGTGCCGATGGGCGGTGGCGACCTGCAGTTCTACGACAAGGTCAAGACCAAGTTCTCCGGCTTCGGTGCCGCCGACTTCGGCGCCGGCGGCTACCGGGTGGTGCCCCCCGCGGTGGCCCGGCGCGGCGCGTTCATCGGTCGCAACGTCGTGTTGATGCCGTCCTACGTCAACATCGGCGCCTATGTCGACGAGGGCACGATGGTCGACACCTGGGCCACTGTCGGTTCCTGCGCCCAGATCGGTCGCAACGTGCACCTGTCGGGCGGCGTCGGCATCGGCGGCGTGCTCGAGCCGCTGCAGGCCAACCCGACGATCATCGAGGACAACTGTTTCATCGGTGCGCGCTCCGAGGTCGTCGAGGGCGTGATCGTCGAAGAGAACTCGGTGCTGGCGATGGGCGTGTTCATCAGCCAGTCGACCAAGATCTACGACCGCAGCACCGGCGAGACGCTCTACGGGCGCGTCCCCTCCGGCTCGGTGGTCGTGCCCGGCAGCATGCCTTCCGGGGACGGCAAGGTCAGCCTCTACTGCGCGGTCATCGTCAAGCGCGTCGATGCCAAGACCCGTGCCAAGACCAGTATCAACGACCTGCTTCGCGGAGACTGAACCATGGCCGGCACGATGGAAAAACTGTTGAGATTCATGGCCGACAAGAGCGCCTCGGATCTCTTTCTGTCGGTCGGCTCACCGGTGCATGTCAAGCTGGACGGGGTCGCCCGGCCCCTGAGCGAGCAGTTGCTCGATCCGGCCAAGGTCGAGTCGCTGATCCGCGAGATCGTCACCGACCGCCAATGGCAGACGTTCGAGCTGGAGCACGAGCTGAACATCGGCTACGGACTGCGCGACGTCGGCAGTTTCCGGGTCAATGTGTTCCAGCAGCGCGGTACGCCGGCGGCAGTCGTGCGTTACATCCCCGGCAAGATCCCCACGATGGCCGATCTGCATCTGCCGGAAAACCTGTCCGAACTGGTGCTCGAGAAGCGGGGCCTGGTCCTGATGGTCGGGGCGACCGGATCGGGCAAGTCGACCTCGCTGGCCGCCATGATCGACCATCGCAACGAGAACAGACCCGGGCACATCCTCACTCTCGAAGACCCGATCGAATTCACGTTCAAGAACAAGCGCTCGATCGTCAACCAGCGCCAGATCGGCACCGACACAGCCAATATCGAGACGGCCCTGAAGAACGCGATGCGCCAGGCGCCCGACTGCATCCTGATCGGCGAGATCCGCGACGTGGCGGCAATGTCCAGCGCGTTGGCCTATGCGCAGTCCGGGCACCTGGTGCTGGCCACGCTGCACGCGAACAATGCCAACCACGCGCTCAACCGGATCATCAGTTTCTATCAGCCCGAGAACCGCCGTTCGTTGTTGTCCGACCTGGCGGCGACGCTCAAGGCGATCATCTCGCAGCGCCTGGTCCGCTCCGCCGACGGCGGCCGGCTACCCGCGGTCGAGATCATGCTCAACACCCGGCTGATCACCGAGTTGATCGAACAGGCGCGTTTGGGCGAAATCAAGGAATCGATGGAAAAGAGCCTCGCACCGGGCTCGATCACCTTCGATCAGTCGCTGGCGATGCTGGTGCGCGAGCGCCGTGTTTCCAAGGAAGACGCGCTGGCCAATGCCGACTCGCCGACCAACCTGCTCTGGACGCTGGAAAACTCGGGCGGCCAGGAAAACGCGCTGCTTCGCAAGACCGAGTTGCCGCAAAGCGCGGCCCGCTCGGTGCTGGCCGGCGATCTGCCCGAAGGCTCGGTCCCGCCTTCGCTGCGTGGCGATGCCGAGCCACGGCCCAAGCCGCCCGACCAGCCCGGCGAGGGGCCGTCGTTCTCGGACTTCCTGCTCAATGTCTGACCATGACTGAGGCGCTCCTCTACGGGATCCCGAATTGCGACCAGGTCCGGCGGGCGCGCAAGTGGCTGGAGGCACACCGGATCGCCTATCGCTTCCACGACTTTCGCAAGGACGGCCTGAGCGCCTCGCTGATCGAGTCGTGGTGCAAGCACGTGCCCTGGGACTCGCTGGTCAACCGGCGTGGCCGCACCTGGCGCCTGATGACCGATACCCAGCGCCGCTCGATCGTCGACCAGACCTCGGCCCGCGAGGCGCTGGTGGCCGAACCAACGCTGGTCAAGCGCCCGGTGCTGGTCCACGGATCCGATGTCCTGGTCGGCTTCTCGGAGGCGGTCTACGAGCGCACGCTGGTGCCCGGCGCCGGTCTGCCCAACGGAAGAAACGATGCCTGATCAACCCGTGTTGGCCTTGTGCGAGCGCCTGATCGCGCAGGCGTCCGTGACCCCCGATGACAAGGACTGCCAGGCGATCCTGATCGAGCGCCTGACCGCGATCGGGTTCGAATGCGAGACCCTTCGCTATGGTGAGGTGACCAATCTCTGGGCCCATCGTCGCGGGACGGGCAACGGCCCGCTTCTGGATCTTCGCCGGGCACACCGATGTCGTGCCCGCCGCCCGCTGGACCAGTGGCATTCCGATCCCTTCGTGCCCGAGCGTCGCGACGGGTTGTTGTATGGCCGCGGCGCCGCCGACATGAAGTCGTCGATCGCGGCGTTCGTCGTGGCCTGCGAAACCTTCCTGGCGGCCAAGGCCGCGCAGGGCAGCATCGCGTTGCTGATCACGTCCGACGAGGAAGGCCCGGCCAGGGACGGCACCGTGCGGGTGGTGGCCGAACTGGCCGGCCGCGGAATCTCGCCCGACTATTGCATCGTCGGCGAACCCACGTCGGTCGACACGCTGGGCGACACCATCAAGAACGGGCGCCGCGGTTCGCTGGGCGGGCGGCTCACGGTTCGCGGCGTGCAGGGACACATCGCCTATCCGCACCTGGCCCGCAACCCTATCCATCAACTGGCACCGGCCCTGGCCGAACTGGCAACGACAGAATGGGATGGGGGCAACGCGTTCTTCCCGCCGACCACCTGGCAGGTGTCGAACCTGCATGCAGGCACCGGGGCGACCAATGTCATCCCGGGCGAGGTTGTCGTCGACTTCAATTTCCGCTTCTCGACGGCGAGCACCGCCGAGTCGCTGCAGCAGCGCTTCGAGGCCATCCTGGACCGCCACGGCCTGGACCATGAAACCCGGTGGAACCTTTCCGGGCGCCCGTTCCTGACCGAGCCGGGCGCATTGTCAGACGCCCTTGGGCGATCGATCCAAGACGTCACCGGCATCGCGGCGGCATTGTCGACGACCGGGGGCACCTCCGATGGCCGGTTCATCGCCGACATCTGCCCGCAGGTGGTCGAGTTCGGCCCCTGTAACGCGAGCATCCACAAGATCGACGAGCACGTGAGGATAGCCGACCTTCCCCGGCTGCAGGCGATCTTTCTCGGCGTGCTCGAGATCCTCATTCGTTAACCCTGGAACACGATGAACACCCTTTCCCCGCTGCCCCTGGGGCGGCATGCCCCCTGCATCCAGGACGCCGCCAGCCTCAAAACCGTGCGAGACCTGGTGCGGCACGCGGTCTCGCGGCTATCTCATGCGCAGGTGGCATTCGGGCATGGCTGCCTCGATGCCCATGACGAAGCCGTTGCCCTGGTGCTCTGGGCGCTGCACCTGCCGCCCGAGCGCTACGAACCTTATGCCGATGCGGCGCTTTCCCCGGACGAAGTCCGCCAGGTCGCCGGTTGGTCGAGCACAGGGTAAGCAGCCGCCAGCCGCTGGCCTACCTGACCGGCGAGGCCTGGCTGGGCGGGCTTGCGTTCAAGTGCGACGCCCGCGCGCTCGTGCCCCGGTCGCTGCTGGTGGAGGTGATCAACGACGCGCCCGAGGAGTTGTTGCTGGACCAGGGGATCGACCTGCCGCCCGAATGGCCCGAATCGATTCTCGACCTTTGCACTGGTGCCGGAAGCCTGGCGATCCATGCGGCGCTGCGCTACCCGCAGGCGCGGGTGCTGGCCTCGGACATCAGTCTCGATGCGCTGGCGCTTTGCTCCGAGAACATCGCATTGCACGGTCTGCAGGGCGTGGTCGAGACCCATTGCGGCGACATGCTCGGCGGCCTGGGCCGGCAACACTTCGACCTTTTGCTGTGCAATCCGCCCTACGTCCCCACGGCCAGCATGCAGGCGCTGCCCGCCGAGTACCGGTCCGAGCCGGCACTGGCGCTGCAAGCCGGTGACGACGGCATGGACTTCATCCGTCGCTTCGTGCCCAAGGCGGCGCACTGGTTGTCGGACAACGGCTTGTTACTGCTCGAGATCGGCCACGAGAGCGAGGCGTTCGAGGCCGCGTTCCCGGCGCTCGAGTTCACCTGGGTCGAGGTGTCGGCCGGCCCGGACATGGTGCTGGCCTGCACCCGCGACCAATTGATCGCCGCCCTCGAACGAGCGACATGATCAGGCTGCAGGATGTCACGATGTCGCGCGGCGGCGTCGATCTGTTGCACGGGGCCGAAACGCTGATCAGCCCGGGCGAGCGGCTTGCGCTGATCGGCCCGAACGGCAGCGGCAAGACCAGCCTGTTGCGGCTGCTGTGCGGGGACATCCTGCCCGACCAGGGCAGCGTCGAGATGCCCGGCATGCGCATCAGCATGCTCGAGCAGTTGGCACCCGAAAGCGACCTGCCCGGCTGGCAGTATGTGCTGGCGGCCGACGAGCCGCTGAGCACTGCCCAGCGCGCGCTGGCCCTGGCCCAGTCCCGCGATGACGGCATGGCGATCGCCCACGCGATGGATGCCTGGCAGGTGGCCGGCGGCATGGACGCCGAGGCCCGGGCGCGTATCCTGCTCAACGGCCTGGGATTCTCCCGGAACAGGAGGACCAGCCGGTCAACACCTTGTCCGGTGGCTGGCGGATGCGGCTCAACCTGGCCCGCGCACTTTTCCGGCCGGCCGAATTGCTGATGCTCGACGAGCCGACCAACCACCTCGACCTGGATGCGATCCTCTGGCTGGAGCAGCGGCTGCGGCGCCTCGATGCGATCCTGCTGGTCGTCTCCCATGATCGTGATTTCCTCGATGCGGTGGTCACCGGCACGTTGTCGATCGAACAAAGCGGTTGTACCGCTACCGTGGCGGCTACAGTGCCTGCGAGCGCCAGCGTGCCGAGCGCTTCGATCGCGACCAACGGGTCGCCGAACAGACGCAGCGCGAAAGTGACCACCTGAAGAAATTCATCGATCGTTTCCAGGCCCAGGCCAACAAGGCCCGCCAGGTCCAGAGCCGGATCAAGGCAATGGAGAAACTGGTGGTCGCGGCGCCCACCGAGGCCCGCCGGCGGCTGCGCCTGAGCTTCGATCCGGTCGGGCAGATGCCCGACCCGGTGATCCTCGCCCGCGACCTGTCGGCCGGCTACGGCGAGACGACCATCCTGTCGCATGTCGATCTGAAGATAGAACGCGGCGCCCGGGTCGGCCTGCTCGGGCGGAACGGGCGCGGCAAGTCGACGCTGATCAAGACCCTGATCGGCGAACTGCCCTTGCTCGGTGGCCAGTTGCAACGATGGCCCAGCGGACGGGTCGCCTACTTCGCCCAGGATGCGGTCGATCACCTGCAGCCCGACCAGTCGGCGCTCGAGCACCTGCGCTCGCTGACCGCCCGGCACCTGGGCGTGGCGTCACCGGACGGCCAGTTGCGCCAGTGGCTGGGACGGTTCGCGTTCCAGGACGAGGACGCGATGCGGCCGGTGGGCCCGATGTCCGGCGGTGAGCGGGCCCGCCTCGTGCTCGCGCTCTGCCTCTGGATCCGGCCCCAGATCCTGGTGCTGGACGAACCCACGAACCACCTCGATGCCGATACGCGCGATGCGCTGACCGAGTCGCTGCTCGCGTTCGACGGGGTGCTGCTGCTGGTCTCCCACGATCGCTACCTGCTCAATGCCTGCGTCGATCGCTTCGTGCTGGTCAACGACGGGGGGGTGCGTGAATTCGACGGCGACCTGGCCGACTACGCGCGGCTGCTGGCCAACGGCGACGCCCCACAGCAGCCCGTTGCCACGGCAGCGGCCCGATCCGGCGGGATCGAGGAAACCGCCGCGCAGCGCAAGCAACAGCGGCGCGAACAGGCCGACAGGCGGATCCGCCTGGCCAATGCACTCAAGCCGCTCAAGCTGGAGCAGGAGCGGCTTGATCGCGCAATGGCCGACCTGGAATCGAAGATAGGCGCACTCGATACCCGGATCGCCGACCCGGCCCTGTACGACGATCCGGGTGCGGCGTCAGCCCTGATCCAGGACCGCGGCCGGCTGGCCGCCCGGCTGGCGACCACCGAGGCCGAGTGGTTTGCCAATGCCGAGGCTCAGGAGCAGTTGGTTCGCAGCCACGAAATGCTGACCCTGGGCGGCTGAACTGGCCTGCGGCGGGCCTGCTGCCAGCCCCGCGCGGCGTCCCGTTTCCTGGCCTGCGCGCGGCCACGCACCTGTGTAAAGCCCCCTGTAACTGATAGACTCGGTCGCTTGAGACCTTCTCTATCAGGCATGTTTTAGACAATGAAAATCGCCGTCATCGGTGCCGGAGCCATGGGCCGCGGCATCGCCCAGATCTTTGCCCAGTCAGGCCACCAGGTGCTGCTCCATGATGCGCGTGGCGAGGCCATCGAAGCCGCGCTGACCCAGATAAAGGCGGTGTTCGCCCGCCTGGTCGAGCGCAACCGGATGAGCGCCGACGAGCAGCAGGCGGCGCTATCGCGCCTGCAGCCGGCGACCGAGCTGGCCGGGCTGGCCGATGTCGACCTGGTGATCGAGGCGATCATCGAGGCACTCGAGCCCAAGCGCGAGCTGTTTGCCAGACTCGAGCAGATCGTCGATCCGAAGGCGATTTTGGCCACCAACACGTCGTCGCTGTCGGTCACGGCGATCGCCTCGGCCTGCCAGCATCCCGAACGGGTCGCCGGTTTTCACTTCTTCAACCCCGTGCCGCTGATGAAGGTCGTCGAGGTGGTGCGGGGCGTACGTACTCTCGAACCGGTCATCGAGACCCTGCGCGAACTGGCCACGCAGGCCGGGCATCGCGCGGTCGTGGCCACTGACACACCCGGTTTCATCGTCAACCATGCCGGGCGTGGCTACACGACCGAGTCGTTCAAATTGCTGGGCGAAGGGGTCGCCGCGTATCCGGACATCGATCTGATCCTGCGCGAACAGGTGACCTTCGAAGGCAAAGGCTTTCGGCTCGGCCCGTTCGAGCTGCTCGACCTGACAGGACTGGATGTCTCGCATCCGGTGATGTGCTCCATCCACGAACAGTATTACGGTGAGCCGCGCTTCCTGCCCTCGACCCTGGGCGCGCAGCGGATGGCCGCCGGCCTGTTCGGTCGCAAGGTCGGCGAAGGCTTTTATCGCTACGAGAACGGCGAGCGGATCGCCCCCGAGGAGCCCGCGCCCGCGGTGGCGCCTCCGGGCGGCCCGGTGCCGGTCTGGGTGGCCCCTGTGACGAGCGTGACGCGCTGGTGCAAACGATCGAGGCGCTTGGCGGCACCGCGCACAACGACGCCCGACCCGGCGCCAACGACGTCATCCTGCTCGCGCCGCTGGGCCTGGACCTGAGCACCGCGTCGGCGGGATTCGATGCCAGCCGTTGCATCGCGCTGGACGTGTTGTTCCCGTTTGCCCACAAGGCGTGCAAGCGACGCGTGCTGATGAAGTCACCCGCGACCGATGCTGCGGTCGTTGAGTCGATGGCCGCGCTGTTTGCCGCCGATGGCGCCAAGGTCTCGGTCGTACGTGACAGTGCAGGCTTCGTTGCGCAAAGGGTGGTCGCGATGATCATCGCGATTGGCTGCGAGATCGCCCAGCAACGGATCGCCAGTGCCCGGGACGTCGATGAATCGGTGCGGATCGGCCTGGGCTACCCGGTCGGTCCCATCTCGATGGGCGACCAACTCGGACCCGCCCGGATCCACCGTATCCTCGCCAACATCCACCAGGTAACCGCGGACCCACGTTACCGTCCGTCGCTCTGGTTGCAGCGGCGGGCGCAACTCGGGCTGAGCCTGTTTGCCGGAGACTGACCCTTGAGCCAATCCACCAACCTGCCCCCGTCGTCCGAGAGCAGCAAGTTTGCCGGCACGATGCCGGTCTCGGATCGCCAGAAATTCGACGAACAACGGCTGGCCGAGTACCTGCAGGCGCATCTGCCTGGTTTCGCAGGCCCCCTGACCGTCTCCCAGTTCAAGGGCGGGCAGTCCAACCCGACCTTCCGCCTGCAGACCGCGGGTCGCGCCTACGTGATGCGCTCCAAACCGGGGCCGGTGGCCAAACTGCTGCCCTCGGCCCACGCCATCGAGCGCGAGTACCGGCTGTTGTCGGCGCTGGCCGGCACCGATGTCCCCGTGCCCGCCGTGTACTGTCTGTGCGAGGACGAGTCGGTCATCGGCCGCGCGTTCTACGTGATGGACTGCGTCGAGGGCCGGATCCTGTGGGATCAACACCTGCCCGATGCCGACAAGGCCGAGCGCGCGGCAATCTACGACGAGATGAACCGCGTGATCTCGGCATTGCACCGGGTCGACTACAAGGCGATCGGCCTGGGTGATTTCGGCCGCCCGGGCAATTATTTCGAGCGCCAGATCGCGCGCTGGTCCAAGCAGTACAAAGCCTCCGAAACCGAGCCGATCCCGGCGATGGACCACTTGATCGAATGGCTGCCCCAGCACATCCCGCCCGGTGACGAGTCGGTGATCGTGCACGGTGACTTCCGCCTGGACAACATGGTGTTCGATGCCCGCGAGCCCAAGGTGCGGGCGGTGCTGGACTGGGAACTGTCGACGATCGGGCACCCGCTGGCCGACTTCAGCTATCACTGCATGAGCTGGCACATCGCACCGGGCCAGTTCCGCGGCATCGGCGGGCTCGATCTCGAGGCGCTGGGAATTCCCAGCGAAGCCGAGTACATGCGCCGGTATTGCGAACGGACGGGCCGCGGCCCCATCGAAAACTGGGACTTCTACATCGCCTACAACATGTTCCGCCTCGCTGGCATCCTGCAAGGGATCACCAAGCGGGCGCTCGATGGCACTGCCGCCAGTGCGCAGGCCATCGAATCGGGCAAGCGAGCCCGCCCACTGGCCGAGATGGCCTGGGAAATCGTGAAGAAAATTCGTTGATGCACGCGCCGGAACGATTCTGCCCCGACACCTGCCTGCGGACCCTTGACCGACCAACGCTGGAGACCTGAACCATGGATTTCAATTATTCGACCCGATGCGAGGAACTGCGCACCCGCCTTCTCGCCTTCATGGACGAGCACGTCTACCCGAACGAAGCGCGCTTTCACCACGAAGTGAGCGAGAACCGCAACAAGGGCAATGCGTGGCAGCCGACCAAGGTTGTCGAGGAACTCAAGCCCAAGGCACGCGAAGCTGGGCTCTGGAACCTTTTTCTGCCTTTCTCCGAACGGGTACCCGAGGGGCTGTCCAATACCGATTACGCGCCACTGTGCGAGATCATGGGGCGGGTGCACTGGGCTGCCGAGGTATTCAACTGCTCGGCGCCCGATACCGGCAACATGGAAACCCTCGAGCGCTATGCCAGCGAGCCGATCAAGCGCGAATGGCTGGACCCGCTGCTGCGCGGCGAGATCCGCTCGGCCTTCGCGATGACCGAGCCCGAGGTGGCTTCGTCGGACGCGACCAACATCCAGTCGCGGATCGAACGCGACGGTGACCACTACGTGATCAACGGGCGCAAATGGTGGACCTCAGGCATGGGCGATCCACGCTGCAAGGTGCTGATCTTCATGGGCAAGACCAACCCCGACGCCGGCCGTCACCAGCAACAGTCGATGATCGTCGTGCCCGCCGACACCCCGGGGGTGAAGCTGCTGCGTAACCTGAGCGTGTTCGGCTACGATGATGCGCCGCACGGCCACGGTGAAGTGCTGTTCGAGAATGTCCGGGTGCCGGCAGACAACATCCTGCTGGGCGAGGGTCGCGGATTCGAGATCGCCCAGGGGCGCCTCGGACCGGGACGTATCCACCACTGCATGCGCTCGATCGGCGTGGCCGAACGCGCGCTCGAACTGATGTGCAAGCGCCTGATGTCGCGGGTGGCTTTCGGCAAGCAGATTTCGCAGCACTCGATCTGGCACGAGCGTATCGCCGAATCGCGCCAGATGATCGACCAGGCCCGTCTGCTGACCCTGCGCGCCGCCTACATGATGGACACCGTGGGCAACAAGTTCGCCCGTGCCGAGATCGCCATGATCAAGGTCGTGGCCCCGAACATGGCCCAGAAGATCTGCGACTGGGCAATCCAGGCCCATGGCGGTGGCGGCGTCAGTGGAGACTTCCCGGTGGCGAGCATGTGGGCCCACCAGCGCACGTTGCGCCTGGCCGATGGCCCCGACGAAGTGCACCGCGCCGCGGTGGCCAAGCTCGAGCTGGCCAAGCACATGAGCGTTCCCGGTGCCGCCGACAAGGTCGAGATACCCGTCACCCGGGGTTCTTGATCGTGATCGATCTCTACACCTGGCCAACGGCCAATGGGTACAAGGTCCACATCATGCTGGAGGAATGCGGCCTGCCGTATGCCGTGCATGCGGTGGACATCAGTGCCGGAGATCAATTTTCGAGCAAGTTCCTGTCAGTCTCGCCGAACAACAAGATTCCGGCCATCATCGACCACGAAGGTCCCGATGGCCGATCGATCTCGTTGTTCGAATCAGGGGCCATCCTGATCTACCTCGCGGGCAAGACCGGGCGCTTTCTGCCCAAGTCGGACCGCGAGCGCTTCAAAATGCTCGAATGGCTGATGTGGCAGATGGGGGGGTTTGGCCCGATGCTGGGCCAGGCCCATCATTTTCGTCACTACGCCCCCGACAAGATCGAGTACGCGCAAACCCGTTACACGAACGAATCGATGCGGCTCTACCGGGTGCTGAACACGCAGTTGGAAAAGACCCGGGCTTTCGTGTCCGGTCGCCAGTATACGATCGCCGACATGGCGATCTTTCCCTGGTGCCGGCTGCACGAGAAGCACGGCGTCGACCTCGAGGCCTACCCGGCAGTCAAGCGTTGGTTCGATGCCGTCAATGCCCGACCGGCGGTCAAGCGCGCGCTGGCGATCCTCGCCGATCGTCGCCAACCACCCGACGAAGCCTCGCGCGATATCCTGTTCGGGGCGCGCCAGCTACAGGGCGGATAAACCCGGGGACGCTTACTGAAGCGGCCCTTTGAGCCGTTCGGGCAACGGGAAGGCCACGACCTCGATGCCCTCCTCGGCCAGCGCCACTGCCTGCTCGTGCGTGGCCGAGCCGCGGATCCCCCGCTCGGGCGCTTCCTGATAGTGGATCTTGCGGGCCTCTTCGGGGAAGCGCTCGCCGACATCCTCGGTATTGGCCTGGATATGCTGCATCATCTTGAGCCACATCGCCTGCTTTTGCGCGGCTGTCGGGTTGGCCATCATCTGGCGGTCGCCGGACTCCTGCTGGCCCTTGGCCCCGTCGGAGAGGTTCAGCCGCGGCGCGGAAGGCAGGCGTCTGACCACCGGGCTGTCGCACACCGGGCATTGCAGCAATTGGTCGCGTTGCTGGCGGTCATAGTCTTCCCCCGAGGAGAACCAGCCCTCGAAGGCGTGGTCGTGCTCGCAACTCAGATTGAAGACTTTCATGGATTGGGGATGCCCTCTGGCGTGATCGTCCGTGGTAAATGGGTCCGGCATCGCCGGTTTCAAGCCATACTGAACCAAACCGGCGCCCAACGGCGCATTATGCGATGAAAGAGCCCAAACCCGTGACACCCGTTGATCTGCTGCAAGGGCATCTTCGCCTGGACGCGATCATCGATGCCCGCAGCCCCGCCGAGTACGCGCTCGATCACCTGCCTGGCGCCATCTGCCTGCCGGTGCTGTCCGATGACGAACGGGCCAGGGTCGGCCTGCTCAACCGCGAGGCGTCGGCCTTCGAGGCCCACCGACTTGGAGCGGGACTGGTCAGCGCCAACATTGCCCGTCACCTGCAGGGGCCGCTGGCCGACAAACCGCGCGACTTCCGTGCGCTCGTCTACTGTTGGCGTGGCGGCAACCGCTCGGGGGCACTGGCCACGGTGATGGCACGGGTCGGATGGCAGGTCATGCTGCTCGAAGGCGGCTACAAGGCCTGGCGCAAGGCAATGCTCGATACGCTGTCGCACCGCATCGGCGCTCTGTCGTTGATCGTCCTGGCAGGCCGTACGGGGACCGGCAAGAGCCGCGTGCTCACGCGCATGGGCGAGCTGGGTGCACAGGTCCTGGATCTCGAGGCGCTGGCACGGCATCGTGGCTCGGTGCTTGGGGCAATACCCGGCGATGCACAGCCGTCGCAAAAGCACTTCGAGACCCTGCTCTGGTCGGCGATCGCCGGTTTCGAGACACAACGGCCGGTCTGGGTCGAATCGGAGAGCCGCAAGATCGGCGCCGTCCAGGTGCCCCACGACCTGATCGTGGCGATGCGCGCGTCACCCTGCCTGACGATCGACATGCCAGCCGACATGCGCTGCGAGCTGCTACTGGACGACTATCCCCACCTGGTCGATGATCCGCGCCATCTGCTGCTGCAACTCGAGCGCCTGCAGGCACTGCATGGCCAGGAACGGCTTGAGCACTGGCGCGACCAGATCGCACAGGGGCAGTTCAGGCCGTTCGTCCTGGACCTGCTGCAAAGCCACTACGACCCGGCCTACGACCGCTCGATGAAGCGCAACTACCTCGACCAGGCCAGCGGTCGTGCGATCAGCCCGGACGCTGGTGTCGATTCACTGGACGAGATGATCGAAGATCTGGCGAGGCAGGCACTGGCCCTGGAAGCCGGGCTCGCGCGGGCGCAACGGTAACCACCCCGGCCGGCCGCCCGGGACCTCAGCCCTCGGTACCCGGGGTTGCAAGGCGCTCGACGTTACGCTCGATCGGGATTTTTGCCTTGAGCAGTTCCAGGTAGGCATCGAAGGCACTTGCTCCAGCATTACCAGCGCTGCGCTCGCGATATTGCTCGACCCCTTCGCTGATCACCTTCTCGGCGGCCGGTATCACCTCGAGCAGCTGCGCGATCTGGTAGCCGCGATTGCCCAGCGACACGCCGATGAACGCCGGCAGCCGCTCGGCGGGCAGATTGAACAGTGGCTTGGCCACCTGCGGCGGCAGTTGCGCCGCGGCGCGGCTGACCGTGACCTCCTCGTCAAATCCGGTGGGTTCGCCGCCGCCCTGCAATCGCGCCAACTCGGCCTCGCCTGCGGCAACCGCCGCCTTGCCCGCCTCGATTGCCCGTACCTTGGCCTGCGCCTGCACCTCGACGGCTTCGAAATCCTGCAGCTTGCTTGGCCGATGCTCGAGGACGCGCGCGGCGACCAGCGTGTTGTCTCCCAGGTCGATCGCTTCGGTATTGACCTTGTTGCGCAGCGCCTCCTCGGAAAAGATCGCGCGCAGCACCTTCGGATTGCCAAGTGGCGAACCGGGCGGGACGGCCGGACCGCCGTTGCGGCGCAGATCATCGAGTGACTGCACCTTGAGGTTGAGCTTGTCTGCCGCGGGGGCGAGCGAATCGGGTTGCTCGAACACGGTGTTGCTGAACGTCTCGGCCGACTCCAGGAACGACTGACGGGCCTTCTGGCTGCGGATCAGTGATTCGATCTCACCCCGCACCTTGTCCAGCGGCTGTTGGGTCTGATCGCGGATGTCGGTGACCTTGAGAATGTGAAAGCCGAACTCGGTCTCGACCACATCGCTCAGCGCGCCCTTTTCGAGCGCAAAGGCAGCATCGGCAAACGGCTTGACCATCGACTCGCGATCGAACAGGCCCAGGTCACCGCCGTTGTCTGCCGAGCCCGGATCCTGCGACTCGGCCTTGGCCAACTCGGCAAAGTCGGCCCCGCCCTTGAGCTTGTCCAGCAGCGCCTGCGCCTTGGCACGCGCAGCATCGCGTTCCGCGGCCGGGGCATCGGCCGACGCCGTCACCAGGATGTGACTGGCCGCCCGTTGCTCGCCCTGCACGTAACGCGCCTTGTTGTTCGTGTAGTACTCGTTCACCTCGGCATCGGTGACCTCGACCTGCCCGGCCAACGTGGCCTGGCTGAGCACCAGGTACTCGATCTTCGCACTCTCGGGTGACTGGAACTCGGCCGCATGCTCGTCGTAATACTTGCGCGCGGCCGCTTCATCGATCGCGATGCCCTCGATGAAATTCTCGGGCTCGAAACGGCGCAGCCGATACCGGCGCTGCTGCTGCTGCAGACTGACGATGCGGGTCGCCACCGACTGCGGCATGATCGCCGATTCGGACACCGACTGCGGGATCATCTGCATGGCCAGATCGGCGCGCACACGCTCCTCGAAGCCGACCTCGGTCATGCCCTGGGCCGCGACCATCGCCCGGTAGCGATCGCGATCGAATTCGCCTTGCTCGTTGCGAAACGAAGGGATCGCGTGGATCGCATTGAAGACAGCCAGATCGGGAATACTGATGCGACGACTCGCCGCCTCCTGCGCCAAAACGCGCTGAGCGATCAAGCCATCGAGGATCTCGTTGCGCGCGGCGGGCGAATCGAGCAGCGCCGGATCGAACTGGTCGCCCAGGAAGCGGCGCATGTTGTCGATCTGGGCGCGCCTGGCGTTGTTGAATTCCTGCGTCGTGATCGCCGAATCACCGACCGTGGCGACCGCATCGCCACCGGAGAAAAAGCGGTCGTAACCCGAGATCCCGAAGAATGCGAATGCCGGGAAGATCAGCAACACCAGCAGGAACAACAGGACACGCTGGTTTCGACGAATGGCCTCAAACATGATTTCTCAACTGGCTGGCAGGCGCGGATGTCGACACCCGCGTCGGGTGCGCGGCGACAAACGCATGCATCAATGAAAAAGGGCGAACAATTGTTCGCCTGGCATGTTGGCGAGAGGACGGGACTCGAACCCGCGACCCCCGGCGTGACAGGCCGGTATTCTAACCAACTGAACTACCACTCCTTGATTCTTTGCCACGCGAGCCACGGGATTGTTGGCTGGCGGCGTTGCTCGATCTTGATGAGCCTGGATGATCTGGTGGGTGCTGAGAGGCTCGAACTCCCGACCTACGCCTTGTAAGGGCGCCGCTCTACCAACTGAGCTAAGCACCCCCGCCGCGTCGGGTGCCACCATATTCCGTACAACGGCCGCAGATTATAGCGTGATTTTTGCGCTGCAACGTGAACTCAGTTGACCGAGTCCTTGAGGGCCTTGCCTGGCGTGAATTTCGGAACGTTTGCCGCGGCGATGTTGATCTCTGCCCCGGTTTGCGGGTTGCGGCCTGTGCGGGCGGCCCGCTTGCTGACCTTGAACGTACCGAAGCCGACCACGGTGACCGCATCGCCGCCCTTCAGGCTTTTCGTGATGCCATTGATCACTGCATCCAGTGCGCGCCCGGCGGAAGCTTTGGAGATGTCGGCTTCCTCAGCGATGAAATCGATCAGTTCAGTTTTGTTCACTCGTGTACCCCCAGGGATTGTTTGTCGGTTTGGCGACTGGCGATTCGACGAAGCATCATCATTGTCGCGAGCGCCTGGTAACCGTCTTGTTCGGATGGAGCGCTCCGATTGTGCGCCCTATTACCGTGTTGGATGGCTGTTACGTGCCGCAGCGGAAGACCGGCTCGGTACCGGCAGTGCAGGGATCGTATTAAATCGTTGAGCCCCTGGCGTGTCAAGGCGAGCAAGACCGGATTCACCGCTGGTCACGCCTGATTCAAAGGCAAATCAAGGAAAAGTGCCCCGGATCCGTCAACCACCTGTTAACGAGAGATCCGGGGCACCGTCAATGATTCATCCGCTTTGGCGATGAGATCAGTGCGCGATGACGTCTTCACCGCCTTTCTTGGCTTCCTTGTCGGCAGCCACTGCCGCGGCCTTGGCCACTTCTTCTTCAGGCAAAGGCTTGGGGACCGACTCGAGCGCCAACTCGAGCACGTTGTCAATCCATTTCACCGGAATGATCTCGAGATGATTTTTGACATTGTCGGGAATCTCGGCGAGGTCCTTGACGTTCTCTTCCGGAATGAGCACCCGGCGGATGTTGCCCCGGTGCGCGGCCAGCAGCTTTTCCTTGAGACCGCCAATCTGCAACACCTCTCGCCCCGCAGCGTGATTTCTCCGGTCATCGCAATGTCGCCGCGCACCGGAATGCCGGTGAGGATGGAAACCAACGCCACCGTCATCGCGGCACCGGCACTCGGACCATCCTTGGGCGTCGCCCCTTCGGGCACGTGGATGTGGATGTCCTGCTTCTCGTGGAAGTTCTCCTCGATACCCAGGCGCCGCGCGACGACGCACGACTGTCATCGCCGCCTTGATCGACTCCTGCATCACGTCGCCAAGCTTGCCGGTGAAGGTGGTCTTGCCCTTACCCGGCACACTGACCGCTTCGATGGTGAGCAGTTCACCGCCCACCTCGGTCCATGCCAGGCCCGTGACCTGGCCCACCTGGTTCTTGTCCTGGTCGGCCACGCCGTAGCTATAGCGGCGCACACCAAGGAACTTGTCCAGGTTCTTGACGGTGACCGACACTTTCTTGCGGCTCTTTTCGAGCAACAGGGTCTTGACGACCTTGCGGCTGATCTTGCCGATCTCTCGCTCGAGTGATCGAACGCCGGCCTCGCGGGTGTAGTAGCGCACGATGTCGCGGATCGCCGCTTCGTTCACGGAGATCTCTTCGGGCTTGAGTCCGGCGTTGCCGATCTGCTTGGGCAGCAGATAGCGCATCGCGATGCTGACCTTCTCGTCCTCGGTATAACCCGACAGGCGGATCACCTCGAGTCGGTCCAATAACGCCGGTGGAATGTTGAGCGTGTTGGCGGTCGCCACGAACATCACGTCGGACAGGTCGTACTCGACTTCGACATAGTGATCGACGAATGTGCTGTTCTGTTCGGGGTCGAGCACTTCGAGCAATGCGCTCGAGGGTCGCCACGAAAATCCATGCCCATCTTGTCGACTTCGTCGAGCAGGAACAGCGGGTTGTGCACGCCGACGCGGGTCAGGTTCTGCAGGATCTTGCCCGGCATCGAACCGATGTAGGTTCGCCGGTGACCGCGGATCTCGGCCTCGTCACGTACGCCGCCCAGCGCCATACGAATGAACTTGCGATTGGTGGCCCGTGCAATCGACTGGCCCAGCGAGGTCTTGCCGACTCCCGGGGACCGACCAGGCACAGGATGGGCGCCTTGACCCGCTCGACACGTTGCTGCACGGCGAGGTATTCGAGGATGCGTTCTTGACCTTCTCCAGGCCGTAGTGATCGGCATCGAGCACGGTCTCGGCCTGGGCCAGGTCATTGGTGATCTTGCTCTTCTTGCGCCACGGCAGGCCGACCAGTGTGTCGATGTAGTTGCGCACGACGGTGGCCTCGGCCGACATCGGTGACATCAGCCTGAGTTTCTTCAGTTCGCCGTCGACCTTCTTGCGCGCTTCCTTTGGCATCTTGGCCTGCTCGATCTTCTTCTCGAGCTCTTCCAGGTCGGCACCGTCCTCGCCTTCGCCCAATTCCTTCTGGATGGCCTTGACCTGCTCGTTCAGGTAGTACTCGCGCTGGCTCTTTTCCATCTGCCGCTTGACGCGGCCACGGATACGCTTCTCGACCTGCAGGATGTCCAGCTCGGTCTCGATCTGCGCGAGCAGGCGCTCGAGACGCTCGGACACCGAGATGGTTTCGAGCACCGCCTGCTTTTGCTCGATCTTGATCGGCAGGTGGGCGCCGATGGTGTCGGCCAGACGGCCGTTGTCATCGATCCCGTTGAGCGACGCGAGGATCTCGGGCGGGATCTTCTTGTTGAGCTTCACATACTGGTCGAACTGCGTGAGGATGGTGCGACGCAGCGCTTCGACCTGGGCGACTGCCCGTCGGTTTCGGGCAGCAGTTCGAGTTCGCAGCTGAAGTGCTCGTGGCCGTCCTCGATGCTCAGCAGTCGGGCACGCTGGCTGCCCTCGACCAGCACCTTGACCGTCCCATCGGGCAGTTTGAGCATCTGCAGGATATTCGAGACGCAGCCGATCTCGTAGATGTCGTCGGCTGACGGATCATCCTTGGATGCATTCTTCTGCGCGGCGAGGGTGATCTGCTTCCTGGATTCCATCGCGGCCTCGAGGAGCCTTGATCGACTTGGCACGCCCGACGAACAGCGGGATCACCATGTGCGGAAACACCACGACGTCTCGCAGTGGCAGTAGGGGAAGGGTTTGGGGGAATCGGTCATCAAGGACTCCGGTAGAGCGGAATATCGTATTCTGGCGTCGAAGGCCGCAAATTCGCCACCGCACCGATTATCTGGGTTGTCCAGGGTCAGGATACGCCGAAATGCGGCATTGACGGGCATGCACTCATGGCACGCAGTGGCATCGGGCCGACAGCGCCGAATCAGTGGTCGGGCGCCCGCTCTGAGCGGCCGTGCATCGGCAGCCGGGCGGTGACCGGGACGGCTCCGTTTACCAGCGGGGCGTCGCGCCCGGTCAGCCCTGGCCGGAATCGGACCCGGACACCTTGGGCACGTCGGCGTAGATGATCAGCGGTTTGCCTTCACCGGTGATCGCCCGCTCGTCGACGACGACTTTCTGGACGTTCTGCAGACTGGGTATCTCGAACATGATGTCCAGCAATGTCTGCTCGAGGATGGAGCGCAGACCGCGCGCCCCGGTCTTGCGCTTGAGCGCACGGCTGGCAATCGCCGCCAACGCCGAAGGGCGCACCTCGAGTTCGACCCCTCCATCATGAACAGGCGCTGGTACTGCTTGATCAGCGCGTTCTTTGGCTCGGTCAGGATCTTGACCAACGCTTCCTCATTCAATTCGTCGAGCGTGGCGACCACCGGCAGGCGGCCGACCAGTTCGGGAATGAGTCCGAACTTGATCAGGTCTTCGGGCTCGATGTCGCGCAGGACATCAACCACGGTTCGTTCGCTCGCGCTCTTGACCTCGGCACCAAAGCCGATGCCCGAGCGCTCGGAGCGGTTGCGGATGACCTTGTCGAGGCCGTCGAACGCACCACCGCAGATGAACAGGATGTTGGTCGTGTCGATCTGCACGAAATCCTGGTTCGGGTGCTTGCGCCCGCCCTGCGGCGGCACCGAGGCAACCGTGCCTTCGATCAGCTTGAGCAACGCCTGCTGAACGCCCTCGCCCGACACGTCACGGGTGATCGACGGGTTGTCCGACTTGCGTGAGATCTTGTCGATCTCGTCGATGTAGACGATGCCGTTCTGCGCCTTCTCAACCTCGTAGTTGCAGTTCTGGAGCAGCTTCTGGATGATGTTCTCGACGTCCTCGCCAACGTAGCCGGCCTCGGTCAGCGTCGTGGCATCGGCGATCACGAAGGGCACGTTGAGCAACCTTGCCAGCGTCTGGGCCAGCAACGTCTTTCCCGAGCCGGTCGGGCCGACCAGCAGGATGTTGCTCTTGGACAGCTCGACATCGTCTTTCTTGCCGCGATGGCGAAGCCGCTTGTAATGGTTGTAGACCGCCACCGCCAGGCTTCGCTTGGCCGGCTCCTGGCCGATCACGTAGTTGTGCAGGCTCGCGCGGATCTCGGCCGGCGTGGGCAGGCCACCGGACACGCTGCCGGCGGCCGGATCGCCGGCCGCCTCGTCGCGAATGATGTCGTTGCAAAGCTCGATGCATTCATCGCAGATGAATACCGACGGACCCGCAATCAGCTTGCGAACCTCGTGCTGGTTCTTTCCGCAGAAGGAACAGTACAAGACCTTTTCGCGAGAGCCCTTTTTTTCCGACATGCCTTTCCTTGTTGGTCGTCTGGCCTCTTCCCGCAGGGAACCTCAGTCCGACGAGTCCGGGGGCTGCATCAGAGCCTCATGCCGCCTCGGCGCGGCTCTCCAGTACCTTGTCGATAATACCGTAGTTCTGCGCCTGTTCGGCCGACATGAAGTTGTCGCGATCGGTGTCTTTCTCAATCGTTTCAAGCGGTTGGCCGGTTGTCTTCACGAGGATTTTGTTGAGTCGCTCACGGATGTAGAGGATTTCCCGGGCCTGGATCTCGATATCCGAAGCCTGCCCCTGGGCGCCGCCGGAAGGCTGGTGGATCATGATCCGCGCATTCGGCAGCGAGAATCGCTTGCCCTTGGCGCCAGCCGCCAGCAGGAACGAGCCCATGCTCGCCGCCATGCCCATGCAAAGGGTGCTCACGTCAGGCTTGACGAACTGCATCGTGTCGTAAATGGCAAGACCGGCCGAGACCGAGCCCCCCGGCGAATTGATATAGACCGAGACATCCTTGTCCGGGTTTTCGGACTCGAGGAACAGCAGTTGGGCGACGACCAGATTGGCCGACATGTCCATCACCGGACCGAGCAGGAAAATGACTCTTTCACGCAACAGTCGGGAGTAGATGTCGTAGGCGCGCTCACCCCGGCCGCTCTGCTCGATGACGATCGGGACCATGCCGATCGCCTGGGTGGGGGTGGACTGGGCGTCGGCCGGCGATGCCAAGTGGGCATTGACGAGGTCTTCGATCAGGCTGTTACGGGTCATTTGAACTCCTGCATGCGGTCTGCCGACCGGCTATCGGGGCTGACAGGGAATACCGGGCAAGAGCCTGGTACAGAAAACGGGCCGGCCGGCCGCACTCCCGGCCCCCGGGCTACCTGCCAGCATTGTTGAGGGGGGTGATTCAAGCGGTCAACTGCCACTCATCAATTCATCAAAGGCGACACCCTTGTCGGTCACCTTGGCCTGGGACAGGACCCAGTCGACGACGTTCTGCTCGATCACCAGCGCCTCGATCTCGGCCAGCCGGTTGCGATCGCTGAAGTAGTGACGCATCACCTCGGCCGGATTCTCGTAAGCCTGCGCAAATTCCTCGATCTGGGCGCGGATCTGGTCAGGCTTGGCCTGGAGCTTTTGTTCCTTGACCAATTCGGCGACCAGCAGGCCGAGCCGGACCCGGTTGGCCGCCTGTTCATTGAACAGGTCTTCTGGAATCGGCATGTCGGCGCTCTTCATGCCGCGCTGCTCCAGGTCCTCGCGGGCGCGCTTCACCAGTGTTTCGCGCTCACCGTCGACCAGTGCCTTGGGAAGCTCGAAGCTCACGGCGCCGCGTAGCGCCTCCATGACATTGTTCTTGGTACGGGCACGAACCCGTTGGCCGACCTCGCGATCCAGGTTGGCGCGGATGTCCTTGCGCATGCTCTCGATCGTGCCGTCGGCAACCCCCAGGGTCCTGGCAAACTCCTCGTTCACTTCGGGCAGCACGGGCGCCTCGACCTTCTTGACGATGACCTCGAACTCTGCGGTCTTGCCGGCCAGTTCCTTGGCCGTGTAGTCGTCGGGAAAAGCGACCGCAAACGTGACCTTGGCACCGGCTTTCTGGCCCGACACGCCCTTCTCGAAGTCGGCCAGCATGCGCCCCTGCCCCAGCACGAACGCGAAGTCGTCGGCACTGCCTCCATCGAAAGCCTCGCCATCGAGGCGGCCCACGAAATCGATGGTCACCTGGTCTTCGTCCTGGGCGGCGCGCTCGGTGGGTTCCCACTGCACGCGCTGCTTGCGCAGGATGTCGACGGTGCGATCGATCTCGGCCTCCCCGACCTCGCACTTGACGCGCTCGACCTCGATCTGGGTGGGATCGACCGCCGGGATCTCGGGATAAACCTCGAACGTCGCGGTGAAACCGAATTCGGTTTCCGGCGCGTCCTCGCGTCGCTCGATGTTCGGCTGACCGGCCACGCGCAACGAATGCTCCCGGACCGCCGAGCTGAAGGCCTCGCTGACAGCATCGCCCAGCACCTCGGCATTCACCTGCTGGCCGTAGCTTTGCTGGATCATCTTCATCGGCACCTTGCCCGGGCGAAAGCCCGGCATCTTGACGGTGCGCGCCAGCTTGCGCAGTCGCTCGCCGACCTGCTTCTCGATATCTGCCACGGGCACCGCCATGGCCAGTTTGCGTTCCAGGGTTCCGGTGGTTTCGATCTGAGTTGTCATTGCGTCGGTTCGGGTCAGGTTTGAAGCGGTTGGGCCACCGACCGCGGACGGACCGATCGGGCGGGTCAACCATCAGGAAGGAATCGTCCGAAAACGGGCTCGGACGGACAAATGTTCGCGAACTAAACCGCCGCGCGCCGGGCGGGCCGCCGGGGTGCGATGGGATGATCCCGCCCGCAGGCCCGCCAGCGCCGCGAGCAACGGTTGGAAGGTTCTGGTGCGGCCGAAAGGACTCGAACCTTCACGCCGTTGAAAGCGCCAGGACCTAAACCTGGTGCGTCTACCAATTCCGCCACGGCCGCAGCAAACCCTCGATTCTAACGGAAACCGCAATGCTTTGTTCTGGTCCCGATGCCCGGCCTGGCCGCCAACCGTGCCATCCCGACGCTTCGGCGCGACGTGGACGCCGCGATCGGACGCCATGAACCCCCTACAATCGACAAGATGAACTCGCCGACCGTCGCTGACGCCGGGTGGATCAGCTCCACCGATCACTACGAGAACTTCCCGGTGGCCTCCGTGCTGGTGCCGGCGACGCTGCGCCCGGCGATTGCCGCGGCCTACGGATTCGCGCGCCACGGCGACGATGTGGCCGACGAGGGCGACGCGCCGGTCGAGGCGCGCCTGGCCGAACTGGCCGCGATGCGCTCGGCGCTGCTCGAAGGCCGTCACCACGAGCGGGTGGAGCCGCTGCGCGCGCCGATGTCGCGCCACCGCATCCCGGTGTCGTGCCTGCTCGATTTGCTGAGCGCCTTCGAGCAGGATGCGCGCGGCGCCCGCTTCCCCGACCGCGCCGCACTGATGGCTTACTGCCGGCATTCTGCCGACCCGGTCGGGCGGATCGTGCTGCGCATCTTCGATGCCGACCATGGCGCCGACCTGGCCGCGTCCGATGCGATCTGCTCGGCGCTTCAGTTGATCAACTTCGTCCAGGATGTCGGCCAGGATCATGCCCGGGGCCGCTGCTACCTGCCCGAGGACGAGACCGCCCGGGCCGGCCTGGCGCCGCACGAGTTGGCCGGCTGCGTGGCGGCCGGGCGCTGTTCGCCCGCGCTTCGCCGGCTGCTCGATCACCAGCTGGACGAAGCCCGCCGGCTACTCGATACCGCCCCCCGGTTGATCCGCGGCCCCCTGCCCTGGCGCCTGCGCCTGGAACTGGCGGCCATCGTCGCCGCCGGCGGCACGATGCTCGAGCGGCTGCGTCACGAGGACCCGCTCGCCGCCCGCCGCAAACTCGGCCGGGCGGATGCGCCGGCCATTGCGCTGGCGGGCCTGCGCCTGTTGTTGCGGCGGTCCGTACGATGAGCCCGGACGCCTATTGCCAGCAAAAGGCCGCGGCCAGTGGCTCGAGTTTCTACTACAGCTTCCTCTTTCTGAAGGGCGCCCGGCGACAGGCGATCACCGCGCTCTACGCGTTCTGTCGCGAGGTCGACGATGTCGTCGACGAGACCTCCGATAGCCAGGTGGCCCGCACCCAGCTGGCCTGGTGGCGAACCGAGGTGGCCCGGATGTACGACGGCACGCCCGAGCATCCGGTCGGCAAGGCGCTGGCGCCGCACCTGACCGTGTTCGGTATCCGCCGGCGCTGGTTGCTGGAGATCATCGATGGCATGGCGATGGACCTGGACCAGGACCGCTATCTCGACTTCGAGGGGCTGGCCCTTTACTGCCATCGCGTCGCCGGGCTGGTCGGCTGCGCGGCGGCGCGGATTTTCGGCAATCCCGGAGCCGACACCGATGCCTACGCCGAGAAGCTGGGTCTGGCCTTCCAACTCACGAACATCATTCGCGATGTCGGCGAGGATGCGCGGCGCGGACGGATCTACCTGCCGATCGAGGACTTGCAGCGCTTCGGCGTGTCGCAGCAGGACATCCTCGCCTGCCGCCAGACCGAGGCCTTCGGGGCGCTGATGCACTTCCAGGCCGAGCGGGCGAGACAATGCTACCGGGACGCCTACGCGCTGTTGCCCGAAACCGAGCGGCGCGGGCAGCGCACCGGGCTGATCATGGCCGCGATCTACTCGAGCCTGTTGCGTGAGATCGAGGCGGATGGCTTCCAGGTGTTGCGTCACAGGGTCGCGCTGACCCCGGTGCGCAAGTTCTGGCTGGCCTGGCGCACCTGGGTCACCGGGCGGGCACCTGCTCCGTGACCCAGGTGGGCGGCCGAGGCGTCGCGATCGTCGGCGCCGGCTGGGCGGGCCTGGTCGCCGCGCACGACCTGGTGACGGCGGGCCTCCCCGTTCACCTTTTCGAGATGGCGCCGCAGGCCGGCGGGCGGGCCCGCACGGCGACGCTGCGCCTGGCCGGGCGCGAGCTGCTGCTCGACAACGGGCAGCACCTGCTGATCGGCGCCTACGTGCGCACGCTTGCCCGACTGACGCGGCTGGGCCTGCCGGCCGGGCAAGGTCTGGCCCGGCTGCCGCTGCAGTTCGAATCGACGGCGCTCGGCCTGCGCCGCCGGGGCCCGGGCCGGGCAGGCCTGTTGACCGGGATGCTGCTGGCGCGCGGCCTGGGGATGGCCGACCGGCTGGCGCTCGCCCGTCTGGGGCTGGTGCTGGCGCGTGCCCGCTGGCAGGGCCAGCAGGGCCGCACGCTCGCCGACCTGCTGCATCGCACCGGCCAGACCGAGCACCTGGTCCGGACGTTCTGGCGTCCGTTCTGCCTGGCGGCGATGAACACCCTGCCCGAGCAGGCGTGCGCGCAGACCTTCGTCAACGTGTTGCACGATTCCCTGCTGGGCGGGGCCGACGGCAGCGACTTCCTGGTCCCTCGGGTGCCAATGGGCGCCCTGCTCGCCGACCCGCTGCTCGCGCGGCTGCGGCGCGACGGCGCCCGGGTGTCGCTGAAAACCCGGTCCGCGGCCTGGACGAAGCCGACGGCCAATGGCGGCTGTCGCGCTCGGGCCAGCCCCTGCAGCAAGTGCTGGGCGAGTTTGCGCAGGTGGTGATCGCCACCGCCGCCCCGCACGCGGCCGGCCTGTTGAAGACGGTGGCGCCGGCGGTGGCACGGCGGCTGCAAGGCTTCGAGCACCAGGCGATCCTGACGACCTACCTCGCCTGGCCGGCGCAACAGTCGCCGCCGCTGCCGGCGGTGCGCCTGCTGGACGAGGTGCCGGCCCGTCAATGGCACGGGCAGTGGTTGTTCGATCGCGGCGTCATCGACGGATTGCGGGTGGCCTCGGTCGTGACCAGCGCGCGCGACACCCTGGAGATCGCCGACAATGACCAACTTGCGGACCGGATCGTCGAGCAGGTGGTCGAAGGGCTGGGGCTGCCCGCGCCATCGGATCGGGCCTGGGTCAACGAGCGGCGAGCAACCTCTTCGTGCACACCCGGCCGGCCGGCGGGGCATCCGCGCGGCATCGATGACCTGGCGCTGCCGGCAGGCCTCTATCTGGCCGGCGACTACGTCACGCCGCGTTACCCGGCCACGCTCGAAGGGGCGTTGCGTTCGGGCGAGGCCACCGCGGCCGCCGTGCTGCAAGACCGTTCGGGACCTTGATCAGTCCCAGGCCTGGGCGAGCGCCTCGTCGATGTGATCGACGGCGGCGATCCGCAGACCCTCAATCGGCTTGCGCGGCGCGTTGGCCCGCGGCACGACCGCGCGGCCGAAGCCGAGCTTGGCCGCCTCGCGAAGACGTTCCTGGCCGCGCGGCGCCGGCCGGATCTCGCCGGCCAGGCCGACTTCGCCAAAGATCGCCAGCCCGCGCGGCAGCGGCCGGTTCTTGAGCGAGGACACGATGGCCAGCAGCACCGCGAGGTCGGCTGCCGGCTCGCTGATGCGCACCCCCCCGACCGCGTTCAGGAACACATCCTGATCGGCACAGCCGATGCCGGCATGGCGGTTGAGGACGGCCAGCAGCATCGCCAGCCTTGCCGACTCCAGGCCGACGGTCAGGCGGCGCGGATTCGGGCCGGTGGCCGTGTCGACCAGCGCCTGGATCTCGACCAACAGCGGCCGGGTGCCTTCCTGGGTGACGAGCACGCAGGTGCCCGCCACCTGGCGATCATGTTGCGACAGAAACAACGCCGACGGATTGGACACGCCCCGCAGGCCGCGATCGGTCATCGCGAACACGCCCAGCTCGTTGACCGCACCGAAGCGGTTCTTGAACGCGCGCACCAGCCGGTGCGACGACTGCGCGTCGCCCTCGAAGTACAGCACCGTGTCGACGATGTGCTCGAGCACCCGCGGTCCGGCAAGCGTGCCCTCCTTCGTCACGTGCCCGATCATCACCAGCGCCACGTCCCAGCGCTTGGCCAGTCTTGTCAGCTGAGCCGCACATTCGCGCACCTGGGCAACCGAGCCGGGTGGCGACTGCAGGGCCTCGGAGTACATCGTCTGGATCGAATCGATCACCATGACCCCGGGCCTCTCTCGCTCCATCGTGACAGCGATCCGCTCCAGGCTCGTTTCCGCCAGCAGTGGCACGTCCAACGATTCCAGCCCCAGCCGCCGCGCGCGCATTGCCACCTGCGACGCCGATTCCTCGCCGGTGACATAGATGACCGGGCGGGTGCGTTGGATGACGGCCGCCGCCTGCAGCAGCAGCGTCGATTTGCCGATGCCCGGGTCTCCGCCGATCAACACCACCGAGCCGGCCACCAGGCCGCCACCGAGCACGCGGTCGAACTCCTCGCTCCCGGTCGGGTAGCGTTGCACCTGCTCGGTGGTCACCTCGTTCAGGCGCACCAGGCCGGCGCCCGGTGAAGGATCGAGCAGGCCGCGCGAGGGGCCGGATTCCACCCGGCCCTCGACCAGGGTGTTCCAGGCCGAGCATTGCGGGCACTGGCCCTGCCACTTGGACGCCGCGCCACCGCATTCGGTGCACAGGTACTGGGTGCGGACCTTGCTCATCGGGCATCGCCTGCGGGCTGCGCCTCCAGCACCTGCACCGGCACCCGCGGCGCAAGCCGGCACATCACTTCATAACCGATCGTCCCGGCGGCTGCGGCGATCTCGTCGATCGCCACCTGGTCGCCCCACAACTGCACCGGCGACCCGACCCCGGCCTGCGGCACAGGGTCGAGGTCGACCGTCAGCATGTCCATCGACACGCGTCCGACCAAGCGAGTGCGGTGACCATCGACCATCACCGGCGTACCGGTGCCCGCACTGCGTGGGTACCCGTCGGCATAGCCGCAGGCAACGACGCCGACGCGCATCGGCCGACCGGCGACAAACGTGCTGCCGTAGCCAACCGACTCCCCGGGCAGCAGGTTCTGCACGGCGATCAGGCGGCTTTGCAGATGCATCGCCGCCCGCAGACCCAGGTGGGCCGCCGATCGCTCGGCAATCGGGGTGGCGCCATAAAGCATGATTCCCGGCCGGATCCACTGCCCGTGCGCGGCAGGCAGCTGCACCGTCGCGGCGGAATTGGCCAACGAACGGTCTCCAGGCAGCCCCTTGGCGGCCTGCTCGAAACGCGCCAGCGGATCGTCGCACCCGTGCTCGGCATCGGCATTGGCAAAGTGGGTCATCAGGCTGATCCGCGCGACCGCGAGCAGCCCGACCAGGCGCTCGAACGCCTGGCGGAAGTGGCCGCGCGCAAAGCCCAGCCGGTTCATGCCGTTGTTGAACTTGAGCCAGACCGCCAATCGCCGCGGGCCGTCCAGCGCCTCTATCCAGCGCAGCTGGGATTCATCGTGCACGACCAGTTCCAGCCCGTGCCGGGCGGCCAGTTCGGTGTCCGGCGCATCGAACGCGCCCTCGAGCATCAGCAGCCGCCGTTGCGGATCGGCCTCACGCAGCGCCAGGGCCTTGTCGAACTCCAGCAACGCGAAGCCGTCCGCCATGTTCAGGCCCTGCGTTGCAGCCTGCAGACCGTGTCCGTAGGCATTTGCCTTGATCACCGCCCAGACCCGCGCCGCCGGCGCGAGCGCCTTGGCCTGCATCAGGTTGTGATGCATCGCAAACGGATCGATCAGGGCCAACAGGGGTCTGGACATGTTGCGAACTATACACATTCACCGGCGGTGAATACCGTCACAGGCCACGGTTCGGGCTTGCGGAACGATTCGTCCGAAAGCGCTCTCGGCGCTGTGGTATAAATCGCCACGCAGGTCGGACATGCCTGCCGACCCTTGACCGCTGATTCGGTCGACACACGTCTCCAAGGCGATTTGTACGAACGATGACCCGCGGCTTCTACTTCATTATCGCGGCCCAGTTCTTTCCTCGCTGGCCGACAATGCGTTGCTGATCGCCGCGATCGCCATGTTGGTCGAAGCCGCTGCGCCGCCTGGATGACGCCGCTGCTCGAAGCTGTTCTTCACGGTGTCCTATGTGATGCTGGCGCCGTTCGTCGGCGCACTGGCCGATTCGATGCCCAAGGGCCGGGTGATGCTGGTGTCGAATTTCATCAAGGTGGCCGGTTGCCTGCTGATGCTCTACTCGATCCACCCGTTGCTTTCCTACGCGGTGGCCGGTTTCGGCGCGGCCGCGTACTCGCCGGCCAAGTACGGCATCCTGACCGAGATGCTGCCGCCCGAGCAACTGGTGGCCGCGAATGGCTGGATCGAGGGCACCACGGTCGGCTCCATCATCCTGGGCGCGGTCGCCGGGGGCGCTGATCAGCCCGGTGGCGGCCTCCTGGCTGCTCGCCGAGGCCAGTCCGCTGCGGGCGCTCGGTTTGAGCACCCCGTCAGCCGCGGCGATTGGCGTGATCAGCCTCATCTATCTGCTGGCCGCCGCGATCAACCTGGGGATCCCCGATACCGGTGCCCGCTATCCGCGCCAACTCATCCATCCGATTCACCTGATCAAGGCATTCGGACGCGCGAACATGATCCTGTGGCGCGACAAGGTGGGCCAGATCTCGCTGGCGGTCACGACCTTGTTCTGGGGCGCCGGGGCGACGTTGCAGTTCCTCGTGCTCGACTGGGCCCGCGACTCACTGGGCATGCCGCTGAGCCATGCCGCCGTGTTGCAGGGGGTGGTGGCGATCGGCGTGGCGATAGGTGCGGTCGCGGCGGCCACCTTCGTCGGTCTGCGCCAGTCGATCCGCGTGCTGCCGTTTGGCATCGCGCTGGGCCTGGTCGTACCGGCGATGACCCTGGTCGACACTGCGGCGATCGCCTACCCGTTGCTTGTGCTCATCGGCGGCCTGGCCGGTTTTTTCGTCGTGCCGATGAACGCTCTTTTGCAGCACCGTGGCTATGTCAAGCTCAGTGCCGGTCACTCGATCGCCGTCCAGAACTTCAACGAGAACCTGAACATCCTGCTGATGCTGGCCATTTACCGCGCTGCTGGTCAGCCTGGATGTCTCGGTCAATACCGTGATCCTGCTGTTTGGCGGTTCGATCGCCATCCTGACCTGGCTGGTGCGCCGACGCCACCTGGCCAACCAGCGCGAGTTCGATTCGGAAAGCCTGATCGGCGAAGACCGCCCCAAGGACATGGGCCATCACTGACGCGGCGCTCTACCGGGCCTTCTGATCGCCCGGCGCGGACAGCGGCACCAGTGCCCGGGCGCGGCACAGGTCCTGCCAGCCCAGGCGCTTTTGCACCGGGGAGCGCAACAGGTAGGCCGGGTGATAGCTGACCACCAGCGGAACCGGTCGCCCGTCGATATCGATCCGGTGCTCGCGCTGGCGTAGCTGGCCGATCTTCTCGTCGGTCCCGAGCAGGGTATGCGCGGCGAAGCGTCCCATGGCCAACACCAGCCGCGGCGCCAACAGCGTCAGTTGTGCCTGCAGGAAACGGTTGCATTCGCGGACCTCTTCGGGGGCCGGGTCGCGATTGCCGGGTGGCCGGCACTTGAGCACGTTCAGGATGAACACGCCACGCGCGCGGCTCATGCCCACCGCTTCCAGCATCGCGTCGAGCAACTGCCCGGCTTCGCCGACGAAGGGTTCGCCGCGCCGGTCCTCCTCGGCGCCCGGCGCCTCCCCGACCACGACCCAGTCCGGACGGCGATCACCGACCCCGAAGACGACCTGGCGGCGGGACTGGCTCAGCGCGCAGCGGCTGCAGCCGAGCGCCTCGGCACGCAGCAGGTCCCAGTCGGCGGCGATCACCTGCCAGTCGCCACTGCCGGCCGCGGCGGGTTGCGCCTGCTCCTCGGTGTCCGGCGTACGGCCCAGCAGCACCGCGTCCGGTCGTTCTTCGGTCGCTGTTGCATCGGTTTCGCCGCGCGCCGCCGCGATCTGCGCGGCGGGCGCTCGCGAGTCGCCCGATCCGGCCCGGCGGCGGGGGATCCATTGCGGCCCGATGTCCAGCGCGGCCCAGGCCTTCGCGCGATTCATGACGCGGCCGGCAGCGGTGCCGCCAACGGACAGCGCATGACCAACGCATCCTCGCGCTCGTTGGCCGGTGCCGGGTAATAGTTGCGGCGCACGCCGATCTGCACGAAGCCCGTCGACACGTATAACTCGCGCGCGATCTCGTTGCTCGGGCGCACCTCCAGGAACAGGCCGCTCGCGCCCTGGCGGGCGGTGTTGTCCAACACCCATTGCAGCAGCCGGCGACCGAGGCCGCCGCGCTGGCGGCTGGCCGCGATACTGAGGTTGAGCAGGTGGGCTTCGTCCAGCACCCGCATGACCAGCGCATAGCCGATGATCCTGGCCTCCGGCGGCGCCTGCGGATCATCGAGCACCCAGGCGTCGTAGCCGCTACGCAGCGAATCGCGAAAGTTACCCGCCGTCCAGGGGAACGCGTAGATCTGCCGTTCGATCGGCATGATCGCGTCGATGTCCGCCGACAGCATCGCGCGCACCGTGAGCGGGTTCAGGGGCGTGTCCATGGGCCGAATATTCGCACAATGCCGCCCGCCCAGCGATCGCCGGGAACCGGGGCCCCGGCCCGGCTCAGCCGCGCTGCGCGCGCGCGGCGGCCTGCTCGTGGATGTCCAGCGCGACCTTGTTGCGCAGGTAGATCGGCCGGGCCTGCTCGGGGGGCAGCCACTGCGCATGCGCGCGTGCGGCACCGGCCAGTGTCTGGACTCGCAGCAGCGGATCGGGGTGAGCCGCATCGACGATGCGTTCGAACGAAGCCGTTGCCGGAACCGCCTCCCGCAAGCGCTGCGCCAGTCCTTCGTCGGCCTGCGCGGACCCCGGTAGCAGGCGGTCCCAGCCACTCCCGGCCAACACCAGGCCCGCCGCGCCGGCAGCGGCCGTCGGGCCGGGCCCCGCCACCCGCTCGACCAGCCATTCGGCCAGCGCCTCGTAGCGGAACATCGATGGTTCGCCCAGCGGTTGCAACAGCGATTCGCCCGCGCGGTCGCTCCCCTCACAGACAAACCCGGCCGCGTAGACCTCGCCCATCCGCGCGTCTTCCAGCACCAGGATCAGCCACCGGCCATGTGCCTCGCCAGCGACCTGTCGGTGCGCGGTGCGTGCGCCGAGGACCAGCGAATCGAAGCAGCCCACCGGCAGCGCCAGACCGAGCGCCACCCCCTGGGCGACCGCGCAGGCCACCCGCACCCGGGTAAAGCCGCCCGGACCGGCATCGAAGGCAATGCCTGACAGCGCGTTGCGGGGCACGCCGGCATCGTCGAGCAGCCGCTGCAGCGACGGCAGCAGCAAGTCGCCCTGGCGAGCGTCATCGCTGGCCACCAACATGGTCTCGAGGGTTTGGCCGGGCGGTGCGCCCGCCAGGCCCAGGCCGATCACCCCGTCCAGCAGGCAAAGTGCCGCGATCGGGCCTTCGGGCGCCGGTACGGGCATCAGCGAGAGCGGCGCGATTCCGGACCCGGGCCCGCAGCGGTGGGCGTGGCCGCCTCGGCGCCTACCAGGCGCATCCCCGGATGGGCCGACTGCCAATGGCCGCGCAGCTGCTCTCGCAGCTGCTGGCGCTCCTGGGCAGACAGGCCCGATCGCAGGTCCTCGGCGTCGGACGAGCTCGCCGGACGGTAGGCACCGGTGGTGGTGGCCCGCTGGGCCGGCTTGATGGAGGAGGAAGTCGAGTGCTTTCCCGAGAGATGGCCGGAATAGCCTAAAAAGGCCACCGTCCCCGCCAAACCCAGGGCGCCCGCGATCAGTACCTGAATCATTTTCACTTATAGTCTGGTCAACAACTGGCTGCCATCTTACGTGCCCGTCCCGGGAATCGCTCGACGCCCCGGGTAAGCATTGTAACGAGGCGTTATACAGCGGGCGACGCAATGCCCGCGGGGTCCGTCCATGGCTAAGATGACACGATGAATAACCGAACCTATCGTCTGCTGGTCGTCGATGACGACCCCAAGCTGCGCGAACTGCTGCGACGCTATCTTTCCGAGAGCCAGTTCGACGTGAACGTCGCTGCCGACGGCGCCGCCATGGGCCGCCTGATGCTGCGCGAACCCTTTGATCTCGTGGTGCTCGACCTGATGCTGCCCGGCGAGGACGGCTTGTCGATCCTGCGCCGGATCCGGGCCTCGAACGACCGCACGCCGGTCATCATGCTGACCGCCAAGGGGGACGATGTCGATCGGATCGTCGGTCTCGAGGTCGGGGCCGATGACTACCTGCCCAAGCCCTTCAACCCGCGCGAGCTGCTCGCCCGCATCCATGCGGTGCTCCGTCGTCGTCCTGCAACAGAAGCACCCGGTGCGCCCTCGAGCGTGGCCGGCGAGGTCCGTTTCGGGCCTTTCGTGCTCAACCTGTCCACCCGCCAGCTGACCAGCGATGGCAAGCCGCAGCCGCTGACGACCGGCGAGTTCAGTGTCCTCAAGGTCTTGGCCCAGCATCCGCGGGTGCCGATGTCGCGCGAGAAGCTGATGGCACTGGCGCGCGGCCGTGAATACGGCGCCTATGATCGCAGCCTGGACGTCCAGATCTCCCGCCTTCGCAAGCTGCTCGAGAGCGACCCGCAGCAACCACGGTACATCCAGACCGTCTGGGGGGTCGGCTATGTCTTCGTCCCCGACGACGAGTAGGGCCTAGCCGCCACCGGTCCTGCCCCGATGATCCGGATCAGCCTGTTCTGGCGAACGTTCGTGCTGATCGCCGGCCTGGTTGCCATCAGCCTGGCCACGCTGCTGTTGCTGCTACGCTTTGTCGACAGTGCCCCGCCCGAGCAGCGGCTTGCCTGGGAGGTCGCCTCTATCGTCAACCTGACCCGCTCGGCGCTGGTCAGTTCCCAACCAGAGCGACGCATCACATTGCTGCGTGAACTGGCCAACGAGGAGGGCATCCGGGTCCTGCCCCTGGAGCCGACCGACGAGATCGAACTGAGCCAGCAAACCGGCAGGGTCGCGCTGCTCGCACCACGCCTGCAGAACCTGCTGGGACCACAGACACTGGTCGTGCCCCGGGTCAACAAGCAGGACGGCCTTTGGATCAGTTTCAACATCGATGCCGACAAGTACTGGCTACAGATGCAGAGCCGGCGCATCGATCGTCACTTCGGTCCCAGCTTCGGCACGATCGCCAGCCTGGTTGCCGGGCTCGCGTTGCTGGGCTCGCTGGCGCTGAGCCGGCTCGTCAACAAGCCGCTGGCCGACCTGTCGCGGGCGATCTCGGCATTGCGACGGGGCGAGCGGCCCGCGCGGCTGAACGAGAACCTGGCAAGCACGGCAGCCAGGTCAACCGACGAATTCAACGCGATGACGGCAGACCTGCTCGAACTCGAGCAGGATCGGGCGCGACGCTGGCGGGATCTCGCACGACATCCGCAGCCTTGCACGGATGCGGATGGAGGCCGAGATAACCGCGCTTGCTGGACGAGGACACCCGGGAATCCTTCGTCGAGGATATCGAGCGGATCGACACCATCGTCGGTCGCTTCATCGATTTCGCGCGCCAACCCATCTGACCCACGTCGCCGCAATGGATGTCAACGAGGTGCTGGCCGAACTGCCGCAGGTCTACAGCCAGGTGCAGGCAGGGGAACTGGTGCTCGAGATCGGGCGAGACAAGCCGGGTGCCCTGGGTCGGCGACAGCAACGACCTGGAGCGCACGCTCAACAACCTGATCGTGTGCCTGGCGCTATGGCCGTGTGCCCCGGCCGAGGCTCGGACGTGGCTCAGGCCCAGGTCGAGGTGCGCGCCGAGAGCGGCCGCGGGGCATGTCGCTACAGGTGCGCGATCCACGAGACCCGGCGTGCCCGAGGAACAACTGACCCGCTTGCTGCGACCCTTCGAGCTGGACACCGCGCGCGGCGAGACCGAGGGCGCCGGCCTAGGCCTGGCGATCGTCGATCGCATGGCCCGCCACTCACGATGGCAGCTTCACGCTCGCCAATGCGCCGGGCGGCGGCCTGTTGGCCACGCTCTTTCTGCCCGACGCGAAGTGCTACTGGCCGAACGAACTGCGGCCCGCATCTGCCTGATCGGGCCTGGCCGTTGAGCCAGCCAATCAGCTGCATCAATAATTACAATCCGTCGGGTATCGGTAATTTGTTAAAGTGCAAAGGTCAGTTCCCACAACCAGATGACAGGAGTTTCCATGGCAAATCTCAAGGGATCAAAACGCACGAGAACCTGAAGGCCGCCTTCGCGGGCGAAAGCCAGGCCAACCGCCGTTACTTGTATTTCGCAAACAAGGCGGACGTCGAAGGCTACCCGGAGGTCGCCCGCTGTTCCATTCGACCGCCGAAGGTGAAACCGGCCACGCACACGGCCATCTCGATTACCTGGCCGAGGTCGGTGATCCGGCGACCGACCTGCCGATCGGCGGCTCCGCGGCCAACCTCAAGTCGGCGGTCGCCGGCGAGACCCACGAGTACACCGACATGTACCCGGGCATGGCCAAGGCCGCCCGCGAAGAGGGCTTCGACGAGATCGCCGACTGGTTCGAGACCTGGCCAAGGCCGAGCGCTCGCACGCCAACAAGTTCGCCAAGGCGCTCGATACGCTGGACGCCTGAACGATCCGTCGTGCCGACCCCGTGTCGGCACACCCTGCGGTGATCACCTGTCGTTCAAGCCCTGCTTGCCTGCAGTCGTTCTCGCTGGGTCTCCGGTGCCGGCATACCGGTCACCGGAGAGTTTTCCAGAATCATTTCGGCTCCCCTCTTCGTTGACGGGCGCCCTGCCCCGCCACCTCACCACCGGGAAAGCACATGGATTCAAAACGCGAAGGTTCTTCTGGAAGCCCCGACCCGCCATCCGCTCGATTGGCAGAACCCGGCCTTCTACGACAAGGCCGCCTGCGAAGCCGAGATGGAACGGGTGTTCGACATCTGCCACGGCTGCCGACGCTGCGTCAGCCTGTGCGGCGCGTTCAACCTCTTCGACCTGGTCGATGAGGAGTTCGACCCCATGGAGGTCGACGGGGTGGACAAGAACGATTATGCAAAGGTCGTCGATCGAGTATACCTGTGCGATGTCTGCTTCTCACATGACCAAATGCCCCTACGTGCCGCACACCCGTGGAACCTGGATTTCCCCACCTGATGTTGCGCGCCAGGCGATCAGTTTCGCGACGGCACCCCGACCCGGTTTCGTGACAAGCAACTGAGCAGCACCGATCGCAACGGCAAGCTGGCGACGATCCCGGTCGTCGTGCGGGCGGTCAATGCCGGTGCCAAGATGCCGGCCGCGCGCAAGCTGATGGAATCGGCGCTTGGCGTGCATCGCGATGCCTGGCTGCCTGGTGCCAGCAGCCCGTTTCGCAACCACGTCGCCACCTCCACCGCCCACCCGGTGGTGGCCGGAAGCACACGCCGGGCAAGGTCGCGATCTTCTCGACCTGCTACATCAACTACAACGAGCCCGGCATCGGCCACGACCTGACCAAGATTCTCGATTTCAACGCGGTCCCCTACGTGACCGTGGAAAGGGCGTGCTGCGGGATGCCCAAATTGGAACTGGGCGACCTCCGAGTCCGTGGCTGGGCTCAAGGCCAGAACATCCCCAAGCTGGCGGCGCTGGCCCGCGAAGGCTACGCCATCCTGGCACCCAAACCACGTCGTGCGGCCTGATGTTCAAGCAGGAGTTGCCGCTGATGTTCCCCGAGGACGAGGATGTCAAGGCGGTGCAGGCCGCGATGTTCGATCCGTTCGAGTACCTGGTCGCGCGCCACAAGGACGGCCTGCTCAAGACGACATTCGATTCGGCACTTGGCAACGTGTCCTACCACGTCGCCTGTCACCTGAGGTGCAGAACGTCGGTCAGAAGACCCGCGAACTGCTCGAGATGATCCCCGGTACCGCGGTGAACACGATCGAGCGCTGTTCGGGGCCGCGCCGGAACCTGGGGGTCAGAAGGAGTTCCACGAGCAGGCCCTCAAGATCGGACGGCCCGTCTTTCGCCAGGCGGGTGAGACCCAACGGCGAGCCCGACTGGAATTGGCGTCGGACTGCCAGCTGGCGGGCCACCATATCGAGCAAGGCATGCAGGGCAGGCGGACGGCAAGATTGCCCATCCGCTGACGCTCGTACGCATGGCCTACGGACTGAAGTAACCAAGGAGATCAATCATGGCATTGGTGACACGCGAGTCTGATGACCCTGGAAGCCTATGCGCGCGAGCCAGCCTTCCGGGACAAGGTGATGGCTCAAAACTGTTCGCTTGCGGTAGGCCCGCACGTGACGCTGTTGTTCGAAGACGAACTGACGGTGCGCTACCAGATCCAGGAGATGCTGCGCATCGAGAAGATCTTCGAGCAGGCCGGCATCGAGGAGGAGCTGGCCTCCTACAACCCGCTGATCCCGACCGGTCGCGAGTTCAAGGCGACGATGATGATCGAGTTCACCGACGTCGAGCAGCGCCGGCGCGAACTGGCCCGGATGCGCGGCATCGAGGACCGGGTCTGGGTGCAGGTCGAGGGGGCCGACAAGGTTTTCGCGATCGCCGACGAGGACCTGCCGCGCGAGAACGAGGAAAAAACCTCGGCGGTGCATTTCCTGCGATTCCCGCTGACCGAGGACATGGCCGCCGCGCTCAAGTACGGGGTCGCGCTGCACGTGGGCGTCAGCCACGACGCGTATTCGGCGACCGTCTCGCCGGTGCCTGCGGCGTTGCGCGATTCGCTGGTCGGCGATCTCAGCTAGGGCCTGTCACACCAAGGACGCACCGGTCTGCCGATTACGGGTCCGCATCAACCCGGCATTCGCGTAACTCGAATGGCAGGCCGGCCAGCCCCTCGGGCGACGACAGCGCGGCCAGGATTTCCCCGACGCTGGCCACGCGGGCCAGCAGTGACATCGCGCGCAGGCTGGCTTCGTGGAAATCCCGGCGAAAGGTCGCGCAGGCATCGTGGGCGACCACCACCTGGTAACCGATATCGGCGGCATCCCGAACCGTCGTCTCGACCGCATAGGCAGTCGAGACCCCGCTGACGATCAGCCAGTCGGGCCGTAGCCTGGCCATGTGTTCTTCCAGCCGAGACCCGTAGAACGCCGAGTTCCGCCCATGGGTGATGTCGAAGTCGCCAGGCTGCGCGCCCAGCCCTTCGACGAAGTCGGCCCCCCAGCTGCCGGTCGGCCAGGCACCGCGCTCCTTGAAGACGCTGAAGATCGGCGCATTGCAGATGACATCGTCCTGCCCCGGCTGCGTGGCCAGGCGCACGTGCAGGATCGGCACCTGGTGCGCGCGCAAGCCTGCTGCCAGCTGGCGGGCGGCGGCCAGCACCTGTTCGCGCCAGACCAGCGCGTCCTGTTCGAGGCCATAGGGAATCTTGCCATCCGGATGGCAGTTCTCGTTCTGGTAGTGCATGGCCAGGTAGGCGATTCGGTTCATGGGTTTGCCTCGGTCGGTTGCCAGGATCGGGCACGGCTTGTCCAACCTGCCCACGACCGCAGCTTACCGCACCCGTCTTCGCGCCGGACCTCTTGACAAGCACGGCCCGGACCGATGCAATGGGCAATGGATCATCGCCCTGAACGGGTCGTGCTGGTGATCGGCGGGACGGGCCTGACCGGGCGCTACCTGCTGCAGCACATCACCCGGCATCGACCCGATTGGCAGACGATAGGTGTCGCCCGGCGCGCGCCCGACTTCGTGTCGGGTGCCCGCTTCCTGCAGGCCGACCTGGGCAGCCCCGAAGCCGCCCGCGCGAGTCTGTCGGGTCTGTCATCGGTGACCGACCTGGTTTATGCCGGTTTCGTTCAGGCGCCTTCCTTTACCGAGCAACTGGCGCCCAACCTGGCATTGCTGGCCAACACGCTGGATGGCCTGGCCGCGGCAAGGTGTCCGTTGCGGCGGGTGGTGCTGATCCAGGGGATGAAGTACTACGGCAGCCACCTGGGCGCATTCAAGACGCCGGCCCGCGAAGACGATCCCCGGCACCTGGGCATCAACTACTACTACGCGCAGCAAGACCTGCTACTGGCGCGGCAGGCCCATGGCCACTGGCACTCGACCCTGTTGCGTCCGCACGTGATCTGCGGACACGGCGTGACCTCGACCCAGAACCTGCTCACGGTCGTGGGCGTGTTCGCCGCGCTGGCCAGGGCTGCAAACGTGCCATTGCGCTTTCCCGGCAGTCGCGCCGCGTTCGGTGCAATCAACCAGGCAACCGATGCGCGGTTGCTTGCCCGCGCGATCATCTGGGCACTGGAAGACGACCGTTGTGCCAACCAGGCCTACAACATCACCAACGGTGATCATTTCCGTTGGGAGAACCTCTGGCCTGCCATTGCCGCGCATTTCGGTCTCGATCCCGGACCGGTGCAGACGCTGGATCTCGCCACCCATATGCCGCCGCTGGCACCCGCGTGGGAAGCGCTGGCCCGTCATCACAGTTTGCGGGAGTCGCGACTGGACAGACTCGTTCACTGGCCGTTTGCCGATTACATCCTGCGCACCGGACACGACGTGATGTCGAACACGGTCAAGGCCCGGCAGCACGGCTTTGCCGACTGCATCGATACCGAAGCGATGTTCATCGAGTTACTCACGCAATTGCAACGCGGGCGGATCCTGCCCTGATCCGGCCTGAGTCAGCGATCCTGTGCTGGCGGGGCGATCCGGGTGGCAAGCACGACCGCCTGGGCAGCGATGCCTTCCTGGCGGCCTAGCGCGCCCAGCCGCTCCGCGGTCTTGCCCTTGACATTGACCTGGCCGACCTCGATCCCGCAGGCACGGGCAATGTTCTCGCGCATCTGTTCGATGTGATCGCGCAGGCGGGGCGTTTGCGCGATCACCGTCGCGTCGACGTTCTGTAACCCGTAGCCGGCCTCGCGCAATCCGTCACAGGCCCGGGCGAGCAGGATTGCACTGTCGGCACCCGCGTGGGCCGGATCGCTGTCGGGAAACCAGGATCCGATGTCACCCAGCGCGCCGGCGCCGAGCACGGCATCGGTGATCGCATGAAGCAAGGCATCGGCATCGGAGTGCCCCAGCAGGCCCAGCGTATGCTCGATGGTCACGCCGCCCAGGACCAGACGACGCCCGGGAACCAGCGCATGGATATCGTAGCCCTGGCCGATGCGGATTGGTGGGCAAGCCGGCTCAGACATCCGCGCCTCCGGTGAGCGGGGCGGCGGGATGCGCCAGCGCCAGTTCGAGTAATTCGCGATCCTGCGGCGTCGTCAGTTTGGCGTTGCGCCAGGACCCGCGCACCAGCCAGGGCAGCACCTTCTGCCGTTCCATGGCCGCCGCCTCGTCGGTCACATCGTCGGCCGCCAGCAGCGCCTGCTCGAGCGCCAGGCGCCCGAAGGCCTGCGGCGTCTGGGCCTGCCAGAGGCCATCGCGCGCGACCGTCTCCTCGATCCGGCCCGGCTCACCCGGGGATTCGCGCTTGAGTGTGTCGGCCACCGGCAATGCCACGACCGCCCCGGCCACCCCGGATTCGAGCGTCGCGCGCAGTCTGTCCAGCAGGGCGGCATCGACACCCGGTCGGGCAGCGTCATGCACCAGCACCCAGCTGTCAGCCGGTTCATCCCCCAGGCAACGCAGGCCGGCCAACACCGAGTCGCGCCGCGTGGCACCGCCCACCATGTGCCAATGCAGTCGCCCGGTGTTTGCCAGGTGCAGCCGGCGCAACGGCTCGTCCTGCTCGTGCATGCGGTCCCCGGGCGAGGCCACGACATGCACCGCGTCTATCCAGGGCCGCGAGAGCAGCATGCTCAGCACGTGCACGATCACCATCTGGCCGTGGATGGTCAGGTACTGCTTGGGGACGTGCGCGCCAACGCGGGTCCCGCGACCGGCCGCCGGGACCAGGGCCAGATAACGCCGGGGCGACGCGACGGCAAGTGGGGGGACTTCGTTGATCGTCATCTAAAATACAGCCTTACCTATCGGATCCCAGCTTTGAAGAACAGAACGGGCGCAAGCCCAGTGGTCAGCCCGCCGTCGCCCGCCACGGCGAAAAATCCAACGATACCACCATCCAGCGCCGCATCACCTGCGCCTGGCGGCCCTGTGCCAGGCGCGGGCGCGCTGGCCGTGCCGCCGTCACTCGACGCGTTGCGCTGGCCCAAGCCGGGCAAGGTATTCCGCCTGCCGGGGGCCCACGGCTCGTCCGACGCACTGATGATCGCCGCCCTCGCCTCGCGTTCCGATCGTGCCGGGCCACTGGCCGTGCTGGCCGCCTCGGCCACCGAGGCGGCCAGGCTCGATACCGAGATCCGGTTCTATGCCCCGCGGCTGCGCGTGGCCTTGCTGCCCGACTGGGAAACGCTGCCTTACGACACCTTGTCGCCGCACCAGGACCTGGTCAGCGAGCGTCTGGCCACCCTGTACGCTTTGCAGCGCAGCGAGGTCGACGTGTTGCTGGTCTCGGCGAGTACCGGCATGCACCGGCTTGCGCCGGCCTCGTTCCTCGCGTCCTACACGTTCTTCTTCAAGCAGGGCCAGGCACTCGATGAGCAGGCGCTACGCGCCCAACTGGTGCGCGCCGGCTACGAACACGTGTCGCAGGTGATCAAGCCGGGCGAGTACAGCGTTCGCGGCGGCATCCTGGACCTGTTCCCGATGGGCGCGGCACTGCCGTTTCGAATCGACCTGTTCGGCGACGAGATCGAGTCGATCAAAACCTTCGATCCCGATTCACAGCGCAGCCTGTACCCGGTGACCGAGGTCAGGCTGCTGCCCTCGCGCGAAGTCCCCGCCGACGAGGCCGCGCGCACCGCGTTCCGGGGTCGTTGGCGCGAGCGCTTCGAGGGCGACCCGAGCCGTTGCGGGCTTTACCGTGACATCGGCAACGGCATCTTCGGCGCCGGCATCGAGTATTACCTGCCGCTGTTTCACGACAGCACCGACACCTTGTTCGACTACCTGCCGCCGGCCAGCATGCTGCTGTTTCACGGCGACGTCCAGCGCAGCATCGGCCAGTTGTTCGCCAGCGCCGCCGAGCGGGCCACAAGTTCTTGTCGCATGATCCCGAGCGCCCGGTGCTGCCGCCCGGGGAAATCCTGCTCACGCCCGAGCAGATGTTCGCCCGTGCCAGGACTACGCCCGGTTTTTCCCTGCGCCACGGCGGCGCGGGCCCTGAGACGGCCGCCGATGCACGAAGCCGCCCCGGTCGCCGATCAGCCGTTTGCCACCGGCCTGCCCGACGTGGCCATCGATCGCCGCGCCGCCGTGCCTCCGCACCGGCTCCAGGCGCTGCTCGCCGCGCGCGCGGCCCACACCGGCCGGCGCCTGCTGGTCATTGCCGAATCGGCGGGCCGGCTCGAAACACTGCACCAGCTGTTTACCGAGCATGGCCTGCGCCTGCCGCAGGTGGACGACTTTGCCCACTGGCAAACCTCAGACGAACCGGCGGCTTTTTGCATTGGTCCGCTGCACGACGGCTTCGAGTTGCTCGAACAGGACACCTTGGTCATCACCGAGTCCGAGCTGTTTGCCGGCACCGTCCGACGCAACCGGCGGACCGGCAGGGGTGACACGACCGATGTCAACTCGATCATCCGTGACCTGTCCGAACTCAAGATCGGTGATCCGGTCGTGCACAGTGACCACGGGATAGGCCGCTACCAGGGCCTGATCGATCTGGACATGGGCGAAGGGGTCACCGAATTCCTGCACCTCACCTATGCCCGTGGCACCCAGTTGTACGTCCCGGTCTCGCAGCTGCACCTGATCTCGCGCTACAGCGGCAGTAATCCCGACGAGGCGCCGCTGCATCAGCTGGGTTCGGGCCAGTGGGAGAAGGCCCGCCGCAAGGCGGCTCGCCAGGCCCGCGACACGGCGGCCGAGTTGCTCAACCTGTATGCGCGGCGCGCATCGCGGGTCGGTCACAGCTACCCGTTCAATGTGCACGATTACGAGGCCTTCGCCGAGGGTTTCGGCTTCGAGGAGACGCCCGACCAGCTGGCGGCGATCCACGCGGTGATCCAGGACATGGTGTCGGACAAGCCGATGGACCGCCTGGTGTGCGGCGACGTGGGCTTTGGCAAGACCGAGGTGGCGCTGCGGGCGGCGTTCGTCGCCGTGTCCGGCGGCCACCAGGTGGTGTTGCTGTCGCCGACCACCTTGCTGGCCGAGCATCACTTCGAGACCTTTCGCAGCCGGATGGCCGATTGGCCGATCCAGATCGCGCAGCTGTCACGCTTTCGTTCTCCCAAGGAAGTGCAGGCGGCGATCGAGGGCCTGGCCAACGGCCAGGTCGATATCGTGATCGGCACGCACAAGCTGCTCTCGGAGAACGTCAAGCTCAAGCGCCTGGGCCTGATCATCATCGACGAGGAGCACCGCTTCGGCGTGCGCCAGAAGGAAAGACTCAAGGCGATGCGCGCCGAAGTCGACGTCCTGACGCTGACCGCCACCCCGATTCCACGCACGCTGGCGATGAGTCTTGAAGGCATCCGCGATTTCTCGGTGATCGCCACCGCGCCGCAACGCCGACTGGCGATCAAGACCTTCGTGCGCACCGAGAACAAGGGAATCATTCGCGAGGCGCTGCTGCGCGAAATCAAGCGCGGCGGCCAGGTCTATTTTCTGCACAACGAGGTCCAGACCATCGAGAACCGGCGCCAGGAGTTGGCCGAACTGATTCCCGAAGCGCGGATTGCCGTCGCCCATGGCCAGATGGGCGAGCGCGACCTCGAGCGGGTGATGCGCGATTTCCACCAGCAGCGCTTCAACGTGCTGCTGTGCACGACCATCATCGAGACCGGGATCGACGTGCCCAGTGCCAATACGATCGTCATCCACCGGGCCGACCGATTCGGCCTCGGGCAACTGCACCAGTTGCGCGGCCGGGTGGGACGCTCGCACCATCAGGCCTACGCCTCCCTGATGACCCCGGGCCCGGAAGCGATCACCAAAGACGCCACCAAGCGGCTGGAGGCCATCCAGAGCATGGAGGAGCTCGGATCGGGTTTTTACCTGGCCATGCACGATCTCGAGATCCGCGGTGCCGGCGAAGTGCTGGGCGAATCACAGAGTGGCGATATGCAGGAGGTGGGCTTTTCGATGTACACGCAGATGCTCGACGAGGCGGTGCGCGCGCTCAAGGCAGGCCGTGAGCCGGACCTCGAATCGCCACTGTCCACGACGACCGAGATCAAGCTGCATGTCCCCGCGCTGCTGCCTGCCGATTACTGCCCGGATGTCCACGAGCGCCTGACCCTGTACAAGCGCCTGGCCAATTGCGATGACGAGGACGGCGTCATCCGCCTGCAGGAGGAATTGATCGACCGGTTCGGCCGGCTGCCCGAGGCAGCGGTCGCGCTGGTGGCCACGCACCGGTTGCGCGTGATCACACAGGCGCTGGGCATTGCCAAGATCGATGCCGCCGAGGAGCTGATCCTGATGCAGTTCATCAAGCGTCCGCCGATCGAGCCCGCGGCGATCATCGCGTTCATGCAGGCGCGGCGCGACACCCGGCTGGCCGGCGAGGACCGCCTGCGCATAGAGACCCGCACCCCCGACCTCGCCCAGCGGATCCAACGAATCCGTGAAATCCTGGCCGCCCTGACCAAGGAAGCCGAGCGCGCCGCCAAGAAGGTGAAATCCCCATGAAACGACTCGTGCTCCAGCATCCCGGCCTGCGTCCGGCATCGGTGAACGCATTCGAGCAATTGCTGGGCGTTGCGCCCACCGACGTCGGGCCACGCCTGGCGCAGTGGTCGCTCGGACAGATCGACGAGACGGCGGTTCGCGACCTCGCCCGACGCGAGGCGATCGACTGGGCGGTGCTGGACCGGCCGCGCCGCCTGGCCGACTTCGGCCTGATGGCGTTCGACATGGATTCGACGGTGATCAACATCGAGTGCATAGACGAGATCGCCGACTTCGCGGGCCGCAAGGCCGAGGTGTCGGCGATCACGGCGGCGACGATGCGCGGCGAGATCCGCGGCTTCGAAGAAAGCCTGCGACAGCGGGTCGCGCTGCTGGCCGGCCTGCCGGTGCAGGTGCTCGAACAGGTGTACGCCGAGCGTCTGCAACCCAATCCCGGTGCCGAAGTCCTGATGGCCGCCGCCCGCCGGGCGGGCGTACGACTGTTGCTGGTGTCCGGCGGCTTCACGTTCTTTACCGAGCGGCTGCGCGAGCGGCTGGGCTTCGACTGGGCCCATGGCAATGTGCTGGACATCCAGGATGGCCGGCTCACCGGCAAGGTCGGCACACGCGTCATCGATGCCCAGGCCAAGCTCGACATCCTGCGCCGGCATGCGGACGGCCTGGGCCTGGCGCCCGACGCCACGATCGCGGTGGGCGACGGGGCAAACGATCTGCTGATGATGGGCCACGCGGGCCTGTCGATCGCCTACCATGCCAAGCCGGTGGTACAGGCCAGCACCAGCCATGCGCTCAACCACGCCGGGCTCGATGGCATTCTGGGCCTGTTCGACGACACCCGCGAGCGGTTGCTCGCGACCTAGGCCGGTCAATCGGTCACGAGTTCGCCGATCAGGTCATGGTCGGCACTGTCGACGATATCGACCTCGACGAAGTCGCCAATCGACACCTCAGCCTCGTGGGCGAATGCCACGATGCCGTCGATCTGGGGCGCGTCGCCGGCCGAGCGCGCGATGACGATGTCGTTGCCATCGGAATCACGCCCGAACGCATCGACCAGCACCGTCATCCGCCGACCGACGAAGCGGCCCAGCCGCTCAGCGCTGATCCGGCCCTGCAACTGCATCAGGCGCGCGAGCCGTTCCTGTCGAACCTCGTCCGGCACCGGGTCGGGCAGCGCATTGGCCGTGGCCCCGTCGACCGGCGAATAAGCGAAGCATCCGACACGATCCAGTTGCGCCTCCTCGAGAAACGCCAGCAGTTCCTCGAACTCGGCCTCCGTTTCGCCGGGAAATCCGACGATGAACGTGCTGCGGATCGTCATGTCCGGGCAGATGTCGCGCCAGGCGCGGATGCGCTCGATGTTGCGTTCGCCCGAGGCCGGCCGCTTCATCAGCTTGAGTATCCGGGGATTGGCATGCTGCAGCGGCACATCCAGGTAAGGCAGGATCAGCCCGTCGGCCATCAGCGGCACGACCTGGTCGACATGCGGGTACGGGTACACGTAATGCAGCCTCACCCAGGCGTCCAGCGAGCCCAACTCGCGCGCCAGCTCCAGCAGCCGGGTGCGCACCGGGCGCCCGTCGACAAAGCCCGTCCTGTACCGTGTGTCGACCCGTAGGCGCTGGTGTCCTGGGAAACGACCAGCAACTCGCGCACGCCGCTATCGACCAGCGCCGAGGCCTGCGCATCACGTCGCCGATCGGCCGGCTGACGAGATCGCCACGCATCGATGGAATGATGCAGAAGCTGCAACGATGATTGCAGCCCTCGGAGATTTTCAGGTAAGCGTAGTGTGGCGGTGTCAGGCGAACGCCGGCCGCGGGCACCAGGTCCATGAACGGATCGTGTTGCTTGGGCAGATGACTGTGCACGGCGGCCATGACCTCGGCCGTCGCATGGGCAGCCGGTGACCGCGAGTACCCGCGGGTGGATGTCCTGTACCAGCGTGCTGCCGGCGGCGCCCGCCTTGGCGCCCAGGCAGCCGGTGACGATCACCTTGCCGTTCTCGGCCAGCGCCTCGCCTATCGTGTCCAGCGACTCACGGACCGCATCGTCGATGAAGCCGCAGGTATTGACGATGACGAGGTCGGCATCGTCGTACTGGGGCGCGATCACGTAACCCTCGGCCCGCAGCTGGGTAATGATGCGCTCACTGTCGACCAGGGCCTTGGGACAGCCGAGCGAGATGAACCCCACCCGGGGAGCCGCCTTCCCCGGGGCAGGCAATACTTGGGAGGTCACTTGTCGTCCGGTCCCGGCTTTTGCCGATTGAAGGTGTCGAACATCGTCCGGGTATTGGACTCAACCTGCTCCTGCATCTTGACGAACAGATTCTTGCTTTGCTCGATGTAGTTGCTCATCATCGACTGCATCATCGGCGCCTGCATCGACATGAACTGGGTCCACAACTCGGGAGAAGGCGAGCCGCGTGCATCGAGCATCCCGCGGCCCTGTTCCTGCATCGAGTTCTGGATCTCGACGAAGGTGCCCATGGTCTTCTCGAGGTAGGAGCCCATCATGCCCTGCATCGCATGCCCGTAGAACCGGATGATCTGGGACAGCATCTGCGACGAGAACAGCGGCTTGCCGCCGGCCTCTTCCTCGAGGATGATCTGCAGCAGGATACTGCGCGTGAGATCGTCCTTGGTCTTGGCATCGACCACCTGGAACACCTCCATGTCCAGGACCAACTGCTTGACATCGGCCAGAGTGATATAGGTGCTTGTCTCGGTGTCATACAGACGCCGATTGGGGTACTTCTTGATCAGCCTGGGCTCTTTGCTCACACAACATCTCCTGAATAGATCGAGGCTGGCAGCCCCGGCGCCCGTGGGCGCCGGGGCGTCTGCTCAACCCATGTGCAGACCGCCATTTAGCGAGAAGTCCGCACCCGTGGCAAAGCCCGCGTCCTCCGACGCAATCCAGCCGATCATCGCACCGATCTCCTCGGGAGTCCCGAGCCGCTTGACCGGAATCGTGGCGACGATCTTTTCCAGCACGTCTTCGCGGATCGCCCGCACCATGTCGGTGCCAATGTAACCCGGCGACACCGTGTTGACCGTGACGCCCTTGGCAGCGACCTCGAGGGCCAGCGCCATCGTGAAACCATGGATGCCCGCCTTGGCGGTCGAGTAGTTGGTCTGGCCGAACTGTCCCTTCTGGCCGTTGACCGATGAAATGTTGATGATCCGGCCCCAACCCTTTTCGAGCATGCCGTCTATGACCTGCTTGGTCACGCAGAACAGCGAGTTCAGGTTGGTGTTCATCACCGCGTTCCAGTCTTCCAGGCTCATCTTGCGAAAGACACCGTCGCGGGTGATGCCCGCGTTGTTGACCAGGATGTCCGGATTGCCGTGGACTTCCTTGATCTTGTCGAACGCGGCCTTGGTGGACTCCCAGTCGCCGACGTTGCCGACCGAGGCATAAAACGTGTATCCGTCAGCCCGCTGTTCATTGAGCCACTTGTCAAAGTCGCGGCTGGGCCTGGCCCCGGCGACCACCGTGTGGCCCAGGTCGTGCAATTTTCGGCAGATCGCGGTCCCGATGCCGCCCATTCCCCCGGTCACGTACGCTACTCGTTTCGTCATGTTCAAACCTCCAGCTTGTTGTCATTCACGGCCGATACGCCGCCTGTCTCTGGCAGTCGGCGAACGGTCCACTCCTCGCGCTGCATGCTCTTGGGCTGTTGCATTCGAAAGGTCAGGCCTTCTCTCGGACATAGCTGCCCGGGGCAGGTTCGAGAAAGCCGATACCCGTCTTGCCCGGGTATCCGCGCTGCAACGGTACCACCCTTGTGGGCTTCAAGCCACCGCGACCAATTTGGGCCAGCTCTAGCTGCCGGCCACCTGCTCGGCACCCTCGAGCCAGGCGTCCGCATCAGGACCCAGTCGGTCATTGACCCAGTAATGGCGCTCTTCTTGGCCGGAGGGTTGATCACACCGGCAGTCGTGGCCGCTCGCCCCGAGCACGAAGCGCAGGTCGCCAGACAGCGCGCGCACCGACGTAGGCCGAGCGCCAGGGCACGATGCCGTGGTCCTCGCGCGATCCGTAGACGAAGGTCGGCACGTCGATCGCGGTCAGATCGATCGGCTGGCCCAGGCACGTCAGGGTCCCTGGGCTTGACCAGATCGTTTTGCAGGTACATGTGGCGCAGGTACCAGGCGTACATCGGCCCGGGCAGTTGGTGCTATCACCGTTCCAGTAAAGCAGATCGAACGCCGGCGGGGCTTCGCCTTTGAGATAGTTGCTGACGACGTAATTCCAGATCAGGTCGTTCGGGCGCAACGCCGAGAATGTGTGGGCCAGCTCGGCCCCGGCCATCAGGCCGCCCTTACCCAGCGTCGCCTCGCGCCACGCCACCTGGGCCTCGTCGATGAAGATGTTGAGGATTCCGGGTTCCTCGAAATCGAGCAGCGTCGTCAGCAGGGTCAGGCTCGCCACCGGGTGCTCGCCGCGCGCCGCCAGCGCCGCCAGCGTGGTGGCAATAATGGTGCCGCCGACGCAGAAACCCAGCGCATTGATCTGCTCCTGACCGGTGATTTCGCGCGCAACCTCGATCGCGTCGACGATCCCGGTCTCGAGGTAGTCGTCCCAGGTCAGGTGGCCCTGATCGGCCTTGACATTACGCCAGGACACCATGAACACCGTATGCCCCTCGCCGACCAGGTAGGCCACCAGCGAATTCTCGGGTTGCAGGTCCATGATGTAGAACTTGTTGATGCACGGCGGCACCATCAGCATCGGCCGCGCCCCCGACCTTTGGCAGTGACCGGGTCGTACTGGATCAGTTGGATCAATTCGTTCTCGTAGACCACCTGTCCCGGTGAGTGCGCCAGGTCCCGGCCCACCTCGAAAGCCGCCGTCTCGTCGGTCTGGGAGATACGCCCCCTTGCGCATGTCGGCGAGCAGGTTCTCGATGCCCATCACCAGGCTTTCGCCTTTGGTGGCGTGCAGCTTTTCCTGGGCATCGGGGTTGGTCACCAGGAAGCTGGGCCGGTGACGCGGCATCGACCAGTTGCTGAACCGCGAAGCGGACCTGGTCGCGTGCTTTCTCGTCACCCTGCAACGAGTCGCCATCCGGGTGCTGGAACTCCGCGTTCAACTCGTACATCGCCGCATTGAACCCGAATACCCCCTGCTGCCATCCCGCCGACGAGAAACGACGGTCGCTGGGCTTGGCCTGCGCGCCGTGGCCGATGATCTCGTTCAGGCGCTTCAGGTACTCGGCCTGCATCTCGACCATGCTGGCCGGATCCAGGCGCACTGCCGGAACCTGTTGCCAGAGCCCTTGGCCGTATTGCCCAGGTAGGCGCTCATCGCCTCGCCCAGCATCTGCATTGACGGCATGCCGGGCATCGATCCGAATCCGTGGCCGGCCGGTGCGCCGGCACCGGCCGGCGTTGCGCAGCCGCACCGGAAGTCGCTCCGGATGCCGGTTTGGGCGCCGACTCGGGCGCAGCAGCCGCACCGGCCCGCTTGCGCGGGGCGCGGCCTTGCCGGCCGGCGCCTTGCGCGACGCTGCCGTGCGCTTGCCCTGGGACTTTGGGGCGCCGGCTGACTGTCGGGTCGTGGGGGCCGGTCCTGCTCGCTTGGTCACCATCGTGTTGTTTCCTCGGTTGCGGGATTGCTGCCATTCCGGGCGGTCACGGCCCCCGATTCTGCACTGCGAAAAAGCAGATGTCAATGCCCGGCGCCGACTGGGGCGGCCCCGACCTACGGGCGCCAGGCCGCGTATCATCGTCGTTTCACAGGCCGCCGCCACAATGCTCCGATGCCCCTGCTCCTGATCGTCACCATCGGCTGGATGTACGTCGTCATCCTGATGGCCGCCACGCAGCCCGACTGGCTTTCGGCGGTTCTCACCCTGTTCGGCTATGGCCTGTTTCCGCTGGGCATCGTGCTCTACCTGCTGGACGCGCCACGCCGGGGCCGGCGTCGACGAGAGCGCGAACGCGCCGGCTGAGGCGCGCTCAATCACGCCAGATCACGGTTGCCATGCGCCCGCACCGGCGATCGCGACGGTAGCTGTAGAAATCCCGCTCATTTGCGACCGTGCAGTCGGGGGCGCCCCTCACCTGTGCCACGCCTGCCCTTGACAGCCGCCGGCGCGCGAGCCCGGCCAGGTCGGCGTACCAGTGACCGGGCCGCCGCGGTGAGGCCGAAAAACAAACACCGGCATCAGGGTCATCGGCAAGAAAGGCCGCGCGCACCTCCGGACCCACCTCGAAACTCGCCGCGCCGATCCCGACGCCCAGCCACGCAACGATGGTCGCCGGGGCGCGCTGACGGGCGCGCATCGCCGCCAGCGTGTTTTCGAGGACGCCGGCGGCCAGGCCCCGCCAGCCCGCGTGGGCCGCGCCGATGACGCGCCCGTCGACAGCGGCCAGCAACACCGGCAGGCAGTCGGCGGTCTGGATCACCAGGCCGATGCCCGCCTCGTCGGTGACCAGCGCATCGGCCTGCGGGCCGTCGAGCGGCCCGGCGTCGTTGACCGACAGCGTGTCCGCGCCGGCCCGCTCGATCGTCCTGACGACGGTCAGCACCCGGGTGCCATGGACCTGGCGCACCCAGACGAGCGGCGCGCCCACGTGATCGTGCAGGCATTGGCGGTTGCGCATCACCGCCTGCGCATCGTCGCCGGTGGCGCTGCCGACGTTGAATCCCGCGCCCCCGCCGGTCTCGGCGAAACCCGGCCCGGCGCTATGCCCGTCACGTCGCAGCGTCATCAGGCCTTGCACGCCCGCGGCGCCGGCCAGGTCGGCCTCGAGGAATTTCATCGGACGGTCTCGTCAGTGTCGGCCAGCCCGGCTTCGACGAGCGCGGCATCGATCCCTGCCGTGGCAAGTAATCGGCGCATGTCGTCGGGAAGCGGTTCGATGAACGGGCCGCCGTCACCCGTGCCGGGCGACATGAACGCGAGCCGGTAGGCATGCAACGCCTGGCGCCCGAAGCCGGCGAGCACCGGTCCGCCGTAAACGACGTCACCGATCAGCGGATGACCGATGTGCGCGCAGTGGACGCGGATCTGGTGGGTACGCCCGGAATGCAGCTGGCAATGCACCAGCGTCACCGGTTGCTGCTCCAGGCTCCCCTCGGCCAGGGGCCGCACGATCGTTCGGGCCGGCTTGCCGGCTTCGCTGGTCGCCATGCGCAAGCGGTTGCGGGGATCGCGGCCTATCGGCGCATCGATGTCGGTTGGCGCGGCAACCCGGCCCAGGCAGACGGCCAGGTAGCGGCGGGACATCGATCGATCGGCCAGCTGGCCGATCAGGTGCTGGCGCGCGGCCTCGGTGCGGGCCACCACGAGCAGCCCGCTGGTTTCCTTGTCCAGCCGATGGACGATGCCCGCCCGGGGCAGCATCGCCTGCTTGGCAAAACGATGCAGCAGCCCGTTCATCAGCGTGCCGTGCCAGTTGCCGGCGCCGGGGTGGACGACCAGCCCGGCCTGCTTGCTCACCACCAGGACCTGGTCGTCCTGGTAGCGCACATCGAACTCGACCGGCTCGGCCACGAAGGCCCGGTCAGCCTCCAACGGCTGTGGCTCGACCAGGATCGATTCATGCCCGGCCAGCCGGGTGGCACGGCCCAGCAGGCGCTCGTCGCAGCTGACGGCACCCAGGTCGATCCAGCGCTGTAGTCGGGTGCGCGAGTACTGCGGCAACCGGGCCGCCAGGAAGCGATCGAGCCGCTCGCCGCGCGCCGCCACAGCCTGCAGGCGCACCGAGTCTGGCGGATCCTTGCTTCGTCCCATGCCCGCTTGCGCATCGCCTGCTTCGGCCATCTTGCCCTTTCCCGGCGGACCCCCGTTTGGCGGCTGCCCTATAATTGTGGATCGCAAGCGCAACGAGCCCGACCTTGCAACGAACTGATGCCCCCGAAAGCGCGGGCGCGGCAACCGACCAGGTCCGCGACACCCGCCTGATCCCCGATGTCCCGGCCCGCGCGGCCGTGCGTCGGCGACGCCCGTTGTCGCGTCGTCTTTGCGGCCTGGGTCTGTGCATCCTGCTGGCCGCCTGCGCCGGCCCCAAGGAAGTCGACCCGACGCTGGGCTGGACCGCCGAGCAATTATATGCGGAGGCCCGCGACGAGATGCAGACCGGTCGCTGGGAAGACGCGGTCAAGTTGCTCGAGAAGCTCGATTCGCGTTTCCCCTTCGGCGTGTTGTCGCAGCAGGCACAGGTCGACAACGCCTACGCCAACTACAAGGATGGTGAACGCGGGCTAGCGCTGGCCGCCGTGGATCGCTTCCTGAAGCTGCACCCGGACCATCGGGCGGTGCCCTACATGTATTACCTGCGCGGGCTGATCAATTTCAACTCGCACAACACGCTGCTCGCCAGGCTGGGCTCGCAAGACCTGTCCGAGCGCGACCTGCAGGCCTCACGCGAGGCCTTCGACGCGTTCGAGACGGTGACCCGCCGTTTTCCTGACAGTCCCTACGCGCCCGATGCCACATTGCGGATGCGGTACCTGCGCAACTCGATGGCACTGGGTGAGATCGCGGTGGCCCGTTATTACTATCGTCGCGGCGCCCACGTGGCGGCGATCAACCGCGCCCAGGAGGTCGTGCGTCAATACCAGGACGTGCCGGCTGTCCAGGAGGCCTTGCTGATTCTCGTGCGCTCCTACGATGCGTTGGGCCTCACCGACCTGCGCGATGCCTCGCAGCGGGTGCTGGCCCTCAATTTCGAGGGCAATGAATCCGTCGAGGCGACGCTGGCCGGCGAGAAATCAAGCTGGTGGCAGGTCTGGCGCTAGGCGCTGTTCGCCCGAGCGAACGAAGCGCAACGCCTCATCGGCATCGCGGGTACGCCTGAACGGCGGCAGGCTGCGCAGCAGGCGTCGCCCGTAGGCTTTCTCGGCCAGACGGACATCCCCGATCACAAGCGTGCCGTGATCGGTTTCCGAGCGGATCAAGCGCCCGGCCCCCTGCTTGAGTGCCATTGCCGCCTGCGGCAGGTGCATCTGTGTGAACGGATCGCCGCCGCGCTGGCGAAGCGCTTTCGCCCGACCCTGGATGATCGGATCGTCGGGTGGTGCAAAAGGCAGTTT
>JAWKYE010000034.1:0-73390 GCA_041396665.1 Burkholderiaceae bacterium
GCCCAGTGCCAGGTTGTACTCGCGGCTGCCGCGCTCGTCGGTATTGCCCTGGAGCACCAGCCGGCGGTCGGTGTTGCTCACCAGGAAGCGGGCATGGGCCTCGACGATCGGGCGGAACTCCTCGCGGATCGTGAAGCTGTCGTAATCGAAGAAGATGCTGCGCTTGGCCAGCAGGCTGTCGGTCTCGGTGAGGGGGTCGGGCGGTGCGACCGGCGCCTCGACCGAGGCGACCTGGCGATCGGCGGTGTCCAGCCCCCGGCTCGTGGCACCGGCATCACCCCCCTGGGCGGCGGCCGCGCCGGCGTCGCCGCCGCGTCGCTCGATCTGGGCCGGCTTGGCCGAACTGTCCAGGCGGACCGGGGAGCCGCAGGCGCTGACCAGGGCGGCGATGACAACGGGAATCCAGAAAGTGGTGCGCATCTTGTAGTCCTTGGGACGATTGATCCGGGGAATAGGGAAGGAAAGGAAAGCGGGTCGGGTGGGGCGTCAGCCGCCGAACGGGCCCCAGGTGGGTTCGCGGATGTCCCCCGAGTTGGAACTGATCCGCTGGGTGATCAGGCCGTCGATAGACGTGGCCATCAGCATGTCCCGGCCGGAGGCCCGAGAAGCGTACATGACCCAGCGCCCGTTGGGCGCAAAGCTGGGCGACTCCTCGCGCCCGCCGGCCGACAGCAGGCTCTCGTTACCGCTGGCGAGGTCCTTGACGGCCACGAAGTAGCCGCCGTCGCGCCGGGTGATGAAGGCGAGGCGGTTGCCGTCCGGGCTGATGCGCGGACTGACGTTGTACGACGAATCGAAGGTCACGCGGGTCGCGCCGCCGCCGTTCAGGCCCAGTCTGTAGATCTGCGGCGAGCCGCCACGATCGGAACTGAAATACAGCGACTTGCCATCCGGCGAGAACTGTGGCTCGGTGTCGATGCCGCTCGAACTGACCAGGCGCTTGGGCGACGTGCTGCCATCGGCGCTGACCAGGTAGATCTGCGAGATGCCGTCGCGGGTCAGCGCCACCGCCAGCGACTGGCTGTCCGGCGACCATGCGGGCGCACTGTTGCTGCCCCGGAAGTTGGCGACCGCCAGCCGGGCACCGGTTTGCAGCGTGTGGACGTAGACGACAGGCTTGCGCGACTCGAACGACACGTAGGCCAGGCGCTTGCCATCGGGCGACCAGGCCGGCGAGATGATCGGCTCGGGCGAGGTCAGCGAGGTCTGGATGTTCTGGCCGTCCCAGTCGGAGATGTTGAGCCGGTACAGGCTGGCCTGCTTGGTGACGAAGGCGATGCGGGTGGTGAACACGCCCTTTTCGCCGGTGAGCTTTTCGTAGATGAAGTCGGCGATCCGGTGACCGGCATATCGCAGGTCGTCTTCCGAGGCGAGAATCGACTCGCCCCCGAGGCTCGATTGACGGACCGCGTCGGTCAGCCGGTAGCGGATATCGAACCGTCCGTCAGGACGGCGCACGATGGCGCCGCCGACCACGGCATCTGCCCCCTTGCTGCGCAGCGCGGCAAAATCGATGGTGTCGACATCGGACAGCTGCTGACGCGCATCGACCAGGCGGAAGATGCCGGTGCGCTCCAGGTCATCGCGCACCACGGCGGTGACGTCGATCGGCACGCTGCCTTGCAGCTTGAAGCTGGCCACCGATATCGGGTACTGGCTGGCGCCGACGCCGGAAACGTCGAGGGTCATCTGGGCCTGCACCGACGCGGGCAGCAGAAGCAGGGGGGCAAGCGAGACGCAAAACACCCGGGCCAGGCGTGACCAGTTGATCATTGGCAAAGCGTATTCCTGTTCAGTCCAAACATCAGTGCGTGGATTATATCGGACAGCCCCCTTGACGCCGCCGCCAAGCCTGCCCGGCAATCCAATCCACCAGCGATCACCGGCAATGCACGGCTAGCCCAGCGAACTTCGAGACAAGCCGCAAGCCGAGAAGCGCGATGCCGCTCGGGCCGAGGGCGGGCGCCGGGCCCGTCCCCACGATCCGCCTTGCAAGGCGGACCGGCTGCGGCGGTGCGGCGCATGCGCCGCGAAACCCCGTCTCCGCCCCAAGCCGTCCTCGGCCCGAGCAGCCCCCGTGGGGGTGGAGGCAGGGTTTCGCCGGGCACTGCCCGGCGCTGCCGGAACGGGCCGGCCCTGCCAGGCCGGCACTGGCGGCTTGCCGAGGGAGGCGCGCAGCGCCGACCGTGGGGGCCAACCATCAATCATCCCTAGGCCCCCTGGAAATCTCGATGACGCTCGGGCACGTGCCGCTGGTGTCGCACGGGAAGGTGCGCACCCGCTCGATGCCGCGCCCGGCGGCATCGTCCCACGAGGGGACACCGCTGGACTTGATCAGCCGGACCGAGCGGATGCGCCCGCTGCCCGGATCGAGCTCGACCCGGAACACGGCCTTTGGATTGCCCCGCAGGTCACTGGGCACCCGATAGATCGTCTGCTGGCGGATCATCGCGCCTGGGCTTTGGCCTTGTAGTTGGCATCGCCGCGGCCACTGCCGCCAACGGTGCCGCGCGAGCGCTGCCGCCGCCCTTCGGACGCCTGTCCGCCGGCCCCGCCGCTGGTCGAGCCCCTGGACGAGCTGCCCGATGCCTGGGCCACCAGGCGGGCCACCTCGGCCTGGCGGCGCTCCTCGGCTTCGCGGGCCTCGGCCCGGCGGCGGGCGCCTTCGGCGGCATCACGCTTTTTCTGTTCCTCGGCCTCGCGCTTGCGGGCGGCTGCGGCGGCCGCTTCCTCGCGCGCCTTCTTGGCGACTTCGGCCAGTTTGCGGTCGGCCGCGTCGCGACGCGCCTGCTCTTCACGCTTTTTCGCCTCGGCGGCCTCGGCCCGCCTTCCTGGCCTGGGCCGCCTGTTCGGCCCGGCGTTGTTCCTCCAGCGCCGCTTTCTCCCGGCGCGCCTTTTCCTCTTCCTCGAGGCGTTTCGCCTCGGCCGCCTCAAGGCGGGCTTTTTCGGCCGCGGCCTCGCGTTCGGCCTGCTCGGCCCGCAGGCGGGCCTGTTCGGCTTTCTCTTTCTCCTCGGCCAGGCGCTGTCTTTCCTGCTCGGCCAGCCGTTCCCGCTCGGCGGCCGCGCGGCGTTCCTGCTCGAGTTCGCGCCGGGCCTGCTCCAGCTCGCCGCTCCTCGGCCTCGCGGGCCTGGCGTGCCGCCTCGGCTTCGAGGCGCGCCTTCTCCTCGGCTTCGCGCCTGGCCTTCTCCTCGGCCTCGCGCCGGGCCTTCTCGGCGGCCAGCCGCTCGCGCTCGGCGGCCAGGCGGGCCTGTTCCTCGGCCAGCAGGCGGGCCGCTTCGGCCCGTGCCGCGGCCTCGGCGGCGATCCGTCTGGCCTCGGCCTCCAGTCTGGCCCTTTCCTCGGCCTCGCGCCGTGCGCGCTCCTCGGCCTCACGCCGCTGCCGCTCCAACTCGTCCAGGCGGGCCTGCTCGGCCGCCAGTCGCTGCTCCTCCTCGAGCTTGCGCCTGGCTTCCTCTATCCTGGCCTGTTCCTCGGCCAGGCGACGGGCCTCTTCCTCGCGGCGTGCCTGCTCAAGGGCTTCCAGGCCAGCCTCTTCTCTCGGCTGCCTCGAGCCTGGCCTTCCTCGGCCTCCAGGCGGGCCTTCTCCGCGGCCAGTCGGGCGGCCTCGATCTCGGCCAGCCGGCGTTCCTCGAGCCGGCGGGCGATGTCGGCCTCTTTTTCGCCAGCCGCAGGCGCTGGTTCGCCGCCTGCTCGGCGGGCCAGTTCGCGTTCGCGCTTTTCCTCGAGCGCCTGCTCGCGCAGCTGCTCCTGCTGTTCGCGCCGGATCTCGGCCTCGCGTTCCAGGATCTCCTGTTCCAACTGGGCCAGCGCGAGCGGATCGGTCGGCAGCGGGGGCGGCTCGAGCGGCGGTTCGTCCGGGGTCTCGGGGGCCGGATCGGGATCGGGCCGCGGCTCGGCATCGGGAGGGGGCTGCTCGACCAGTTCCTCGGCGCTCCAGAGTTCGGCGATCACCGGCGGGGGTTCCTCGATCTTGAATCGCACACCGAGGAACAGCAGCGCGGCCAGCAACAGGTGCGCAAACAACGACAGCGCGAACGAGCTGACGATCGCGCGCCGGCTCGTGGCGAACCACCGCTCCAGTCGCAACTGGATCGCGTCCAACGCGGCCGGCTTCATGGGCACGGCCCGGGGGGCGGGAGGTTCACGGTCGGGTCATCCACCCGGGTTCAGTTCGGCTTCTTGACCAGCAGGCCGACTTTCTTGGTCCCGGCCGACTTGAGCTGGTTCATCACGGTCATGACCTTTTCATAGACCACCGCCTTGTCGGCGCTGATCACGACCGGTACCGTGGCGTCGGCGCCGGTCAGCGACTGCACCCCCTGGATCAGGGTCTCGTCGGTGACCGGCATCTCGTTCTGCGCACCTTCGCTGTTCTTGACCACGAGCAGCATGCTGCCGGTATTGGGAATCTGCACCTCGACGTACAAATCCTTCTTGACACGGCTGCTGCCCACCGTGGGCAGGTCGATCACGCCGGGCGAGAGCAGCGGGGCGGTGACCATGAAGATCACCAGAAGCACGAGCATCACGTCGATATAGGGCACGACATTGATCTCGTTGACGACGCGGCGCCTGCGGCCGTTGCGGGACTGGGTGGCTGCCATGGGGGACTCCTGCGCGACCGATTCAGCGGGACTGGCGCTGGAGGATGTTCGAGAACTCTTCCATGAAGCCGTCAAAGCGGGTCGCCAGCCGGTCGATGGAGCTCGCGAACCGGTTGTAGGCAACGACCGCGGGGATCGCGGCGAACAGGCCGATCGCCGTGGCGACCAGCGCCTCGGCAATGCCCGGGGCCACCGAGGCGAGCGTGGCCTGTTCGACGTTGGACAGGCCCAGGAACGCGTTCATGATGCCCCAGACCGTGCCCAGCAGGCCGATATAGGGGCTGACCGATCCGGCGGTCGCGAGAAAACCAAGGCTGGATTCGAGCCGGTCCAGCTCGCGCTGGCTGGCCGCGCGCATCGCGCGTCGGGCGCTGTCGACCATCGTCGGATGGTCCAGCCTGTCCTTCTGTTGGCGACCCTTCAGGTATTCGCCCATCCCGGATTCGAAGATGCGGCTCATGGCCCCCGACTTGCGTGCTCCCTCGCGCACCTGCTGGTACAGGGTGCCGAGGTCGCGATCGCGCCAGAAGTCCTCCTCGAACGCGGCCGTCGTGCGGGTGGCGGCCGCGAGGCCGAAGATCTTGCGAAAGATGATCGTCCAGGAAATGATGGAGATCAGCAGCAGGATCAGCATGATGCCCTTGACGAGGGGGCTGGCGTCGGCAATCAACGACAGGATGGACAGATCGGCGTTCATCGGGCAACTCGATTCAGAAGTCGTTGGGGAAGGGCGACGGGCCGGCCGGTATCGCAACGCACACAGGCAATGCCGATGTCGGCCCGCGCGCAGGTCACCGGTGTCGGCATCGAGTGCCCACTGCCGGAATTGAATGGACGCGGAACGGATCCGCAACGGACGCAGCACCAGCATCAGTTGGTCATCGAGGCGGGCCGGCGCCCGGTAGGCGATCTGCGCCTCGCGCACCACGAACTGACAACCCTCCTGCTCGGCCATGGCCCTGCTGGACAAGTCCAGCGACCGAAGCCATTCGGTGCGGGCTCCGTTCGAAGAAGCGCAGATAGTTCGCGTATTAGGACGATACCGCCGGCATCCGTGTCCTCGTAGTAGACCCGCACGGACCATCGGAAATCGGTTTCGGCCGTTCCTGGGCCGATTCGTCGGCCCGCGGCCCACCGCCAATCGGGGCGTCGGGAGGGTTGGCCCTGGATTGGATTCATGCGTTTCACCCGGGGATTCTACCAACCCGCCGTCCCTTCGGGACGACGCTGCGCACCAGCGGGGTTTCAGCGTGTGACAGCCGGCAACATCTGCCAGGCAATGCCCGCGGCGGCCAACGACAGCGCGACCGTGAGCAGGGCACGCCACCACGCGGTGCGGCGAAACGCGTCCCAGTCGAAGCGCTCGGCCAGCAAGGTGGCGAGAATGAAGCCCGAGACCAGGCCGCCGATGTGCGCCGAGTTGTCGATGAACGACACGGTGAAGCCCATGAACAGCGAATAAGCGACGAAGATCAGCATCGAGCGGCGTAGCGGGATCACGAGCGCCGGCGGCAGTTTGTTCTGTCGGTCAGCAGTGCCGCCAGGATGGCCCCGGCGACCCCGAACACCGCACCCGATGCGCCGACCGAGACCGAGTTGGCGGCCGAGAAGAACAGGCTGGCCAGCGAGGCGAACAGGCCGGAGACGACATAGATCAGCAGGAACTGGGCCTTGCCATAGAAGCGCTCGGCGATCATGCCCATATCGCGCAGCGCCCACATGTTGAAGCCGATGTGGATCAGGCCGGCGTGCAGGAACATCGCGCTGAACAGCCGCCAGGGCTGCTCGCGGGTGTAGGGCAGCCAGTTGCCGCCGACCTCGAGCAGCGACTGCGCGCTCGGCGCCATGATGTCGACCCCGGCCAGCGCGGCCAGCACGAATGCGGCGACGTTGAGCCCGATGATCGCCTGGGTGACCCAGGTGCGCGGGGTCGCCGCGTGCAACTTCTGGAGAAAATCCTGCATCGATCGGGAGGCCGTTCAGGTGGCCGGTTGCTGGCCGAACAGTTGATCGGTGGCACTGTCGCGGGCCGGCGGGGTCAGCCCGAAATGGCGGTAGACGGCCGGTGAGGCGATCCGCCCGCGCGGCGTACGCTGGATGTAGCCTTGCTGGATCAGGTAGGGCTCGATGACGTCTTCGATGGTGTCGCGCTCCTCGCCAATCGCCGCGGCCAGGTTGTCCAGGCCGACCGGACCGCCATCGAAGCGGTGCAGGATCACCTCGAGCAGCTTGCGGTCCATCAGGTCCAGGCCGGCCGGATCGACATCGAGCATGGTCAGTGCGGCCCGGGTGGCCGCCAGGTCGATCTGCCCGGCATGGCGCACGTCGGCATAGTCGCGCACCCGGCGCAGCAGCCGGTTGGCGATGCGCGGCGTGCCGCGCGAGCGGTGGGCGATCTCGAGGGCGGCGTCCGGCTGCAGCGGCGCCTTGAGCAGCAGGCCCGAGCGCGTGACGATCCTGGCCAGGTCCTGGGCATCATAGAACTCGAGCCGGGACACGATGCCGAAACGGTCGCGCAGCGGATTGGTGAGCATGCCCGCCCGCGTCGTCGCGCCGATCAGCGTGAACGGCTGCAATTCGAGCTTGATCGAGCGCGCGGCCGGCCCGTCGCCGATCATGATGTCGATCTGGTAATCCTCGAGGGCCGGGTAGAGGATTTCCTCGACCACCGGCGACAGGTGGTGGATTTCGTCGATGAACAAGACGTCGTGGCGCTCCAGGTTGGTGAGCATCGCCGCGAGGTCGCCCGGTTTTTCCAGCACCGGGCCGGAGGTCTGCTTGAGGTTGACCCCCATCTCGGCGGCGATGATGTGTGCCAGCGTCGTCTTGCCCAGCCCGGGCGGGCCGAACAACAGCACGTGATCGAGCGCGTCCGCGCGCTGACGGGCGGCCTGGATGAAGATCTCGAGTTGCTCGCGGATCTTGTGCTGGCCGGTGTAGTCGGCCAGCGTGCGCGGGCGCAGCGCGCGCTCGACCTGCTCTTCGTTCGGCGAGCGGGTCGTGGCATCGATCAGCCGGTCGTGTTCGATCGCCATCGGTCAGCGCGCCAGTTGCTTGAGCGCCAGCCGGATGCCGTCGGCCACGCCGGTGCCGGCGGGCAGTTCGCGTGCCGCATTGCGCGCCTCGCGCTCGGCATAGCCCAGCGCCAGCAGCGCATGCAGGATGTCGGACCCGGGGTCGGCAGCCGGGCTTTGCGCTCGCGCGCCGGCCGGGGTGTCGAGTTTGCCCTGCAATTCGAGCACCAGGCGCTCGGCGGTCTTTTTGCCGATGCCCGGCACCCGGGTGAGCCGGGCACTGTCCTTGTCGGCCACCGCCGCGGCCAGCTCGTCGACCGACAGCCCCGAGAGGATGGCCAACGCGATGCGCGGGCCGACCCCCGAGATACGGATCAGCTGGCGAAAACCGGCGCGCTCGGCGGCCGTCAGGAAGCCGTAGAGCAGCTGCGCGTCTTCGCGCACCACCAGGTGGGTGAGCAGGGTCACCGGCTGCCCGATGCCCGGCAGGTCGTACAAGGTGCTCATCGGCACGTCGACCTCGTAGCCGACACCGGCCACATCCAGCAGCAGGGCCGGCGGGCGCTTCTCCAGCAAGGTGCCACTGAGGCGACCGATCATGGCGGGCTGCGGTAGTTCGACGGGCTGCTAGCTTACACCAGCCGTCTACACCAGCCGTCCGGCACGAAGCCGCAGGTTGCGCCCGGCGCTGCGGCGTCGCACCTGGCCGGTCATCACGCTGCCGTGCGTGTGGCAGATCGCGCAGGCGAGCGCGTCGGCCGCGTCGGACGACGGCGCGGCGGGCAGGGTCAGCAGGTGCCGGATCATTGCCTGGATCTGCTTTTTGTCGGCATGGCCGTGGCCGGTGACCGCTTTTTTCAGCTGCAGCGCCGTGTACTCATGCACGGCCAGGCCGTTGCCGACGAGCGCGGCAATGGCCGCGCCCCGCGCCTGGCCCAGCAGCAGCGTCGACTGCGGGTTGACGTTGACAAAGACGATCTCGACGGCCGCGATCTGTGGCTGGTACTGGGCGATCACCTCGGTGATGCCGCGGTGAATGATGCCCAGCCGCTCGGGCAAAGACCCTTCGCCGGACTTGATCACGCCGCTCGCCACGTAGGTCAGCGCCGCCCCGCGCACGTCGATCAGCCCGAACCCGGTGCGACGCAGTCCGGGGTCGATGCCCAGGATCCGGTGGGGTGCCACGACGCTCATCGCCCGTCGAGCCTCCTATCGGCAAGCATCGCCGGACCCGGCAGCCCCCATGGGCGGCAGGGAGGCGCGCAGCGCCGACCGTGGGGGTCAATCACCCTAGTGGCGGAAATGCCTGACTCCCGTGAAGACCATCGCGATGTCGCGCTCGTCGGCGGCGGCGATCACCTCCTGGTCGCGCATCGAGCCGCCGGGCTGGATCACGGCGATGGCACCCGCGTCGATCACCACGTCGAGGCCGTCGCGAAAAGGGAAGAACGCATCGGAGGCCACGACCGAACCCTGCAGCGTGAGATCGGCGGCCTGGGCCTTGATCGCGGCGATCCGCGCCGAGTCGAGCCGGCTCATCTGGCCGGCACCGACGCCGACCGTGCGCTGGTCGCGGCAGAACACGATGGCGTTGCTCTTGACGAATTGCGCGACCTGCCAGGCGAACAGCAGGTCATCCAGTTGCGCCGGCTCAGGTTGACGACGGGTCACCACGCGCAACTCGGACGCTGCCAGCCGGTGGTTGTCCGCGGTCTGGATCAGCAGCCCGGAGCCGACGCGTTTGATGTCCCGGGCGTTCTGCCCGCGGGCCCAGGCCGTGTCGCCGTGCGGATCGACCTTGTCCAGCGAGATCTGCAGCAGCCGCACGTTGGCCTTGCCGGCGAACACCTCGCGCGCGGCGGCATCGAAGGCCGGGGCCATCAACACTTCGACGAACTGGCCGCTGACCGCCTTGGCAGTCGGCCCGTCCAGCGGCCGGTTGAACGCGATGATGCCGCCGAATGCCGAGGTCGGATCGGTGGCGAACGCACGTTGGTAGGCCGCCAACGGATTCTCGGCCACCGCGACCCCACAGGGGTTGGCGTGCTTGACGATCACGCAGGCGGGAGCCGTGAACTGCTTGACGCATTCCCACGCGGCATCGCCGTCGGCGATGTTGTTGTACGACAGTTCCTTGCCCTGCAGCGAGACCCCGGTGACGATAGAGCCGGGCGCCGGGTGCAGGTCGCGGTAGTAGGCGGCCTGCTGGTGTGGGTTTTCGCCGTAACGCAGATCCATCAGCTTCTCGAAGCGTCCGTGGCTGCGCTGACCGAATGCCGCATGGCCGCCGTCCGGCAGGCCCTGCGCCGACAGGGTCAGCGCGCCCAGGTACTCGCTGATCGCCGCGTCGTAGTCGGCGATGCGGCCGAACGCGGCCACGGCCAGCGCAAAGCGCGTGGCATCGGACAACTGGCCCAGGTCGCGCAGTTGGGCGATCACGTCGTCGTATTGCGAGGGGTCGGTCAGCACCCCGACACCGCGCCAGTTCTTGGCCGCCGAGCGGACCATCGCCGGCCCGCCGATGTCGATGTTCTCGATCGCGTCTTCCAGCGAGCAGCCCGGCTTGGCCACTGTCTGCTCGAACGGGTAGAGGTTGACGACCAGCAGGTCGATCATGCCGATGCCGTGCTCGGCCAGCGCGTCGGTGTGCGTGGCCAGGTCGCGCCTGGCCAGCAGGCCGCCGTGGATCGTCGGGTGCAGGGTCTTGACACGGCCATCGAGCATTTCCGGAAAGCCGGTGTGCTCGGCCACCTCGGTGACCGCGATGCCGTGGTCACGCAGCAGTTGCGCGGTGCCCCCGGTCGACAGGATCTGCACGCCAAGGTCGGCCAGCGCGCGGCCGAGTTCGATGATGCCGGTCTTGTCCGACACGCTGAGAAGGGCACGTTGCACGCCGCCTCCGAAAAGAGATAGGGATGAAAGTCTGTCAGGACAGGTCGCAGGCCGGGCTCAGGGGCGGGCCAGCCGCTGGATGCCGTGGTGTTGTAGTTTCTTGCGCAGCGTGTTGCGGTTGATGCCCAGCATCTCGCTGGCGCGCACCTGGTTGTGCTCGGCATGGCGCATCACGACCTCGAGCATCGGTCGCTCGACCGCGTCGATCACCATGTCGTAGATCGGCTGGGGCGACATTCCCTCGAGGTCCTTCAGGTAGCGCTCGATGCTGCGGGTCACTACTTCGTCCAAGTTGGCGGCTTTGCTCATGCGGCAATTCTCCTCTGGGTTCTTATCGTTACGCCGTCATCGTTCGCTGCGACGTCGACGAACAGTTTGTCGAGATAGTCAAGCTGTTCGCCTGCCTCCTCGATCTCGTAAAAGCCGGGCAGGTGTTCGGACATCGGCGCAATCGCCTGCACATACCAGCCCACGTGTTTGCGTGCGGTGCGCACGCCGGTGTACTCGCCGTGAAACGCGTAATGATCGAGCAGGTGCCGGCGCAGCACGCAATGCATCTCGGCCAGGCTGGGCGGCGCCAGGTGTTCGCCGTGCGCCAGGTAATGGGCGATCTCGCGAAAGATCCACGGGTTGCCCTGGGCGGCGCGTCCGACCATCACGGCGTCGGCACCGGTATGGGCCAGGACCCGGGCGGCCTTCTCGGGGCTGTCGATGTCGCCATTGGCCACGACCGGGATGCCGACCGCCTGCCTGACCCGGGCGATCGTGTCGTACTCGGCGTGCCCGCGAAAGCCACAGGCACGCGTGCGGCCATGCACGGTCAGCATCTGCACGCCGGCACGCTCGGCATCGCGGGCCAGTTCGACGGCATTTCGCTCGTCCGGGCTGGGACCGGTGCGCATCTTCAGCGTCACCGGCACGTCGACCGCGCGCACGACCGCATCGATGATCGCCAGCGCATGATCGGGCCGGCTCATCAGCGCCGAGCCGGCAGCCACCTTGCAGACCTTCTTAGCCGGGCAGCCCATGTTGATGTCGATGACCTGCGCGCCACGCTCGACGTTGAAGCGGGCTGCCTCGGCCATCATCGCGGGGTCGCCGCCGGCGATCTGGACCGCCCGCGGCGTGGCCTCGCCGTCATGATCGATCCGGCGGCTGGTTTTGACCGAGTGCCACAGCGCCGGGTTGGAGGCCGCCATTTCGGACACCGCGTAGCCCGCGCCGAGTGACTTGCACAACTGGCGGAACGGGCGGTCCGTCACCCCGGCCATCGGGGCGACGAACACGCGATTCGCAGGGACAAACAAGCCGATCTTCATGCAAGACCTTAAGTTCCGTGGCCAGGGACTCGACAATAATGGCCAGACAGGTCGGCGCGATGCATCGGGGCGGCCCGGCATCGTGCGGCGGCTGGCGGTGTTCTGCAACATCAGTCAACGGTCGAACGCAAGCGAGTGGATCGACGAAAACGCGTCGGTGCAATCGTTGCGCTCGGTCAGCTTGGGCAGCCATTTGTTCGAGGGCTGCTTCTTTCCGTTGGCGGGGGATCGATTCTAATCGCTTTGGCGCGCGCTTCAAAGACGGCAAAGCGAATACCGGTGCCGAACCAGGCGATTGTTTGCGATTATTTTAGATTCGGCAGATCCGGCCGGCTTTCGATCAACGCCGGCCAAACACGAACTGGCGGGTCGCCAGGCGCCGCAGCGGCGTGGCCATCTCGAGCAAAGCCAGCGCCGCCGCCGCCGGTGCACCCAGACCGGGCGGGCCCCCGAGCAGCAGATCGCCCAAGGTCGCGAGCCGGTCGGTGAGCATGATCGTGCGCGCAACGTCGCGCCGCCGCCGCGCGGCCTGCACCTGAACGCATCGCGCCACCGGCCAACGGGCGGCCAGGCCGTCGCCGACGACGGCGGCCAGCACGAAGGCATCGCGCAGGCCCAGGTTCAGGCCCTGGCCGGCCACCGGGTGCAGGCTCTGCGCCGCGTTGCCGATTGCCACCCGGTCATGGCCGGCGACGATCGCGCTGCGCCGGCGGGCCAGCGGGGCGACATGGCGCCGGCCTCGCGGTTCGAAGCGCCGGTAGGCGGGCCCCAGCGCCGATTGCAGCGCATCGCCAAGCGCGCCGTCGTCGAGCGCCGCGAGCGCCTCGATACGGGCCGGACGGTCGCACCAGACGAGGCTGACCGCCGGGGCCTGCGCCAGCGGCAGCAACGCGATCGGCCCCGACGGCTTGAAGTGCTCGCAGGCGCAGCCGGGACCGGGCAGCAACCGCCGCTCGTTGGCCACCGGCACCGGCACCAGTTCGGCCAGCAGCGCGCTTTGATCGAAGTCGCGGGTCTCGCCGCGCTCCGAATGCCCTTCGGCATCCACCTGCAGGCGGCCGATCGTGCCGATCGGCGCCGCGTTGGCGGGCTTGCCTAGCGAGAGGCGGTCGGCGGCCTCACGCAGGCATTGCAGCAGGTCGCCGTAACGCACCACATGGCCGAGCGGCCGACCGGCGGCATCGCGCTCGTCCAGACTGGCGTGCAGGCCATGCCCGGCGATCGCGATGTCGACCGTCCTGATCAAGCCGGCGGCCGGCAGCTCGCAGATGCGGCCAAGCAACTGCCACGAGCCATCGGACAACGCGATCGACCGGTTGGCCAGCGCCGCGGGCAGCGCGGCGTCGTGGATGGTCAGGCCGATCGCATCGCCGGGCAGGCCCTGCCGGTGCAGGAACAGCGCCAGCGCCAGGCTGACCGGGCCGCGGCCATGGATGTCCACGCCGGACAGCGGTGCATCGAGCGGCTGGGGCAGCGGCTGGGCGCGCGCGTTCACGATCGCATCAGCGCTTCGATGTCGGCCGCGTTCTTGGGTACCGCGTCGGTGAGGATCTCACAGCCGGATTCGGTCACCAGCGCGTCATCCTCGATGCGGATGCCGATATCGTGAAACGTCTCGGGCACATCGTCGGCCGCGCGCACGTAAAGGCCTGGTTCGATCGTCAGGATCATGCCCGGGCGCAATGTGCGCCACGGCGGCTCGGCGCCCTTCGCTGTCTGTGCACCGGGTTCGCGGTAGCCGCCGCAGTCGTGGACATCCATGCCCAGCCAATGGCTGGTACGGTGCATGTAAAAGCGCCGGTAGCTGCCGTCCTCGATCACCGAATCGACGGTGCCCGCCAGCAGCTTGCAGTCGATCATGCCCTGCACGAGGATGCGCAGCGCGGCCTCGTGCGGCTGGTTGAAGTGATTGCCGGCCCTGGTGGCCGTGATCGCCGCCGCTGCGCGGCCAGCACGATTTCGTAAAGGGTTTTCTGGGCGGTGCTGAAGCGACCGTTCACCGGGTAGGTACGGGTGATGTCCGACGCGTAATTACCCAGCTCGCACCCGGCGTCGATCAGCAGCAGGTCGCCGTCGCGCAGGAGCGCATCATTGGCCCGGTAATGCAGCACGCAGGCATTGGCGCCGCCGGCGACGATGCTGCCGTAGGCCGGAAACGGCGAGCCGCGACGGCGGAACTCGCGCAGCAGCTCGGCCTCGACCTCGTACTCGCGCTGGCCCGGCCGGGTGTGGCGCATCGCCACGCAGTGGGCGTCGGCCGAAATGGCCGCAGCCTCGCGCATCAGCGCGATCTCGGTCGCATCCTTGACCAGGCGCATCTCGTCCAGCGGCGCATGCACGTCATGGGCGAGCGCGGGCGCCGACACGCCCGCCCGGCCCTGCGCGCGCACCGCGGACAGCCAGCCACGCACCCGAGCATCGAGCACCTCGTTCTGGCCCAGCGGGTAATGGATCGCCGGCACGTTGGCCAGTTCGCGGGCCAGTACCTCGTCCAGTTCGCCGATCGGGTGGCCGGCATCGAACCCGAACCGGGCGGCGGCGGCGGCCGGGCCGAATCGGAACCCGTCCCAGGTTTCGCGTTCCGGGTTCTTCTCGCGGCAAAAGATCAGCGCGCGGACATCGCCCGGCATGGCCACCAGCACCAGCGCGGCCTCTGGCTCGGGGAATCCGGTCAGGTAGTGAAAGTAGCTGTCCGAGCGAAACGGGTAGTCGCTGTCCCGGTTGCGCATGACCTCGACCCCGCTGAACAGCACCGCCACGCCGCCACCGCCGGCCAGCAGGGTTCGGGCAAGGCGCTCGCGACGGGCGGCAGCGGCCGATGAAGCCGATTCAGGCGGGGGCATGGGGCGGGGTTCCTTGCAGGGACAGGTCGAGTTCGTGCAGTCTTTCGGGGGTGCCGATGTCGTGCCAGGGTCCGTCGAATCGTAGCGCAGCCAGGCGACCGGCCGCGGCCGCGGTGCGCAGCAGCGGACCAAGCGCGGCCCGCGTGCCGGGCGGCACCGGGGCAAACAGTTCGGCGCGGTACAGACCTATTCCCGAATAGGTCAGCCGTTGCGCTGCGTCGGGCAGCAGGCGCCCATCGTGCACCGCGAAGTCGCCATTGGGAACATGGGGCGGATTGGGCACCATCACGCAGGCGCCCAGGTCGCCGGCGGCCAGTCGCGCGGCGAGCGCAACCAGTTGCCGGTAATCGAAGCGGGTGAACACATCGCCATTGGTGATGATGAACGGGCCATCGCCCAGCAGCGGCAGCGCATTGGCAATGCCTCCGGCGGTCTCCAATGCCTGCACCTCTGCGCTGTAGCGAACACTCACCCCCAGGTCAGCGCCGTCACCCAGCGCGTGCACGATCTGATCGCCCAGGTGCGCATGGTTGATCACCAGGTCGCGAATGCCGGCCTCGCGCAGCGCAAGGATCGTCCACTCGATCAGCGCTCGTCCACCGGCGCGCAGCAGCGGCTTGGGCTGACTATCGGTCAGCGGCCGCATCCGCTCGCCGCGGCCGGCCGCAAGGATCATCGCCCGGACCGGGGCGGGTGTGGGGAGGGGATGACCGGTTTCGCGCATCAGAACGTGTAGCCGACGACCGGCGCTTCGCCCTCGAGGCGGGCCAGCATCTGCTCGAATCGCTGGAACGGCTGGTAGCGTTGCAGCGCCTGGCGCAGGTATTGCATGACACGCGGCATATCGGCCAGGTAGGCCTGCTTGCCGTCGCGGTGCCAGAGCCTGGCGAAGATCCCCAGCACCTTCAGGTGGCGCTGGATGCCCATGTACTCGAAATCGATGAAAAACTCGCCGAAATCGGCCGCAACCGGCAGGCCGGCGGCGCGCGCGGCCTCCCAGTAGCGGATCGCCCAGTCGAGCGACTGCGCCTCGGGCCAGACCACGTAGGCGTCGCGCAGCAGCGAGACCAGGTCATAGGTGATCGGCCCGACCACGGCATCCTGGAAGTCGAGCACGCCCAACTGCCGTCGTCGCGCACCATCAGGTTGCGCGAATGGTAGTCGCGGTGCACCAGCACCTGCGGCTGGGCCAGCGCCCGCTCGCAAAGCAGCCGGTAGGCGTCGGCGATGACCAGGCGGTCGGCATCGCCCAGCGCGTGCCCGCGGTGCACGCCCAGGTACCAGTGATCGAACAGGCGCAACTCGGTATCGAGCCGTTGCCTATCGTACGGCGCCAGCGCCTGGGCTGCCTGGGCGGTGCCGGGGTTGATGCGCTGGATCTGCACCAGTTCACGCAGTGCCCGCCGGTAGAGTGCATCGGCGGCCTGCGGCTGCTCGCCCAGGTGCGTCAGCAGCGTGCGCCGGCCGAGGTCGCTGAGCAGCAGAAAGCCCTGGTCCAGGTCGCTGGCCAGCACCTGGGGCACCGAGACCCCGCCATCGGCGAGCAACCGGGCGATCGCGACGAACGGGCGGCAGTCCTCGGCGGGGGGCGGCGCATCCATGATGATGCGGGTCAGGCCCGAGCCGTCGGCGGCGTCGATGCGCAGGTAACGCCGGAAACTGGCGTCGCTGGACGCCATTCGCAACGTGTCCGGATCGAGCAGTCGCCGGGGATCGGCCTGTTGCAGCCACAGTCGTAACAGAGTGATTCGAGGGTCGGATTCGGTCATTCGGGCTCCTCTTTCTATAATACGATCTGCGGCCCGTGCCCGTGGCAGAGCCCGGACACGGTCGTCCCGCCCTCAGAACACCTCGGCGCGCCCTGCGTCAGTCATTCCAAAACGAGCCAGACCGACGGTGCCGATCCTGCCAGCCAGATGCGAAAACTGACCAAGCCGCTCGGGAGCGTCTTGTTCCTGATCGGCCTGACGGCATCCGTTTCGAGCCTCGCGCAGCCGGCGCCCACGCTGCAGCTTCGCCTCGAGCGGCAGTTCGGCGCGGCGGCCGATGGTGACGAGGCCGAGCGGCCGGTGTTCGCCAGTGGCGGGCGGGTCAGCAGCGAATCGGCCGGCGTCACGCTGATCGAGGACGGTGCCCAGTTGCGACGCGGGGGCACGCGGATCTCGAGCGACACGCTGCGCTACGACAAAGACAAGCAAGAGGTCATCGCCACCGGCAACGTGACGATCAGCCGGGCCGGCGCCGTGTTCAGCGGGCCGCAGCTCAGGTTGAACCTGGGTTCCAGCGAGGGCGTGTTCCTGTCGCCGAATTACGAATTGCGCACCACCGGTGGGCGCGGCGAGGCCGACGAAGTGACCTTCGAGGGCAGGGACAGGACCGTGCTCAAGGGCGCGACCTACACGACCTGTGCCTGCGGCAACGAGGACTGGTTTCTGAAGGCCGAGAGCCTGAGCCTGGACAACGAGGAAAAGGAAGGGGAGGGCCGCAAGGCCAGCCTGTACTTCAAGGGCCTGAAGTTGTTCACGCTACCGGTTTTCTGGTTTCCGCTCAGCGACGAGCGGCGTAGCGGCTTTCTGCCGCCCAGCCTGGCATTGACCAACCGCACCGGGTTCGAGTTGCAGGTGCCGTACTACCTGGACCTGGCGCCGAACCACGACCTGACGGTCCAACCGCGGATCATGTCGCGTCGGGGGCTGCAGCTGGGCGCCGACTATCGCTATCTGCAACCCGACTACAACGGCGTGCTCACGGCCGAGTACAACCCCAACGACCGGCTCACCGGGACCGATCGCTACCAGTGGACGCTGCGTCACCAGATCACGCGCCTGGGGGCCTGGTCGGGCGGGCTGAACCTGAACGGTATCTCCGATGACAACTACTTCGTCGATTACGGCCGCTCGATCCTCGCCACCTCCGAGCGCAACCTGCCGCGCGACCTGTTCCTGACCCGCAGCCTGGGCGACTGGCAGGTGTTGCTGCGCGCCACCCAGTACCGCAGCATCCTCGATGCGCGCGATGCGCCGCCCTACCAACGGCTGCCGCAGCTGCGCATGACCAACGCGATACGCGACGTCAACGGGTTCGACCTGTCGACCTCCGTCGATGCGACTTATTTCACCCGGCGCCTGGCCGGTGCGATCGAGGGCCTTCGAGTCGTGGCCAACCCGTCGGTCAGCTACCCGATACGTGAGCCGGGCTGGTTCGTCGTGCCCAAGCTGAGCATGCACATGAGCACCTACCGGCTGGACACCAATCCGGGTTTCGACACCTCCCAGAACCGCGCGTTGCCGACATTCGAGATCGATTCGGGCCTGATCTTCGAGCGCGAAAGCTCGTTCCTGGGCAAGGCGATCACCCAGACGCTGGAGCCGCGGCTCTATTACGCATGGACACCGTATCGCAACCAGGAAGGCATTCCGATCTTCGATTCCGGGGTCAATGAATTCAGTTTCGCGCAGCTGTTCGCGCCCAACCTGTTCGTGGGCAACGACCGTATCGCCGATGTCAACCAGCTGACCGCGGCGATGCTCAGCCGGGTGATCCAGCCCGAGACCGGTGCCGAGCAGTTCCGGTTCGCGATCGGCCAGCGGCTTTACTTCGACAGCCAGCAGGTTGGATTTCCCGGCGTCGCCAACCGCACCGATCGTCGCTCCGATATCCTGTTGGCGGCCTCGGGCGACCTGGGTCGGGGGGTCAGCTTCGACAGCAGTGTGCAGATCAGCCTGGGCAACACCCAGGTGCCGCGATTCAGCCTGTCGTGGCGTTACTGGCCCGACCGAGAGCGCATCTTCAATTTCGGCGTGCGCTATCAACGCAGTGAACTGGGGCAGATCGACACGTCGTTCCAGTGGCCGCTCAGCCCCCGTTGGACCGCGCTGGGCCGGATCAACTATTCGTGGCTCGACCAGGCGATCAATTCGCTTGGTGTGCTCGAGACCACCCAGCCAGGGGTGATCGAAAGCGTGATCGGCGCGCAGTACAGCGCCGACTGCTGGCAGGCCCGTTTCGTCGTCCAGCGCTTTGTCACCGCGGCGACCGAGCGCACGACCGCGTTCTTCCTGCAGCTCGAACTCAACGGGCTTGGCCGGGTCGGGACCGACCCGTTTGCTATATTGCGGCGGAACATCCCGGGCTTCCAGCCGCCGGGAGACAACCTCAATCGACAGGACAAGTTCAGTGTCTACCAGTAACCGTCTGACCTTTGCCTTCGCAACTGCCGGGCTTTGCGCGGCGCTCGCGCTGGGCGCGGCACCGGCCTTCGCGCAAACCACGGTGCAGCCGGTGGACCGAGGTGATCGCCGTGGTCAACAACGAGATCGTCACGATGCGCGAGCTCGATGCCGAGGTCGTGCGCACCCGTGCGCGGCTGCAAAGCGAGCAGCCCGGGCGGGTGATCCCCGACGACGTGCTGCGCAGGCAGCTGCTCGAGCAGCTGATCATCGAGCGCGCCCAGGCCCAGCAGGCGGCGGCGCAAGGCATCCGGATCGACGATTCCCAGGTCGATCAGGCGATCGAGACGGTGGCTGCCAACAACCGCCTGTCGGTGCCGCAACTGCGGGACAAGCTGGCGGCCGACGGCATGGACTTCGCCACGTTCCGCAAGGACATCCGCGGCCAGATCGTGCGTGCCCGCCTGCGCGAGGCCGAGGTCGATTCGCGGATCCAGATCAGCGAGGCCGATGTCGACGCCTTTCTCGAGAGCACCGACAAGAGCCAGGGCAGCGCGGTCGAACTGAACATCGCCCAGGTGTTCATGAAGCTGCCCGAAGAGCCCGATGCCCAGACGCTGGCCGAGGTGAGCGCCCGTATGGAACAGGTGCGCGAGCGTGCGCTGGCCGGCGAGGATTTCGCGGCACTGGCGCGCAGCCTCTCGCAAGCCCCCGAGGCGGACCAGGGCGGCTCGCTCGGCTGGCGGACCGCCGACCGACTGCCGGGCCTGTTCGTCGAGGGATTGCGGGGCCTGGAGCCCGGCGGCCTGAGCAAGATCATCCGTAGTGCCGCGGGCCTGCACCTGCTCAAACTGGTCGAGCAGCGCGGCGGCGCCGCCGACGTTGCCGGCGGGCAGCCCCTGACGCAGACCCGGGTGCGGCATATCCTGCTGCGCGTGGATACCGAGCGCGGTGAGGCCGAGGCCGAGCGCACGTTGCAGCTGGTGCGCGAACGCTTGCAAAGCAAGCAGGTGAGCTTCGAGGCGATGGCGCGCCAGTATTCGGCCGACGGCAGCGCCAGTCGCGGCGGCGAGTTGGGCTGGCTCTACCCGGGCGACACCGTGCCCGAGTTCGAGCGGGCGATGAACGCGTTGGAGCCGGGCCAGGTCAGCGAGCCCGTGCGCTCGCCGTTCGGCCTGCACCTGATCCAGGTCCTCGAGCGCCGCCAGAGCGGCAATGCCGACGATCGCAAGCGCCAGTTGGCCCGCCAGAAACTGCGCGAGAAGCGTTCCGACGAGGCCTATCGCGAGTGGCTGGTCCAACTGCGCGACCGGACCTACGTCGAGTACCGGCTCGAAGAGTGAGCGGCACCCGCCCGGCCCCGGTGCAGGGGCACCAGGCGCGCAAGCGGTTCGGGCAGCACTTTCTCACCGATGCGCGCATCCTGTCGGCCATCGTCGACTGTGTCGATCCGCGCCCCGGCCAGCATCTGGTGGAGATCGGACCCGGCCTGGGCGCCCTGACCGCCAGCCTGCTGGACCGGGTGCCCCGGCTCACGGCTGTCGAGATCGACCGCGACCTGGCGGCCCGGTTGCGCCGGCGCTATCCACCCGAACGACTGGAATTGATCGAGGGTGACGCGCTCAAGGTCGACTGGGCGACGATAGCTGCCGCGCCCCGGCACGGCGATGCGGCTGGTCGGCAATCTGCCCTACAACATCTCGAGCCCGCTGCTCGTTCGCCTGGTCGGCTGCCGCGACCAGGTGCTGGACCAGCACTTCATGCTGCAACGCGAGGTCGTGCGGCGCATCGTGTCCACCGGGGGCGCCGACTACGGGCGCCTGGGGGTGTTGCTACAGGCGTTCTACGACTGCGAATCGGTGCTCGAGGTGCCGCCCGAGGCCTTCGATCCGCCGCCGCGCGTCGATTCGGCGGTGGTGCGCATGCGCGTGCGCGCGCAGGCGGCCGTCGCCGGTACCGCCGTGTTGTCGGCGATGCTGTCGGTCGCCTTCGGCCAGCGGCGCAAGATGCTGCGCAAGACGCTGTTGCCCTGGCTGGCCGAGCGCGGGATCGCCGACAGCGGCATCGAGGGCGAGCGGCGTGCCGAGGAGATCGCGCCGGCGATCTATCATGCGCTGGCGGCGCGGATCGAATCGATTCACGCATCGCCCGCCGGCTGAGCCGGTTTTGCGGCCAACGGTTCCGGGCCAATCCAACCAGGGGATTCATCCATGCAAATGCTTCACTACGATGCTGCGGGTCGGCAACCTCGAGCGCTCGATCGAGTTCTACACCAAGGTCATGGGCATGAAGGTGTTGCGTACCACCGAGCAGCCGGAGCAGAAATACTCGCTGGCCTTCGTCGCCTTTGGCGGGAACAACAAGGCCGGCGAGGCCGAGATCGAACTGACCTACAACCACGGTGTGTCCAGTACGAGATGGGCACCGCGTTCGGTCATCTGGCGCTGGGGGTCGACGATGTGACCGCCACCTGCGATCGATTCGCGCGGCGGGCGGCAAGATCACCCGCGAACCCGGCCCGGTCAAGGGCGGCACGACGTTCATCGCGTTCGTCGAGGACCCGGACGGCTACGATCGAACTGATCCAGACCGCCGGCCGCGTGATCTGATTGCCGGTGCGTTGCCTGCGCGTTCTCTTTGTCGGCGCGGTGGCGGCCATCGGGCTGTCGGCGGTCGTGTCCGCGCATCGACGGGCGCGCGCGGCGAGCCGGAAGTCGCGTTGCGGCTGGTTCGTCAATCCACGCCGGCCAATGCCCCGGTTGCTCGATCGGGACGGCGAATGGTTGATCGCCGTGCAGGGCGGTCACCAGGCGCAGGGGACTGGCCCCTGTTCGCGCCGGCGCAATGGGTTCCGGTCAACGGCGACTATGGTTATGGCTGCGCCTGCCTGCAGATCATCGTGTCCGCGCGCGGCCCGGCCACCCGGCCCGCGCAGGTGCGGCGCATCGTCGCCGCGCAGGCGCTGCCGCTGGGGTTTGCGAGCGCGACACGTCGTACCGGCGCCTCAGCGCTGAGCGGATGTGGCCGGTGACGGTTGCCCGCCAATTTTCGCAAGCCGCCACCTCGCGGGCCAGCGCGGCGGCCAGCACTGCCTCGCGCCCGACGATGCGTTCGGTCAGCGCGGCCAGGCTCGATCGCGGCGACGGGGCGGCCGTCGCTGGCGACGATGGGCATCGCGATGCCCCCCATGCGTTCGACGACCAGGTCGAGCATCACCGCGTAGCCGTTGCCGCGCGCGCGCGCGATGTGCTCGCGCAGCACCGGCCCGGTGATGCCCGGCTACTGGCTTGTGCATGATCCGGGCATTGCCGTTGATGAAGATGTCGATCTCGGCATCGGGCATCCAGGCCAGCAGCGCCAGGCTGCGGCGCCGGCGCCCAGCGGCCGGCGACTGCCCACCTCGAGGTAGTTGGCGCGGATCGGGAAGCGGCCCAGCTCCAGATCGACGCAGACCGCCTCCGGGCCGCGCGGCACCGACAGGATCACCGTATCCTGGAATGCGGCGGCCAGTCGCAACAGGCTGGGGCGGGCGATCGGCCGGGGATCGTGCCGGGCGGCGGCCGCCGCGCCGAGCAGGAACGGTTCGGGCCCCAGCGAGTAATGTTTGGTAAGCGGATCGCGCACGACGAAGCCCTCGCGCGCCAGCACCTCGAGCAGGCGCAGCGTCGTGGCCTTGTCCTGCCCGAGGCCAGCGCGATGTCGGTGAGCCGCAGGTGGCGGGCATCCGACATCACGCTCAGGATCCGGCAGGCCTTCTGGACCGACGAGGTGCGCTCGGCGGTCATGGCGTTCGCAGCGCTTGCGCCGCGAGCTCACGCAGTCTGGCGCGCTGCACCTTGGTGCCATTGGCACTGAGGGTCGTGGGCAGCGCGTCGATGAACCAGAGACGGGCCGGCACCTTGAAGGCGGCGACCCGCTGGCGGGTGGCATCCGGCAACGCGGCCGCGTCCGGTTCGCTGCCTGCGGCCGGCACGACGAAGGCCACCGCACGCGTGACGCCGGCAATGTCCGCGGCCACGACCCCCACGTCGGCCACGCCGTCCAGGGTCTTGATCGTCTGCTCGATCTCGGCCGGATTGACGAGAAACCCGCCAAGCCTGAACGTCGCCCAGCCGCGTTTCGTAGACGAACGAGCCGTCGTCGCGCAGATGGCCAACGTCGCCGGTACGAAAGAAACCGTCTGCATCGATGGCGTTCGCCGTGGCCTGCGGCTCATCCAGGTAGCCGGTAAAGCGGTACGGCGCGTAGATCTCGATCTCGCCGCTATGGCCGATCGGCGCAATCTGCCGGTTCGACAGATCGCGGATCCGTACCGCGGCCTGCGCCGAAGCCGGCCGTCCGCCACCGGCCAGGCGCGCCTCGGTCGGCAGCGAGGGCGATTGCAGCGAGAACAACGCCTGCACCTCGCTTGATCCGTAAAGGCCCAGCAACGGCAGGCCCCGCGCGATACCGCGCGCCGCGAGATCGGTCGCGCCAGGCGAAAAAGTGGCCAACCCGAACACCCGTGCCGACGCAAAGGGAAAGGGTTCGCCCGTCGCTTCCAGCAGGCGACGGTACATGTCGTCGCCGCCGTACAGGTGGGTGATCGCGTGGCGGCGGATCAGCTCGATCGCGGTCTGCTCATCGAACGCGTCGAGCATCACCACCAGCGCCTTTGCGGCGATCGCGGCGAGCGCACCGGTCAGGCCGAAGGTGCCACAGAGCGGCAGTGCCGCCAGCAGCGCCGCACCGGCCTGCCCGAAGCCATGGGCGTGGGCGACATCGATCGCATGGCCGACCAACGTTCGCCCGGTGTGCATGACCAGCTTGGGCCCGCTGGTCGTGCCCGATGTGGTGTACAGGATCAGCAGCCGGTCCGGGTCGGCGACGGCGACCGGGGCGGGGATCGGTGGGCGCACGGCTTCGCCCGATCGGTCGGTCGCATCGAAGTGAGCCACCGGTCTGCCCAGCCACCGCGCCGGCGGATCGGGTGGTTCATCGAGCACGGCGATCTGCTCGAGCGCCGCCAGCGCGGTGGCGTCGATCCCGGCCAGTACCGTGGGGAAATCGATGCCGCGAAAACGGGGCTGCATCACCAGCATCTTCGCCTTCGAGCGGGCCAGCAGGTATTGCACCTCGGTGGATCGATAGCGGGTGTTGACCGCGACCGCGGTGGCTCCCAGGCGCTCCAGCGCGAACAGCAGCGCCAGCCACTCGATGCGGTTGACCAGCCAGATCGCGACCCGGTCGTCGCGCCCGATTCCGTGCGCCTGCAGCCAGCCGGTCGTGGCCTGCACCAGGCGCTCGAAGCGGGCCGCGCTATAGGCGGTGCCGGCGTCGATCGCGAAGGGGCGGTGCGGGTCTCCCGCGTCGAGCAGCGTGGTCAGCGTCGTGCCGGTCATCAGCGATGGTCTCTGGTGTTTCGGTGGTTGAAACAGATTACCTCGGCCAGGCAAGGATTGCCAGTGATCTGGCTTATACTTAGAATCACCGTTAGAAAGCAATTTCAACCAGTGAAAGCATTTGCCGCTGCCGGCATCGCGCGACGCCCCGATCCGCCAGCCAATGGTCCGATCCCACAGGAGACATCATGAACAAGCGTTCCCTTGCCTTGTCGATTGCCGCGTTGCTGGTGGCCGCCACCGTGGTGCCGGGCGCCGCCCGCGCCGAAGACCCCAAGACCTACAAGATCGGCGCGATCCTCGCGATGAGCGGTCCGGCCAGTTTCTACGGCACCGTGATGAGCCAGGGCATCAACCAGGCCGTCGAGGAGATCAATGCCAAGGGCGGGGTCAACGGCATTCCGCTCGAGGCCGTGATCGAGGACCACAAGTCCGGCAATGCCCAGGAAGCCGTGTCGGCGATGAACCGCCTGGTGACGATCAGCGACGTCAAGGTCGTGATGACCTCGTTCTCCGCGCCCACCCAGGCAATCGCACCGCTGGCCGACCAGCACAAGATCATGCTGATCAACGGCGGCGGCGTGTCCAACAGCCTGGTCGGCGTGTCCAAGTACATCTTCCACAATCGCTCGCTGGCGGCCGACCTCGGGGTCGCCGCTGCCGCCCACCTGAACGAGACCGGCGCCAAGAAGATCGCGGCGCTGCACTGGAAGAACGACGCGGGCGACAGCATCGTGCGCGCGGTCGAGCCGTTCTGGAAGGACAAGGGCGGCACCGTGGCCGTGACCGAGGCGGTGCCGCAGGGGGCCACCAACATGGACACCCAGATTGCCAAGATCCGCGCGGCCAAGCCCGACGCGATCGGCCTGTGGATGTTCACGCCCGAGACCGGGCTGGCGGTCAAGCGGATCCGCGAATTCGGCATGACGCAGCCGATCATTGGTGTCGAATTCACCCAGAACGATGCCAAGATCGCCGGCAAGTTCGCCGAAGGCTATCTGTTCATCAACGACTACTTCCAACCGTCGGCCGACCAGCCGTGGAGCCAGGCGTTTTCCGACGGCTACGAGAAGCGCTACGGCAAGAAGCCCGACTTCTACGCCGCCAATTACTACGAGGGTGTCTACATGATCGCCGAGGTGCTCAAGCGTGCAAAGGCCAAGGGCGGTGACTACCTGAATGGCGACGTCATGAAGACCGTGATCTATGACAACCCCAAGTTCGACAGCGTCTACGGTGGACAGATGACCTTCAAACCCAACGGCGTCGCCCAGAAGCGGGTCGGTCTGTTCAAGGTCGAAGGGGGCGAGAACAAGTTCCAGAAATTCGTCGAGGTCAAGTGAGCGGCCAGGCCCTTCGACGGGAAGGCTAGGTGGATCTCCTTTACCAACTGGCGGCCAACGGCCTGGTCAACGGCAGTCACTATGCGTTGCTGGCGCTGGGCTTTGGCCTGATCTTCGGGACCACGCGGATCACGCACTTCGCCTACGGGCCGGTCTACGCGCTGTCGGCCTACGGTTGCTGGTTCGCGGCCGACGCGCTGGCCGCGCCGCTGTGGCTGGCGGTGGTCGCCGGCGTGGCCACCGGCGCGCTCGCCGGGGTGCTGGCCTATCTGGTCGTGTACCGGCCCTTCGAGCGGACCGCCAGCCCCCGCTGGTGGTCCTGATCGCGTCGCTGGGCCTGTTGATCGTGCTCGAGAACGCGATCGGCGTGGTGTTCGGCACCGACACCAAGGTCGTGCCGTCGCCGCCCTCGGGCATCTATTTCTGGGGGCCGCTGGTCGTCACCGGCACCCAGTTGGCGCAGGTGGCGGCCTTCGTGGTGGTGGCGTCGGCGCTCGCGATCTACCTGACCAAGACCCGGATGGGCAAGGCGGTGCTGGCCATGACCGACAATGCCGAGATGGCCTGGGTCATCGGCATCGACACGGTCAAGGTGTCGATCATCGCGTTCGCGATCGGCTCGGCAATCGCCGCGATCCCGGCCTCGCTGATCCTCATCAAGGACGGTGCGACCGCCCACATGGGATTCCTGGCGGTGTTCATGGCCTTCGTGGCGGTGGTGGTCGGCGGCGTCGGCTCGTTGCGCGGTGCAGCCATCGGTGGCCTTGTGCTGGGGCTGGTCGAGAGCACCGGCATGCTGCGCCTGCCGACCGAGTGGCAGAGCACGGTCGCCTTCGTCGTGTTGTTCCTCGTGCTGCTGGTTCGGCCGCGCGGCCTGTTCGGGGGGCGCTAGCATGGACTACCTGTTGCACGTGGGCGTAATGGTGGCGCTTTACACCATCCTGGCCAGTTCGTTCAACCTGCTCATCGGCTACGCCGGCCTGTTCGCGCTCTCGCATGCCGCGTTCTTCGGGGTGGGCGCCTACGTCACCGCGATCCTGGCTGCCACCTATGGTGTTCCGTTTCCGTTGCCGCTGATCGCCGGCATGCTGGTGGTGGCCGCGCTGGGCATGGTGATCGCGTTGCCGGCGTTACGCATCGGTGGTGACTACCTGGTGATCGTGACGCTCGCGCTGCAGGTGATCGTCACCACCGTGTTGCTCAACTGGACCAGCCTCACCGGCGGCACCGACGGCATCCGCGCGATTCCGCGCATCGAGATGTTCGGTCAGGTGCTCGATCGCCGGGCAAGTTCCTGCCGCTGGCGGTGGTCGTGGCCATCGTCTGCTTCGCGGTGGCCTGGCGGATGGGCGCCTCGCCGTTCGGGCGGGCGCTCAAGGCGATGCGCGACGACGAGATCGCCACCCAGGCGATGGGCAAGAACGTGGTCGCGATGAAACTCTGGGTGTTCGCGATCGCCGCGGCGCTCGCCTCGGTTGCCGGATCGCTCTATGCCCACTACGTGACCTTCGTGTCGGCCGAGAGCTTCACCGTCGAACTCACGATCTACCTGCTCGCGATGGTGATCCTGGGCGGTACCGGCAACCTGTTCGGGTCGGTGGTCGGCGCGCTGGTGCTCACGCTGCTGCCCGAGTTGCTCAAGTTCGTCGACCTGGCGCCCGATATCGCCGACAAACTGCGCCAGATGTTCTACGGGCTGATGCTGATCGTCATGCTGCGGCTGCGCCCGCAGGGGCTGTTCCCCGAGTCCGCGTCGGCCAGGCAGATCGATGCGCCGCCCGAGCGCCCACCGGTTGCGTTGCCGGCCACCGGCGGCACACTCGAAGGACAGGGCCTGTCCAAGCGTTTCGGCGGCATCGTGGCGGTCTCGGGCTTCGACATCGTCATCGAGCCCGGGCGCATCACCGGCCTGATCGGCCCGAACGGGGCGGGCAAGACCACCGCGTTCAACCTGCTGACCGGCTTTCTGCCCTCGGACGAGGGACAGGTGACCTACCGTGGCAAGTCGCTGCGAGGCCTGGCGCCGCACCAGATCGTGCGCGCCGGAGTGGCCCGCTCGTTCCAGGACCTCAAGTTGTTCACCCGCCTGTCGGTGCTCGAGAATGTCATGGTGGCACTGCCCGGGCAAAGTGGTGACCGCCTGTTGAACGTCTACTTCCGGCCCTGGCGAGTGCGCGCCGAGGAGCGCGAGAACCTGGGTAAGGCAATGTCCATCCTGGCCTTCGTCGGGCTCGAGGAGCGCGCGTCCGACCTCGCGTCCGACCTGTCGTATGCCGAGGAAAAACTGCTGGTCGTGGCCCGGCTGCTGGCCACCGGCGCCGAGGCGCTGCTGTTCGACGAGCCGCTGTCCGGGCTGGCGCCCAATGCCCTGGCCAAGGTGATGCCGGTGTTCAAGCGGCTGGCCGAATCGGGTCGCACGCTGTGCATCATCGAACACAACCTGGACGTCATCCGCGAGCTCTGCACCGAGGTCGTGTTTCTCGACGAGGGGCGCAAGCTGGCCCAGGGCACGCCCGAGCAGCTGATGCACGACCCCGAACTGTCGGAGCGATACTTCAAATGAGCGTCGCCCTGAAGGTTCGCGGGTTGGCCGCCGGTTACGGTCGCAAGCGGGTGGTCGAGGAGATAGACCTCGACGTCGAGGCGCGCAGCATCATGCTGCTGCTGGGGCACAACGGTGCCGGCAAGACGACCTTCGCGCGCGCGCTGTTCGGCCTGATGAAGGTCGAGGCCGGCACGGTCCACCTGGGCGAGACCGACATCACCGGGCGCACCCCGGCGAAAAACGTGCTCGATGGTTTTGCGTTCGTGCCGCAAGGCCATGGCGTGTTTCGCACGCTGTCGGTGGCCGACAATCTCGACCTGGGCGGTTTCGTCGAAGACGACCGCTCGCTGCTCGCGCAGCGGCGCGACCAGGTGTTCGAGATGTTCCCCATCCTGGCCGAGCGCCGGGCCCAGTTGGCCGGCACGATGTCGGGCGGGCAGCAGCAGATGCTGGCAATCGGCATCGCGATGATGCATGCGCCGCGCTTTTTGCTGCTCGACGAGCCGTCGATCGGCCTGGCGCCCAACCTGGTCGAAAAGGTGATGCAGAGCGTCGTGCAGATCAACCGCGACCTGGGCACCACCATCCTCATCGTCGAGCAGAATGTCAAGGCCAGCCTGCCGATCGCGCATCGGGCCGCCGTCTTCAAGACCGGCCGCAAGATCTACGATGGTGCGCCCGAGCCCCTGGCCGACCACGTGAAGCTGATGGAATTGTTCTGATTCGCAGGAAACGAACGGGTGGCGGGCATGACAGGCAGGAAAGTACTCGTGGCAGGCGCATCGGGCCTGGTGGGCTTTGCCGCGATCCGGCATTTTCACAGCCTGCCCGACTGGCAGGTCGTGGGTTTGTCGCGGCGCCGCCCGCCGGGGCTCGAAGACGCGCAGATCGTCTCGCTGGACCTGACCGACCGCGACCGCTGCGCCCAGGTCATCGGCCAGATGCACGACATCACCCATGTGGTCTTTGCCGCGCTCTATGAAAAAGACGACCTGATCGCCGGCTGGCGCGATCCCGACCAGATGCGGATCAATGACGCGATGCTGCGCAACCTGCTCGATCCGCTGATTCCCGCGGCCCGCGGGCTAGAGCACGTGACGCTGCTACAGGGCACCAAGGCCTACGGCGTGCATATCGAGTCGGTGCCGGCGCCGGCCCGCGAGCGCTGGCCGCGCCATCCGCACGAGAATTTCTACTGGCTGCAGGAGGACTACCTGCGCCAGTGCCAGGCCGGACAGCCCTGGCATTTCTCGATCCTGCGACCGCAGGTGATCTTCGGCGAATCGATCGGCAGCGCGATGAACCCGATTCCGGCGATCGGGGTCTACGCGTCGCTGCTCAAGGACGAGGGGAAACCACTGTCCTACCCCGGAGGCGGGCGACGCATCGTGCAGGCGGTCGATGCCGACCTGCTGGCCCGGGCGTGCGCGTTCGTGGCCACCTCAAAGGTGGCTCGCAACGAGACGTTCAATGTCAACAACGGCGAGGCCTTCGAATGGGCGACCGTGTGGCCGGCGATCGCCGATGCCTTCGGGATGCCGGTCGGCGAGCCGGCGCCGATGTCGCTGGCCGCCGAGATGCCGCGCCGCCAGGCGCAATGGAGCGCGATCCACAAGCGCTACGGGCTGCAGTCACCCGAGAACCTGCGCGACTTCGTCGGGCTGTCGTTCCAGTATGCCGATCGCAATTTCGCCTACGGCGATTCGTTGGCCGCGCTGCCCACGCTGGTGAGCACGGTCAAACTGCGCCAGGCGGGCTTTGCGGACTGCGTCGACACCGAGGCGATGTTCGTGCGCCTGATCGAGCGGTTCCAGCAACGGCGCTGGCTGCCGCCGCGCTGAATCCGCCCGCGCCTGGCGAACCCGCCCGACTGGACGAACGCGGCGGCTTGCGGCACCCTTTGGGATCCACTGCAAACCAACGGATTCCGCCATGCTGAGCGCCGCCGACAACGCGATCTTCACCCAGACCGGTCCGGACACGCCGATGGGCGATGTTTTTCGTCGCTTCTGGCTGCCCGTGTGCCTGGGCCAGGAGATCCGTGACGCGGATGTCGCGCCGCGCAGGGTCACGCTGCTGGGCGAATCGCTGCTGCTGTTTCGCCAGACCGATGGGCAGATCGGCCTGGTGGAACCGCGTTGCCCGCATCGTGGCGCCGACCTTTACTGGGGTCGCAACGAGGAATGCGGGCTGCGCTGCGTCTACCACGGCTGGAAGTTCACCGCCGATGGCAGCTGCGTCGACATCCCGAACATGGTGCCCGGCAGGCAGCGCGATGCGATGATGGCATCGGTGAAGGTGCGCTCGTACCCGGTCCGCGAGGCCGGCGATATCGTCTGGGCCTACCTGGGGCCAGGCGATCCGCCGACCATGCACGGGTTTGAATTCTGCGCGGCCTGCGGGTGCGCGCCGTGTCCAAGAAGCTGCAGGAGTGCAACTTCGGGCGCAGGCGGTCGAAGGCGGCATAGATACCGCGCACTTTTCCTTCGTGCATCGCAACCTGCCCGGTTCTCTATCCGCGAGGTGTACGAGGACGACCGGGCCCGGTGATCAACGAGGACGGTGCGCCCACCTACGAAATCCTCGACCACGTCGCCGGATGCTGCCGCTGGCCGGCGAGCGGCGCCGATGCCGGCCAAAGCTACTGGCGGATCGCCCAGTTCCTGCTGCCCTGCCATTCGCTGGCCCCGGGGGCGATGCCCGGCGAAACCTTCACCGGCCAGTCGTTCGTGCCGATCGATGATGAGAACTGCTGGATCTACACCTATGCCTGAATCCGGAGCGCGCGCTCAGCGACGCCGAACTGGAGCGCGCTATCGCGGCGGGCGCAAGCGTGCACGCGATGGTCGACGAGCACTTTCGTGCCGCTGCGCAATCGCGCCAACGAGTACCTGATCGACCGGCAACTGCAACGGACCGGGAACTTCACCGGCATCACCGGCCTGTCGGAGCGCAGGATGCCGCGATCCAGGACAGCCAGGGCAGGATCGAGCATCGCGCGCGCGCGAGGCGCTGGTGCTGTCGGACATCGGGGTCGGGAGGTTCTCGCCAGCTGATGATCGGTATGGCCAAGGCGCTGGCGCGGGGACAGGCCCCGGCGAACCTGGTGGCGGCGCTGCAGGAACCGGCTGCCTACCGGCTGCGATCCGGCGGTGCGGTCACCGCGACCGGCCTGACGCTGGAGCAGGTGATGTTGCAGCGCTTCGGTCACCGGACGGCTCGCTGGCACCGGCGGCATAGCGAGCCTGCAGCGTCGCGCGCGAACAGGCGCTCGGCCATCACCCTGACCCGCTGCTCGATCGCCTCGCAGGCATCGAGGATCTGGTCTTCGCGAAAGCGTCTGCCGATCAGCTGCACGCCGATCGGCAGGCCGTCGTTGAAGTCCGCGGCGATGTTGCCTGCCGGCAGACCGACGAAATTGATCACCGAGCTGTAGACCGCCTGGCCCATCACCTCGCGCACCCCGTCCGCACCCTGGGTGTCGCGGTCCCAGGCGTAGGTCGGGGCGGGCAGGAACGGCGTCAGCACCAGCGGGTACTCCTCGAGAAACAGTTGCCAGGCCCGCACGTAGGCCGAGCGGCGCGCCATCGCCAGCAGCAATTCGTTGCCCTCATAGGGCGGAAAGGCCCGGAAGTAGTCGTCGAACACCTGGTTGATCGTCTTGCTGCCGTGCTTGCGCACATCGGCGGCCATCAGCGCCTTCACCTCGCCGAACAACGCGCGCAGCGCATCGGTCGAGGCCTCTTTGAACATCGGCAGGTCGGCCTCGACGACCTCGTAGCCGGCCCGCGCAGCGTCGCGCGCGGTCAGCAGCGCCTTGTCGACCCTGGGGTCGAGCGTGAACCCCAGCATGTTGCGGGTGAAGGCCACCCGCGGCCTGGCAGGGTCGGCAGGGCCGGGGAAGGCATCGGCACCATCCAGGGTCGTGCGCGTCGTAGTGCACCAGCGCCCATCGCCAGGCGCACGTCGCGGATCTCGCGGGCGATCACGCCCTGCACCGACATCAACTGGGCCAGCAGGCCGCGCTCGGCCGTTGCCGACGGGTTGTAGGCCGGCACCCGGCCCAGGCCGGGCTTGACCGTGCAGGCACCGGTGGCGCTCGCCGGATAGCGCAACGAGCTGGCGATGTCAGCTTGCCATGGGCCAGCGCGCCCATGCCGGCCATCACGGCGCTCGAGGCGCCTCCCGGACGATCCGGGCCCGAGCTGGCCCAGCCATTCCAGGGGTTCAGCGTGCGGCCGTACAACTCGTTATCGGTGGTGCCGCGAAAGAGAACCGGGCGTATTGGTGCGCCCGATGACCACCGGCACCGGCCCGCTGCAGGTTGCGTACCAGCGGCGCGTCGTCGGGCGCGATCACGTCGCGAAACGCGGCGTCACCCTGCTGGTCGTCGCCCGGCCGCGCTGATCGCAGACGTTGACCTGATCGTCACCGGGCACACCGTGCAGTGAGCCGACCGGCCGGGCCGGCGGCCAGCGCCTTGTCTTGTGCACGGGCCTGCTCGAGCGCCTGCTCGGCCAGATCGCTCATTCACCGCGCCGGCGCCGCTGACCTGCTGGTCCGCGGCATCGCCGCCGACCGCCTGCAGGCTGGTGATCCGCCTGGCAATGGCGCCGGCCAGGTCGGCGCTCCACGTTTATGAGCGGCTTGTTCGATGAGGGCGTGTCGCGGGTCATTTCCAGGCCCTCCTGTCAGTGACGATTCGAACCCCGATACTAGCCTTCCCCGGCACCGGACGGCCCGCCGGGCGACCGAAGCGAGCGGATTAACCCGACCCCGGATCAGGGTCTCCCTGTCCGGGCCGCCCCGGGGGCGCAGGCAGGGTTTCGCCGGGCACTGGCCTGGCGCTGCCGAAGCGGGCCGGCCTTGCAAGGCCGGCACTGGACGGCTTGCCGAGCGACCGAAGGGAGCGTGGGGGCCAACACTAAACCGACAAATGTTCCGGCATTGCCTTTAATGTCGCGCGGGCTTGGTGGTAGTCGGGCAGGATCGAGCCGACGGTGTCCCAGAACGCCGGGTTGTGGTTCATCTGGCACAGGTGGGCCAGCGCTCGTGGGCGACGACGTAGTCGATCAGCGGCACCGGCAGGTTGACCAGGCGCCAGTTCAGGCGGATCACCTGGTCGGCGGTGCAACTGCCCCACAGCGTGCGGGCATTGGACAGCCGCCACTGGCGTGGCGCCCGACCCAGGCGCGCCGCGTAAAGCGTGATCCGTTCGTCGAAGACCGCCTGCGCGCGGGCCTTGAGCCAGCCTTCGACCACCGGCTGCAGGCTTGCCTCGGTGCGCGCCTGCGCGAAGGGCACGAGCAGCCGAAGCCCCTCGTGCGCCTGCTGCAGCGCGATCTCGCCGCCGGCATCGACCAACCGGATCTGCACGGCCTGGCCCAGGTAGCGGATCTCGCTGCCATCGGCCCAACTGGTGTTCAGTGTCTCGCGCCGTTGCGCATAGTCGGACCATTCGGCGAGTTTGCGCAGGATCCAGCCGCGCTTTTCTTGCAGCGCCCGCTCGATCTCGCCTATCGTCACCCAGCGCGGGGCGCTGACGATCAGGCCGCGGTCGTCGATCGAAAAGCCGATCGTGCGTCGCTTGCGACGCACCAGCTGGTAGTCGATGCGTTGCGGTTCGAGCAGGATCTGGCGGCGCTTGCCAGCCTCGACGACAGGCGCCTCGTTGACCGGGACGGGCACGGGCGCCGGGCGTGGCAATGGCGCACCGGGGCGGCCGAACAACGGCAGCATCAGTTGCACGGCGGACAGCAATCCCTGGGCGCGACCGGAAGCCGCCGGCTTGCGAGCGGCCCGAGGCGTTGGCACGGGCGGGGCAGGTATCGGACGACAGGAATCGGGGCTTGCTGGAAATATCGGATGAATCAGTCGCATAGGCGTGCGGGCTGATGCGCCGCATCTCGTTTTCAATCCAGGTCTCGACTTCGGTGATCAATTCGTCGGGCTGTCGATCGACGGCGTCGATGCACGGCCCGATTGACACTGTGATGAGTCCGGGGGTCTTGAGGAAGGCTTTCTTGGGCCAGAATTCGCCAGAGTTTACGGCAATTGGCACGATCGGCGAACCTGTTCTTGCCGCGAGGCGTGCGCCACCCGACTTGTAGTTGCCCTTGCGCCCCACGGGAATGCGCCCTCGGGAAACATGATGATCCACGCCCTTGGCGAGCTTCTCGCCCTGGCGGACCACTTTGCTCGAATGCGTTCTGGCCACGCTTGCGATCGATGTGGATCATGTCGAGCAGGCCGGATTCCCCAGCCAAAGAACGGCAGGTACAGCAACTCGCGCTTGAACACGTAGCAGAGTTCGCGGGGCATGTAGCTGGGATAGAAAAGGGTTTCCCAGGTGCTCTGGTGCTTGGACAGCAATATCGCCGGACCATCGGGCAGGTTTTCAGCGCCGATCACCTGGTGGCGGATGCCCAGGATCACGCGCGCGGCCCAGACATTCATGGGCCAGCCCATCGTCACCTTGTAGCGCCACGACAGCGGCAACGGCGCGCACAACACGCACAGAAACGCCCAGGGCACGACGGTACCGAACTGGAACAACAGGTAAAGGCCCGAGCGCAGCGCGCCCACCACTGTCGCACCGGGCGGCGCCTTGCGCGATTGCCGCCGCGGGCGGTCGGTATCGCTCATGGCAGCAACTCGGCCGCCACCGCGGCCAGGTTCAGGCGCACCGTGGACCCGGGCGGCAGGTCCTCGTTCTGCAGGGTTTTCTGGCCATTGCCGGTGAGCACCAGGATGGTCCGCACGCCGGCCGCGTGACCGGCCTGCAGGTCACGAAGCGAATCGCCGACCAGCAGCGCATCGCCCGGTGCCGTGCCGGTGCGCGACAGGCATTCGAGGACCATCCCCGGTTTGGGCTTGCGGCACTCGCATCCGGCCAGTTCGGCATGCGGGCAGAAAAAGACCGCGTCTATCCGCCCGCCCGCGGCCTGGACCGCCGCATGCATCTTGGCGTGGATCGCGTTGAGCGTGTGTTCAGGTCGCAACAGGTTGCGCCTGACCCCCGACTGGTTCGTCACCACGACGACGCGCCAGCCGGCGTTCGGAGAACCGGGCGATGGCCTGGAGCGAATCGGGCAGCGGGCGCCATTCATCCGGCGACTTGATGTAGGCAGCGGAGTCATGGTTGATGACCCCGTCGCGATCGAGGATCAGCAGCTTCAAGTGGCGAGCCTCGAGATGTCTGCGACCCGGTTCATCTGATGATGCAGTTGCGCGAGCATCTGCAGCCGGTTGCGGCGTACGGCCGGATCGTCGGCCATCACCATCACCTGCTCGAAATACTCGTCGACCGCGCCGCGCATGGCGGCCAGCACACTCATCGCCTGACCATAGGCCCGGGTCGACATCGCGGTGTCGACCTGCGGGCCGACGCGCGCCAGCGTGTCGGCCAGTTGGCGCCGGTGGCCGATTCGTACAGCGCGGCATCGGGCTGGCCCGATACCGCGTCCTCGGCCTTGCGCAGCAGGTTGCTTCGATGCGCTTGTTGGCGGCCGCCAGCGCCTGCGCGTCGGGCAGTTCGGCAAAGGCCGCCACCGCCTGCAGCCGCGGCGGGACCAGATCGAGCTGCTCGGGGCGCAGCGCGAGCACCGCGGCGATCACGGTGGCCGAATGCCCGGCCTCGCGCAGGTAGCCGACCAGGCGTTCGTAGAGGAAGTCGCGCAGCTTCTCCAGCGCCTGTTCCCCGCCGGCGAACGGCCTGGCGGCGGCCTCGAGCAGTGCCGGCAACGATAGCGGCAGTGACTGTTCGATCAACATGCGCAGGATGCCCAGTGCGTGGCGGCGCAGCGCGAACGGGTCGCGATCGCCGGTCGGCAGCTGGCCGATCGAGAACAGGCCGGCCAGCGTTTCGAGCTTGTCGGCCAGCGCCAGCACCAGGCCGGTCGTGGTCGTGGGCAGTGCGTCGCCGGCGAAGCGCGGCCGGTATTGCTCGGCCAGCGCCAGGGCGACGTCGTCCGGTTCGCCGTCGTGGCGCGCGTAGTAGGTGCCCATGATCCCCTGCAATTCGGGGAACTCGCCGACCATGCCGGTCAGCAGATCGGTCTTGGCCAGGCGGGCGGCGCGTTCGATGCGCGCGGTGGCCGCGCCGTCGTGGCCGAGCATCGACGCGATCGCCACAGCCAGCGTGGCGACCCGCTCGCTGCGTTCGGCCTGCGTACCCAGCTTGGCGTGATAGACCACCGACGCCAGTTGTGGCAGCCGGGAGTCGAGCGTGCGGCGGCGGTCCTGCTCGAAAAAGAACCGGGCATCGGCCAGCCGCGGGCGGATCACGCGCTCATTGCCATCGATGATCTGCGACGGATCGTCGATGCGCATGTTCGAGCAGATCAGGAAGTGGTTCGACAGCGCGCCATCGGAAGCGAACAACGGGAAGTACTTCTGGTTCGTGCGCATCGTGAGGATCAGGCACTCGGGCGGCACGGCCAGGTAGTCGGCCTCGAAACGACCGACGTACACGGCCGGCCATTCGACCAGCGCGGTGACCTCCTCGAGCAGGGCCGCGTAGTCGGCTTCATCGCCCAGCGTCAGCCCGAGCGCGGCGGCTTCGCGGCGCAACTGTTCATCGATGCGCTCGCGGTGGGCCTCGAAGTCCACGATGACATTGGCCTGCATCAGCGCGTCGACATAGCCGTCGGCATCGGGCACGGTCACCGGCGTTGCGGCATGGAACCTGTGCCCGCCGGTGATCCGGTCGGCGGGCAGGCCCAGCACGGTGAGCGGCAACACCTGGGCGCCGTGCAACGCGACCAGCCGGTGGGCGGGGCGCACGAAGCTCACGGTCGTCGCGCCATCGGCCAGCTGGTACTGCATCATCTTGGGCACCGGCAGGGCCGCAACGGCGGCGGCGACCGCGGTTTCGATCACCTCGGCCAGCTTTTCGCCGGCTTCCTCGCGCACCGCGTGAAAGGCCTCGTTCTTGCTTTCGCCCTCGCGGGTCAGTGCCTCGAGCGACACCCCTTGCTTGTCGGCCCACTTGCGCAGCGCCATCGTCGGTTGCCCGTCGTCGTCCAGGCCGACTTTCACCGACGGCCCCTTGATGCGTACCCGGCGGGCATCGCCCTCGCTGCGCACCGGGTCTATCCTGGCGCCGAGGTGGCGCGGTGAGGCATACACGGTGAGCGACGCATCGGCCGCCGCCAGATGGCGGGCGGCCAGTTCGGCGCGCAGCCTCTCGCCGAAAGCCTGGCCCAGGTGACGCAAGGCCTTGGGCGGCAGTTCCTCGGTGAACAGCTCGATCAGCAACGGACGGGAATCGGGCATCGGTAAAGCACTCATGCTGCCTGCCTTGGCTTGGCCAGCATCGGAAAGCCGAGTCGCTCGCGCGAGTCGTAGTAGGCCTGCGCGACGGCGCGCGACATTGCACGCACCCTTGCGATGTAGGCGGCGCGCTCGGTGACCGAGATCGCGCCGCGCGCATCGAGCAGGTTGAACGTGTGCGAGCACTTCATCACGTGCTCGTAGGCGGGCAGCGCCAGTTGCGCCTCGATCAGTCTGGCAAACTGCGCCTCGTACTCGTCGAAATGGCGAAACAACATGTCGGTATCGGCGATCTCGAAATTGAACGTCGACTGCTCGACCTCGTTCTGGTGGAACACGTCGCGGTAGCTGACCCCCTCGGTCCAGACCAGGTCGTAGACGCTCTCGACTTTTTGCACGTACATCGCGAGTCGCTCGAGCCCGTAGGTGATCTCGCCGGTGACCGGCTGACAGCGCAGCGAGCCGACCTCTTGAAAATAGGTGAACTGCGTGACCTCCATGCCGTTGAGCCAGACTTCCCAGCCCAGTCCCCAGGCGCCCAGCGTCGGCGATTCCCAGTCGTCCTCGACGAAGCGGATGTCGTTACGCTGCGGATCCAGGCCCAGTGCCTTCAGCGAACCCAGGTAGAGGTCGATGATGTCGGGTGGCGATGGCTTGAGCACGACCTGGTACTGGTAGTAGTGCTGCAGGCGGTTCGGATTGTCGCCGTAACGGCCGTCCTTGGGGCGACGCGACGGTTGCACGTAGGCGGCACGCCAGGGCTCGGGCCCGATCGCACGCAGGAACGTGGCCGTGTGGAACGTTCCGGCGCCCACTTCCATGTCGTACGGCTGCAGCAGCGCGCAGCCCTGCTCGTTCCAGTACGACTGCAGGCGAAGGATGATCTCCTGGAAGGTGGGGGCGGCCATGCGTTCCTGAGCGGTGAAGGCAAAGGCGCAATTCTATCGTGGATGGCGCTATCCAAGCGGGCGGCGCCGGATGCCGACGAGCAGGCCGACGATGAGCAGGCCGATCGGGATCGACAGGCCGTGGCGGGCGTAAGGCGTCAGGCCCTGCGTGCCTTGCACCGATGCTTCGAGCACGCGTTGCTCGTAGGCGGCAGCACGCCGCGCACCTGGCCGCGGTGATCGATCCAGGCCGTCATGCCGGTGTTGGTGGCGCGCAGCATCGGGCGCGCGAACTCGCGGGCCCGCATCCGCGAAATGCCCAGGTGCTGGGGCAGTGCATGGGTGTTGCCGAACCAGGCGATGTTGCTGGCATTGACCAGGATGGTCGCGCCGCCGTCGCGCACCTGTGCCCCGATCAGCTCGCCGAACAAATCCTCGTAGCAGATGTTGAAAGCGATCCGCTGGCCGGCCAGCGTGAGCGGGGCCTGGGTGGGTGCACCGCGGCCGAATTCGCCCAGCGGAATGTCCATCAGGTTCACGAACCAGGCAAAGCCGAACGGAATGAACTCGCCGAACGGCACCAGCTGCTGCTTGTCGTAACGGTTGATCGCGTGCCCGTCGGCATCGATCGTCACCATGCTGTTGGTCAGCGACACACGGGGCCGACCGGCGCGCTGATCCTCTTGTGCGGGCATCGGCGCGCCCAGCGTGACGACAGCCCGTTGTTCGTCCAGTGCCGCGAGCAGCCGTTGCCACTGCGCCGGCGCGGTGCGCTGGATCGGCATGATCCACGCGGTTTCGGGCAGCACGTGCAACTGTGCCGGCTGCGCCTGGATCATCGCCAGGTAGTCGTCGATCGCCGCTGGGCGCGCGCGGATCGAACTTCATGCTCTGGCCGGACGTTCCCCTGCAGCAGGCGCACGGTCAGCGGATCGCCGGCGGCGCGGGCCCAGTTCGCGGCATCGCCCGCCTGGGCCAGCGCAGCGGCAGGGCGACCAGCGCCACGTGTAGCCCAGCGACAGGGCGCCGGCACGCGTCGTGGCCGGCCGGATCGCGTGCAGGGCGCCGACGAACGCCGCCGCCGCGGTGGCGGCCAGCACGCCGATGCCGTAGATGCCCGCCAGCGGCGCCAGCGCGAACAACGGCCCCTCGACATGGGCGTAGCCGATCGACAACCACGGGAACCCGGTGAACAGGTAGGCGCGCACGATTTCGCCGCCACCCAGAGGGCGCCCAGCAACACGGCGGTGCGCCAGGACGGTGCGGCGCCGCTGCCGCGCCAGCGATGGGCCAACGCAAAGGCCAGCGCCCTGAACAGGCCAGGTAGGCCGACAGCAACACCACCGCCAGCGCCGCCAGCGGGGCCGGCATGCCGCCGAAGTCGTGCATGCTGACGTACAGCCAGCACAGCCCCGCGGTGAAGGTGCCCAGGCCGAACAGCAGGCCGACCCAGGCGGCCTGGCCGGTCCGGGCCAAGCCTGGCCGGCGGCCCAGGCCGACGACCAGGCTCCAGGCCGCCGCCATGGCGAGCAGCTGGACCCAGCCTGTCGGGAACGGCGCGAACGAGGACGCGTGCACGAGGCCGGCCAGCAGCGCCGAGGCGCGCGCCAGCGCATCGTGGCCTTGGCAGGCTCGTCAAGTGCGGCGACGCGATGCGGCGTCAGCCGTCGTCGCTGGTCGTGATCGGACGGCTCTTGCCGCGCTCGACCAGCAGCATCTGCAACTGGCGCGGGTCGGTGCGAAGCACTTCAAAGCGCAGGCCTTCGAGCACCACCTTCTCGCCGCGGCGCGGCACGCGACCGAACTGGTCGGTGACATAGCCGCCGATGGTGTCGAACTCGTCATCGGGGATAGCGGTGCCGAATGCCTCATTGAATTGCTCGATCTCGGTGATCGCCTGGACACGGTAGCGGGTGAACGACGCGTTTTCCTCGATGGCCACGATGTGGTCGCTCTCCTCGTCGAAATCGAATTCGTCCTCGATCTCGCCGACGATCTGCTCGAGCACGTCCTCGATGGTGATCAGGCTCGAGACACCACCGTACTCGTCGACCACGACGGCCAGGTGGTTGCGGTTGAGGCGGAATTCCTTGAGCAGGGCATCCAGCCGTTTCGATTCGGGTACGAAGACCGCCTTGCGCAACAGGTCGCGCACGTCGACATCATGGTCCTGGTAGATGCGCAGCAATTCCTTGGCATGCAGGATGCCCAGCACGTTGTCGCGATCGCCCTCGATGACGGGGAACCGGGAGTGGGCGGTGTCGATCACGTGCGGGATGAACTCGGCCGGCTGCATCGAGATGTCGATGACATCCATTTGCGAACGCGGCACCATGATGTCGCGCACTGCCAACTGCGACACCTGCAGCACGCCCTCGATCATCGAGAGGGCGTCGGCGTCGATCAGTTCGCGGTCCTGCGCCTTTCGCAGGACGCCCAGTAACTGGTCGCGATCTTCGGGTTCACCCATGAACAGGGCACCCAGTCGCTCGAGAAACGGCCGTCGGGTTTCTGCCCCTTCAGGAGGCTCTGGCATTGAATTCAGTCAGGACACGAACAACCGTCAGGATAACCCATGTGCCGATGGCTATCCACCCTGGCCCGTCGCCCCCGGGTGCGGCCTGTCAGGCATAGGGGTCGGTAATGCCCAGTCCGGCCAGGATGCGTCGCTCCAGCGCCTCCATGCGGCGCGCCGGGCCCGGTTTTTCGTGATCGTGGCCCTGGGCGTGCAACAGGCCGTGCACGACCATGTGGCTCAGGTGGTCGGCATAGCGCTTGCCCTGTTCCCGCGCTTGTTCACGCACCACGGCCGTACAGATCACGATGTCGCCGGCCTGCTGCTGCGGATACGGAAAGGTCAGGACATTGGGCGTGTAGTCGCGATCGCGGTATCGCGTGTTCAGCGACCGGGCCTCGGCGCGCGTCGTGAAGCGCAGCGTGAAAGCCCAGCCGGGTGGCGCACAGGCCGCAGCCAGGCGGCGTAAGCGCGCCGCGGTGAGCGGACGGATCGACACCCCGCGGCCAAATTGCAGCGTCAGTTCAGGTGCGGGGCGCTTTTCGGCCATTTTCCTGCTCGCCGGCCTGCTCGTAGGCGTCGACGATCCGGCCCACCAGCGGATGCCGGACCACGTCCTGCGAGGAGAAGCGGGTCTGGGCAATGCCCTTGACCCGCTCGAGAATGGGCAGCGCATGCAGCAGGCCCGAAGGCTGGCCGCGCGGCAGGTCGACCTGCGTGGGGTCGCCGGTGATCACGGCGCGCGAGCCGAAGCCAAGGCGGGTCAGGAACATCTTCATCTGTTCGGGAGTCGTGTTCTGCGCCTCGTCCAGGATGATGAACGCGTGGTTGAGGGTGCGACCGCGCATATAGGCCAGCGGGGCGATCTCGATCGCCTGGCGCTCGAACATCTTGGCGGTACGCTCGGTGCCCAGCAGGTCGTAAAGGGCGTCGTAGAGCGGCCGCAGATAGGGGTCGACCTTTTGCGCCAGGTCGCCTGGCAGGAAGCCCAGGCGCTCGCCGGCCTCGACCGCGGGCCGGGTCAGGATCATGCGCTTGACGGTTTCACGCTCCAGCGCATCGACCGCGCACGCGACCGCCAGGTAGGTCTTGCCGGTGCCGGCCGGTCCGGTGCCGAACGTGATGTCGTGGCTGAGGATCTTGCGCAGATACTCTCGCTGTGTCGGGGTGCGCCCCTGCAGGTCGGCCCGGCGCGTCTGTAGCGGCGGCGACGCGTCATCGTCGTCGCCGCCCAGCGCCCGCTGCGCGTCGATGACCGCCAGGTGGATGTCCTCGGCGTCGATCGGCGTATCCGCGCGCCGGTAGAAGCGCTCGAGCAGCCGGTGCGCGATCGCGACGTCGGCCTCGCTGCCTTCGATCTGGAAGGTATCGGCGCGACGCTGGATCCGCACATCGAGGGCGGAGGTCATGTTGCGAAGGTTTTGATCGAGCGGGCCGCATAGATTCGACAAGCGGACGTTGTCGAGCGGTTCGGGGGTGAATTCCTGGCGATGGACTTTCAATGGGCATCCGGCCGCCGGCAAGGCGGCAATCGAGGTCAGGGCCTGGTGAACACGCCCACGCCGTCGATTGTAGTCGAGCCACTGTGGCTGCGAATCGAATACCCCAGCCCCAGATGCTCACCGGACGGGCCCAGCAACGCCCCGCTGACCGTCGCCGCGCACTGCCGGCCCTCGCAGAACCAGGGCAGGCTCGCGCCGCCGGTCGCGGGCAACACGCCCTCGAAACGCTGCGATGCGTTCAGCGTGAGCGGGCTGGCGCCGGGGTCGGTGACGCCGCCCGGGGTCTGGAAGCGGAACTGGTCGCCGGCGATGTCGACCTGGCCCAGCAGGCCCACCCGGGCCGGCAGGCCCGCGTCGAATCGCACCGCCGCGCTGCCAGAGAACTGCCCGGGGGCATAGCCCAGCGGCTGCATCGTCGGCGCGGTCGCGCCGCTCAGCGCATAGCCGAAGGTGCCGCTGACCGGCAGGCTCACCGGCGGGCTGCCGACCAGGTAGTGCAGGCCGTGGTTGCCGGCCAGCTCGATCCGGGTGCGGATGCCCAGCACCGACAGGTCGGCGGCGCCCTCCTGCCACCGGCCCCAGGTCACCGATTCATTGTGGCCGGCCTCGGCCAGTTGGGCGCTGCCACGCGACAGGCACAGCAGGGTCGGGCAGTGGCCGACGGCGGCCAGCGCCAAGTCCTCATCCAGCCGCACGACCGCCTCGTTGGCGGCGGAGAATGCCAGCGAGGACAGCACCGGCACCGCCCGCAGGTCGATCCGCCATCCCTGCGCGGTGAACTGCCCGCCACCGTCGGGCAGCTGCAGGCCGGTGCCTGGTGTGCCCCCCGGATCCGGGGAGCCGCCCGAGCCACCGGAGCCACCCGAGCCACCGGAGCCACCCGAGTCACCCGAGCCGTCCGAGCCACCCGAGCCACCCGAGCCACCCGAGCCACCCGAGCCACCCGAGCCACCCGAGCCACCCGAGCCGTCCGAGCCACTCGAACCGTCTGAACCACCCGAGCCGGAAGACCCCGCTGATCCGCTATCGCCACCCGATCCGGTGGGGTCACCAGAACCCGATGGGCCGTCGGAAGGGCCGGCGTTGTCCGTACCGGGACCGTTGGCGGCCGGTTCGCGGCGTACCCGTGACGGATCGGTCACCGCGGCCAGTGCCCCGCCCCCGGTGATGTCGCGGACGATCTGTTCACGGGTGTCCGGATGATCGATGAACCGATGCTCGTCGCGATCGCCGAGCGACGCACCGCGATCCTCGCCGCCGGCCGTTGCGGACGGGCCGTCATCGCCCGGCGGCCGATCGGCCGGTGATCGGGTGCCTGGCAGCCCGGGGGAGCCGGCAAGCGGCCAGCGGCCCAGTTCGTCAGCAGGCGCCGGCGCGCCGGCCTGGTTTTCGCCGCCGGGCCTGCCCGGGTCGGTCACGGTTGCCGCCTCGTCGCCCGGCGCTCGCGCGACGTCAGGCCCGGTCGGGCCACCCGGGTTCCCAACCGGGTCCGCGGGTGGGTCGCCACCGCGGTTCACGCGGGGTCGATCCAGGTCCGGCCGGGCGGCAGGGTCGCCGGCGGCCCGGCGATCATCGCCGGGGCTGGCCGACGGCTGATCCCGCGACCCGGCAGGTGGGTGGTCGGCCGGGCGGTCGATCCCGTTGCCGTCATCGGGCCCGCCGTCGCCCGCGCGGCCATCGTCGCTTGAATCGCCGGCGCGATCGGCCGCGCCCGGCTTCGGGCCGGAGTCGCCTGGCGACGACGCGTCCGGGCGTTGCACCGGTGCGCCGGCCTTGCGGGGGCCTGGCGCTGCAAGGCGCTCGTCGCCCGCCACCGGCCGGTAAGGCGTGGGCGTCAGCAGCGGCCCGACGCCCCCCACCAGCGGCAGCAACCCAGGTCCGTCGACGCGGCCCGACTCTCCGGCGCTCATCGGCACGCTGCCCGCCGCATTGCGCACGACGATCTGCCCTTCGGTCACCCGGATCAGCAGCCCGGCCTGCGCCCCCGGCGAGCAGACCGGGTCGCAGACCGTCTGCTCGAGCATGTACTGGGTGCCGCGGATTCCGACGGTCGCCGAGGGCGTGCGCATCTGGTAGTCATCGGGTTCGCCCTTGCCGATCAGGCCGCTGGCCGTGCGCAACGCGCCGCGCAGCAGCGTCATGAAGCTACGCCCGCCGGCGTCACCGTCGTAGCGGTACTCGTCGACCCTGAACCGGGTGGCGGGTTGCAGGGACACGATGGCGCCATCGCTGAATCGCACCTGTAGCCGCCCATCGGCGCCGGTCTGCAGCACATCACCGCTTCGCACGACGTCGCCGTGACGAATGGCCTGATGCGCGCTGCCGGGCCGCTCGATGTGATTGACGCCGATCGAGGCGATGATCGCGCCCGCCTGGGCCAGCGCGGTCCGCGGCACGCCGACCAGCAACGCTGCGGACACGGCAACGCCAAGCGTCGCTGCCCGAAGCAGGTCCGTTGGGTGCGGCACGGGGCGGGCGGCTACTGGAGCCGGTATCGGGCGACGAGCAAAGCCTGGGTTCGGCTGAAGTCGCTCGGGGCGAGCGTGGACCGATTGCGGGTGTGGACGATCTGCGGCTGCAGGGTCCAGTGAGCATCGAGTGCACTCTCAAGGCCCAGTCTGACTTCGGATTGCCGGTCATGACGAATGACGCCGAACAGCGGTTCGGCACCATCGAAACGGCGTTCCTCCCAGTTGAAGCCGACCAGCGCGCGCCATTGCGAAGTGATGGCGGCGGTCAGCAGCAAGCGGATACCCGTGAAGTCGAAACTGAGGTTGGCGAGGCCCGCCTTGGCGTTCTCGCTCCCGATTGCAGGGTGGCCAGCAATACCGAATCATCGAGCCGCGGCAGCACCCGGGCATACGAGATGCCCAGCGCCTGCCGGGTGGCATTGCGTTGTCCCTGATCGGCGAAGTCGAGGTCGAATCGCTGCGCAAACGCACCGATCTGCTGCCGGGAATTGAGGTCACATTGCCATTGCCCGACCAGGCCGGTAGCGCGGCGGAACGGATTGCCGCCAAGGGTGAGGATTTGGAGTTGGCCGAGCATTTTGAATTGGTGACACTGCTTCCGATAGGCGAACCCGGTCGAGAAGTCGACCTGTTCCTGGTCCAGTGTATGGGCTGACGGGTACTTGCGGAGCATCCCCTTGAGGCCGGTCGTCCACTGCACCAGACCATTGATCGGAATGGCGAGGTCAACACCGCCCCCGGCCCCCAGATAAAGGCTGCTTCGGGGCTGGCTGGGCGGCAGCGGGTAGACCTGCGTACCGTCCGCGAGCAGCCACCGATCGCTCTGGCTGGCGACGTTCACGTTGGTGTCGTGGCCGGCCTCGAGCACGACCTCGTAACGGGTCGACAGGCCCGGTTGGTCCTTGGCCCGCGTCAGCGCATCGAGGTAGCGGTTGATGACCTCGCGCGCCTGCGGCGGGATCTTCTGCGCGGCCACGGCCTCGAACTCGCGCCGGGCGTTTTCCTGCTCGCGCACCATCAGGTAGGCGCGGGCCAGTTCCGCGCGCGCCAGCAGGTGGTCGGGCTTGTTGATCAACACCCGCTCCAGCGCCAGCACTGCCTTGCCCGGCGCCTCGGATTCCATCGCCGCGATGCCATACAGGTAGTCGAACTCGACGTCGCCGGCATACAGGTCCAGCCTCGCCGACAAGGCCTCGTAGACCTCGGCATAGTGACGCTTCTCGATGTTCTGGCGCGCCTCGCTCAGCAGCCGCGCCAACGGGCTCACGTCATCGCGCCTTGGCGGCAGGGCCTTGAGCAGCGAGGGTCGGTCGGCGGTACCGCCCTGCAGCCGCACCGGGCCGGAACCGGCCTGTGCCATGGCCGCACCCGTGCCGATGGCCAGCAGCAAACCGGTCAGCCAGGCAATCGTCTTCATCAGGCCACCTCGCCACGCAGCGAATGGGCCATTGCCGACGTGATGCGCACGGCTATCATCCGCCCGACCAGCGCGGCGTCGCCCGGAAAGTTCACGGTACGGTTGTTGGCCGTGCGGCCTCGCTGCTCGGTCGGATCGCGCCGCGACGGCCCCTCGACCAGCACCTGCTGGACTGAACCGACCATGCGTTCGCTGATCCGCGCCCCGTTCGCATCGAGCAATGCCTGCAGCGCCTGCAGACGCTTCAACTTCACCTCGTGCGCGGTGTCGTCGGGCAGGTTCGCCGCGGGCGTGCCCGGGCGGCTGCTGTAGAGGAAGGTGTACGAGTAGTCGAAGCCCACTGACTCGGCCAGCGCCAGCGTGAGCGCGAAGTCTTCCTCGGTTTCGCCGGGAAAGCCGACGATGAAGTCGGAAGAGATCGCCAGCCCTGGCCGCACCTGGCGCAGGCGGCGCACGATAGCCTTGTACTCGATCGTCGTGTAGCCGCGCTTCATTGCCGCCAGGATCCGGTCCGAGCCTGACTGCACCGGCAGGTGGACATGGTCGGCCAGCTTGGCCAGGCGGGCATGGGCCTGGATCAGCCGCGGGCCGAACTCGCGCGGGTGCGACGTGGTGTAGCGCAGCCGCTCGATCCCGGGAATCTCGGCCGCGTACTCGAGTAGCAGCGCGAAGTCGGCCGCCTGGTCATCGGGCTCGCCGTGCTGCAGCGGCGCCAGATAGGCATTGACGTTCTGGCCGAGCAGTGTGATGTCGCGCACGCCCTGCTGGGCCAGTTCGGCGATCTCGGTGAGCACGTCGCCCAGCGGTCTGGAGACCTCCTCGCCGCGGGTGTAGGGCACGACGCAGAAGCTGCAGTACTTGCTGCACCCTTCCATGATCGACACGAATGCGCAAAAGCCGTCCGCCCGCGCCGGGGGCAGGTGGTCGAACTTCTCGATCTCGGGAAAGCTGATGTCGACCTGCGGGCGGCCGCTGCGCTTGCGCGCATCGATCAGTGCCGGCAGCCGGTGCAGGGTCTGCGGGCCGAAGACCACATCCACATAAGGCGCCCGGGTGACGATCGCCGCGCCTTCCTGGCTGGCCACGCAACCGCCGACACCGATCACGATGTCCGGGCGCAGGCGCTTCATGTCGCGTGCGCGACCGAGGTCGGAGAACACTTTTTCCTGGGCCTTCTCGCGAACCGAGCAGGTGTTGAACAACAGGATGTCGGCTTCTTCGGGATTGTCGGTCTTTTCGATCGGCTCGCCGGCCCGCAGCACATCGGCCATCTTGTCCGAGTCGTACTCGTTCATCTGGCAGCCGAAGGTCTTGATGTAGAGCTTTCGGGGCATGATCAGCGGATGGGGGTCGAAAAGGCCCGCCGGGCAGGGGCGCGCGCTGGGTTCGAGGGACTCATGGCGCAAGCATACCGTACGCCCGGGCCCTGCCGCGCCGTTGCGGGTCAGGACACTGGTGACTCGAACTCGGGTGAGTGGCCGTCAGGCTTTGCCTGGCGGTGTTCGCCCCCGGGGCGGCCCGGCGGGCTCGGGAGAGCGCCTCGGCGCCCGTGGCCGGGGATGCGCGAAGATGGTGGCGGATCAGGGACTCGAACCCCGGACCTGCGGATTATGATTCCGTCGCTCTAACCAACTGAGCTAATCCGCCAGAGCACGCGATATTATCGATGACCCGCCCCGCTGTCAAAGCGGCGCCGGCTCCTCGAAGCGGACGATGAACAGCGCCCCGCAGCCCTGGCCACGCCAGTCGGGCCAGGTGGCGCCGTCGGCAACCGTGATCCGCGCCCGGTGCAGCCGGGCGATCTCGCGCACGATCGCCAGCCCCAGTCCGCTGCCCCGTGCCTCGCCCTCGTTACTGGCCGGCCGGTCGCGCAGCCGGTAGAAGCGCTCGAAGACCGATTCGCGCTCGCTGGCCGGGATGCCCGGACCGTTGTCCTCGACCTCGAGCGTCACCAGCCCCAGCGTGTTCAGCACGCGCACGGTGACCGTGCCGCCGGTCGGCGTGTAGCGGATCGCGTTCGTCACCAGGTTCAGCACCAGTTCCCCGAGCAGGATGCGGTTGCCTTGCACCGGCGCGGGCTCGTCGGTGCCCTCGAAACCAATGTCCAGCCCGGCCTCCAGGGCCAGCGGCGCCAGTTCGACCAGCGCGTCGCGGGCCAACTCGTTCAAGTCGAGCTGCTCGAACCGGGTGGTCTCGCCCATTGCCTCGGCCCGGGCCAGCGCCAGCAGCTGGTTGACCAGGTGCGAGGCCCGCTCGGAGCTGCGCGCCAGCAGCGACAGGCTGCGCTGGCGCTCTGTCGGATCGTCGGCGCGCAGCGCCAGCTCGGCCTGCATGTGGATGCCGGCCAGGGGGGTCTTGATCTGGTGCGCGGCATCGGCGATGAAGCGTCGCTGCGTGGCCAGGTTGTGCTGCAGTTGGCCCAGCAGGTGGTTGAACGCCTCGAGCAGCGGGACGATCTCGAGCGGCGCATTGCTGGTGTCGATCGGCGACAAGTCGTCCGGGCGTCGTGCGCGAATCCGGTTGCGCAGGCCGCGCAACGGCCGCAGGCCGCGCGACAGGCCGAACCACACGAGCGCGGCGGCGATCGGCAGGATGATGAACTGCGGAAAGATGACGCCCTTGATGATGCTGCTGGCCAGCCGGCTGCGCGAGTCGAAGTCCTCGGCCACCTGCACCAGCAGTGGCTTGTTCAGGTCTTCCTCGACTCGCACCGGCACGTGCGTGTAGGCGACCCGCAGGTCGGCATTGTTGAATGGCACGGTGCGAAACTGCACCACCCCCAGTTGCGGAAAGTCGTACAGCGAGGGCGGCGGCAGCGTGCTGTCGCCAAAGATCGGCCTGCCGCGCGAATCGATCACCTGATAGCGCAGGTCGCGCTGGTCGCGATTGAGCAGGCTGTGGGTGGCACCGGGGACGATCGCATCGATGCCCGACGGGGTCTTGAAAAACTGCACCTGCTGGGCCAGCAACATCGCGCGCTCGCGCAGCGCCTGGTCGTAAGGGGCGTCGGCCAGCGAACGGGCGACGAACAGCGTGACGATGATCGACAGCGGCCAGAGCATCAGCAGCGGCGCCAGCATGAAGTCGAGCACTTCGCCGAACAGCGAGCGCGGTTCGCGCGATGTCTGGCCGTCCGGGTGACGCGGGCTGGGGGGTTCGCGCAGCGCCGGTGTATCGGCGGTCCAGCCGGGCTCGCGTGTGGCCAGCAGATCGCGAATGACCGACGGCAGGCGCTCGGGCTTGTTCACCGCCCGCCCGGCCCGGCCCGCTCAGCCGGCATGGTCGGGCGGGCGTTCCAGGCAGTAACCCAGCCCGCGGACCGTCGCGATGCGCACGTCGCCACCATCGAGCTTCTTGCGCAGGCGGTGCATGTAGACCTCGACCGCGTTGGCGCTGATCTCCTCGCCCCACTCGCAGAGGTGGTCGACGATCTGGTCCTTGCTGACCAGCCGGCCCATCCGCTGCAGCAGGATTTCGAGCAGGCCCAGTTCGCGCGCCGACAACTCCACCGGGTGATCGGCGATCGTCGCGGCGCGCCCCACCTGGTCGTACAACAGCTTGCCGCAGCGGATCTGCGAGTTGGCGGTGCCCATCCGCGGCGCACCAGCGCACGCACCCGGGCCTCGAGTTCCGACAGTGCGAACGGCTTGGCGAGGTAGTCGTCGGCCCCCAGATCGAGTCCGCGGACCCGTTGATCGACCGAGTCTGCGGCGGTGAGAATCATCACGGGCAGCGGGTTGTCGCGGGCGCGCAGGCGGCGCAACACCTCATGGCCGGTCAGGTGGGGCAGGCCCAGGTCGAGGATCAGCAGGTCGTAGGCCTGGGTGGTCAGCGCGAGATCGGCATCGCGTCCGGATGCGACGTAATCGACCGCGTAACCGGACGCCCGTAGCGAGCGCGACAGGCCGTCGGCCAGCACCGCGTCATCCTCTGCGAGCAAAATGCGCATGTCTCCGCCAATCGCATGGTGAGGGGATCGAGGCCCCCGGTCGCCGACGATGTTGGCATGAGCGACCCGTGTTGTCCAATCAGCGACGTTGCTGCAACACCCGGCGTCTGGCCGCGCCAATCGCTTCGGCGGTCTCGCGCGCGGCCTTGCCGGCCGCGCGGGCATAGTCCGGCCCGCCGCCCGCGTAAAGAATGGCGCGCGACGAGTTGATCAGCAACCCGGCCCCCCGGGCATCGAGGCCGGCGGCCACCGTGGCCTCGATGTCGCCCCCCTGGGCGCCGATGCCGGGCACCAGCAACGGCAGCAGCGGCGCCAGCGCGCGCACCCGGGCCAGTTCGGCCGGATAGGTGGCCCCGACCACGAGACCGACCTGTCCGCCCGCGTTCCAGGGGCCCGCGCTCAAGCCGGCGACCCTTTCGTAGACAGCCTCGGGCGGCCGGGTGCCGGCGATCATCAACGACTGCAGATCGTCTCCGCCAGGGTTCGAGGTGCGACAGAGCACGAACACGCCCCGGTCGGCCCAGGCCAGGTAGGGGGTCACGGAGTCGGTGCCCATGTAGGGATTGATCGTCACCGCGTCGGCGCCGTAACGATCGAAGGCCTCGCGGGCGTACTGGGTGGCGGTCGGGCCGATATCGCCGCGCTTGGCGTCGAGCACGACCGGGATATCCCCATGGTGATTGCGGATATGGTCGAGCACGATCTGCAACTGGTCTTCCGCACCGCAGGCGGCAAAGTAGGCGAACTGCGGCTTGAACGCGCAGGCATGGGCCGCGGTCGCGTCGACGATCTCGCAGCAGAAGGTCGCGATCGGGTGCGGGTCCCCGGCGAGCGAGGCCGGCATCCGTGCCGGATCGGGGTCCAGTCCCACGCAGAGCAGGCTTTGGCTGGTCTGCCAGCGCAGACGGAGTTTTTCGAGGAAGGTCACGCAAGCGTCCGGTCGGTGACTGACCGCGGGTCAGGTGCTGGGCACAAAACATGATTATCGCGGATCGGCGGCTGCCTGGTCGGCACGGCAGGAGACTTCGATTGCTGCAATGCACCATCCGTGGTGCGCGCAAAACCGACATTCTGCCTGCCGGGAAGGGCGGGCATCGGCTATGCTGGCAACAACCCGTTGGCCACAAGCCGACAGGGTTTCAAGGTTCCGGCGCATGCCTGCCCGGCGTACATTGCACGGACCGAGTCGAAGACAAAAATCTTTGCCTGGAGTTGACCGATGAATGCCCCTCTCAGCCCGGCGTTGTCCGCGGCCCTCAAGCGCGCACTGCGCGAAGCCACCCTCGATGACAAATACACGCTGGAACGCGGCCGCGCGTTCATGTCCGGTACGCAGGCGCTGGTACGGCTGCCGATGCTGCAGCGCGCGCGTGATCGGGCCGCCGGCCTCAACACCGCGGGCTTCATCTCCGGCTACCGCGGCTCGCCGCTGGGCGGCTTGGACCAGGCGCTCTGGAAGGCGCGCGAGCACCTGAAGGCCAACCAGATCGTCTTCCAGCCCGGCCTCAACGAGGATCTGGCGGCGACCTCGGTCTGGGGCAGCCAGCAGGTGAACCTGCGGCCCGAGGCGACGGTCGATGGCGTGTTCGCGATGTGGTACGGCAAGGGCCCGGGAGTCGATCGCAGCGGCGACGTGTTCAAGCATGCGAACGCGGCCGGCACCTCGCGCCATGGCGGCGCGCTGATCCTGGCCGGCGACGATCACGGCGCCAAGAGCTCGACCCTGCCGCACCAGTCCGACCACGTGTTCAAGGCCTGCGGCCTGCCGGTGTTCTACCCGTCGTCGGTGCAGGAATACCTGGACCTGGGCGTACACGCGTGGGCGATGTCGCGTTACTCGGGCCTGTGGGTGGCCATGAAGACGGTGACCGAGGTCGTCGAGGCGTCGGCATCGGTCCTCATCGACCCGGACCGGGTACAGGTCGTGCTGCCCACCGACTTCGAGTTGCCGGCCGACGGCCTGAACATCCGCTGGCCCGACACGCCTTTGCAGCAAGAGGCCAGGCTGCTCGATTACAAGTGGTACGCGGCGCTGGCCTACGTGCGCGCGAACCGGCTCAATCGCACGGTGATCGATTCGACGCGTGCCTGGTTCGGCATCATCAGCGCGGGCAAGGCCTACCTGGACACCCGCCAGGCGCTCGAGGAGTTGGGGCTGGACGATGCGGCCTGTGAGCAGATCGGCATCCGCCTGTTCAAGTGCGATGTGGTGTGGCCGCTGGAGGCGCACACGGTCAGCGAGTTCGCGCGCGGCCTGGGCGAGATCCTGGTGGTCGAGGAAAAACGCCAGATCCTCGAGTACGCGCTCAAGGAGGAACTGTACAACTGGCCGGACAGCGAGCGGCCGAACATCTACGGCAAGTTCGACGAGAAAGACGGCCGCGGCGGTGAATGGGCCAAGCCGATGGGCCAGTGGCTGCTGCCCGCCCATGCCGAGTTGTCGCCGGCGATGATCGCCAAGGCGATCGCCGCGCGGCTGCTCAACCCCGGCAAGTTCGGTTCGCGCTTCGAACTGGCGCCCGATACCCGGGCCGGCATCGAGGCGCGCCTGGCGATCCTGGCGCGCAAGGAGCGGGCACTGGCCGAACCACACGCCACGGTCGACCGGGTGCCGACCTTTTGCTCGGGTTGCCCGCACAACACATCGACCCATGTGCCGGAGGGCTCGCGCGCGGTCGCCGGCATCGGCTGCCACTACATGGCCACCTGGATGCCCGAGCGTCGCACCGAGACCTTCACCCAGATGGGCGGCGAGGGGGTGCCCTGGATCGGCCAGGCGCCGTTCACCCGCGAGAAGCACCTGTTCGCCAACCTGGGCGACGGCACCTACTTTCACTCGGGCCTGCTGGCGATCCGCGCCTCGATCGCCGCCGGGGTCAACATCACCTACAAGGTGTTGTACAACGATGCGGTTGCCATGACCGGCGGCCAACCGGTCGATGGCACACTCACCGTTGCCCAGATCGTCGCGCAGACCCGGGCCGAGGGGGCGACCCAGGTGGTGGTGGTCACCGACGAACCGCACAAGTACCGCGAGGCCGGCATCACCTTTGATGCGCCGGTGCGCCACCGCGACGAATTGGACGCCGTGCAACGCGAGTTGCGCGAGGTCAAGGGCACGACGATCCTGATCTACGACCAGACCTGCGCGTCCGAGAAGCGCCGGCGGCGCAAGCGCATCGTCGATGGCCGGCCGGGCTTTCCCGACCCGGCCCGCCGGGTGGTCATCAACGAGGCCGTCTGCGAAGGCTGCGGCGACTGCTCGGTGCAGTCGTCGTGCGTGTCGGTCGAACCGGTCGAGACCGAGTTCGGTCGCAAGCGGCGGATCAACCAGTCGTCGTGCAACAAGGATTACTCGTGCCTGAAGGGCTTTTGCCCGAGTTTCGTCACCGTCGAGGGCGGGCAGCTTCGCAAGCCGCCCGCTGCACAGGCCGCTTCGGCCGACGGGGTTGCGTGGCCCGAGCTGCCCGAGGCGACGCCGGTGTCGATCTCGCAATCGGGCAACCGGACCTACGGCATCCTGGTCACCGGTGTCGGTGGCACCGGGGTGGTCACCGTCGGCCAGGTCCTGGGCATGGCCGCGCATCTCGAGGGTCTGGGCGTGTCGGTGCTGGACATGGCGGGCCTGGCCCAGAAGGGCGGGGCGGTCTTCTCGCATGTGCAACTGGGCCCGTCGAACGAGGCGCTGTACGCGACGCGTATCGCCACCGGCGAGGCCGACCTGTTGATCGGCGGCGACCTGGTGGTCAGTTCGGGCAACGAGGCGCTGGTGCGCATGCGTCCGAGGGTGACGCGCGCCGTTGTCAACAGCGACGTGTCGCCGACCTCGGCCTTCCTGCGCGATCCCGACTGGCAGCTGCCGCGCGAAGCGCTGCAGCAGAACATCCTCGATGCGGCCGGCGACGAGGATGTCGACTTTCTCGACTTCGCGACGCTGGCCACCCGGTTGCTGGGTGATTCGCTGTATGCCAATCCGATGATGATCGGCTATGCATGGCAAAAGGGCTGGCTGCCGCTGCACCGGCTGGCGATCGAGCGGGCGATCGAGTTGAACGGCGTGGCCGTTCGCCAGAACCTCGAAGCCTTGCTCTGGGGGCGCCGGCTGGCCGTCGATGCGCCGGCCGTGCGCAAGGTGATCGAGCCGGCGCAGGTCATCGAGTTCCGCCGCCCCGGGGCGGATCAAGACCGACACCGATCTGGACCAGTTCATCGAACGGCGGGTGGCGTTTCTCACCGACTACCAGAATGCCCGGTGGGGGCGTCGTTATGCCGATCTGGTGGCGCGGGTGCGCCAGGTCGAATCGGACCGGCTGGGCCGTAGCGCGCAGGGGCCGCGCCTGGCGGCGGCGGTGGCCACCAACCTGTTCAAACTGATGGCGTACAAGGACGAGTACGAAGTGGCGCGGCTGCAGGCGGACCCGGCGTTTCACGAGCGCATCGCCGGCGAGTTCGAGGGTGACTACCGGCTGCGCTTCCACCTGGCCCCGCCGGTGCTGAGCAAGCCCGATCCGGTCACCGGACGCCCGCCCAAGCGCTCGTTCGGTCCGTGGATCATGCCGCTGTTCAAGGGGCTGGCGGCGATGCGCTTCGTGCGTGGCACCGTCTTCGATCCGTTCGGTCGCACCGACGAGCGGCGCAGCGAAAGGGCGAGCATCGAGTTCTATGAGAAGCTGGTCGACGAGATTCTCGCCCGCCTGTCGCCGGCCAACCTGGATGTGGCGATCGAACTGGCCCGCACCCCCGAGAGTATCCGCGGCTACGGGCCCATCAAGGAGCAGAACCTGAAGCAGACCCGTTCCCGCCAGCTGTTGTTGCTAGCCCGGTTACGCGGCGAGACGCCCAGCGCGCCGATCGCCATCGTCAGGCCGGGGGCTTGATGCGGCCGCGGGCTGTCGTGCGTGTCGCCGGTGCGCGTGGGCACTGAGCTCTTCGCCCACCGCTGGCCGGCCACCACGCCGCGCCGGCGTGGCGGCATCTACCTGTTGCACGGGTTTGGTGAGCACGGCGCACGCTATGGCGCGCTGGCAACCCACCTGGCCGGCCTGGGGTGGGAGGTGGCGTCGCATGATCACCGCGGCCACGGTCGATCGCCGGGCCGGCACAGGCTGCTGCGCGAGGCCTCGTGGGCAGACGAGGCCAGCGACCGGTTCCGGGCGTTCGCCCGCGAGATCGAAGGGCCGACGCTGCTCTTCGGACACAGCATGGGCGGCGTGGTCGCCGCCGAGATGGTGTTGCAGCGACACCTGGCGGTTGACGGCCTGATCCTGTCTTCACCGGGCTTCCAGCCGATGCTCACCCGCACCCAGCAACGCCAGTTGCGGCTGATGCGCCGGCTCGCGCCGCGTCTGGTCATGTCGCGCCCGGTCGATGGGGCCCGCCTGTCGCACGATCCGCAGCAGGTGACTGCGTATCGCACCGATCCGCTGGTGCACGGACGCGTGTCGGCCGGCCTGGTCGACTGGATGCAGCGCTGCGGTGCCCGCTCGATCGAACTGGCTGACCAACTCGAGGTCGACACCCTGTTGCTGGTGGGGGGGGCCGACCGCGTGGTCGACCCGGCGGCAAGCCTGGCTTTCGCCAGGCGCGCGCCCGCCGACAGGCTGACGCTGCACTGCTACGATGAAGGCCTGCACGAACTGTTCAACGAGATGCCGTCGATTCGCGACCGGGTGCTGGCCGATCTCGATGTCTGGCTGGCGGGCCACTTCGCTGCCTCGGCCGGCGCGGCAGCCAAACCGGAGTTCTCGCTGGGAAACCCCCTGACATGAATCAACCCCAATCACCGGTGAGCCTGAAGGGACGCCGGGTCCTGGTCACGCAGGCCACCGATTTCATGGGCCCGGCACTGTGCCAGATGCTGGGCCGCTACGGCGCCGAGGTCATCGCCGATGCGGGCGCACTCGACGGCGTCACCGCGGCTGCCGAGGCGATCGCACGGGCCGGTGAAATCGACACGATCGTCGCGAACCTGGGGATCAGCGCGCCGACGACGCGGGTCGGTGAAGTCGACGAGGATGAATGGCACACGGCGTTCGCGCACATGGTCGATCCGCTGCCGCGCCTGCTCAAGGCGGTGTTGCCGGCTTGGCGACACCGTGGCCGTGGCGACTTCCTGGTGATGGGCAGCGCATCGGCACTGCGCGGTATGCGGCGGACGTCCACCTATAGCGCCGCGCGTGGCGCACAGCTGGCCTGGGCGCAGGCGGTCGGGGTCGAACTGGCGGGCGACAACATCCGGGTCAATGCGATCGCGCAGAACTTCGTCGACAACCCGACCTATTTTCCCGAATCGCTACAGGCCAATCCGGCGTTCCAGGAGCGGCTGCGCCGGGAAGTGCCGCTGGGCCGCCTGGTCGCGGCCGACGAGGATGCCGCATTCGCCGGCTTTCTGCTCAGCGATGCCGCGCGCTGTTTCGTCGGCCAGGTGTTTCCCGTCTGCGGGGGGTGGGTGACAAGGTAGGGGTTGGCTCAGGTCATGAAGCCCAGGTCCTGGGTGGCGCCGAAGTTACCCAGGTTGGGAAACACGTCGGCCAGTTGGCCGTTGGCCAGGCCGAACCAGCGTCCCATGGTCGCCGCGTACTGGTCGACCGACACCGACGGCAGCAGCCGGCCGCGTCCGACATCGTCGTTCGTGCCGTCGCCCACCTCGGGAAAGCGCCCGTAGATGTCGCCGCCGCGAACCGCGCCACCGACCACGAAGTGATGCCCGCCCCAGCCGTGGTCGGTGCCATCGCCGTTGCTGGTCATCGTGCGCCCGAAGTCCGACGCGGTGAACAAGGTCGTCTGCTGCGTCGCCTGGATCTGCGGATCGGCCAGCAGTCGCTGGAAATAGGCAATGGCCTCGGCCAGTTCGGCCATCAGCCCGGCATGCTTGGTGGCCTGGTTGTCGTGGGTATCGAAACCGCCCATGCTCACGAAAAAGACCTGGCGGCGGGCCGACAGGCTGGAGCGTCCGCCGATGATGCGGGCCACCGTGTTCAGTTGTGCGGCGATCCCGTTGTTGCCGGCACCGGTGGGCAGCGGCTCGAGGCCCTGGGCATCGATCAGTGCGGCATTCAGGCTTGCCTGCGCATCGATCGCGCGCCGCGTGACCGACGCATGCGCGCTCTCGAACAGGTTGGCGGAGTCGGCGGTGACGATCTGTTGCAGCACCTGCGCGCCCATCGGCGAGCCGTACAGCGAGCCGGTCAACGCGCGGATCGGTGTGGCGCCATTGCTGCCGACCTTGTACTGCAGCGTGTCCTGGCCGGCCAGCCAGACCGCATTGCCACTGGTGGCCATGCAGGTGAAGGTCTGCATTCCGTTCATCGCGGCCATCATGTCGCCCATGCGTCCGCCCCAGCCGTAGCGCGCGCCCTCGGGGCCCCAGGCCTGCCAGGTCGATTGCTGGTCATTGTGCGAGAACAGCTTGCTGGGGCGGCGGTTCTCGTTTGCCTGGTACTGCGCCTTGGTCATCGGCTCGAGCAGCGGGCCGACATTGGCGACGACGGCCGCCTGCCCGGCGTTGAACAGTTGCTGCAGCGGCGCCAGCGACGGATGCAGCGCGAAGCTGCGGCCCGGTTGCGCGGTGGCCGGTGAGATCGGCAACACGCCGCCCGGCTGGCCCGGTGCGGGCAGCGCGATCGGCGACGATCCCGCGCCGCGCAAGGTCTGGTAGGCCGACCACGAGCCCGGATCGGTGGCGATCACCGTGTTGCCATGGTCGTTGCCGCCCATCATGAACAGGCACACCAGCGCCCGGTAGTCGCTGCTGGTCTGCGCGGCCGCCGATCCCATCGCGGCAAGGTTCAGCGCGAACGGTGCGGCCACGCCCATCGGCGAGAGCAGGGAGGCGGTGCGCAGGAAGCGGCGCCGGGAGGCATCGGGACGTTTCATGAAGGCTCGCTTTTTACTTGAGAACAGCGTATTCGGAGGACGCGAAGGTCAGAAAGACGGCCAGGTGCACGCGCGCCTTGCGGGCCTTGTCGGCGTTTGCCGGGTTGTTGAACGGGATCTGCACCGACTGCACGACCTCCAGCACGCGGGTGCGCAGCGTGTTGGACATCGCGCCGTGCATCAGGATCAGGTTGATCCGCTCGACCAGCTCGGCGGGACGCTCGGCCAGCGCCAGCTCGAGCGGATAGACGCTCTTGACGTCGCGTGAGCTGCCGTAGCCCGATGACACGACGTCGCGCATCACGTTGAGCCAGCCGGCGACCGAGGTTTCGTGGGTGATCTGCATCTCGGGAGCGACCAGCCCCTGGGTGGCGATCTCGGTGTTGGGCGGCACATAGCCCGGCCGGTAGTAGTTGAACACCGACGGCGAACGCAGTACCGACTGGCCCAGGCTGTTCGAGTCGTCCTCCGTGTTGCCGATCAGGAAGCGGCCCGAGTCGGACTTGCCGTAGAAGCTGCGCATCCAGTGCGCGAAGCGCAGCACCGGCTCGCGCAGCTTGCCAAAGCCCGGCATGTTGGCCACTGCCAGGTCGCGCGCCTCGGGATCGAACAAGATCGCCTTGACGAGTGCGCGCATGTCGCCGCGCACGCCTTCGCCGTTGTCATCGAACTGCGCGGCGACGCGGGCGACGTAGGCCGGCGAGGGGTTGCTCGTCACCAGGCGCTGGATCAGCTGCTTGCCGATGAAGGGGCCGACGTTCGGATGTGCGAACAGGTGATCGAGCGCCGCGTTGACGCTGGCGATCGGGTCCGCACCGGCCTGCGGCGCGATCGTCAGTCCCAGGAAGCGCTTTTCCCCCGACTCGTGATACTTCGGGTAGCCCTGCATCGGCATGATTTCGCGATGCTCGGCCTTGATCCAGCCCTTGAAGCGGCCGTCCTGGGTGTCCGGGCCGCCCCAGCTCAGGCCGGTAAAGACCCGTGCCAGCCCTTCGACATCCGCATTGCTGTAGGTCTCGATCGGTTGGCCGGCGCCGTCGAGGCGGTTCGTGCCATCGGGGTTGAGCTCGTACAGTCCGATCGTGAACAGCTGCATCAGCTCGCGCGCATAGTTCTCGTCAGGCACACGGCCCGATTCCGGGTTCGCCTTCTGGTTCCCCATGTGCGACAGGTACAGGCCCATCATCGGGTGCAGCGTCACGTCCTGCAGCAGGTTGCGAAAGTTGCCGAACGCGTGCCGGGTCAGCGTGTCGTAGTAGTCGGCCGCGCCGCGCGGATTGCCGCTGACCGAGCCATCGCGCAGCGAGATCACGAAGATCTGCGACAGCGCGTAAGTCACCCGTTGGCGCAACTGGTCGGTGCCCACCGCGGTATTGCGCCAAAAACCGCTGTACAGCCAGTTCTGGCTGGGCGATCTGCCTTCCTCGATCAGCTGCTGGCCGTCGAACCAGCCCAGCAGCGTCGCGTATGGCTGCGCGAACTGGTTGTTGATCCAGTTTGAGTAGCCGGCACTGATCAACTGGTCGATGTCCTGGTCGCGCGGCCCGAAGGTGCTCTGGCCCAGGAAGCGCGACGCTTCGGCCTTGGTGGCCGGCTTTTCGGTCGGCGGCTCGGTGGTGCCGCCGCCGTCCTTGTAGCTGACGAATCCGCCGCCCTGGCTGCACGCCGCCAGCATCGTGGCAGTCGCCAGCGCGGCCAGCCGCCTTGCCCAGCTTCCATTTGTCCAGCGTTCCAACATGTCTTCTCTGCCTCGAGCGTGCGGTAAGTCACAAATCGTTGCAGCGAAAAGTAAAGTCTGGTGTCGGGCGCACCTAACGTTGGAAGCTCACCGGCAGATGGTGGCGGATGAATGGTCGATGCGACCGCGTGCGTGGCGGACTCAGGCGGCGGCTGGCTTGTCCCGGATCTGGGTGTCGAACGGATCGTCGGCCGACGGGACGTTCGGCGCGAAGATGCTGTTCGGGTAGTACGCCGCAAAGTCGGCGCGGATCTTGTCCAGCGGCAGATCGGACCAGGTGCCGTGATCGGTCAGGTATTCCATGTGCCGTCTATCCAATGCATCGAACGGCTGGTACAGCGCGTCGGCGGTGCCGTCGAACTCGGTCGGGCGCACGTCGAACCGATCGCACAACTCGACGTTGAATGCCGGGGCGAGCTTGAGCCAGCGGCCATCGATCAGCGCGGCCGCGTAGCCGTGGTTGTAGAACACATCGACACCGCCCATCCGGGCCTTGAGCTTGTCGCTGGTCAGGTGGTTGCGCACGTCGGCAAAGCCCAGGGCCGCCGGAATCTGCACCGCGCGCAGGCAGGCGGCCATCAGCACCGCCTTGGTGACGCACCATCCGTAACCGGCGCGAAGGATCGCGCTCGCCCGGTTGTCGGCTTCGTCGAAACTGATCTGGTAGGGATCGTAGCGCAGCCGGTCGCGCACCGCGTAGAACAGCGCGACCGCCTTTTCCCGCGATGACTGCCCGGGTCGGGTGACGCCGGCCACGAACGCGAGCACGTCCGGATGATCGATGTCGAGAAAGCGGGTCGGAGCGGTGAGTCCGTCCGGCGACGTGGGCAGGCCGGGTTGATGAGTCACGGGCACGGAGGTGTCCTGCAGTGGCGACGAGGGTGGGTTCGATGGTAGCGGACTCGGGTGGGCCTGCCGAAAAAACCACAGACCGGCCCCGGGCGGGGACGACCAAGTGCAAGAAAGTTTGTCGTATCACCCGAATGAGGTGTGACGAACGGATTTCGCCGATGGAAATTCAGGAAATCCCATAAAATCAGAGACATACTAGCTCTTTTGGGTGATGCTCTGGCCACGTTAAATCGTTAGATTCGATTCATCGATGGATCCAGTATCGGCCTGCGCGAGGGGGTTTTCGCCACGCACCGGCCCCTGAAAACAACCTAGAGCAGTCAATTGGATAGCAGCCAGCCGGAACGCCTGCCACTTGCCGGACAAGGCATCGAGCAGGTCATGATCGATCTGCACGAAGCCTTTGCCGACGCAACCCGTTGGCCCGCCTTTCTCGAATCGCTGGGGCGTGCGGCCGGCGCACGGCGCGCGGTCCTGATGTCACTCAACGACCTGGCCGTCACGGGGATCTTCTCCTCGTGGGAGTTCCCGCAAAAGGCGGCGCAGCAGTGGCAGACCCACTTTCGTCGCGACGATCCCTGGCTCAACGCGCTGACCCTGCCGACTCCGGGCGAGGCGATCGTCTTCCAGGGCGAACGGCTGGTTGCCGATGCCCAGCTGCGCCAGACCGCTTTTTACACCGACTTCCTGGCGCCGCACGACCTGCGCTGGGTGCGCGGCATCTGGGTGCAGCCCGATGCGCCGTTGTCCTCGCCGTACGCAATCCTGCTCTGGCGCGGTGTCGATCAACCGGCTTTCGATCCGGCGATCGATGCGGCGCTGGCCATCATCGCCCGGGCGTTGTCGACCTTCGAGAAGATGAGCGTGGCCAACGCGCTCAGTCGCGCCAGCGGCCTGGACGGGTTCGATGCGAGCACATTCCTGCTCAACGGGCAGGGCTTGTTGCTGATGTCCAATGCCAGTGGCGCCAACCTGGTCACCGAGGGGATCGTGCAGGCCAACGGCGGGCATCTCGACCTGGCCACCCCCGGCACCGCCCATTGGGTGCAGTCGATGATCGGGCAGGGCGAGCGCGACCCGGCACTGTTTGCGATGTCGCTGCGCCAGCGGGTGCGCCTCGCGGGGCTGGGCAACGTCAGCCTCGACCTCTATCCGCTGCGCCCCATCGGCGCGGCGCCGGCGCTGCTGGGGGTGCGGTACGCACTGATGATCCGCCCCGAGACCGCCCGGGTCTCGAACTCGGTGCGCCAGTCGGCCCAGAAGATGTACCGCTGGACCAACTCGGAGTTCGACACGGTGAACCGGTTGGCGGCCGGCGACGCGCTGCCCGAGATCGCGCGCCAGCGCCAATGCACGGTCGAGACCGTTCGTTCGCACCTCAAGAATGCCAAGCGCAAGGCCGGGGTCAACCGGCAGGTCGACCTGGTGCGCATCATGGTCTCGCTCGAGCGCTGAGCGTTTGGCTGCCGCGGCGGCGCCCGCCGCCAAGACCTGCTTTACACTGACCGTTTCCTATTGAACGGGCTCCGCGAGGGGCCGGGGGGCGAGATGGTCGATTCCGTGCAAAGTTTCCTGGGTGGCCGCTGGATCAGCGGGCGGGATGGCCCCGCGTTGCACGATGCCGCCCACGGCCAGGTGGTCGCGCAGATGGTTCTTGGCGACATCGACCCTGCCCAGGTGCTGGCCTATGCGCGCGGACAGGGCAGACGCGGCCTGCTGGCCGTCGGGTTTCCCGAGCGCGCGGCGATGCTGCGGGCGCTGGCCCGTTACCTGGGCGAGCACAAGGAGGGCCTTTACCGGCTGTCGCTGCATACCGGTGCGACCCGTGCCGACGGGCAGATCGACATCGACGGCGGCATCGGCACACTGGCCGCCTATGCCTCGATGGGCGCGGCGGAGTTGCCGGCGGGCAACCTGTGGCCCGAGGGGCCGGTCGTGTCGCTGTCCCGCAAGGGCGGATTCGCGGGCACCCACGTGCTGACCCCGCGCGCCGGCGTGGCGGTGCAGATCAACGCGTTCAACTTCCCGGTCTGGGGCATGCTCGAGAAGTTCGCGCCGGCCTTTCTGGCCGGCATGCCAAGCCTGGTGAAGCCGGCCACCCAGACGAGTTACCTCGCTGCCGCGTGCGTGCGCCTGATCGTCGACTCGGGTCTGCTGCCCGACGGTGCGCTGCAATTGCTGGTCGGCCCGGTCGGCGACCTGCTCGGACATCTGCAGTCGCAAGACATGCTGGCCTTCACCGGCTCGGCGGACACGGCCGCAAGCCTGCGCGCCCATCCGGCGTTGCTGGCAGCGGGCGTGCCGATCAATGTCGAGGCCGATTCCCTCAATGCCGCGGTGCTGTCCGATGACATCGGCCCCGATCATCCGTTGTTCGATCGTTTCGTCACCGAGGTCGTGCGCGAGATGACGGTCAAGGCCGGGCAGAAATGCACGGCGATCCGGCGCATCCTGGTGCCGCGCTGCTCGCTCGATGCGCTGGGCGAACGTCTGGCCGCGCGGCTCGCGCAGGTGCGCCTGGGCGACCCGGCCCGCGACGATGTCGACATGGGGCCGTTGGTGAGCGCCCGGCAGGCCCAGGATGTGCGGTCGGTGATCGCCCGCCTGGCCGAGACGGGCGAACTGCTCGGTGCCACCGGCGGTCCGCCGGCACTGTGCGGCGATGATCTCGATCCGGCGGCCTTCGTTGCGCCGACGCTGCTGCTGGCCCGTGAGTGTGACCCCGGGGCGCGTGTCCATGTGCTCGAGGCGTTCGGCCCGGTGGCCAGCCTGCTGCCCTACGACGATCCCGACGAGGCGATTGCGCTGGTCAATGCCGGACAGGGCTCGCTGGTGACCACGGTGGCCGTCGGGCGCCCGGACCGGGCGGCCCACTGGGTCCAGGGGCTGGCGCCGTGGCATGGCCGGCTGCATCTGCTCGATGCCACGGCTGCCGATGAATCGACGGGTCACGGCTCGCCACTGCCCGCGCTCAAGCACGGGGGGCCGGGCAGGGCCGGCGGTGGCGAGGAGCTGGGCGGGCTGCGGGCGGTGGCGCATCACCTGCAACGCACCGCACTACAGGGCTCGCCGGCGATGCTGATGGCAGCCACCGGCGAGTACGTGCGCGGTGCGCCGGTCACCGAGCAGGCGGTGCACCCGTTTCGCAAGCACTACGACGAGCTGCAGGTCGGCGACTCGCTGCTCACGCATCGGCGCACGGTGAGCGAGGCCGACATCGTCAATTTCGGCTGCCTGTCGGGCGATTTTTCTACATGCACTTCGACGAGCTCGCGGCGCGCGAATCGCCGTTCGGCAAGCGCATCGCCCATGGCTACTTCGTGTTGTCGGCCGCCGCGGGCCTTTTCGTGTCGCCGTCGCCCGGGCCGGTGCTGGCCAATTACGGGCTGGACACGTTGCGCTTCGTGAAGCCGGTGGGCATCGGCGACACCATCCAGGCCCGGCTGACCTGCAAGCGCAAGGCGCCGCGCCCCCGCAAACCATCGGACAAGCAGGGGCAGGGAGTCGTCGCCTGGGATGTCCAGGTCACGAACCAGGACGGCCAGGTCGTGGCGTCGTATGACATCCTGACGCTGGTGCTGATGCGCGACTGACCGGCATCGCCCGGTCAGCGCTGCGGGGCAAGCGAGCGCTGCTGTTGCTGCTGCTGCGGGGCGCCGGGGTCGGCGGGGGAGGCCGGCGCCGGCTCGGCGACGTAGATCTCGACCCGTCGGTTCATCGCCCGTCCGGCCATCGTGGTGTTCTCGGCGATCGGCTCGCGCGAGCCGCGCCCGTCGATGCTGATGCGCTGCGGATTCACCCCCCGTGCCGCCAGGTAGTTGCGGGTGCTGGCCGCGCGGTTCACCGACAACGGGTTGTTGATCTGGTCGCTGCCGGTGCTGTCGGTGTGCCCGATGATGTTGACGATCGTGTCCGGGTGGTTTTGCAGCGAACTGGCGAACTGCATCAGCACCGGCTCGAAGTCGGGCTTGATCGTGGCCTTGTTGACGTCGAACGAGATGTCGCTGGGCACTTCCAGCTTGAGCCGGTTGTCGGGAGTCTGCACGACATTGACGCCGGTCCCGGCGGTGGCCTGCTCCATCTGGCGCTTTTGCTCCTGCATCCGGTTCGACCAGATATAGCCGCCGAGCGCGCCCACGCCGGCGCCGATCACCGCGCCCTTGCGGGTCGATCGGCCGTCCCCGCCGACGCCGCCGATCACCGCCGCCCCGACCACCGTGCCGACCGCGGCGCCGATGGCCGACGCCTGTTGTTCCTCGGACATGCCGGCGCAGCCGGCCAGCGCCAGCACGGTCAGCAAGGACACCGGATTGCGCCAGGCGGCGCCAGACTGTTGTTTCATCATTTGCTCCAGGAGGGACGCACTGTCGCACGCCGAAATCTCACCGTATTATCGGGCAAAGGCCGGTTTTGCGAGTGCAGGCCGGTCATTGAACAACGGTTTGCGGCCGGACCGGGCATTGTCCGCCGGAACGCCCGGTCGCATCGCACCGTTCACCCCCCTCTTCCTACCGGCCGACCGTGGATCCCGTGACTTCCTTTCGTACCAACGCCCCCGAGTTGATGGAATCTCTCGGCGGGATGACCATTCTGAGCGTCGATGCCGATGCCGGCACGGCCGTGCTCGAATTCACCTGTCGTCCCGAGTTCTGCCACAGCGGCGGCAAGGTCGCCCAGGGCGGCTATGTCACCGCCTGGATGGACGCGGCCATGGCCCACGCGGTCATGCTCTGCTCGGGCCAGAAGCAGAGCATCGCCAGCCTGGACATCAGCGTACGCTTTCTCGAACGTGTCGGTCCGGGCAAGGTGCGCTCGCAGGGGCGCATCGTGCGCAAGGGCAGGCGGGTGGCCTTTCTCGAGGCCAGCCTGCACGATACGCAGGGCAGGCTGTTGGCAACCGCCACCTCGAGCGGCTTGCTGATCGAGTTCTCGTCCGAGGGCTGAATCGGCGATGAACCTGAACGAAGGAGTCGATGCGGTCATCGTGCGGCGTGCCGTCGCGAACGACCTGGACGCATTGCAGGCACTGGAGCAGACGAGTTTCACGACCGACCGGATGTCGCGGCGCAGTCTGAGGTCGATGATCGCCTCGCCCAGCGCGATCTTTCTGGTGGCCGAAGCCGCCGCGGCCTCCGGCGCCGGGCCACGGCTGGCCGGGTACTGTCTGCTGCTGTTCCGGGCCGGCACGTCGATGGCACGGATCTACTCGATCGCCGTCCAGCCGGACCTGATGGGCCGGGGCATAGGCCGGATGCTGATGCACGCCACAGAGCGGGCGGCGATCCAGGCCGACAAGGTGGTCATCCGCCTCGAGGTGGCCGAGAGCAACCACGCGGCGCTGGCGCTGTACGACGCGTTCGGCTACCGGGTCACCCGCCGCCTGCCCGGCTACTACGAGGACGGCAGCAACGCGCTGCGCCTGGAAAAACCGCTGCGTGACGCGCTGACGCCACCGCGCGATATCGCCTACTACCCGCAGAGCACCGAGTTCACCTGCGGACCGGCCTGCCTGATGATGGCGATGCGCCGCTTCGATCCGGACCTGTCGTTCGACCCCGTGACCGAGGTGCGCCTGTGGCGCGAAGCGACGACCATCTTCATGACCACGGGCCTGGGCGGCTGCGAGCCGTTCGGCATGGCGGTGGCGCTGCGCGAGCGCGGCTTCGAGGTGGCCGTGCACGTCAACGAGGCCGCGCCGCTGCTGCTGCAGACGGTGACCAACCCCGAAAAGCGGCGGGTGATGGCGCTCGCCCAGCAGGACTTCGGCCAGCGGGCGTGCGCATTGGCCATCCCGGTGCGCGACGCGCTCGATGCGGCGCAACTGGCCGGGCACCTGGATGCCGGGGCGATCGCGGTGACGCTGATATCGGGCAACCGGATGTTCGGGCTGCGCGTGCCGCACTGGGTGGTCGTGCACGCATCGGTCGACAGTCACCTGTTGGTGCTCGATACCTGGGTCGATCCCGACCGGCTGGAAACGAACTCCACTGCGATCAACATTCCCATCCCGTTTGACGAATTCGACCGGATGTCGCGTTACGGGAAATCCGGTCTACGGGCAAGCCTGCTCGTGACGGGCCTCACTGGAGCAAGCAATGAAGCAGACCCTGCTGCTGGCTGACGAGCTGGGCGACCTCGAGGTGCTGGGCGGCCCGTACCAGATGGCGACCACGCGCGACTATGTCGCCCGGCCGGCGGCCTTCGGGCAAAAGGGCATGCGCATCATCAACCTGTCGCGCGGCTACGGCTACCAGAGCCTGGGCTACTACGTGTCGCTGCTCGCCGAAGCGCGCGGCCACAAGGTGATCCCGTCGGTCGAGACCTCGCTGGACCTGGCCTCCAGGGAAGGCTATGCGCGGGCACTGCCCGAGCTCGAGGCCGCCTTCGCGCGCGATCTCTCGCGCACCGATGCGGGTGCCCAGTTCCCGGACGATCTCTACATCTATCTGGGCGAGGCCGACGACAGGCGCTTCTCGGCGTTCGCCCGGCTGTTGTTCGACTGGTTCCGCGCCCCGGTGATCTCGGTCAACCTGGCCCGCCACCAGCACCGCAACCAGCGGGCCGGCGACGGACCGGTGTCGATAGGCCGGATCCAGGTCCGCTCGTTCACGCGGCTGCTGCCTGCGCACAAGCAGCGCTTTGCCGACGTGCTGGCCGCGCAGAGCAAGGGGGTCTGGCGCTCACCGAAGGCCCGATCGGCGGCGCGCTACTCGCTGGCCGTGCTCTACGATCCGGACGAGACGCTGCCGCCCAGTTCGCAGGCCACGCTCAAGCATTTCGCGCGGGTCGCCGAACGCCTGAGCATGGAGGTCGAGCCGATCCGCCGCCGCGACCTGGCCCGCCTGGCCGAACACGATGCGCTGTTCATCCGCGAGACGACCTCGATCCGCAACCACACCTACCGCTTCGCGCAGCGCGCGCTGGCCGAAGGCATGCCGGTCATCGATGACGCGGTGTCGATGATCCGTTGCACCAACAAGGTCTACCTGTGGGAACGGCTGAACCAGGCCGGTCTGCCCAGTCCCCAGACCGTGGTGCTGCGTCGCCAGGCCCAGCTGGCCGAGGTCGCCGACTCGCTGGGGTTTCCGCTGGTCCTCAAGGTGCCCGACGGCTCGTTCAGCCGCGGCGTGAAGCGGGCCGACGACATGGATTCTCTGCAGCGACTGGCCAAGACGTTCTTTGCCGACTCGGAGCTGCTGCTCGCGCAGAAGTTCATGCCGACCCGGTTCGACTGGCGCATCGGCGTGCTGGGCGGGGAACCGCTGTTCGCCTGCCAGTACCTGATGGCCCGCAACCACTGGCAGATCGTCGACCACAAGGCCGACGGCCGGGCGATCGAGGGTGGCTTCAAGACCTTCGAGCTGGCCGACGCACCGCCCGAGGTGATCGACATCGGCGTGCGCGCCGCCCGGCTGATCGGCGATGGCTTCTACGGGGTCGACCTGAAGGAATCGCCCGACGGCATCGTCGTCATCGAGATCAACGACAATCCCAATCTCGAGCACGGGGTCGAGGACCAGGTCGGCCGCGACATCGTCTGGAGCCGTCTGGCGCAGTGGTTTATTGATCGATTGCGGAGGTAGTGTGAGCCCACACGGTCGCTACGGTCGCCTGGCAAGCCGCCCGGTACCGGCCTTGCAGGGCCGGTCCGTTCGGCAGCGCCGGGCAGTGCCCGGCGAAACCCTGCCTTCACCCCTGCGGGGCTGACCCCGGACAGGGGGACCCTGATCCGGGGTCGGGCTTGCTGGGCTGATGCGGAACCCCACGGTCGCTACGGTCGCCCGGCAAGCCGCCCGGTACCGGCCTTGCAGGGCCGGTCCGTTCCGGCAGCGCCGGGCAGTGCCCGGCGAAACCCTGCCTCCACCCCCGCGGGGGCTGACCCCGGACAGGGGGACCCTGATCCGGGGTCGGGCTTGCTGGCTGATTGGAACCCCACGCTGCCTGCGCCCCTAGGCTGACCCTCACTGCTAACCGAACGGGCCGGCGGTCTGTGGGGGCGTTGGGGGTCTTTTGGTGCTCGAGTTCGTCGAGCAGCGCCTGTAGTCGGTGGATCTCGGCCTGCTGGCCGTCGATGATCTGCGTGCGCTGGCCAGATCGGACACGGGCGGGGCCGACGTGGTGCCAGTTGCAGACGCGCCGGTCTGCCCACCGGGTGATGCGGGGGCCGGGGCCGGTTCGCCGGCAGGCGTCCCTGCCGGCTGCCGTCCGCCGGATGACGACTCGGGCGGGCCGATGCGGCCGGCCGCCGACTGCAGGGCTTCGGCGGCGCGTTGCGCACCGTGGCTGACGGCGTCGGCCGCGCGGTGCGCCGAACTGCCGACCTTCTCGGCGGCGACGCCGGCCGCGGCGGCTGCCTTGCCGGTGATCGCGGCGGCGGTCTCGCTCAGGGGCCGGACATTGGGATCGCGCTGCGGCGCGCTATCGGGATCGGCCCGGACCGGCTCGGGCAGCGCCGGGGCGTCCGCGCGGTCGGTGAACAGCAGCTTGTGCGCCAGCCAGCCAATGACCAGTCCGATGATCAGGCTTCCCAGGGTTCCCATTCGATTGATCTCCGATCAGCGATTGAACGAGGGGCGTGGCGGGCCGCGGCCGTTGCTACGATGTTGGCGGATCGAGCAGCAGGTACCGCACGGCCAGGACGCCGTTGATGTCCTTTAACGCTGCAATCACCCGATCGTTGACCGCGCTGTCCACGTCCACCAGCGTGTAGGCGACCTCACCGCGCGACTTGTTGATCATGTTGTGGATGTTCAATTGCGCGCCGGCCATCTCGGTCGAGATCTGACCGACCATGTTGGGCATGTTCGCGTGCGCGATCGCCAGCCGCCACGGTGATTCGCGGGCCATGTCGACCATCGGGAAATTGACCGCGTTGCGCACATTGCCGTGCTCGAGGTAGTCGCGCAACTGGCGCACCACCATGATCGCGCAGTTTTCCTCGGCTTCGCCGGTCGAGGCGCCCAGGTGGGGCAGGCTGATGACCTTGGGATGGCGGTGGTTGGCCGCGGTGGGGAAGTCGCACACGTAGCGGGCCATCCGGCCGGCGTCCAGCGCGGCCAGCACCGCCGCCTCGTCGACGACTTCGGCGCGCGAGAAGTTGAGCAGGCAGGCATGCGGTCTCATCTGGCCCAGCACCTGCGCACCGACCAGATAACGGGTGGCCTCGAGCAGCGGGACGTGGACGGAGACATAGTCGCAGGCGCGCATCAGCGCCGGTACGTCGGCGGCCCGACGCACCTGCGCCGGCAGGCTCCAGGCGGCGTCGACGGTGATGCTCGGGTCATGGCCAACCACCGACATGCCCAGGTCGATCGCCGCCTGGGCAACCAGCGAGCCGATCCGGCCCAGGCCGATGACACCCAGCGTGCGACCGGACAACTCGGTGCCGGCAAAGCGCTTCTTGCCTTGCGCGATGCGCACCTCGAGATCGGGCGCCGTGGTGTCCAGTTCGCGCACATGCTGCAGCGCCTCGCCCAGGTGCCGGGCCGACATCAGCATGCCGGCCAGCACCAGTTCCTTGACCGCGTTGGCATTGGCGCCCGGCGCATTGAACACCGGCACGCCGCGCTCGCTCATCGCCGCGACCGGGATGTTGTTGGTGCCCGCGCCGGCCCGGGCGATGGCCAGCAGGCCGGCGGGCATCGGGGTGTCGTGCAGCTTGGCCGAGCGCAGCACGATGGCATCGGCCTCGGCCAGCGCGACGCCGACATCGTAGCGAGACGCCGGCAGTTCGCGCAGGCCGGCCTCGGCCACCTGGTTCAGCACGCCTATCCTCAGTCGGCGGCTCATTTGGCGTTCGCTCGTTCGAATCCGCGCATGTACTCGATCAGCGCCTGCACGCCCTCGATGGGCATCGCGTTGTAGATCGAGGCGCGCATGCCGCCCACCGACCGGTGGCCCTGCAACTGCAGCAGGTTGGCCGCCTGGGCGCCTGCCAGGAAGGCCTTGTCCAGGCCGGGATCGGCCAGGGTGAACGGCACGTTCATCCGCGAGCGGTTCTCGATGGCGACCGGGTTGGCATAGAACGACGACTGGTCCAGGTAGTCGTACAGCAGTGCCGCCTTGGCCTTGTTGCGGGCCTCGATACCGGCGACGCCGCCTTGCTCCTTGAGCCATTCGAAGACCAGGCCGGCAATGTAGACGGCGAACGTGGGCGGCGTGTTGAGCATCGAGTCGGCATCGGCCAGCGCCTTGTAGTCGAGCATCGGCGAGGTGCCGGCGGGGCTTTGCCCGAGCAGGTCCTCGCGCACGATCACGATGGTCAGGCCGGCCGGCCCGATGTTCTTCTGGGCGCCACCATAGATCAGGCCGTAACGCGCAACGTCGAGCGGGCGCGACAGGAAGGTCGATGACACGTCGGCCACCAGTGGCACCTCGCCGGTGTCGGGGGTGAAGAAGCACTCGACCCCGCCGATGGTCTCATTCAGGCACACGTGCACGTAAGCGGACTGCGGATCGAGTTTCCAGTCGGTCTGCGCGGGCATGTACGAGAAGTTTCGGTCCTCGCTGGACGCGGCGATGTTCACGTTGGCGCGCAGTCTCGCCTCGGCGATCGCCTTGGCCGACCACTGGCCGGTGTGCACGAAGTCGATGCTGCGGCGGCTGCCCAGCAGGTTCAGCGGCACCATCGCGAACTGCAGCGAAGCGCCGCCCTGCAGGAACAACACCTTGTAGTTGGCGGGGATGTTCATCAGTTCACGCAGGTCGGCCTCGGCGCTGGCGTGAATGCCCATGTACTCCTTGCCCCGGTGGCTCATCTCCATGACCGACTGGCCGCTGCCATGCCAGTCGAGCATCTCGTCGGCCGCCCGCCTGAGGACGGGCTCGGGCAGTGCCGCCGGACCGGCACTGAAATTGAAAACCTTGCGCATGTTGTCAGCCTGAGTCGGAGAAGGCCGACATTGTATCGGTTGGGCGCCGACCCGGCCGTGGGTGGCCAGGCCTTGCGGCCTTTAGAAATTGACCTTGTCTGTGCCCTTGAGTTGCAGCATCTGGCGCGCCTCGTCGGGGGTGGCCACCTCGTAACCGAGTTGCTCGATCAGGTTGCGCGCCGCCCTGACCTGGTCGGCATTGCTCCTGGCCAGTTGGCCCGGCGCGATCCACAGCGAATCCTCGAGCCCGACCCGGACATTGCCACCCATCGCGACCGACATCGCGGCGATCGGCAGCTGGTTGCGTCCGGCACCCAGGACGCTCCATTGGTAGTCGGTGCCGAACAAGCGGTCGGCAGTGCGCCGCATGTGCGCGACATCCTCGGGGTGGGGCCCGATGCCGCCCAGCAGGCCGAATACCGACTGGATGAACAAGGGCGCCTTGACCAGCCCCCGGTCGACGAAGTGACGCAGCGTATACAGGTGGCCGATGTCGTAGCACTCGATCTCGAACCGGGTGTCGTTGGCCGCGCAGGTGGTCAGGATGTTCTCGATGTCGCGGAACGTGTTCTTGAAGATCCGGTCATCGGATTCGGCAAGGTAAGGGGCGCTCCCAGTCGTACTTGAATTCCGGGTAGCGGGCCAGCATCGGGTACAGGCCGAAGTTCATCGAACCCATGTTCAGCGACGCGACCTCGGGCTTGAAGTGGGCACAGGGCTTGAGGCGCTCCTCGACCGTCATCGTCGGGGCGCCGCCGGTGGTGATGTTGATGACCACGTTCGATCGGCGCTTGATCTCCTTGAGAAAGGGCTCGAAGGCCGCGGGTGATTGGTCGGGCTGGCCGTTCTCGGGATTGCGGGCGTGCACATGCACCAGCGCGGCGCCGGCCTCGGCCGCGGCGATTGCCGCCTCGCCGATTTCCTCGGCGGTGATCGGCAGGTAGGGCGACATCGTCGGCGTGTGGATCGCGCCGGTCACGGCGCAGGTGATCATCACCTTGCGAGCGGCCGGTCGGGGCTTGCTGTCTTGCTGGGTTGCGGCAGAATGCTTTGACTTGGCCATCTTAATTCTTCCCGTCGGTCTGAGTGTTGAAATGGGCGGCCAGGGCCGCCAGACGTGTGTCGCGCCATTGCGATTTTCTGGCGATGTCGTCGGCATCGGGCGTCTTGCCCCAGGCCTGGACCACCTTGGACCAGTTGTCCTTGTCCCAGACCGCGGCCGGCGCCGGCGCGGTCTGCTGGCGGCGGTAAAAGCCGGTGTAGCGCTCGCAGTAATCGGGCATGCCGCCGGGGGCGTTCAGTTCGATGGTGGCGAACGGCCCGATGAACGACCAGCGCCGGCCAAGTCCCTCGGACACCGTCTTGTCCAGGTCCTGCGGCGTGCAACAGCCGTCGCCCACCAGGCGGAAGGCCTCGGCCAGCAGCGCGCCCTGCAGGCGGTTCAGGATGAAGCCGTCCACCTCGCGCAACACGGCGACCGGCACCTGGCCGACTGATTCATAGACCTCGTGCGCCCGGGCGCGGGCCGCGGCATCGGTCCAGGGCGCGCCGCAGACCTCGACCACCGGCACCAGGTGCGGCGGGTTGACCGGATGACCGACCAGACAGCGCGACCGTCCGGGCAAGGCCTCGGTGAAGCGCGAGGGCACGATGGCCGAGGTCGAGGACGCGATCACGGTGCCGGCGGGCGCGGCGCGATCGAGCCGCGCGAAGGTCTGCTGCTTGACCTCGACGAGTTCGGGCCCGCTTTCCTGGACGAAGTCGGCGTCGGCGAGCGCCGCCTCCGGCGAATCGCAGACAGTGAGCCGCGCCGCGGCCGCGGCGGCGTCGCCGACCAGTCCGTGCCGTTCCAACTCGGCAAGGCTGTCGGCGATCAGTGCCGGCGCCGCCAGGCGGACCGCGTCGACCGGGTCCCAGAGACGCACCTGC
>JAWKYE010000035.1:0-70419 GCA_041396665.1 Burkholderiaceae bacterium
CGCGGCCTCGTCTTTCCGAGTCGCCGCACCCGCGTGCTGGCGCTGCTGGTGGCCGCGCTGCAGATGGCCGTGTTGTTCCATCTGGGCATGCTGGCCGGCCGCGCGGGCTTGCTGGCCGCCCCATTCGACAAGCTTGCCCACCTGGGTTACTTCGGTTGCCTCGCCGGCCTGTTCTGGATCGGCAGCGGCGGCTCGCCGTGGCGCTCGGCGCTGGTCGCGCTGGCGATGGTGGCGTTGTTCGGCGCTGCCGACGAAACCGTGCAGGCGTATACCCCGGGGCGGGACGCCAGTGCGCTCGACTGGCTGGCCGACATGGTCGGGGCCTTGCTCGCGGTCACGACCCTCAGCCTGCTGCGCGCCCGGTTCGTCACCGGGGCAGGGCGGCCGATAGCCACGAGTGCCGTGCGCTAGCGCAGCCCCGGGTCGCTGGGTGATCTGCTCAGCGGGCGGCGGCCTCGAATCGCTCGATCCGCTCCTGGCTGGGCGGATGGCTGGACAGTAACGACTCGAATCCCGATGCCGACGAAGCCGCCTCGTCTCCCCGGCTGGCGATCACCCGCTCAAAGAACCTGGCCATGACCGCCGGCGAGATGCCATTGGCCAGCAGCAATTCGATCGCATCCTCGTCGGCCTCTCTTTCATGGTCGCGCGAGTAGCCCAGCTGGCCCAGCAACAGCGGGGCGCTGGCCACCAGGCTGCTCAGGTCACCCATGGCGATGCCTGTGATCGCGGTGATCAGCACCGATCGGGTCAGCAGCTGCATGCCATGACGTCGCCTGACATGGCCGATCTCGTGCGCGAGCACGCCCAACAACATCTCGGTGTCATCGCCTGCCAGCCGGACCATGTCGTCGGTGACGATGATCTGTCCGCCCGGCAGCGCGAAGGCATTGGCACCGAGCGGGCTGGCCCGGAATGCCAGTGCATAGCCTGGGGCCTCGCCTGGCCCGAAGCCGCGGGCCACCAACAGGGCCAAGGCCTGGGCAATTGCCTGCTGACGGGCCGGCGGCGTCTCGCTGGGCGAGAACATGTCGGCTTCGATCGATTCGATCGCCATCTGTCCGACCCGCTCGTCGACCGCGTGAGGCACCAGGTGGACCACCGCCGACGAGAGTGCGGGCACCCCCCAGAGGTACAGGCCGGCGCCGGTTGCCAGCAGCAGTGTCAGCGCCACCAGGATGCCGGTGGTGCTTTGCTGCAGTCGCACGATCCAGGAATCGCCGATACCCGCTGCGGCGGCCAGCCGATGCCAGGCGTCGTCCTCGTGGGCATGCAGGCTCGACCCGTCGGGCAGTCGCAGGATCCGGCTGCCGTTGCGGGTGCGTTCGGGCCAGGTGATGGCCGCCATCGGATGACGGATCTGACGATCGTCGAGCTCGATCACCAACTCGCGATCGGCCTGGCTCACCCTGGCTGGCTGGGCACGCGCCTGCCGGCCATCGAACCAATCGGCAGCCAGTTTCATCGCGTCACAGTCCGATGTCCAGATCGAACAGGTCGGCGGCCGCATCCGAGGCCGCGGACAGCCGGCCGCTCGCGGCCTCGCCGACCAGCGCATCGAGATCGGTGCTCGATGCCAGGCTCAGCGCGTGCAGTTTCAGGCGGGTGATGGCGACGATCGCGAACGGGGTGTACAGACCGATCGTCAGCATGATCAGCACCATGTTGAGCAACCGCACCCCGAGCACCCGCCAGAACGACAGGTCGGCATACAACTGCAGCCCTTGTGCCTCGGTGCTACCCCAGACCAGGTTGAACAGCACGGTTTCAAAGAACGCCCGAAAGACCTGCCAGAGCAACACCAGTAACCCGATCATGATCGGGATGGAGGCCAGTAGCGCGCCGTGCATCGCGTCGCTCTGTTGCATGCTCTCCAGGCCGTAGACCAGCAGCACGAGAAAACCCAGTGTAGCGACGGCCAGGCCCAGCGCCAGCAGGCCGACGAGGCCGGTTTTGAGATAGGCCCGGTAGAAGTCGCCGAGGCTGGCGGTGAAGCGGCTGGTCAGCGACGTGAAGCCGTAGTGGGACTGTCGATATCGGGTCAGGCGAAAGTGCAACCAGGGCAGCAGCAACGGAATGGCCAGCAGCAACGCCAGCCCCAGGCTGGCGGTGAGCCAGAACCCAGGCTCCTCGATCAGCTCGCGGGGGTCGGACACGTCCACCGTGGGTTGCCAGGTTCCGAAAGCGCCCCCCAGCAGCGCCAGGCAGGCCAGCACGGCGAATCCGGGCAGCAAGCTGAGATAGGCATCGCGCAGGCTGCCCCGGAACGCCAGCGGCACCCCGCGCCAGTCGGTCTTGGCGAGCCGGAAACGCAGTGCCGCACGCAGCAACCATGGCCAGAGCAGCGCGAACGATACGAACGCGAGCGTGCTCACCAGCGGGTGGATGAATTCGCCGAACGTGTAGATCAGGAAGGCCAGCGCCGCCACCACGAAGCCACCGAACATGCGTCGAGGCACACCGTTGAAATGCATCGGGTATCCGCCGATCTCGGTGCTCGAGGCGAAGTACTTGAGCTTGCGCACCCGGGCCCACGGGTAATACAACCCGAGCGTCAGGATCATCAACAACAGGTTGACGATCCAGATTCCGAAGTACTCGGCGCCACTGCCGGTGAACGCAATAGGCACCAGGGAGCCGGCCGAACCGCCGTCGGTGTCACGGGCGGGCGCGGGATCGGCTGCGTCGTCGGCAGCCGGCTGCGGCAGCGGCTGGGCGGGGATATCGGTCATTTGCCGGAAAGTCTAGTCCATCGGGAGGCCGGGACAGCGGGTATCCTGACCGGGCGTGGATCGGGAGCGACAGCCAGGTGGCTGCCAGGAGACTGCAGATGAGGATCGTGGGCTGGAACATCCGGGCGGGCGGCGGGCGTCGCGCCGAGGGCATCGCCGCCCAACTGGCCGCCTGGCGGCCCGACCTGGTCGTGCTGAGCGAGTTTCGCGGTGGCCAGGCCAGCCGCTCGATCGCCGGCGCCTTGGCCGAACAAGGCCTGGCCTGGCAACGGGCGAGCGCCGATGCCCGGCAACCGTCGGTCAATGCGCTGCTGGTGGCCTCGCGCTGGCCGCTGCGCCGCCTGCCAACACTCGCCCCGCCATCGGACCCGTGCCGCTGGCTGCCGGTCCGGGTGGCTGCGCCGCAACCGTTCCGCTTGCTGGCGGTCCATGTGCCCAACCGGGCCACGGGTCGCAAGGTCGCGTTCCTCGAAACCATCGCCGCCCAGGCCGAGCGTTGGCATGGCCACGCGGCGATGGTGATCGGCGACACCAACACCGGCCGAATCGGGCTCGATGAACAGGCAGCGGCCTTCAATGCCTACGAAGACGCCTGGATGCGGCGGATGGGCGCGACCGGCTGGGCCGACGCGTTTCGTCACCAGCGCGGCGGGCGGCGCGAATTCACCTGGTACTCGCCCAATGCCGGCAACGGCTTTCGCCTGGACCAGGCGTTCGTGCAGGCGCCGCTGCTGGCAAGGCTGGCCTCGTTCGAGCACCGGTGGGGCGGCTCGGCAACGGTCAACAGGAGCGAGTTGAGCGACCACGCGGCGATGGTGCTGGGCTTTTCACCTCGATGACGGCCCCCATCAAGGCTGACCGAGATCAAGGCGTCGCAAGACCAATGCCTTAGGCTGGCGAACTGGCCGCTGCCATTGCCCTGGAGGGGCTGTCCCTATGACGATCGCCACTGAGCTTCTCGATCTGGTCGAACGCACGAGCCTACGCTTGGTCGTGCCGCCGGTGCGCAGCTTCGAACTCCCGCCGCCCGAGCCGGTCGATCCCGCCCGGCCGGATGCGCAACCCTGGCGGATCTGCAACAACTTCGCGGCTCTCGTGCTGGCCGATGGCACCGTGGGCATGACCTATACCGCGCTGGACGACGCACTGGCCGGCCTGCTGCGCGAGCTGCCCTCGATCGAGCTTGCCGGTCGGTCGGCCTTGGAGATTGCCGGTCTTTACGCGCAGCCCGCCGGCTGGCAGCGTTCGCTGGGCCTGGCCGCGATCAATGCGATCAGCCAGTGCGCGATGCGCCACGATGCCACGCCCATGCAGCCCAGTCCCGACACGCTCGAGATGCTGGCGATCGCCCCGGGTGACCGGATCGGCATGGTGGGCTTGTTCGGCCGGCTCGTCGAACCGATCCGGGCAACCGGCGCATCCCTGACCGTGATCGAACTCGACCCGAAGCACGTCAGGCGCGAGCCGGGGCTGGTCGTCACCCTCGATGCGACGCAATTGCGCGCCTGCAACAAGGTGCTGATCACCGGCACGACCCTGCTCAACGGCTCGCTCGACGGATTGCTGGAGCTGACCCGCGATGCCGACCGGGTCTGCCTGATCGATCTGGCCTCGACGGCCAGTTGTCTGCCCGGTCCGTTGTTCGCGCGCGGTTTGACCGCCATCGGCGGCACCCGGATCGAATCGATAGACCGGTTCCTGTCATTGTGGTCGGGTGCCGGGCGCTGGCGTGAGGCGACGATGCGCTACGTGATCGAGCGTCGAGTGTGGCGGCCGGATGTCGGCTGAATCGTTGTCGGCGGGTCGACCCCGCCGGGGTGCCACCCTGTGCATGGTTGTGGGGATGCTCGTGCTTGCCACCGGGTGCTCGGACAAGATCGTGGAAAGACCTATTTCCGACTACGGGGCCATCGGCGTGCCCGACGGGCTGAAGAACGAGGCCGAGCGCCAGCGCTTCGCGGCCAACGAACGGGCGATGCGCGAGCGCCTGGATCGCGCCGAGAACGGCGTCCAGGTGATGGAAAAGACCGGCCAGCAAGGCCCGGCGCGGGCGATCGCGCCCGGCTCCATGGTGACCGTGCGGCTGCAGACGCTGGACCCGTTCGGGCGCCGACCGCTGCACACCTACCAGGCGATGGTGTTGTTGCCATGGCTCAGCCGCAGCGGGCCGGAGCCCCCGATGGTCCGCGGCCTGTTCAATGAACGGGCCCGCCAGATGATCTCGGCCGTCAGCTGGGCACGAAACGACATTCAGGGCGCCGCCGTTCCTGGTGTCTGCTTTTCCCCGTGCAGCGGTTTCCGAGACGCTCTTTTACCAAATGGAAACCGGCGGCACCTACCTGATCGAAGACCTGACGGCGTTGCCCGCGGTCAACGGTGACATCGAGGATCCTGATGGTGGCCGATGTGGCTGACGAGGCCGGGCCGCCGGTCTCCCGCAAGCGGGCACTGGCCTCGATCACGGTGATGGAGGCCTGCCCGGCCGATCTGCACGAAGTCGCGGTCACCTCGATGGATTGGCGAGGCTGGGGGATCCTGCCTTACTTGCGGGCTGGCAGACTGATCGTTGGATCGAGTTCCGCGGTTGCCGGAAACCCTGAGCGATCGCGATCGAGGCTGGGAAGTTTGAGCGATATCAACGCGGTGGCAGGCCAGATCCCCGAGACTGCGTGATCCCGAGCTTGCGACGTGGTGTGCGCAAGTCCGATTTTTCGGCAACCCGCCAATGGAAGCCAGCATGACCCAATCCAAGCAGTCCAGTGTGCAAACGACCGATCCGGGCGTGAACGGCGGTTTCCCCGACTTGTCGACCGATCTGCGATCATCGGTGCCGGGCCCGCCGGCTTGTGGTCTGCGAGCGCGGCTGCCGATGCGGGGCTGGCGGTCACGCTCATCGAGCGACAGCCGCGCGCGCCTCTAGCCGATCCGGCTCCAGATGGCCGGGACATCGCCCTGACGCACCGGTCCGAGGCGATCCTTCGCGATTTGGGGATCTGGGAGCTGTTCCCGCCGCCGGAGATCGCCCCCCTGCGCGAAGCGCGGGTGAGCAATGGTGGATCGCGCCGCGATGCGCTTTTGTGCGGGAACGGTGGCACGGGAGCGCTTGGCTGATCTCGTTTCGCGAATCACGTGATTCGGCGTGCCGCCTACGACGCGGCAATACGACAACCGTCCACTTGGTTGCTCGACGGGGTCGAGGTTGCGAGCCTGTCGGGGATGCGCAGGGCGCGGAGGACGCAGCGAGGCCATGAAAGCTTGCCGACGGCCGCCGCGTGGCGCGCGCGGCTGGTGGTCGCCGCCGACAGTCGCCTGTCCGAGAACCGCCGCCGGATGGGCATAGGCGCGCAGATGGACGCGACTTCGGCCGGGTCGTGATCGTTTGCCGGTTGCGGCACACGCGCCCGAACCACGGCATTGCGCATGAGTGCTTTCGCTACGGCGATACCCTGGCGGTCCTGCCGATGAACGGCGAGCAGGTTTCGGCCGTCATCACGGTGCCCGCCGACGCCGCGCCCGAAATGATGGCGATGCCGCCTGATGAATTCGCCGCACTGGTACGCTCCCGCTTTCAGAATCGGCTGGGCCAGATGCACCTGATCGGCGCGCGTCACGCGTATCCGCTGGTCGGCGTGTACGCGCACCGATTCATCGCCCGTCGTTTCGCCCTGATCGGCGATGCCGCGGTCGGCATGCACCCGGTGACTGCGCACGGATTCAATTTCGGCCTGTACGGTATCGATACCCTGATGAAGGCGATCCGTGCAGCGCAGCGCCGTGGCGAGGACATCGGTGGCGATGCGGTCCTGGCGGCCTATCAGCGTGAGCATCGGCAGGCGACGCTGCCGATCTATCTGGGCACCAATGCCCTGGTGCAGTTATTCACCGACGATCGCGCCTTCCGGGCCCGCTTCGCGCGCAGCGCCGTACTGCGCATCGCCGATCGGATCGGGCCGCTCAAGCACACGATCGTGCGCCAGTTGACGGCGCGGCTGCCGGATGATGGCCAGCCACGGCATGCGGGCGCAGAGCCTGGGCGAGGAGATCGCGAACGCGATCAGCCATGGCGCCGGCCTGCTGCTGGCGGTGGCGTCGTTGCCTGTCCTCGTGCTGCATGCTGCGCAACGTGGCGGCGCTGCCGACATCGTCGGCGTCTCGCTGCTTGCCAGCACGATGATCGTGCTGTATCTGGTGTCGGCCCTGTATCACGCGTTGCCGCGCGGGCGCGCAAAGCACTGGTTCAATCGCCTGGATCATGCGGTGATCTACGTGTTCATTGCCGGCAGTTACATGCCCTACCTGCTCGGCGTGTTACGGGGTGCCTGGGGTTGGACGCTGGTGTTTGTGGACACTGCGCTGATCGGCGTCGTGGCCAAGCTGGGTTAAACCGCCTGCGCACCCGGTATGGTCGACCGCGCTGTACCTGTCGATGGGCTGGGTTGTCGTCGTAGTCGCCCGTCCTTTGATCGAGGGGCTTCCCGGAGCTTTCACTGGCGTGGCGCCTGTTGCCGGTGGGCGAGTTACGATCGGGGCGCTCGTCTACCTGCTCGACGACAAAGTCCGCTACGCACACTTCGTCTGGCACCTGTTCGTTGTTTCGGGAAGTGCCTGCCACGTGTTCGCGGTGCTGTCGCAGACCGCCTGATCGGCACGGCGGACCCGATCACGGTCCCGCCCGTGGGCCCCCAGGGTCGCCATGCCGGCACCCCCGGGTTGCGACTGTGGGATCGACATGATAGTTGTATCGTGGATACATCTTCATGAGTGCGGACACCGATGCGACTTGCCGAATACACCGACTACAGCCTGCGCGTGCTGATGTACTGCGCGGCGAATCCTGAGCGCCTGGTCACGATCACCGAGTTGGCCGGGCAACTGCGTTTGTCGCGCAATCATCTGATGAAGATCGTCAACGACCTGGGGCGGCAACGCGTACTGAAAAACCCTGCGCGGGCGCGGAGGCCTGCACGTCGCAAGCAGCCGGCCGAGATCAGGATCGGCGATGTCGTGCGTCACGCCGAAACCGATTTCCGCCTGGTCGAATGTTTCGATCACCGCACCAACGGCTGCAATCTGACCCCGACCTGCCGGTTGAAGGAATTGCTGGGCAATGCCATGCAGGCCTGGTTCGAGGTCCTGGATGACGCGACACTGGCCGACATCGCCGGGGCAAGACCCGGGCCTGACCGCGCGAAGGACCTCCGGTCGCGCGCCGCGCCGGTTGCCGTGATCAGCGGTCCGGTCACCCGCAAGCGCGCACCGAGGTGATTGCACAAGACCGGGAGCAAGTCTAGAATAGATGTATTGGTAATACATGTTATGTGCTTCGCGTTGCACGGAGCGATTCAGCCCCTAACCCGACCCTGGAATAGTGATGTCACAGTCCCCGATCCCTCTACAGCCCACGGCAATCTACCCGTTCGACGCCCGAGGCGTTGCCAAGCGCTTTCGACATGCGGCGATCTTTGGCGCGCTGGATTCGCTGCGACCGGGCGAGACCATGCGCTTTGTCAACGATCACGACCCGTTGCCGCTGCTGGATCAATTGCGCGCGCGCTACGGTGAGCGGATCGAGATCGAATACCGGCAGCGCGAGCCGGGCGCGATCGCCATCGATTTCGCAGTCCGCTGACCGACGGCAGGCCCGCGATGCCGATGCCGGCTTTTTTCGATGCCGCACCACGTATCGTCGTCCACGACCCCTTGGCGGCCTTTCTGGGCGCACCGGCGGACGGCGAGATCGAGTACTGCTACGCTGACGCGGTGCGCCTGGCCGGACATTCGTGTCCGACGGTTGCCAGCGCGTGGTTGATGACCCGCGCCGCGCTGCTCACCCTTTATCCGGACACCCTCCCCGAACGCGGCGGGATCGAGGTCGCCATGCGCGGGCGGCTGCAAGACGGGGTCAATGGCGTGATGGCAAATGTCGTCAGCCTGGTCACCGGGGCGGCGACCCAGACCGGCTTCAAGGGCATTGGCGGGCGGTTCGAGCGGCGCGGACTGTTCAGCGACGATGCGCAGATCGACGGCGATCTGCGCTTCACCCGTGCTGCCGATCGCAAGTCGGTGACTGCGCAGGCCCGGATCGATCGCGTCGCATTCGATCCGCGGGTGCCGCGACTGATGCAGCGCCGTCTTGCCGGCACCGCCACCCCGGACGAAGAGGCGTTGTTCCAGCTACTCTGGCCAGGCCAGGTCGAGCAGTTGCTCTCGTTCATGCCGATGATCCGGAAGTGATCGTGCTGGGGCGATGAGCTCCCCATCGTCGGCTGGCGACGTCCAGCTGACTCCAACCAGTCATCGCCGAACAACTCGGACGGATGCGCGGTGGCGACCGACCCGTTGCCACACATCAGGGAGTCCGCCGGACAATATTTGTCGCAACCCCAGCAGATCCGCTCGGGATGGGCCGGCTTGATCGGGAATCTCTTGCGGGTCACGGGGTGTCTTCGTTCGGGTCTGTATCGGGGGCTGCCGCAAGGTCAGACATTGAACCGAAAATGCATCACGTCGCCATCGGACAGCACATACTCCTTGCCCTCGAGCCGCAGCTTGCCTTTTTCCTTGGCGCCGGCCTCGCCGCCCAACGCGATGTAGTCGTCGTAGGCAATGGTTTCGGCGCGGATGAAGCCGCGCTCGAAGTCGGTGTGGATCACGCCGGCGGCCTGCGGCGCCGTCGAGCCGATGCGCACCGTCCAGGCGCGCACTTCCTTTTCGCCGGCGGTGAAGTAGGTCTGCAGGCCCAGTAGTTGGTAGGCGCCGCGGATCACGCGGTCCAGGCCGGGCTCGGTCATCCCCATGTCGGCCAGGAACATCGCCTTGTCCTCGTCGTCCAGATCGGCGATCTGCGCCTCGACCGCGGCGCTCACCGGCACGACCAGCGCATTCTCCTGCTCGGCCAGCGCCTGGACCTTGCGCAGGTGCTCATTGTCGGCCGGGTTGTCCTCGGGAATGTTCGCGATGTACATCGCCGGCTTGGCGGTGATGAAGCACAGCGGGGCGATCAGCGCCTTGTCCTCGGGACTCAGGTCGAGCGCGCGCACCGGACGCGCCTCGTTGAGTACGGCCAGACAGCGATCGAGGATCTCGACCAGGCGTTTGCCTTCCTTGTCGCCGGCGCGCGCGGTTTTCTGGTGGCGGGCATGCGCTTTTTCGGCGGTGGCCATGTCGGCCAGCGCCAGTTCGGTATTGATGACCTCGATGTCCGACAACGGGTCGACCTTGCCGCTCACGTGGATCACATCGCCGCTGTCGAAGCAGCGTACGACATGCGCGATCGCATCGCACTCGCGGATGTGCGCCAGGAACTGGTTGCCCAGGCCCTCGCCCTTGGAGGCGCCCGCGACGAGGCCCGCGATGTCGACGAACTCGACCGTCGCCGGCAACACCCGCTGTGGCTTGACGATCGCGGCCAGCCGCGCGAGCCTGGGATCGGGCACCTCGACGATGCCCACGTTGGGCTCGATCGTGCAGAACGGGTAGTTCTCGGCCGCAATGCCGGCCTTGGTCAGCGCGTTGAAGAGGGTCGATTTGCCGACGTTGGGCAGGCCGACGATGCCTCACTTGAGTGCCATGGGAATCCTGGGTGCAATCCTGGGGGGCGTGACGATGGCAGGCCCAGGCCGCGCTGGCAGCGGGCAAGGCCGTCGTCCGACAAAACCCATGATTGTAACGCCGCGATGCGGGCGCGCGCCTGTTCGCGGATCGCCCGGTGGCCTGTCGCGTTCGGTACGATAGCGCCAGACGCGGCCTCTCGGGCGCGGCCGATGGGGAGTGAAACAGGTCATGGCGGTCACCCTGGATGGCAAACTGGTCGTGGCGATCTCGTCCCGGGCGGTGTTCAACTTCGAGGAAGAGAACCAGGTCTTCGAGCGCGGCGACGACCGGGCCTACATGGCCATGCAGCGTGATCGGCTGGATCAGCCAGCCACCCCCGGTGTGGCCTACGCGCTGGTGCGCAAGCTGCTGGCCTTCGACAGTCCCGAACTGGATGCGACCAGCCGGCAGGTCGAGGTGGTGGTCGTCTCGCGCAATGATCCGGTCAGCGGGCTGCGGGTCTTTCGATCGGCCCGCCAGGCCGGCCTGCGCCTGGAACGTGGCGTGTTTACCCGCGGTCGCACCCCGTGGCCCTACCTGGTGCCGCTCAAGGCCAACCTGTTCCTGTCGGCCAATCACGAGGACGTCCAGGCGGCGGTTCGGGCCGGGTTTGCGGCGGCCCGGGTCTACCCGCAGTCGGTCAAGGCGTCCGAAAACCATCCGCACGAGATCCGCATCGCGTTCGATGGCGACGCCGTGTTGTTCTCAGACGAATCGGAGCAGGTATTCCAGCGTCAGGGTCTGGACGCGTTTCAGCGTCACGAGCAGGACAATGTGTCGTCGCCGTTGCCACCGGGCCCGTTCAAGCCGCTGCTCGAGGCGCTGCACAGGCTGCAGCAGGCCAGTTACGCCCGCAGCCAGGTCATGAAGATCCGCACCGCGCTGGTCACCCGCGCGCAGCGCGCCACCACACGAGCGCGCGATCCGCACGCTGATGGACTGGGGCGTGGAGGTGGACGAGGCCTTGTTCCTGGGCGGGCTGGCCAAGGGCCGTTCCTGCACGAGTTCGAGCCCGATTTTTCTTCGATGACCAGACCGGCCACTGCGAGTCCGCCGCCGGCTTCGGCCCCACCGGTCAGGTGGTGTGGGTGGGGTCGCCCCCTGCGAAACGCGAGTCCCTAGGCGTCCTTAAACTATATTGCGGCCGCAATTACTGCCGGGTCGAAAAGCTGATTGTCTGGGCAGCCCCATGGGACAGGGAGCGAAGGGAGCATAAGGACATAGAACTGGTCGCCAGAGGCGAGGCGAGCGCTGGGCCGATCCCAAGCCGGCTTCGCCCTGGCAACCCCACGGGGGGCGGCGACCGCTAGGGAGCGTGGGAGCTCACCATATCTTCCAGGGGGCCTTGTTTTCGGCCCAGAGCTCTTCCAGGACCTGCTTGTCACGCAGCGTGTCCATCGGCTGCCAGAAGCCGGTGTGGCGGTAGGCGGTCATCTGGCCTTCGCTGGCCAGGCGTTCCATCGGCTCGCGTTCCCAGACCGTGTCGTTGCCGTCGATGTAGTCGAGCACCTTGGGGTCGAGCACGAAGTAGCCGCCGTTGATCCAGGCGCCATCGCCCTTGGGTTTTTCCTTGAAACTGGGTACCACGTTGCCCATCGTGCGGCAGCGTGAACGCGCCAAAGCGGCCCGGCGGCTGCACCGCGGTGACGGTGGCCGGGCGGCCTTCGCGCTTGTGCATCGCGATGGCTTCCGAGATGTTGGCATCGGTGACGCCATCGCCGTAGGTGCAGCAGAACGCCTCGGATTCGTGCAGGTAGCGCCTGGCCTGCCTGATGCGCCCGCCGGTCATCGTGTTCAGCCCGGTCTCGACCAGCGTGACCTTCAGGACTCGGCCTCGGTCTGGTGCATCGTCATCTGGGCATTGGCCAGATCGAAGGTCACGTCGGACATGCCCAGCGCGTAGTTCGCGAAGTACTCCTTGATCATGTGGCCCTTGTAACTGGCCCTAAGAATGATGAAGTCATTGATCCCGTGGGCCGAGTAGGTCTTCATGATGTGCCAGAGGATAGGCCGACCGCCGACCTCGACCATGGGCTTGGGGCGGATGGTACTTTCTTCACTGATGCGGGTGCCGAAGCCGCCCGCGAGGATCACTGCCTGCATCGTCTGTACTCATTGGTTATCGGGATAGGGCCAAGCATAGCAAGCGGGTCACCGGCTGCCCGTCGTCCTGCCCCGGTGGCTGCCAGCGGCCGACGCGAACGCGGTACCCGCAACGCCCAGGGTGGCTCGTGCGCAACGCCGCTCAGTCGTCTTTGCCGGAACGACCGGGTTTGCCGACCGCCGTGTGCAGCTTGAGCATGCCGGCCTCGAATTCGCCGCGGACCAGGTCGGGCACCGCGGCCAGTGCGGCGCCGATGCCGCGGTCGATCAGCCCGAGGTCGTCATTCGACGGGGGGCGCAGCACGTAGTCGACCACCGGTTGGCGCAGGCCACTGTTCACGCCTCGGACGGCCGATGCCCAGGCGCAGCCGCCAGAAATCGGCCGAGCCGCAACGCGCGCGGATGTCCTTGAGCCGTTGTGTCCGGCCACCCCGCCACCGAGCTTGAGCCTGGCCTGCCCGGGCATCATGTCCAGTTCATCGTGCACGACCAGCAGCTGCACGGACCGGGATCTTGTAGAACCCCGCCAGCGCCGCCACGGCCTGGCCCGAGCGGTTCATGAAGGTGGCGGGCTTGATCCTTCAGCAGGCATTGCCAGCGATGTGGATACGCGCAATCTCGCCATGGAACCGGCTTTCATGGGAAGAAGCTGGCGCCGTGTTCGCGGGCCAGCAGCTCGACAAACCAGAAGCCGGCGTTGTGGCGGGGTGTTCGCGTACTCCGGACCGGGATTACCGAGGCCGGCAATGATCTGGATGCCTGACATGGTCGTTTGCGATTCTGGAAGAGCCCGATGGCCCCGGATGGCAGCGCGGCCCGCCGCCGGAAGGGACTCCGACGGCGGGCCGTCGCAAGCGTAGCCGAAAGTGCGCTTACTCGGCGGCCGGCGCCTGGTCTTCGGGCTTGGCCGGCGCGTCTTCGTCGGTGGACGACGTGTCGGCACCCGCCTTGACCGACGCCACGGCCACGACCTGGTCTTGCTCGTGCGACAGCGCGATGCTTTCCACGCCGGGCGGCAGCTTCCAGGTCGCTCAGGTGGACAGAGGTCTCGATGCTCATCTGGGCCATGTCGACCTCGATGAACTCCGGCAGGTCTTTGGGCAGGCAGCTGACCTCGATCTCGAGTAGAGCACGTGGGTGACCACCGCGTGCTGCAGCTTGACGGCCGGCGACTCATCCTGGTTGATGAAGTGCAACGGCACCGACAGGGTCAGCTTGTGACCGGCGGTGACCCGCATGAAGTCGATGTGCAACACCTGGCGCTTGTACGGGTGCCACTGCACGTCACGCAGCAGGACCTTCTCGGGCTTGCCTTGGATGTCCATGTCGAGGATCGATGAGTGGAAGGCCTCGACGCGCAGCGCGTGGTACAGCGCGTTGTGATCGAGCTCGATCGCCTGCGGGGTGGAATCACCCCCGTAGACGATGCCAGGCACCTTGCCTGCGCGGCGCAGGCGGCGGCTCGCACTCGATCCCTGCAATTGCCGCGTTGATGCGGTTACTTTCATGTTGCTTCTCCAGGTAAACGACCAGCCCGCCGCGACCAGCGGGCCAGACAAAAAAATGGTGGGACGGCTCAGTCCACGAACAGTGAGGAGACCGAATCCGCCCGGTTGATCCGCAGGATGGTCTCGGCCAGCAGCTGGCCCGAGCTGAGCACGCGGATCTTCGCGCACGTTTTGCCGTCGCGCGGCAGCGGAATCGTGTCGGTGACCACCAGTTCGTCCAGCTCCGAATCGGCGACCCGGTTGACCGCCCCGCCGGACAGCACCGGGTGGGTGCAATAGGCATACACGCTGCTGGCTCCGTGCGCCTTGAGCGCCGACGCGGCATGGACCAGCGTGTTCGCGGTGTCCACCATGTCGTCCATGATCACGCAGGTGCGCCCCTCGACGTCGCCGATGATGTTCATCACCTCGGACACGTTCGCCTTGGGCCGGCGCTTGTCGATGATCGCCAGATCGCAATCGAGCTGCTTGGCCAGCGCCCGGGCACGCACCACGCCCCCCACGTCGGGTGACACCACCAGGACATTGTCGAACTGCTGCTTGTGCACGTCGGCCAGCAGCAGCGGCCCGGCGTAGACATTGTCCACCGGGATGTCGAAAAAGCCCTGGATCTGGTCGGCATGCAGGTCCATGGTCAGCACCCGGTCGATGCCGGCGCCCTGGAGCATGTTGGCCACGACCTTGGCACTGATGGCGACGCGCATCGAGCGCACCCGGCGATCCTGGCGCGCGTAGCCAAAGTAGGGCAGCGCGGCGGTGATGCGGCTGGCCGAGGCGCGCTTGAGCGCATCGGCCATGATCATCACTTCCATCAGGTGATCATTGGTGGGGGCGCAGGTCGATTGCAGGATGTAGACATCGCGTCCGCGGACATTCTCGAGGATCTCGACCATCACCTCGCCGTCGGAAAAGCGCCCGACGTTGATCCGACCCAGGCTCGTGTTCAGGTGGCGGGCGACATCGCCGGCCAACTGGGGGATCGCGCTGCCGGTGAAGATGATCGGGCCGTCATCGCCGAGCACCTCGGAATTGCGTCGGAACGTCTGATGCATGACGGTTTACGCTGTCACCTGGTCGAAAGGAATTGGCTGGGGAGGAAGGATTCGAACCCTCGCATGCCGGAATCAAAATCCGGTGCCTTAACCAACTTGGCTACTCCCCATCCGGAGTGTGACCGTCCGCCCGCAGGCCTTCGGTCTGGCATCGTGGTTTGCGCCGCGATGCCCGGTGCGACCCCTTGCGGGAGCACACCGCTATCTTGTCCAGACCCCTGTTCCGGACCCTGGCCATGCGCAGATGGCCTTGACTTCAGGGCCTGACAAAAGCCCATGTCCTAAGCGGATGCCGAGCCACCGGAAGGCGTACCACGTGGACCGCTCCGACCTCGGACGCCGCGACGAGATCGCGGATCCTGATTGCTTCATCCTGCGTGGCCACTGGCAGGAACCGCAAGCCCCCGAACCGCTCATCCTGGCCGATGTCCACGAGCATGATTCGGCCTGCGCCTCGTCATCTTCATGGTCCGGCCCCGTCCTTTGCCCCGACTTCCCGATTTGCCACCGCGGCCTTCCTGGCAGCCGTTTTCCTACCCGATCCGGCGCGGCCCATCACCTGCCTGGCCGCCTGGGTCAGCGCCTGCAGCACGCCTTCTCGACAGCGGGGTAGCGCCGACAGGCCACCACCTCCAGATCGTTTCTGCCGTGAGCGCCAATGAGCGCCCGCGAAAAACGCGAGATTTTGAGCGGTTTCGTGTCGCGTGTCAATTCCGGGGCCCCGAAAATCTCGGGGGGTGGGCACCAGGGCCGGTGGCGCCACCACCACATACCACTGCGGCGGCAGCGTCAGCGGGGTCAGCTTCTCGCCGACGCCGCGCGTGAGCCGCCGATCCCGCATCTGCCGACAGGCACATCGGCGCCCAGTTGCAACGACAGCCGGGCCAGCCGGGCGACCGGCCAGTTCACCCCCTAGGCGGTTCAGCGCGAGCAGCGTGGTGGCCGCGTTGGAGCTGCCCCCGCCCAGACCGCCGCCCACGGGGATGCGCTTGACGATGTCGATGTCGACTCCGAGCCGGGTCTCGCTGGCGGCGGCGAGCAGGCGGGCCGCGCGCACGCTCAGGTCGTTGTCGTGGGCCAGTCCGTGCACATTGCCGCGGCGCATGATCGCTCCGTCGTCGCGCGCGCTGAACGACATCGTGTCCTGCAGATCGATCAGGTCGAACACCGTGTCGATATCGTGAAGCCGTCGTCACGCCGGCCCAGCACGTGCAGGTAGAGGTTGAGCTTGGCCGGCGCCGAACTGACCACCCAACGTCGCCATCGATTCTGATGCCAGCGGTCTCATGATCCGGATCCGTCCACGATGACGAACAGCTTGAGCCGCCGCTGGTCCGCCCGAAAGGTATCGGGCCACCAGGCAGACAAGCGCTGCGGCGGCCCATTGGAAAAGCGTTGCTCCACCTGGACCCGCCAGCCCTGGCTGACGACCGGCTCGGGCGAGTCGGCGGGGAGTTGGCCGGCCAGCCAGCCCGGCAGCGCGGCCACCGGCAGGCGCCGGTAGCGCCCGCTCGGTCCAGACTGTCGGCATCGGCGGCCTCGAACGCGCCCCTCCTGGTGTCAGCCGGGCCTGTCCGGGCCGGCTGCAGGCGGTGGCCAGGGTCTGACCGAACGGCGAGAACAGATCGAGCTCGATCGCCTGACCCTGGCGCTGTAACGTGAAGCGGCCCTGTGCCCGTTCTTCACGCGGCTCGGTGGTCGCCCGCGTTGCCCGGGGCCGGTTCCGGTCAGGGTCGGCGAGAAGCGGCCCTTCCACTGGTCGGGCTCACCGGCGGTGTCCGGTACCGGGGCCGGCGCCTGGCAGCCGCCAGCCATCCGGCACCCAGCAGGGCGGCGCCGGTTTGCGCAATCGCGACAGGCGCTTGGGCCGGGCGGCACCGTTGATCGCGCGTGCGCCGCTCTGGGGTTGACGTTCAGGCGTGCCAGGGTCTCGCGCAACGTGGCGTTCTCTGGATCGGCGGTGCGGGCCTCGGCCCCGCAAGACGGCGCGCCTCGTCGCGCTGGCCTGCCTGCCAGAGGACCTCGCCCGGAGGTGCGTGGCGATCTCCGCCTCCGAGGACCTCGATAGGCCTTGCGAAGCGCCTTCTCGGCGCCCTTCAGGTCGCCGCGACGGAGACAGCACCCAGCCCAGGCTGTCGATGATGTGCGGGTCGTCCGGGGACAATTCGAGCGCTTTCTCGATGAGTTTCTGCGCCTCGGCCAGCCGCTGGTTCGGTCGGCCAGCGTATAGCCAGCGCATTGTAGAGCGCATGGGCGCTTTGCGGTTGCGGCTCATGATCGCGCGCAGGCTCTTTTCGAGGACATCGAGCCGGTTGATCCGCTCGGCGGCCATCGCGTGGTCGTAGAGCAGGTCGGTGTTGTCCGGCTGCTTGGCGATCGCCTCGTCAGCAGTTTGAAGGCGTCGTCCAGCCGGCCGCCGACCCGCAGCACCTCGGCCTCGGCGCTGGTCAGCCGCTCGCGCGTTCACGCAGGGATCCACGTTGGTGGTGCGCAACACCTGTTGGCCCGCCGGGACATCGCCAAGCCGGGCCGTCAGCACGGCCTGGCGGATCCGCGCATCGAGGTACTGCTCGCCGGGGCCGACATTGGCGTAGTGGGCGACCGCGGCCTTGTAGTCCTTGCGTTCCTCGGCGATCTGGCCAGACGGATGAGCCGGATTGTTGTCGCGCTGCACGGTATCGGCCAGCGCCGCATGCTGCTCCAGGTACTTGGTGGCCACCGGCTTCTGGTCGGTCTGGTAGGCCAGTTGCGCCAGCGAGAACAGGATGGCGGGGCTGTCCGGGTTCCTTGCGCAGCGCCTCCTCGAACTGCTGGCTGGCCTGCGCCTTCTGCCCGGCGCCGGCGAGCATCCGGGCGTAGGCGAAGCGGGCCTCGATGGCATCGGGCTTACGCTCGAGGTAGTCGGCCAGGATCTTGAGTCCGGGGCCGCCCGCCTTGGGCGAGGGCTGGGCCAGGCGAGCCGCCGTGATGGCGGTCTGCTCGTTGTCGGGGTCCAGTTGCACCGCGGCCTGGGCCTCGGCCAGTGCGCGCTCGGCGTCGTCGGCCCGCGCGGCGGTGGCGGCCAGCATAGGCGGGCCTCGGTAGGCCAGTGTCATCGCGGGCGATCCGCTCGAGCAGCACGAACGCGGCCGATTTTGTCACTGACCCGGGCCAGCGAGCGATCGAGCCCGCGGTAGTAATCGGCCAGCTGGTTGTCGGCCTTGGCCTGGGCGCGGCGCCGGATCATCAGGGGTTCGGCTTCCTCGAGCTTGCCCGTGGACAGCAGCAGGGTCTCAAGCGTGCGGGTGGCGATAGGCGATTCGGGCGACAGCTCGCTCCTGGATTCGGCGGCGGGCAGCGCACGGTCCAGGGCCTGCTGCGACAGCGCCAATTCGGTCGCACGCCGGGCCAGCCGGGGGTCGCGGGTCTCGCGGGCCATCGACAGGTAGGTGGCCGTCGCTGAGCCGGTCTGGCCGCGCTGTGCGGCGATCTCGGACGCCAGCAGCTGAAACAGTAATTGGGGCGTGAGGTCGACCTGGGGCAGGGTTTCCGGCGGATCGGCGTCGGCCATCCGGCCATGGACGCCCGAACCGTTATCGGCCGTTTGGACGATCCGCGGACCGTCCGGGCCGGCACGCGACTTGGTCGACACCGCATCGGCGCGCAGGGTCGGATGTGCCGGCGCCAGGCACCGCGCAGGCGCCCAGCAATAGCAGCAAGGCCGGCGCGGCAAGCCGGCCGGCGAAGGTTCAGCGGCACAATTCATAAATTGATCTTAGAGTGGAATTTTGCGATGCATCAAGGAAGGGCAGATGCCTGAGCTTCCAGAGGTGGAGGTCGTGCGCCGGGGCATCGCGCAAACGGTCGTCGGACACAAGACTGGACAGTGCCATTGTGCACTTGAAAGCCGGCTGCGCTGGCCAATACCTGACGGACTGGCGGCACAACTGGAGGGTCGGATCCTCCAGGCGGCCGACCGGCGAACAGGTACCTGCTGCTGCGGTTCGGCCCCGGGGTGCTGATCGTGCACCTGGGCATGTCGGCAATTTCCGCTTCCAGGCCGACCCGGGCCCGCCGGCGCGCCATGACCATGTCGACCTGGTTTTTGGCCACGGCTTGCTGCGCCACGACCGCGCCGCTTCAGGGCGATGCTCTGGCACCCCGATACCGCCGGCGTGCACCCGCTGCTGGCCGGTCTGGGGTCGAGCCGCTGGGGAGCGACTTTACCGCGGCGCAACTGCACCACGGTACGCGTGGGCGCCGGGTGAGCATCAAGCAGCTGCTGTTGTCGGGCAAGGTCGTCGTCGGCGTGGGCAACATTTACGCTGGAAAACCTGCACCGGGCCGGATCCGGCCCGGCACGATCGCCGCCCGGCTCGGCCTGGCGCGCTGCGCGCGCCTGGTGGAAGCGATCCGTGAGACGCTGGCCGATGCATTGGCGCAGGGGGCACCACGTTGCGCGACTTTGGCGGCGCCGATGGCGCGGGGGCTACTTCCAGTTGTCCTGCCGGGTCTATGGCCGCGAGGGCGAGCCTGCGTCGCCTGTGCTGCCCGATCCGGCGCAGGGTGACCCGGGGCAGGCCTCTGGTGTCGACACTGCCAAAAATGAGTCACTCCTGACCGTCTGCGGGGGTGCGCCGGCCGCTCAGCCGGTCGCAGGCGCTGGGCGGCCCACGCGCGGGACCGGGAACGGGCATGTTAATTTTCTTTTCGATAGGCCTGCCTGTGCGGCGGCCACTAAGAGCGGCGTTGCACGCTGGGCGGGCATACCGCGCTTGCCCCATTGAACGGAAGCGCCCCAGGCGATTCCTGTCAGATTCTTTCGCAGGCGTCTTTGCGCAGAGCTTCAACGAACTGAGCCAGTGGCAGACCGAACTGGCCTCGGCGCTGGACCGCTATGCCGACTGGATGCAAGGCAGCGGCCAGCCGATGAAGCGGCCGCTCGCCGGCTGCTGCGCTTGCGCGAGCGCCTGGGCCACCGACGGGTGTCGGTGGCCCTTCGTGGCCGAGTTCTCGCGCGGCAAGTCCGAGTTGATCAATGCCTTGTTCTTTGCCGACCTGGGGCAGCGGATCATTGCCCAGCAGCGCCGGGCGCACGACGATGTGCCCGACCGAGCTGGCCTGGAACCCGGCGACCGAACCCTCGGTCGCCTTGTTGCCGATCGCGACCCGGCTCGATGAGCGTTCGCTCGATGCCTGGCGCCAGGAACCCTCGGCCTGGTCGGCACGACCACTTCGATCCGCAGGACGTCGCCAGCCTTCGCCAGGCGATGACGGCCGTGCAGGAAACCGAACAGGTGTCGGTGCAAGGGCCGCCGAGTGGGCCTGCTCGACGGTGAGGCCGCTGGCGAAGCGGCGACGATGTCGAGATTCCGCGCTGGCGCCACGCGGTGCTCAATTACCGGCACTGGCTGCTCGAAGCCGGCCTGACCATCGACACCCCGGGCCTGAACGCCCTGGGTAGCGAACCCGAAGACGACCCTGAACCTCATTCCCAATGCCGATGCCGTGTTGTTCGTGCTGGCCGCCGATACCGGCGTGACGCGCTCGGACATCGAGTCTGGAAGAAACCATGTCGCGCCCTCGCACGACGGTGGGCGGCTGGTCGTGTTGAACAAGATCGACGGTTTGTGGGACGAGTTGAAATCGCCCGCGCAGGTCGATGCCGAGATCGCGGCGCAGGCGGCGCGGGTCGCGGCGACACTCGAGCTGCCCCCCGGGCAGGTGTTTCCGGTTTCGGCGCACAAGGGGCTGGTCGCGCGGGTGCACAAGGATGCGGCGTTGCTGGCCCGCTCGCGCCTCGAGCCGCTCGAGCAGGCGTTGGTGCAGTCCGTGTTGCCGCGCCAGCGCCAGCTGCTGCTCGAGATGGTCGAGCGCGAGGTGAACGAGCTGGCCGAGCAGACCGGGCGCGTGCTGTCCGAGCGTGAGCGTCACGCCGGTGAGCAGTTGCTCGAACTGCAGGGCCTGCGCGGCAAGAACCGCGATGTCATGAACCACATGGCGACCCGCATCCGGGTCGAGCGCGAGGAGTTCGATCGCAGCCTGCGCCAGCTGCACGGCCTGCGGGCCGTATTCGGCCGGCATTCGGCCGCATTGGTCGAGGTAACGGGCGCCGATCGCATGAAGACCCATGTTCGCGAGGCGCGCGACAACATGAGTGAAAGCCGCCTCTCCAGCGGGCTGCGCGAGGGCATGCAGACCTTGTTCGAGACACTGCGTGGCGATCTCGATTCGGCCGAGGGCATGATCGGGGAAATCCTGTCGATGATGACCGCGATGTATCGCACCTTCAGTGCCGAGCACGGGATGCAGCTGGGCCTGCCACCGCGTTTCACGACCAAGCGGTTTCGCCTGGAGATCGATCGCATCGACAAGCTGCAGCGCGCCCAGTTCGGTCCGACGGTGATGCTCACCACCGAGAAATGGGCGGTGATGAGGCGCTTTTTCGAACTGATCGTCGAACAGTTGCGCACGCTGTACCGCCAGGTGCAGGAAGATGTGCAGGCCTGGCTCAAGGCCGTGATGTCGCCGGTCGAGACCCAGGTGCGTGAATACCAGAGCCAGCTCAAGCGCCGGCTCGAGTCGGTCAAGCGTGTGCTCGAGGCCAGCGAGAGCCTCGAAACCCGGATCAGCCAGGTCGCCTCGTCCAAGGCCGATGCGCGCGCCCAGATCGAGGCGTTCGAGCGCCTGCTCAGGCCGCTGCGCCAGATGATGTTGCCGCTCGAGCAGGCGGCGCAAGCGCCGGCGGCCGAAATCGATCTCGAGGTCAGTACCGCGTAGACGGGCGGGCAGGGCAGCGCGAAACGCGCGGCACCACGCGGCCACGCGTGGTACCTTTTCCCGATTCGATCCCGGGTCCCGCCACCATGTCCCTGAGCACTGTTCGCAGCCCCGCGTTGCCCCCGCTGCCGGGCGCCGACTTGCGGCCCACCGAGGTCACCGCGCACCTGTTTCGCTGCCCTATCGCCACCCCGGTTCGCACCTCTTTCGGCACCATGCTCGATCGACCGGCGCTGTTTCTGCGGGTGCGCGACGCCGACGGCGTGATCGGCTGGGGCGAGGCCTGGTGCAACTTTCCCGCCTGCGGCGCCGAGCATCGCGCCGCGCTGCTCGAGACAGTGCTCGGTCCGCTGCTGTGCTCGCGGCCGTTCGACGGTCCGGCCGATGCGTTCACGTTCCTCACCGAGCGGACCGCGGTGCTGGCGATCCAGTCGGGCGAGCACGGACCGCTGGCCCAGGTCATTGCCGGTCTCGATCTGGCGCTCTGGGACCTGGCCGCGCGTCGTGCCGGCCAACCGCTTTGGCGGCTGCTGGGCGGTCAGTCTGCGCGCATACCGGTCTATGCAAGCGGCATCAATCCCGATCAACCGGGGCGTGTCGCCGCCCGCTGCCTGGACGAAGGCTACCGGGCCTTCAAACTCAAAGTAGGTTTCGGCCTGGCGCACGACCTGGCCAACCTGCGGGCGATGCGCGACGTCATCGGCCCCGGTTGCCGTTGATGGTCGATGCCAACCAGGCTTGGTCACTCGAGCAGGCCCTGGCGTCGGTGCCGGCGCTGGCCCCGTTCGATCTCGACTGGCTCGAGGAACCGCTGCGTGCCGATCGTCCCTGGCCAGAGTGGCAGACACTTGCCAAGGCCAGCCCTGTCGCGCTGGCCGCCGGCGAGAACCTGGCCGGCGGGGCGGCATTCGCTGAAGCGGTGCGGGCGCAAACCCTGGCCGTGCTGCAGCCGGACATTGCGAAGTGGGGTGGTATCTCGGGGTGCTGGCCGGTGATCGACCAGGCGATACGCGCCGGACTGCGCTATTGCCCGCACTACCTGGGTGGGGGCATAGGCCTGTTGGCATCGGCGCACTTACTCGCGGCCGTGGGCGGCGGCGGTACGTGCTGGAAATCGATGCCAACCCCAACCCGTTGCGCACGCTGGCGGCCGGCCCGGCGGTGCAGGTGGCCGATGGCCTGATCACGCTCGACGAACAGGCCGGCCTCGGGATCGAGCCGGACCTGGCGGTGTTGGCCGACGCCTGTCGGCAGGCGCCGGCTCGCGGGTAGTCAGGGCTTGATGTACGCGTAGCCCTTGCCTTGCACAGGATCGCCAGTTCGGCAACGCCGCTGGGCACGATGTCCTTTTCGGTCACGTAATACATGTCGCGCTTGTAATCGATATTCCGACCCTTGAGCGTGTTCGCGCAGACCTTGAACTCGACGCCCTGGCCCTTGAGGTTGTCGATTGTCGCGCTCATGACCTCGTTGGCATTGCCGCTCTTGAATCCCTTGACGTGCGAGACCGCTTCCGGGTCAAGCAACAAGGCCAGCCAGTGTGCGCTGGAACTGACCTTCAGGTCGAGGTTTTCCTTGCCGACCGCGTTGATATGATTCTGGATGTTGTTCAACGCCGCCTTCTGGTGCTTGGGATCGTCGTCGTTGATGTGATAGACGGCTTTCTGCTTGTCCTGGGCGAGCACGCTGCCGGTGCCCACGGCGAAAAGGCCGATGACTGCGGCGAACGCGGCCATCGCTTTGCGAAGATTCATGGTGGATGTCTCTCTGAATAGTTTTATCGACAGCGATAGTAGCGCCAAAACGGCGGATGTGGCAGCCGATAAGCCTTTTGCGAACCGGGTTATTGCCTGGCAACGGGTGCATGGGCGTCACAGCCTGCCGTGGCAGGACAGCCGCGACGCCTACCGGGTCTGGTTGTCGGAGGTGATGCTGCAGCAGACGCAGGTAGCCACCGTCATCCCCTACTTCCAGGCATTCGTCGCGGCCTTTCCACGGTGGCCGACCTCGCCCGTGCGCCGGCCGATGCCGTGATGGCCCTGTGGAGTGGTGGGCTACTACAGCCGCGCGCGCAACCTGCATGCGTGCGCCAAGGCCGTCGTGTCGCTGCACGGTGCACGCTTTCCGGGCGAGCGCGGGGCGCTCGAATCGCTGCCCGGTATCGGACGCTCAACGGCGGCGGCAATCGCGGTCTTTGCCTTCGATCGTCGCGAAGCCATCCTCGATGGCAACGTCAAGCGGGTGTTGTGCCGGCACTTTGGCGTCGACGGGGTGCCCGACCAGCCAGCGACCCAGAAGGTCCTCTGGCCGCTGGCCGAGCGCGAGTTGCCCGCGCGCGGGGCTGCGCGGCTACACGCAGGGCCTGATGGACCTGGGGGCCACGTTGTGCACGCACACGGCCCCGTTGCAGGCAATGCCCGGTGCGCGCGAGCTGCGTCGCCCTGCGACAAGACCGCGTGGCCGAGCTGCCCACCCGCCGAGTGGGCCGTAAGGCGCCCAGACGTCGCACCACCGTGCTCGTGATGCTGTCGCACGATCCGCAGGCGGCACACGACCGGGTCTGGCTCGTGCGCCGTCCCGAACAGGGGATCTGGGGGGGGCTGCACTCGCTTCCTGAAAGCGCGGCGCCGGCCGATGCCCGGTGGACCGAGCATGTACAGGCCGCAGCCCTGGCGGGCTGGGCGTCGCTGCCCGGCCTGGTCGATCAGCCGCTGATCCGGCTTCCGGTCATCGAGCACGTGTTCACGCATTTCCGGCTGTCGATCGAGCCGGTGCTGATTCGCCTGCCCGCGCCGGGGGGCGCCGCGCGGTCAGCCGCGGACGCCGGCGAATCGTCGGGCCGATGGTGGCCGTTGCCCGGGATCGCGCAGGCGCCGCTGCCGCAACCGATCAAGCAACTGCTCGCCCGGCTGGCGACTTCGTGCGCGCCTACAGCAACTGGTGGTGGTGCAGGTAGTCCTTGATGACCTGCAGGCGGGCGATCGGATCCTCCATCGCCAGTAGCGCCGCCTTGGCCGACATCGGGATCGGCAGCAATTCCGACAGGCGGTTCGAGACCCAGGGCGCCGACTCGTAGCAGTAAGGTTGCGCGACCAGCTGGCGCATCGGGTCGGAATCGCGGTTGCCCACGTCACAGACGATCCGCTGCAGCAACTGCACGCAGACCCCGTATTGCGGCGGCACCGCCTGTTCGGGCTCCGGAGCCCAGTCGGCGACCTGCGCCATGATCAGGCCGTCGGCGGCCAGCTCGCGCGACTGGATCTCGAAGCGTTGTTCCCCGCGGGTGCGGATGTTGAGCAATCCCAGCTGGACCATGTCCCAGTGCTCGATTCGCGCGGTACAGCCGATGCTCTCATGGTCGGCCGGCTGGCCGACCTCGCGCCCATCGGTGATCAGGCAGACGCCGAACTCGCTCTCGTTTTTCAGGCAGTCGCGCACCATGTCCATGTAGCGCGCCTCGAAGATACGCAGCGGCAACACGCCGCCCGGGAACAGGACCGTGCCCAGGGGAAAGATGGGCAGGGTGCGGGTTGCCTGCGTTGCCGGATTCATCGGTGAATCTTCCTCGGTCAGGCAGCTTGAGTCAGGTGGCCTGCGTACTGGTGATCGGAGAGATGGCCCGCATCTGGATGCCGCGGTGACGGACCAATACGCTTTCGCTGGCCCGGAACCGCTCCGCCAGCGCTTCGACACAGTACACGCTGCGGTGCTGGCCGCCGGTGCATCCAATGCCCACAGTAAGGTAACTACGCTGCTCGAGCAGATAGCTGGGCAGCCAGGTCGTGAGAAACCCGCTGATGTCGTCGAGCATCCGGTTGACCGCCGGGATGGCCTCGAGGTACTCGGCGACCGGCTGGTCAAGCCCGGTCAGGGGCTTGAGCTGGGGGATGTAATGCGGGTTGGGCAGACAGCGCACATCGAACACCAGGTCGGCATCCATCGGGATGCCGTACTTGTAGGCAAAGGACTGGAACACCAGGGTCAGCGGCGAGCGCTCGGCCGCCACCATTTCACGCAGCCACTGGCGCATGGAGTTCGGATGCAGATCGCTCGTGTCCAGCGCGCTGCCGATCTCCTGCATCTCGGACATCAGTTCGCGTTCGGTCTCGATCGATTCGCTCAGCGTCGGCGGTTCAATCCCCCGGGGCACGCTCAGGGCCAGCGGATGACGACGGCGCGACTCGGAATAGCGATGGATCAGCACGTCGTTGCGGGCATTCAGGAAGATGACCTTGACGTCATGACCGAAGCGGGACAGGCCATTGGCGATCTGCGGCAGGTCGCGGATGTCACCGCTGCGCGCATCGACCGCCACGGCAACGCGATCGAGATCGTTCTCGCGCAAGGACATGATCACTTCGTGCAAAAAGCGCAACGGCAGGTTGTCGATGCAGTAGTAACCGTCGTCTTCCAGCGCCTTGACCGCGATGGATTTGCCCGAGCCGGATATGCCGGTCACCAGCACCACTTTCAAATCAGTCTCCCAGGGGCGATGCCGGCATCAGGTATTGTCCGATTCGATCATCCGGCGTTGCCTTTCGATGAACTCCGCGGTCGTATCGATACCGCGCAACTGCATCACGGTACTGCGCACGGCGCCTTCGGTCAGCACGGCCAGATTTCGGCCGGCCGCGACAGGCACCACCATCTTGCGTACCGGCATGCCCAGCACATCCTGTGTCAGGGTTTCCAGCGGCAGGCGTTGGTACTCTTCGTCGATCTGGCTGCGTCGCACCAGTTGCACGATCAGCTTGAGGCGCATCTTGCGGCGCACCGAAGTCTCGCCGAAGATCGTGCGGATATCGAGCAGGCCCAGCCCGCGGACCTCCAGCAGGTTCTGCAGCATGGGCGGGCAGCGACCTTCGATCGCATTGTGGGCGATGCGCGAGAACTCGACGACATCGTCGGCGACAAGGCCATGGCCGCGGCTGATCAGTTCGAGCGCGAGTTCACTCTTGCCCAGCCCGGATTCGCCGGCGATCAGCACGCCCATGCCCAGCACGTCCATGAAGACGCCGTGTACCGAGACCGTGGCGGCCGTCGCCCGACCGAGCACGGCACGCAGGTTGTCGATGACCCTGGCCGCCGACAGGCCAGAGGCCAGCACGGCCAGGTCGTTGTCGCGGGCCGCATCCAGCAACAGACTGGGACAGTCCAGATGGTCGGCAATGATGATCGCGGGCGGCTTGCCGGCAACCAGGTCGCTGGTCAGCTCGTTGATGCGGGTTGTGTCAAGGGACATCAGGTACTGCATCTCGGCGTGGCCGAGCACGTGGATGCGTTCCTGGTGGATCAGGTTCAGGTGGCCGACCAGGTCGGCCGGCTCGACCCCGGCCGGCGCCACCTCGCGCTCCCCGCCACGGGCCGGCGGGGTCAACCAGGCCAGCTGCAGCGACTTCTGGCAGCTGGCAAAGAGGTCGGCAACGGTTATCGACATGGGACCCCCCCCCCGGTGCGCTTCGCGCTCCCCCCCCGGGGGCGTACCGCCTTCGGGCGGCCGTGCGGCGGTACAGGGCCCCCCCCGGTGCGCTTCGCGCTCCCCCCCAGGGGGCGTACCGCCTTCGGAATCAAGGTGCTGCGGTCGGGGCAGGGGGCCTGCGCGCGCATGGGGATCAGGCGGCCGGGCGGTAGGGGGTCCAGGTCGACAGGATGTTGTGGATGTCTTGCGCGTCGGTCTGGGTCATCAGCGACTGGCGGATGTGCTCGTCGGACAGCAGTTCGGCCAGCTCGGACAGGATCTCGAGATGCTCTTCGTTCGCATTCTCGGGCACCAGCAGGAACACCAGCAATTGCACCGGTTCGCCATCGGGGGCGTCGAACGGGATCGGGGTCTCGACGCGCACCACGGCCGCCTGCGCGTCCTTGAGGCCCTTGATCCGCCCATGCGGGATCGCCACCTTCTCGCCCAGGCCCGTGGAGCCGAGACGCTCGCGTGCAAACAGGCTGTCGAAGACCTTGTCACGCTCTAGGCCGTGGCTGGTCTCGAACATCTGTCCGACTTGTTCGAAGAGCCGCTTCTTGCTGGTCACCGGTAAATCGATCTGGATGTTGCCGGGTGCCAGCAATCTGGAAATTCTGTTCATGGTGTCTTGGCCTTGCCAGGTCCAATCGTAGAACGGGCCGGAGGGGTTGAGGGAATACCCACTAGCGCATTACTCACTAATCACGACTACGGCCAAAAGGCCATTGCCTTGAATTGTTGCTTTGCAGCATTCGATTTTGACCCATTTCGGCGAGTTTGTCGCAAGTGATAAGTCACGGAATGGAACGAATGGGGATCCGGGTCGGCCCGGCGGCAGGTGAACCCGCCGGCGCCGACCGGATCGTGACTTAATGCGTCACGACAGGTTTACTCGGCAACTGGCTGACGCTTCAGCGCTTCGTGCCGATGATTGACGACCTTGGTCTTGTGCTTCATCACCTGTCGATCGAGTTTGTCGATCAGTTCGTCGATGGCAGCGTAAAGATCTTCATTGATCGCTTCGGCATGAAGATCCTTGCCTCGGATGTGCAGGTTGATCTCGGCTTTCTGGTCCATCTTGTCGACCGACAGCAGCACCTGCGTGTCGATGACATGATCGAAATGCCGTTTGATTCGATCTAGCTTGCCCGTGACGTACTCACGCAGGGCAGGGGTAACGCTGACGTGATGTCCACTGATCGAAAGATTCATGCAACCTCCTGTCGCCCAGGGCAGTGACCCTGAAGCATTGACAATGAAAAGGGTGAGTCAGGAATCGGTCGACGTGGGCGCCGGATTCAGAGGGTCTTTCGCTGTGCGACCGGCGGGATACGTAAGGATTCCCGGTATTTTGCCACCGTGCGCCGCGCGACGACGAAGCCTTTCTCACCAAGCAAACTGGCAATCTGACTGTCTGATATCGGGTGGGTGGTGTCCTCCGCGTCGATGAGTTGCTTGATCAATGCGCGGATCGCGGTACTCGAAGCGGCACCGCCGCTATCGGTTGCAATGTGACTTCCAAAGAAATACTTGAGCTCCACGATGCCGTGAGGCGTGAGCATGTATTTCTGGGTCGTGACTCGGGATACCGTCGATTCATGCAACTCCAGTATATCGGCTATTTCACGCAATACCAGTGGCCGCATCCCAACGGCGCCGTGCGCGAAATAGGCCTTCTGCCTGTCGACGATGGCCTCCGACACGCGCAGGATCGTGTCGAAGCGTTGCTGCACGTTCTTGATCAGCCAGCGGGCTTCCTGCAGCTGCCCTGACAGACTCCCGCTAATGCCCCGGTTACGCCGCAGAACATCGGCGTAAAAGTCATTAACCTGAAGTTTGGGCATCACCGCCGGATTCAGTGTCACCTGCCAGCCCTGGCCGGCCCGGCGCACGATCACATCGGGGATCACGTAGTTGTCGACTGCCGCGGTAAAGCGTGCGCCGGGCCGGGGATCCAGACCGATGATCAACTGATGGGCGGCGCGCAGGGTTTCGTCCGAACACCTGAGGCTTCGCCGCAGCCGGTTGAAATCCTTGGTTGCCAGCAGATCCAGATGATCGCGCACGATCAGCCGGGCGGTGCGGCGCACATTGTCGGGGGTACCTGCTTCGCCGTCGGGGCGATCGATCTGCAGCAACAGGCTCTCGCGCAGGTCGATCGCCCCGACCCCCAGCGGATCGAAGCTCTGCAGCAGGCGAAGCGCTGCCGACAGTTCCTGTGGATCGATGTCCAGTTCTGCCGGCAGAACCTGGGCGATTTCATCCAACGGCGTCTGCAGATAGCCGTCGTCACTGAGTTCGTCGATCAGCAGGTGCACCAGCGCACGGTCCCGCTCGGTGACACCGGTGGACGCCAGTTGCGACATCAGGTGCTCGCGCAGCGAGATCTGGGCGCTGGCCAGTTGCTGGTAGTCGCTTTCGTCGTCCGAGCCTTCGCTGCGCTGGCGCGAACTGCCGCCCTGCCAATCGCCGCTGTAGTCGCCGCCTTGTTCGGGGCTGTCGGCATAGCCTTCACCCGGATCGGCACCGTGGCCCTCGTTACCGGCATCGGCCGGCGCCTCGCGAGGGTCGCCGCTCGTCTGGCTGTCGCGCTCGGCGCCGTCGGACGCCGTCGATCCGGGGCTTTGCAGGCCGCCGTTGGGCTGCAGGCGCATCGCGCTGTCCATCGGGTCGTCGGCACGCTCGAGCATCGGGTTCTGCGCCAATGCCTGTTCGATCTCCTGGCTCAACTCGAGCGTCGACAGTTGCAGCAGCCGGATCGACTGCTGCAACTGCGGGGTCAGCGACAGGTGCTGCGAGGTGCGAAGGGAAAGACCGGGTTTCATGGGCTCGATGCGGCGCGCCGGCGGCACCGGACCCGGTATTGGGTTGGTGCAGTGCCGCAGCCGTCACATCGAAAAGTGCTCACCCAGGTAATAGCGGCGCACATCCTCGTTCTTGACGACTTCCTGCGGCTTTCCGGAAGCAAGAACAGTACCAGCTCGAATGATATACGCGCGGTCGCAAATGCCAAGCGTCTCGCGGACGTTGTGGTCGGTGATCAACACTCCGATGCCGCGTTCCTTGAGGAATTTCACGATTCGCTGGATCTCGATCACCGCGATGGGGTCGACGCCGGCAAACGGTTCATCGAGCAGGATGAAGCGCGGCGAGTTGGCCAGCGCGCGGGCGATCTCGACGCGACGGCGTTCCCCGCCAGACAACGACAGTGCCGGGTTGGAGCGGATGTGCTGGATCTGCAATTCGGCCAACAGCGATTCTTCCTGCTCGCGCACGGCGGCGCGGCTCAGCGCGCGGCCCCGCTCATCGAGCTGCAACTCGAGCACGGCGCGGATGTTCTCTTCGACCGTCAGCCGGCGAAAGACCGACGCCTCCTGGGGCAGGTAACCCAGCCCCAGTCTGGCCCGCCGATGAATGGGCAGGCGGCCCAGTGCCACCCCGTCCAGTTCGATCGAGCCGCCGTCGCTGGGCACGAGCCCGACGATCATGTAAAAACAGGTGGTCTTGCCGGCGCCGTTCGGCCCGAGCAGGCCGACGACCTCGCCGCTGGCCACCGAGAGTGTCACGTCCTGCACGACCTGGCGCCCATGGTAGGACTTGCGCAGCGAGGTGACGACCAGCTGGCTCGCGGGCGGCACCGGTTCCTGGGCGGGCACGGCGGCAGGGGCGACGGTGACGGGCCCGCGCGTCGCCGTGGTCGCAGGGGGGCCGGCCAGCGTCGCCGTCGCCGGATCCTGCGGCCCGTTCATGAGCCGGCGCCCTTGGATGGACGGGACGGCTTGAGTTCGACCGGCGCCGGCTTGGCGGCCTTTTCGGTCTCGCGCGGCTGGATCACCAGGCGCACGCGCCCCTTGCTCCCGTTCGCGCCGTCGGGGCTGCCGAACACGGTGAAGAAATCGGTGTCGCGCCGGTAGACGATACGGCCTCCCTCGACTTCGTCGGCGACCCTGCCGCTGTTCAGCTTGCGCAGCTGGGCATTGTCGAGAATCTGCAGTTCCTGCTTCTGGTCGTCGTATTGCAACTCGCGCCCCGTTCCTTCGATGGTTTCGCCGGTGGCGTCGCGCTGCTGCCGAAAGCTGGCCGGCGTACCGGTGGCAGTCGCGAGCTGGTTGCCCTGGGCGTCCTTGCGCAGCAGCAACTTGTCGGCGCGGATCTCGAATGTGCCGCGGGTGAGCACCACGTTGCCGGTGAACACGTTGACCTGCTTGCGATCGTCGTATTCGAGTTGATCCGCCTCGACCGTGATCGGGGCATTGTCGGCGGGCGGGGACTGTTGCTGGGCGCTGGCAATGCCGGTGCCGCCGGCCGCCGCGACGATGGCGGCCAGGCATCCTGCCAGGAGCCACCGGCGGCTGGCGCGGGCGGACGGTGCAACGAGCGGCGGCAGGGGCGAATTTGGGCTCACAACGGGCATCCGTTAGCGGTTGGCAGGGCTTGACCCTGTTGAGGGCCCCGAGGCTGCCGGGTCTGAAAACCAGAGACCTCTGACCTGGGAAGACAGGCGCAGCACATTCGACAGGTTATCAAACTCCATGCCGACCCCGTCGATCCGTCCGTTTCCCTGCTGGATCCGCACCGGACCCGGCGTGCTGGCGCGTTCGGTCGCACTGTTGACGATCATGTGCTCCGACAACACCACCAGTTCGTCCCGCTCGGGTGCGGCGCGCCGTCGCAGGGTCACCTGGCCGGTCAGCACGGTCTCGTCGCCCGCCTGGTTGGCCGTGCCGCGCCTGGCGGTCACCGACAATTCGGGCCGCTCGCTGTCCAGGCTGACCAACTCGGGGTCAATGAACTCGCTGGTGCCGTCGATGGGGAAGTGGCGCATGCTCGTGGCCGACATCCGGAAAACCGCCTTGCCCTGCGGGTTGACCTTGGTCAGCAGCACGTTCTCGACGAAGACATCGGGTTCGTTGGAGCGGGTCGAGATGCTGTGGGTCGGCGCGCGCGCGGCCCAGACGGCCAGGTAGTAGCTCCCGGCCGCCAGCGTGACCAGAAAGCCGATCGACAGGATCGCCGCCATGCGGTCGTAGAAGCGGGCGTTCATCTCGTCTCGCCGGCAGTGGCCCGGTCAGGCAATCTTGGCTGCCAGGAGGTCCTGGAAGTTCAGCGCGCCAACCAGACGCTGTTCGTCATCGAGCACCAGCAACTGGCCGATGCGCCGCGATTCCATCAGGTGCAGTGCCTCGGCGGCCAGCGCGTCGGCCTGGATCGTCGCCGGTGACCGGGTCATCGCGTCGGCGGCGGACAACTCGCGCACATCGATGTTGCGCTCGAGCAGCCGGCGCAGGTCGCCGTCGGTCAGGATGCCGGCCAGCTTTTGGTCGGTGTCCAGCACGGCCGTCATCCCCAGGCGCTTGCGGGTCATTTCCATGATGGCCGCGCCCAGGCCGACCTCCATCGTGACCGCGGGCACCGCCGCACCCTGGTGCATCAGGTCGCGCACCCGGGTGAGCAGGCGTCGACCCAGCGCGCCACCGGGGTGCGATCGCGCGAAATCGTTGGCATCGAACCCGCGGGCCTCGAGCACGGCGACGGCCAGGGCATCGCCCAGCGCCAGCGCCGTTGTCGTGCTGGCCGTGGGCGCCAGGTTCAGCGGGCAGGCCTCGCGCCGGACCGAGGCATCGATGTGCACGTCGGCGAAACCGGCCAGCCGGGATGAAGGATTGCCAGTCATCGCGATCAGCCCCGCGCCCCGTCGCTTGATCAGGGGCACGATGGCGACCAGTTCCTCGGTGCTGCCCGAGTTGGACAGGCATAGCACGACATCCTGGGCGGTGATCATGCCCAGGTCGCCATGGCTGGCCTCGGCCGGATGCACGAAGAACGCCGGGGTACCGGTCGAGGCGAAGGTGGCGGCGATCTTGCTCGCGACGTGGCCCGACTTGCCCATGCCACTGACGACCAGCCGGCCCTGACAGGCGAGGATGAGTTCGCAGGCGCGCACGAAGTCGCCATCCAGACCGTCGGCAGCCGCGGCGACGGCCTGCGCCTCGATGGCGAGCACATCGCGGGCGGTGGCCAGCATCTTGCTGGCAAGCTCGGGCGAAACGGGGGCGGCGGCGGGCGCAGGAGCGGGCAGTTCCATGGGCGAAGTATAAAGGCCGGCATCCGCCGCCCGGCCGGTGTTGCTTTTTGGCAGAGCCTCCCGAGGCGCAATTAATAAAGGTAACCTCGGCGGATCATGACTGCAATCGAACTGACCATCATCTTGCTGGCGGCGGCGGTGATCGCCGTGGTCGGCCTGCGCGCCTTCGGCGCGCCGCCGCTGGTGGCCTACCTGGCGGTGGGCGTGCTGCTCGGACCCAACGCGATCGGCCTGGCTTCCGAGGGCGAGGCGACCCACACGCTGGCCGAGATCGGCGTGGTTTTCCTGATGTTCTCGCTGGGTCTGGAGTTTTCGCGGACCAAGTTGCTGTCGCTGCGCAAGCACGTGTTCGGCCTGGGGGCCGCCCAGGTCGGGGTCACGATGCTGGCGGCCGTGACAGTCCTGCTGCTGGTGCCGGGCGCCTGGCTGATCTGGATGTTTCCAGGGGGGATAGACTGGCGCGCGGCGATCGCGCTGGCCGGCGCCGTGGCGCTGTCCTCGACCGCGCTGGTGAGCAAGCTGCTCACCGAGCGGCGCGAACTCGAGACCGAGCACGGTCGCCGCGTGTTCAGTGTGCTGCTGTTCCAGGACCTGGCGGTGATCCCGTTGCTGGTCCTGATCCCGGCACTGGCCAGCGGCGAAAGCGGCTGGTGGATGCCGCTTGGGTTGGCGCTGCTCAAGGCGGCTGGCCTGTTGATCGTGTTGCTGCGCTTTGGCCCGCCGCTGATGCGCAGTTGGTTCTCGCTGGTCGCACGGCAGCGCTCGCACGAGGTGTTCACGCTCAACGTGCTGTTGGCCACGTTGTTGTTCGCCTGGATGACCAAGTATTTCGGACTGTCGATGGAACTGGGGGCCTTCGTCGCCGGCATGCTGATCGCCGAAACCGAGTTTCGATACCAGGTCGAGGAGGACATCAAGCCGTTTCGAGACGTGTTGCTGGGCCTGTTCTTCGTCACCATCGGCATGCAGCTGGACCTGGGCGTGGTGTTGCATGCGTGGCCGCAGGTGCTGATCCTGCTGCTGGTGCCGCTGATCGTGAAATTCCTGTTGGTGCTGGGCTTGGTGCGCCTGCTGGGCGGGACCGCCGGCACGGCGATCCGCACCGGGATCTGGCTGGCCCAGGCCAGCGAGTTCGGGTTCGTGCTGTTGTCGCTGTCGATCAGTACCGGTCTGCTGCAGGACTCCACGCTGCAGCCGGTGTTGGCGGCAATGCTGTTGTCGTTGTTGCTCAGCCCGCTGCTCATCTCGCAGGCCAACCGGCTCGCGCTGCGTGCCAGCTCGCAGGAGTGGCTGCAGCGGTCGCTGCAGATCCAGAGCATCGCCTCGCGCAGCATTGGGCGCACCGGCCACATCGTCATCGCCGGCTATGGACGCAGCGGCCAGGCGCTGGCGCACGTGCTCGAGTCGGAAGGGGTGGGCTACCTGGCGCTCGACCTCGATCCGGACCGGGTGCGCGAGGCCAGTTCGGCTGGCGAATCCGTCGTTTACGGCGATGCCACCAAGCCCGAGGCCCTGACTGCGGCCGGTATCCACAGGGCCCGGGCGATCGCGATCACCTTCGATGACAACCAGGCGGTTTTCCGGCTGCTGGCGCGCCTGCGCGTCGTGGCGCCCAAACTGCCGGTGCTGGTGCGCGCGACCACCGACCTCGAACTGGCCAAGTTGCGCGAGGCCGGCGCCACCGAGGTGGTACCCGAGATTGCCGAGGGCAGCCTGATGCTCGCCTCGCATGCACTGGCGCTGGCCGGCCTGCCGAGGACCCGCATCATGAGCCGGGTCCGGCTGGTGCGCGAAGGGCGCTACCAGTTGCTGCAGGGCTTCTTTCACGGGGCTGACGACCAGGCAGGCGAAGGCATCGAGGCCGATCACGTGCATCTGCACGCGGTCGGGCTGCCCGAGGGTTCGCCGGTGATCGGCCGCTCGTTGGGCGAACTGGACCTGGCCGGGGTGCGGATCTCGGCCATCGTGCGCTCGAACGGGCGCAGCCTCGATCCGCCCCCCGAGACCCTGCTGCGCGCGAACGACACGCTGGTGTTGTCCGGCACACCGGACCAGATCGGCAGCGCCGAGGTGCTGTTACTCGGGGGCTAGGGGCCGCCATCGCGGCGATTGCCCCGGGGCCGCCGGCGTTGCACGAATCGGACGATCAGACCCGCAAAGTCGGCCGGACTTGCGGATCCCCGGGAATGCCGTTGTTAGAATCAGCGGTCCGGCGGGTGTGCGCCTGCCCGGCCTCACCCCCCTGCGGCCCTCCCCACGCGAGCAGCTCGTTGACTTCCTCCACCCGTCCCGGATGCCGAGTCCGATCCTGTCCTGAAAATCACCGATCTGCGCTTTGGGTATGACGAGCGGCCGATCCTGGACGGCATCGACCTGTCGTTCCGCCAGGGCACGGTGACGGCGCTGATGGGCGGGTCGGGCTGCGGCAAGACCACGTTGCTGCGCCTGATCAGCGGCCAGAACAAGCCACAGCGCGGACATATCCACTTCGATGGTGAGGATGTCGCCAGGCTCGACCAGGCGGGGCTTTACCGGATCCGCAGACGCATGGGCATGCTGTTCCAGTTCGGTGCGTTGTTCACCGACATGTCGGTGTTCGACAATGTCGCGTTTCCGCTGCGCGAACATAGTGGCCTGCCCGAGTTGCTGATCCGGGACCTCGTCCTGCTCAAGCTCAATGCGGTGGGCCTGCGCGGCGCGGCACACCTGTTTCCGGCCGAGATCTCCGGCGGCATGGCCCGCCGGGTGGCTCTGGCGCGGGCGATCGCGCTCGATCCGCCCCTGCTGCTTTATGACGAGCCGTTCGCCGGCCTCGACCCGATTTCGCTGGGCACGATTGCGCAACTGATCCGTCGGCTCAACGATTCGCTGGGGGCCACGTCTGTGCTGGTCAGCCACGACGTGCACGAGTCTTTCGAGATCTGCGACCAGATCATCGTGCTGGGCGGTGGCAAGGTGATCGGTCACGGGACACCCGAGCAGATGCGCCAGTCCGACAATCCCGAACTGGTCCAGTTCCTGAACGGACATCGCGAAGGACCGGTCGGGTTCCACTATCCGGCGGCCGACCTGGCCGACGACCTGGGCCTGGCGGACACGACCTCCAGGGCCAACGCGCCCGGGGCCAGCGCATGAACCGGGTGCTCGACTTCATTGCGGCGATCGGTGCCTGGGTGCGCACGACCCTGGTCGGGATCGGCTACGGCACGCGGTTCTTCCTGCGGCTTTGCTGGCTGTCGCTGGGCGCGCTGCGCCGGCCGCGGCTGGTGCTCGACCAGATCCACTTCATCGGCAACTACTCATTGTCCATCATCCTGGTCTCGGGATTGTTCGTCGGTTTCGTGCTGGGCCTGCAGGGCTATTACACGCTGCAGCGCTACGGCTCGACCGAGGCGCTGGGCCTGTTGGTGGCCTTGTCGCTGGTCCGCGAACTGGGCCCGGTGGTGGCGGCCCTGCTGTTCGCCGGGCGCGCCGGTACCTCGCTGACGGCCGAGATCGGCCTGATGAAATCGGGCGAGCAGTTGCTCGCGATGGAGATGATGGCGGTCGATCCGATGGCCAGGGTGCTGGCACCGCGGTTCGTCGGGGCGGTGATCGCGATGCCGTTGCTGGCCACGATGTTCTCGGCCATCGGGGTGTTTGGCGGCTACCTCGTGGGCGTATTGATGATCGGCATCGATCCGGGATCGTTCTGGTCGCAGATGCAGGCCGGGGTCGATGTGTTCGCCGACGTGGGCAACGGGCTCATCAAAAGCATCGTGTTCGGCTTTATCTGCGCGTTCGTCGCGCTGTTCGTCGGCTACGAGGCCAAGGCCACCCCGAAGGAGTCGCGCGGGCGACCACGACGACCGTCGTGGCCTCGTCGCTGGCCGTGCTCGGGTTCGATTTCATTTTGACGGCGTTGATGTTCAGTATATGAATAGGGCCCCCACGCTCACTGCGTTCGCTGCCCCCGGGGCTGCCGGGCCATGGAACGGCTTCGGACGGCCGGGCGCTCGTTCCATGGCCCGGCGGCGCCTTGCTTGTGGGGGTTGGGTTGGCCCCCACGTTCGTCGCTTCGCTTGCTCGGCAAGCCGTCCAGTGCCGGCCTTGCAGGGCCGGCCCGTTGCGGCAGCGTCGGGCATGCCCGACGAAACCCTGCCTCCACCCCAGGGGGGCTGTCCGGCCCGAAGGCGGCGGGGCGTAGGCGGGGTTTCATGGCGCATGCGCCATGCCGCCGTAGCCGGTCAGCCTTGCAAGGCTGACCGTGGGGACGGGCCCGGCGCTCGCCTTCGGGCCGGGCGGCATCTTGCTTATGGGTGTTGGGTGGGCCCGCGCGCTCGTCGCGATCGGTCTCGTTGGTTGCGGTGCTCCATTCCCGGGTTGCTTGCAATCAGGGGATTGGGTCGGGTGCGGCGAGAGAAAACTGATTTGAAAGGGAAGGGACAGTCATGAACCGCAGAGTGACCGATGTGCTGGTAGGGTTGTTTGTCCTGGGCGGGCTGGGGGCGTTGTTGTTCCTGGCGTTGCAGGCGGGCAATCTGGCCAGCTTTACCACGACTGGCTCGTATGCCGTGACGGCACGCTTGACAACATCGGCGGCCTGAAGCCGCGCGCGCCGGTCAAGTCGGCCGGGGTCGTGGTCGGGCGGGTCGGCGACATCAGCTTCGATGACCGCACGTTCCGCGCGACGGTGGTTCTGGACTTGGACGAGCGGTTCAAGTTTCCGGCCGATAGCTCGGTCAAAATCCTCACGTCGGGCCTGCTCGGTGAGCAGTACATCGGCATCGAGCCGGGAGGCGACACGAACAACCTGGCGCAAGGCTCGACCGTCACGCTGACCCAGTCGGCCGTGGTGCTCGAGAACCTGATCGGGCAGTTCCTTTACGGCAAGTCGTCCGAAGCCGGGGACGCCAAGTGAGCCTGGCGCGCCGCCTGGGCGGCTTGATCCTCGTGGCCGGCCTGCTGGGCGGCTGTGCGACGACCGCGGCGGACGGCGAGCCGTCCGATCCGTTCGAAGGCGTCAACCGCAAGATCTATGCGTTTAACAAGGTGCTCGATGACAATGTGCTGGCGCCGGTCGCGCGTGGCTACAAGAACAACGTCAACCAGGTCTTTCGCTACTCGATTGCGAGCTTCTTCTCCAACCTCGAAGATGTCTTGATAGGGGCGAACAACCTGCTCCAGGGCAAGCCGGGGGCGGCGGTCAACGACTTCACCCGGGTGATGCTCAACTCGACCCTGGGGTTCGTCGGCCTGACCGACCTGGCCAGCGAGATGGGCTTTCGCAAGAACAACGAAGACTTCGGCCAGACCCTCGGGGCATGGGGCGTGCCGCCGGGCCCCTACCTGGTGTTGCCACTGTTCGGGCCGTCGGACGTGCGCGATTTTGGCGGCTTCATCGTCGATTCGCTGACCGATCCGCTCAACGAGGTGGCTCCCGACGGGGGCTCGCTCACCGCGGCCAGTGCGACCCGGATCAACGATACGCGGGCCAGGCTGCTGGGGGCGAGTAACCTGATGCAAGGGATCGCGCTGGACGAGTACTCGTTCCTGCGCGATGCCTACCTCGGGCGACGCCGAAACCTGGTGTACGACGGCAATCCACCGCTGTCGGAAGACGAATGACCATTCCGACCCGACCCGCGGGGCCTTGTCAGCGGTTTGGGGTCGTGCCTCGTTATTATCATTCAGGGGACGATCGGTTCGCCTCGCGTGCCCGGCCTCCCATTCAAGAAGAAGGACACCACTGATGACTACCGTTTCCAGCCTCTCCCGTCGTTTCTTCGTCCGCAGTTCAGCGATGTTGTTCGCGGCCGCGCTGCTGCTGGCCGGTTTTTCAGCCCACGCGCAGGCCGTCGGCCCCAATGACCTGATCGAGAAGATCAGCGCCGAGGTGATTGCCCGGATCAAGGCGGACAAGGATATCCAGTCCGGCGATTTCTCCAAGGTCTCGGGCCTGGTCGATTCCACGATCATGCCCCACGTGAATTTCGAGCGCATGACCGCACTGGCGGTGGGCCGCGGCTGGCGCGAGGCCACCGACGCCCAGAAGGCCTCGATGGTCGAGCAGTTCCGCATCCTGCTGCTGCGCACGTACTCGGGCGCATTGAGCCAGTTCAAGGACCAGCGGATCGAGATGAAGCCGCTGCGCGCACTGCCTGAGGACAAGGAGGTCATCGTGCGCAGCGACATCCTGGGCGGCGGCGAACCCATCCAGATGAACTACCGGCTCGAAAAGAACGGCGATAGCTGGAAGATCTTTGATTTGAACGTGCTGGGTGTCTGGCTGGTCGATACCTACCGCAATCAGTTCAAGCAGATCGTCAATGCCAAGGGCATGGACGGCCTGATCGAGACGCTTGCCGAGAAGAACCGCCAGTTCGCGACCGCAGAAAAGCGGGGCTGATCGGTGCCGGCCGTCACGGACACCCGGCCCTTCGATGCCGGTACCTCGCTGACCGCCGTCGAGGCCGAGCGCTTCATCCAACGCGCGCTCACCGCGCTGGCCGGCGGGGTGCGCCAGGTCGACCTGGGCAACCTGGCGGTCTTTGACTCGGCGGCGCTGGCGGCGTTGCTCGAGGTGCTCAGGGGGGCAGGGGCCAACCGGCCGCAGTTTCTGAACCCTTCGCAAAATTTGCGTAAACTGGCGGGTTTGTACGGCGTGGACACGCTGTTGTTTCCCTCCGACTGAGCCGGCATTGCCGCAGGCTCGGGCCTGCAATACCAATCCGGTTCCCATGACACCAGCCATCGACGTCCGCTCGGTCAGCAAGTCCTATGGACAATTCCGTGCGCTGGACGATATCTCGCTGCGCATCGAGCAGGGTGAATTCTTCGGTCTGCTAGGGCCCAACGGGGCTGGCAAGACGACGCTGATCTCGTTGATCGCCGGGCTGGCGCGCGCCAGCCATGGCCAGATCCTGGTCAACGGGCACGATGTCATCACTGACTACCGGGCGGCACGTCGCTCACTGGGGGTCGTGCCCCAGGAGCTGGTGTTCGATCCGTTTTTCGATGTGCGCGAGACCCTGCGGATCACCTCGGGCTACTACGGCATTGCCCGCAACGACCGCTGGATCGACGAACTGCTGCACAACCTCGGGCTGGCCGACAAGGCCTCGACCAACATGCGGGCGTTGTCCGGTGGCATGAAGCGGCGGGTGCTGGTGGCGCAGGCGTTGGTGCACCGGCCGCCGGTGATCGTGCTGGACGAGCCCACCGCCGGGGTCGATGTCGAGCTTCGCCAGACCCTCTGGAAGTTCATCAAGGGCCTGAACGAGGCGGGTCACACGATCGTGCTGACCACTCACTACCTGGAAGAGGCGCAGGAGCTATGCTCGCGCATCGGCATGCTCAAGGCCGGCAAGGTCGTGGCGCTCGAGCCCACGAGCAGCCTGCTGGGCCGGTTCTCGGCCGGCCGGCTCAGCCTGCGCCTGTCCGAGGCGCCGCTGCCCGAATCGCTGCGCGAGCAGGTCATCAGCCAGCAGGATGGGCGGCTGGTGCTACGGATCGATCGTTACGACCTGCTGGAACTGACGCTCGCGTCGCTGCGCCAGGCGGGCTGCCAGATCGACGAGATGGAGTTCGGCCATGCCGACCTCGAGGACGTGTTCATGAACATCATGGGGGCGTCCTCATGATGGGCCTGCGCACGCTGCTCGAGAAGGAACTGCGACGCTTCGCCAAGGTGGGTTTTCAAACCATCGCCGCGCCGGTGATCAGTTCGCTGCTCTACCTGATGATCTTCGCCCATGTGCTCGAGGGCAAGGTCACGGTGTTCGACGGCATCAGCTACACCCGCTTCCTGGTGCCGGGACTGGTGATGATGGCGGTGCTGCAGAACTCGTTCGCCAACGCGTCCTCGTCGATGGTCCAGAGCAAGATCACCGGCAACATCGTCTTCATCCTGCTGCCGCCACTGTCGCACCTGGAGATCTTCCTGGGCTACGTGCTGGCCTCGATGCTGCGCGGCATGATGGTCGGATTCGGGGTCTACCTGATGACGCTTTTCTTCGTCCAGCCCAGCCTGGCCGCCCCCGGCTGGGCGCTGCTGTTCGCACTGATGGGCAGTGCGATCCTCGGTACAATGGGCTTGATCGCCGGCATCTGGGCCGAAAAATTCGACCAGATGGCGGCTTTTCAGAACTTCTTCATCATGCCGATGACCTTCCTGTCCGGCGTGTTTTACTCGGTCCATTCGCTGACGGGTTTCTGGCAGGCGGCGTCGCACCTGAATCCGTTCTTTTACATGGTCGATGGTTTTCGCTACGGGTTCTTCGGGGTGTCGGACGTCGACCCCTTGTTCAGCCTGGGTGTCGTGAGTGTCGCGCTGCTGGTGCTCGTGGGCATCGGCATGTCCCTGTTGTCGAGCGGGTACCGGATGCGCCACTGAGCGCCCCGGGCCCGTTCCGCGTTCTGGAGTATGACGAGATGGTGATGCCTGCAGATGTCCAACGCTATATCGGCGAGGGCCTGGACTGCGAAGTGCTCGAGGTGGCCGGTGATGGCCGGCACTTCGAAGCCCTGATCGTGTCGCGTCAGTTCGAGGGCAAGCGCCTGATCCAGCGCCACCAGCTGGTCTACAAGGCGCTCGGTGACCGGATGCGTGAGGAGATCCACGCGTTGTCGATGAAGACCCTGACCCCCGAAGAGCACAAGGGGGCCTGATGGACCGGCTGCGTATCGTCGGCGGGAGCCGGCTGGACGGCGAGGTCGCCGTGGCCGGGGCCAAGAATGCCGCGCTGCCCATCCTGTGCTCCAGCCTGCTGGTGGCCGAGCCGGTGACCATCGGCAACGTGCCGGGGCTGCGCGACGTCCAGACCACGATCCGCCTACTGCGCACGCTGGGTGCCACCGTCGAGCAGGACGGCGCAACGCTCACCATCGATGCCGGGCCGGTCAGTTCGCCCGAGGCGCCGTACGACCTGGTCAAGACGATGCGCGCCTCCATCCTGGTGCTGGGTCCGCTGCTCGCGCGCTTTGGGCAGGCGCGGGTCTCGCTGCCCGGCGGTTGCGCGATCGGTCAGCGCCCGGTCGACCAGCACATCAAGGGCCTGCGCGCGATGGGCGCGCAGATCGACATCCATCACGGCTACATCGAGGCCCGCGCCGGCCGGCTCAAAGGCACCCGGCTGATGACCGACATGGTCACCGTGACGGGCACCGAGAACCTGATGATGGCCGCGACGCTGGCCCAGGGCGAGACCGTGATCGAGAACGCGGCCCGCGAACCCGAGGTGATCGACCTGGCGCGCTCGCTGAACACGATGGGGGCCAGGATCACCGGAGCCGGCACCGCGCGCATCGTCATCGAGGGGTCGAGCGCCTGCATGCGGCCCACCACGATGTGCAGCCCGATCGGATCGAGGCCGGCAGCTACCTTTGCGCGGCGACCGCGGCCGGAGGCGACATCCTGTTGCGTGGCACCGATGCGCGCACCATGGATGCCACGCTCGACAAGCTGCGCGAATGCGGCGCCCGGATCGAGACCGGGGCCGATTGGATCCGCCTGCGCATGGACGGGCGGCCGCGCTCGGTCGGTATCCGCACCGCCCCTTATCCGGCATTTGCCACCGATATGCAGGCGCAGTTCATGACCGTCGACTGCATCGCCTCGGGGGCCGCCGTGATCACCGAGACCATCTTCGAGAACCGGTTCATGCATGCGCTCGAGTTACAGCGCCTGGGGGCCGACATCACGATCGAGGGCAACACCGCGCTGGTCAAGGGCGTGCCGCAACTGTCGGGGGCCACCGTGATGGCCACCGACCTGCGCGCTTCGGCGTCGCTGGTGATCGCCGGACTGGTCGCCGAGGGCGAGACCGTGATCGAGCGTATCTACCACCTCGACCGGGGTTACGACGGCATGGAACGCAAGCTGGCGGCATTGGGCGCCAATATCGAGCGGATCGGCGAATGATCACGCTTGCCCTGTCCAAGGGTCGCATCTTCGACGAGACGCTGCCGCTGATCGCGGCAGCCGGCATAGCGATCGATCCTGCGCGGATGAATGGCCGCGAGCTGATCATTCCGACCAGCGATCCCGACCTGCGGGTCATCATCGTGCGGGCTACCGACGTGCCCTCGTACGTTCAGTATGGCGGGGCCGATTTCGGGGTCGCCGGGCGTGACGTGCTGATCGAGCACGGCGGCGACGGCCTGTACCAGCCGATCGACCTGCAGATCGCCTGCTGCCGGATGAGCGTGGCCGTGCCCGAGGGTTTCGACTACGCGGCCGCGGTACGCCGTGGCGCGCGGCTACGGGTGGCCTCCAAGTTCGTCACCGCGGCGCGCGCGCACTTTGCCGCCAAGGGGGTGCACGTCGATCTCATCAAGCTGTACGGCTCGATGGAACTGGCGCCGCTGGTGGGCCTGTCCGACGCGATCGTCGACGTGGTGTCCAGCGGTAACACCTTGCGCGCCAACCGCCTGGTCGAGGTCGAGCGCATCATGCCGATCTCGGCCCGGCTGGCGGTCAACCAGGCGGCGCTGAAGGTCAAGGGGGCGGCGCTTCGACCGATCCTCGATCGCATCGCCGCCGCCGTTGCGGCGCGCGCCGCCGCCTAGCCGATACGGCCCCGATTCCTTCCGACTTTCCGCGGACCCGCCATGACGCCTGTGCCCTCGCTGCGACGACTCGATGCCGGATCGGCCTGCTTCGATGCCGACCTGGCCCGCCTGACCCACTACGAGGTGGCCCGTGATCCGGCGCTGCAACAGTCGGTGGCCGCCATCCTGGCCGACGTGCGCCGCCGCGGCGACGAGGCCGTGCTCGAGTATTCAAACCGCTTCGATCGGCTCGATGCCCGATCGATGGCCGACCTCACGCTGTCGGCAGACCAGTTGCAGGCGGCGCTGACCGGCCTGCCCCGATCCGATCGCGAGGCCTTGTCCAGCGCGGCGGCGCGGATCCGCCGGTTTCACGAGGCGCAGCGCACCGGCCACTGGGAGATCACCGACGAGTTCGGCTCGCGGCTGGGCCAGCGGGTCACGTCGCTGGACCGGGCCGGCCTGTACGTGCCTGGCGGCAAGGCCGCCTACCCATCGTCGGTGCTGATGAACGCGATCCCGGCCCGCGTGGCCGGCGTGCAGGAACTGGTGATGGTCGTGCCGACCCCGGACGGCGTGAGAAACGCGTTCGTGTTGGCCGCTGCCGCGCTCGCTGGTGTCGATCGTGTTTACACGATCGGGGGGGCGCAGGCGGTGGCCGCACTGGCGTTTGGCACGGCGAGCGTGCCGGCCGTCGACAAGATCGTCGGTCCCGGCAACGCCTGGGTGGCCGAAGCCAAGCGCCAGGTTTTCGGCCTGGTCGGCATCGACATGATCGCCGGTCCCAGCGAGATCCTCGTGCTCTCCGATGGCAGCGTGCCCGCCGACTGGGTCGCGATGGACTTGTTCTCGCAGGCCGAGCATGACGAGCTGGCGCAGGCTATCTTGCTGTGTCCCGACGCAGGCTTCATCGATCAGGTGGCCGAGGCGATCGAGCGTCTGCTGCCCACGATGCCGCGCGCCGCGGTGATCGCCAAGAGCCTGCAGGATCGCGGTGCGCTGATCAAGGTGCGCGACATGGCGCAGGCCTGCGAGATCGCCAATCGGATCGCGCCCGAGCACCTCGAACTGCTGGTTCGTGACGCCGGGCAATGGGTGCCGCGGCTGCGCCATGCGGGGGCCATCTTCGTCGGGCCGTACGCGTCGGAATCGCTGGGCGATTACTGCGCCGGCCCCAACCACGTACTGCCCACGATGCGCACGCCGCGCTTCTCGTCTCCGCTGGGAGTCTACGACTTCGAGAAGCGCTCCAGCCTGATCAATATCTCTGCCGCCGGTGCCGCGCAGCTGGGGCCTATCGCTGCCACGCTGGCCGACGGCGAGGGGCTGGCCGCCCATGCCCAGAGCGCCCGGCTGCGTATCGGCGAGGCGACGCGCGAACACGAGCACGAGCGCGCGGCACCGGGCGGCGGCGAGGCCCGCGCCAGTGCCGCGGTCGCGTTCGCGATCGGTGCGCAGGTTCGCGCGATGAAGGCCTATCCGGTGGCCTCGTCCAAGGGATTCATCAAGCTCGACGCGATGGAGAACCCGTACGAGCTGGACCCTGCGCTGCGCGCAGCCCTCGCGCAGCGCCTGGCCGCGCTGTCGCTGAACCGCTACCCGGTGCCCAGCTACGAGCCGCTCAAGGCCATCATCGCCGACAAGCTCGGTATCCCGGCCGGCTACCCTGTGGTCGTGGGCAACGGATCGGACGAACTGATCGGCATGCTCGGGCTGGCGGTCGCCGGCAGCGGCCGGCCCATCCTGGCGCCGCTACCCAGCTTCGTCATGTACGAGATGGGCGCCAAGCTGGCGCGCTGCCGCTTCGTCGAGGTGGCGCTGCGGCCCGATTTCTCGCTCGATGGCCAGGCGCTGCTGGCGGCGATCGAGCGTGAGCAACCGGCGCTGACGTATCTTGCCTACCCGAACAACCCCACCGGCAATGCCTACGACGATGCGCTGATCGAGCAGGTGCTGCGCGCCAGCCCCGGACTGGTCGTATTGGACGAGGCCTACCAGCCGTTCGCGCAGCGCACCTGGATGCCGCGCCTGGCCGAGTTTGGCAACCTGGTCGTGATGCGCACGGTGTCCAAGATCGGTCTGGCCGGCGTACGGATCGGATACCTGTCCGCGGCCCCGGCGATTGCGATCGAATTGGAAAAGGTGCGTCCGCCCTACAACATCAGCGTGCTCGACGAGGCCGCCGCGGTATTCGCGCTCGAGCATCACGACGCCTTGCAGGCACAGGCGTCGCAGCTTCGCGCCGACCGGGGTCCGCTGGCGCAGGCGCTGGCCGCGATGCCCGGGGTCACCGTGTTTCCCAGCCAGACCAACTTCGTGCTGGCCCGGTTCGCCGACGGCGATGCGGTCCACGCCGCGCTGCGCGAGCGCCGCATTCTGGTGAGAAACGTCGGTACAATGCACCCGTTGCTGGCCGACTGCCTGCGGATTTCCGTGGGGACCCCCGACGAGAACCGGGCGCTGCTGGCGGCACTTACAGACATCCTTGCCGCCGCGGCCTGAGTGCCGCTCGTTGTCAGCCGGAGCCGTTCCCTGCATGCGCGTTGCTGAAGTCAGCCGACAAACCGCCGAAACCCGGATCCGGGTGAAGGTGAACCTGGATGGCACCGGCCGGCAGAAGCTGCAGTCCGGCGTGCCGTTTCTCGATCACATGCTCGACCAGATCGCCCGCCACGGGCAGGTCGACCTGGAGGTCGAGGCCGATGGCGACCTGCACATCGATGCCCACCACACGGTCGAGGACATCGGCATCACGCTGGGCCAGGCACTGGCCAAGGCCATTGGCGACAAGCGGGGCATCCGCCGCTACGGCCATGCCTACGTGCCGCTGGACGAAGCCTTGTCGCGGGTGGTCATCGACTTCTCCGGGCGGCCCGGGCTGACCTGGCAGGTGCCGTTCACCCGCGCGATGATCGGCAGTTTCGATGTCGATCTGGCGCACGAGTTCTTCCAGGGCCTGGTCAACCATGCCCAGCTGACCCTGCATGTCGACAACCTGCGCGGTGACAATGCCCACCACCAGTGCGAGACGGTCTTCAAGGCGTTCGGGCGCGCGCTGCGCATGGCGGCCGAACCCGACCAGCGCCTGGCCGACCGTCTGCCGTCCACCAAAGAGTCCCTGTAGCCAGCGATGCCATGAGCCTGATCGCGGTGATCGATTTCGGCATGGGCAACCTGCGCTCGGTGGCCAAGGCGTTGGAGCACGTGGCGCCCCGGCACCGGATCGAGGTCACCAGCGACCCGGCGCGCATCGACGCCGCCGAGCGGGTGGTGTTCCCCGGCCAGGGGGCGATGCCCGACTGCATGCGCCACCTGCACGAGCTGGGTCTGGCACCGGCCATCGCGCGGGCCGCCGCGACCAAGCCGTTGCTGGGCGTGTGCATTGGCGAGCAGATGCTGCTGGACGAGAGCGACGAAGCCCCGCCGGGCGAGGTGACCCGTTCGCTGGGCCTGATTCCCGGGCGGGTCGAGCGTTTCCCCGACAGCGCGCTCAGCCTGCCCGGCGGCCACCGGCTCAAGGTGCCGCACATGGGCTGGAACCGGGTCTTCCAGATGCTTGCCCACCCGTTGTGGGAGGGCATTGACGACGGTGCCTACTTTTACTTCGTGCACAGCTACTTCGCCAAACCGGCCCGGCGGGCCGATTGCGCGGCCGAATCCGAATATGGGCTACGCTTTACCTGTGCGCTGGCCCGCGATAATATTTTCGCGACTCAGTTCCATCCGGAAAAGAGTGCTGCCCTGGGCTTGAGACTCTACGAGAACTTCATTCACTGGAATCCCTAGGCTAGTCCCTGCGGCCCTGGTGTTGTTTCCCGCAGGCCGATTCCGGTTCCTGTCCAGGCGGCTCCCGCCCAGCCTGGCCTGTTCTTGTGCCGGCCAGACCGATTAGCGTCATTGCAAACCTGCTCCCAAACCTTCCCAACCCACTGCCGCCCCTATGCTGCTCATTCCTGCCATTGACATCAAGAACGGTCGTTGCGTTCGCCTGCGACAGGGCGACATGGACGACGTCACGGTATTTTCCGAGGACCCCGCAGCCGTCGCCCGGCACTGGTTGGACAAGGGGGCGCGCCGGATCCACCTGGTCGACCTGGACGGTGCGGTGGCCGGCAAGCCCAAGAACGAGGCGGCGATCCGCACGATCATCGACGAGGTCGAGGACCAGGTCCCGATCCAGCTCGGGGGCGGTCTGCGAGACCTCGACACGATCGAGCGCTTTCTCGACATGGGCATCAGCGACGTGATCATCGGCACCGCGGCGGTCAAGAGCCCGGGCTTTTTGCAAGATGCCTGCGGCGCCTTTGTCGGCCAGGTGATCGTGGGCCTGGACGCGCGCGACGGCAAGGTGGCCACCGATGGCTGGAGCAAGATGACCGGGCATGATGTGCTCGACCTCGCGCTCAAGTTCCAGGATTACGGCGTCAAGGCAGTGATCTACACCGACATCGGCCGCGACGGGATGCTGACCGGGGTCAACCTGGAGGCCACCCGACGCCTGGCCAGCGAACTGATGATCCCGGTGTTCGCCTCGGGCGGCGTGTCCGGCATCGCCGACATCGAGGCGCTGTGCGGCATCGAGGCCGAAGGCGTCGAGGCCGTGATCCTCGGGCGGTCGCTGTACGAGGGCGCGCTGGACTTCGAAGCCGCGCAGGCCCGCGCCGATGTCCTGTACGACCAGCTGAAAGGCTGAGCAAAGTGCCAGGGTGCGCCGGCGTGCGTCGCAAGCGATGCTGACCAAGCGGGTCATTCCCTGCATGGATGTCACCGCGGGGCGGGTGGTCAAGGGGGTCAACTTCGTCGAGTTGCGCGATGCCGGCGACCCGGTCGAGATCGCCCGCCGGTATGACGAGCAGGGCGCGGACGAGCTGACCTTTCTCGATATCACCGCCTCGTCCGATGCGCGGGACATCATCCTGCACGTGATCGAGCAAGTGGCCGCGCAGGTGTTCATCCCGCTGACCGTAGGCGGGGGCGTGCGCTCGGTCGACGATGTCCGCCGCCTGCTCAATGCCGGCGCCGACAAGGTGTCGATCAACACCGCGGCGATCGAGAACCCGGCCCTCGTGGTGCAGGCCAGCGGGCGCTTCGGTTCGCAGGCGATCGTCTGCGCGGTCGATGCCAAGCAGACCTCGCCGGGCCACTGGGAGGTCTTCACCCATGGCGGGCGCCGAGCCACCGGCCTGGATGCCGTGGCCTGGTCGCTCGAACTGGTCCGGCTGGGCGCGGGCGAGATCCTGCTGACCAGCATGGACCGCGACGGGACGCGCAAGGGCTTCGATCTCGAGCTGACCCGCGCGGTCTGCGATGCCGTGCCGGTGCCGGTGATCGCCTCGGGCGGGGTGGGCACGCTGGATCATTTGGCCGACGGTGTCAGCCTTGGCCGGGCCGATGCGGTGCTGGCGGCAAGCATCTTTCACTTTGGCGAGCACACGATAGACGAGGCCAAGCGGCTGATGGCCGACCGGGGGATTCCGGTACGATTGCGCCATGCAGACTGACCTTCCGGCCACCGGCAGCGATGCCGGTTCGAACTACCAGTCCGCCTGGCTCGACGACATCCGATTCGATGAGCAGGGGCTGGTCTGTGCGATTGCCCAGGACGCGCGCAGCGGCCGTGTGCTGATGCTGGCCTGGATGAATCGCGAGGCCGTGGCCGAAACCGTGGCCAGCGGGCGCGCCGTGTACTGGTCGCGGTCGCGGCGCAAGCTCTGGCGCAAGGGAGAGGAGTCGGGCAATCGCCAGCGAGTGCGCGAGATCCGTCTGGACTGCGATGGCGATGCACTGCTGATGCTGGTCGACCAGGAGGGCGGCATTGCCTGCCACACGGGCCGGCCATCCTGTTGGTACCGACGCCTGCTCGATGGCAGGTGGGTCATCACCGATGCCGTGCTCAAGGATCCGCAGCAGATGTACGGCGGTGACAAGGCCACGGGGGATTCATGACCCGGCGAAAGACTGCGAACCGATGAGCGCCGGGTCGAACGATGTGCTGGCCGACCTGGCCGCCGTGATCGAGATCCGCCGCCGGCAGGATCCCGACAAGAGTTACGTCGCGCGCCTGTTGTCGCGGGCTCCGGATGCGGTGCTCAAGAAAATCGGCGAGGAAGCCACCGAGACCGTGATGGCCGCCAAGGATGGCGATCGCGAGCGGATCGTCGCCGAAACCGCCGATCTCTGGTTTCATTGCCTGGTCATGCTGGCCCAGTACGATCTCGGCCCGCAGGCGGTGCTGGACGAACTGCGCCGACGCGCCGGCGTGTCGGGACTGGACGAGAAGGCCTCGCGCAAGGCGCAATCGCGCGAGGCCTGACCCGCCGCGTCGCACCGCATTGATACCCGGAGAGCCCAATGACTGAAGCCCACGACAACTGCCTTTTCTGCAAACTGGTTGCCGGCACGATCCCCAGCAAGAAGGTCTACGAGGATGAGGACATCCTGGCGTTTCACGATATCAACCCTGCGGCGGATGTGCATTTCCTCATCATCCCCAAGAGGCATCTTGTTAACCTCTACGACGCGGACATGGCGCACCAGGCGCTGGTCGGCAAAATGTTCGGCATGGTCGGGCAACTGGCGCGTGAACAAGGCCTCGACGATGGTTTTCGGGTCGTGGTAAACAATGGGCGGATCGGACGGCAGGAGGTGTATCATCTGCACGTCCATGTGATGGGTGGGCCGGAGCCACTACGCTCGGCTGTTCCGCCCCCGCGGTAAAGGTACGACGTTCGCGCAATTGGCCACGCGTCCGGCGCACGTCAACAGGAGAGTAAGTCATGGGTGCAATGAGTATCTGGCACTGGCTGATCGTGCTGGTCATCATCATGCTGGTGTTTGGCACCAGAAGCTTCGCAACATCGGATCAGACCTGGGCGGTGCGGTGCGCGGCTTCAAAGACGGTGTCAAGGAAGGGGCCGAGCAGGCCGGTGGCGACAAGGCAGCCGATGCCACGACCTCCAAGACGATCGACGTCGACGCCAAGGAAAAGGTCTGAATGCACGAGCGGTGGGAATCCGGTAGCCCGAGCGCTGCCTTCCCGCCGTCCGGTTCCGTGTCACGGTCACCCTCTTGGCTACCCCTGTGAGCGGCCGATCAGGCCGCTCTTTGCATTGACTCAATCGAATGTTCGATATCGCGTTCAGCGAAATGATCATCATTGCGGTGATCGCCCTGCTGGTGGTCGGTCCGGAGCGCCTGCCCAAGATGGCGCGTTTTGCCGGCGAATGGATAGGCAAGCTGCAGCGATACGTCAATGAAGTGAAGGCCGACCTGAATCGCCAGGTCGAACTGGAAGGTTGCGCAACCTGCAAAAGGAAGTGACATCGGCCGCCCGCGATATCGAGGGCTCGGTGCGCGACACCGTGCAGTCCACCCAGAAGGATTTCGATTCGCTGTCCTCGTCGCTCACCGGCGACGCCGACCCGGCCGAGAAGCCGTCTATCGCCTCGTCGGCCGCCACCGACTGGAAACCCTCTATGAACAGCGTCGGGTGCGCGACCGGCTGCGCGAGCGGCGCATCGAGCGCGAGAAGCAACTGGGCCGTACCCGACCCAAGCGGCGCCACTGATGGCTGAAGAAGAAAGCCTGCTCTCGCACCTGGTCGAACTGCGCGACCGGATGATCAAGTCGCTGGTCGTGGTGCTGGTGATGTTCGTCGTCTGCTTCTACTTCTCTGGCGACCTGCTCAAATTCCTCTCGCTGCCGTTGTACCAGGTGCTGCCCGAGGGGACGCGGCCGATCTTCACCGACCAGGCCGGTGCGTTCTTCACGCTGACCAAGGTGTCCTTTCTGTCCGCGTTCCTGGTCTCGATGCCCTGGATCCTCTACCAGGCCTGGCAGTTCGTCGCGCCCGGCCTGTACGAGCACGAGCGCAAGTTCGCGATGCCGCTGATCCTGTCCAGCGTGTTCTTCCTGGTGCTGGGCATCGCGTTCGCTTATACCTTCGTATTGCCAGCCGCCTACGGCTTCTTCATCAAGATGTCGTCGCAGACCGGCGCCGACATCCTGCAGGATCTGGAAAAGTACTGGGACTTCACGCTCGCGATCTTCTTTGGTTTCGGTCTGACCTTCGAAGTGCCGGTGGTGCAGATGCTACTGGTCAAGGCCGGGCTGGTCACGACCGCCCAGCTTCGCACCGCCCGTCGCTATGTCGTGGTCGGCGCCTTCGTGCTGGCTGCCGTGCTCACGCCGCCCGACGTGTTGTCGCAATTCATGCTGGCCGTGCCGTTGATGCTGCTGTACGAGCTGGGCATCTACCTGGCGGGCTTCATCACGGCGCGAAGCCGCAATCCCGAGGCGGACGAGGCGAACGACGACGCGGCCGATACCGCCGCCGATCGTGGCACGCCCGGCGGCGGATGACCGGCACCGGGTCCGTCGGCCGCGACGCACTGCTGGCCTGGCTCGATCGGACGCTGGAGCCGGCGCGGTTCGCCGATTACTGTCCCAACGGGCTACAGGTCGAAGGGCGCGCCGAGATCCGGCGGCTGGTGACCGGCGTCACGGCCAGCGCGACGCTGATCCGCGAGGCGGTGGCCGCCGGGGCCGATGCGCTGCTGGTGCACCACGGTTACTTCTGGAAGGGTGAGGATGCACGGCTGGTGGGCATGAAAGGCGCCCGCATCGGGGCGTTGATGCGGGCCAACCTGAACCTGTTTGCCTACCACCTGCCGCTGGATGCGCATCCAGTGCTGGGCAACAATGCCCAGCTGGGTCACCGGCTCGGCCTGCGGGTGGACGCGCGCGGCGGTGAGCATGACCTGGTCTGCGCGCACGACCTGGCCACGCCGCTCGATGCGGCGTCGCTGCGCCAGCGGGTCGCCCGCGGCCTGAACCGGATGCCGCTGGTTGTCGGCGGGGCCGGTGCGCCGATCTCGCGCATCGCCTGGTGCACCGGTGGCGCGCAGGACGCGATAGGCCAGGCGCACGCCATGGGGGCGCAGGCGTACATCAGCGGGGAGATCTCCGAGCGCACGACGCACCTGGCGCGTGAGCTAGGGGTGTTGTACCTGGCGGCGGGTCACCATGCCACCGAGCGCTACGGCGTGCAGGCGCTGGGCGAACGGATCGCCCACGAGTTCGGCATCGGACACCGCTTCATCGACGATCCGAATCCCGCCTGAGCGGGGCCTGCATCGGTCGGTGGATGTGCGCCGCGACCCCGCCTGGTTGGCAGGGGCCGGCGCATGATCAGGAGCGCTTGAGCAGGTCGCGGATATCGCGCAGCAGCACGATGTCCTCGGGGGTCGCGGCCGGCTCGGCTTTGGGCGCCGGGCCTTTCAGCCGGTTGACCATTTTCACCATTTGGAAAATGATGAAGGCCAGGATGATGAAATTGAGCAGCACGGTGATGAAGTTGCCATAGGCGAGCATCGGGGCGCCGGCCTCGCTCAGCGCCTTGTAGTTCTGAGCCACGCCCTCGGGGGCATTGCCCAGCAGGATGTAGTAATTCGAGAAATCCAGCCCGCCGAAGATCGCACCGACGATCGGCATGATGATGTCCCTGACCAGCGAATCGACGATCTTGCCAAAGGCCGCGCCGATGATCACGCCGACGGCGAGATCCATCACGTTGCCTTTCGAGATGAAATCCTTGAATTCCGACACCATCGACATGTTGATTCACTCCTGTGTGACTCGTTGGTTTTCTTGGGGCTGATTGGAATCAGCGCCGCGTAGTTTGCGGTGTTTTACGCGATTCGGGTGTCGTTTCATCCACCAACAATGTTACTGACTATAAAAGCGGTGGATCGATACGCTAGAATGATGGGTTTTCATCATGCCAATTCAACAGGGCCTTATGAGCACTTCGAAAGACCAAGGCGGTCAGGCCGGAGCAAATCCGCAATCCAACGCCGGTTCGGACATCTCTTTTCCCGAGCACCAGACCCGGATCAGCGAGGCCAAGCGTAATTCGCTGGTGACCACCGCCGCGATCGGCGCGATCGGTGCCGCGTCGACCGCCTTTGCCTTTGTCAGCACGCTCGCCCCGTCCGAGCGGGCCAAGGCTGCCGGCGCCCCGGTCGAGACCGATATCTCCGATATCAAGCCGGGCGAGATGAAGCGCGTCGAATGGCGTGGCAATCCGGTCTGGATCCTGCACCGCACGCCCGAGATGCTGGCCACGCTGGGCAAGCATGATGACCAGCTGGTCGACCCCAACTCGGAGAAGTTCTACCAGCTCAAGACCCCGTCCTACGCGCTCAACGAAACGCGTTCGATCAAGCCGCCGTACCTGGTGCTGGTGGGCATCTGTCCGCACCTGGGCTGCTCCCCGTCCGATCGATTCACACCGGGCGCCCAGGCCTCGCTGCCCGATGACTGGCCCGGCGGCTACATCTGCCCGTGCCACGGTTCGACGTTCGACCTGTCGGGGCGGGTCTACAAGAACAAACCGGCCAACGTCAACATGGACGTGCCGCCGCACATGTACCTTTCCGATACCACCCTGCTGATCGGCGAAGACCAGACGGCCTGAATGGCATTCCAGGCCGGCCAGCAGACCGGCTCGATTTGAGCGAGAGAATCACGATATGGCACAGGAAAAAGTCGTCACCACCACCGGGCTGATGGGCTGGATCGATCAGCGCTTTCCGGCCACCGCGCTCTGGAAAGAGCACCTGAGCGAGTACTACGCGCCCAAGAACTTCAACTTCTGGTACTTCTTCGGATCGTTGGCAATGCTGGTGCTGGTGATGCAGATCGTCACCGGGATACTCCTGACCATGCACTACAAGCCGGATGCGGCCAAGGCGTTCGAGTCGGTCGAGTACATCATGCGCGACGTGCCCTGGGGCTGGCTGGTGCGCTACCTGCACTCGACCGGCGCCTCGGCGTTCTTCGTCGTGGTCTACCTGCATATGTTCCGCGGCCTGCTCTACGGCTCGTACCGCAAGCCGCGCGAGCTGATCTGGGTGTTCGGCTGCCTGATCTTCCTGTGCCTGATGGGCGAGGCGTTCTTTGGTTACCTGCTGCCCTGGGGCCAGATGTCCTACTGGGGCGCCCAGGTGATCGTGAACCTGTTCTCGGCCATTCCGTTCATCGGCCCCGACCTGTCGTTGCTGATCCGCGGTGACTTCGTGGTGTCCGATGCCACGCTGAACCGCTTCTTCTCGTTCCACGTCATCGCCATTCCGTTGGTGCTGCTGGGCCTGGTGGCGGCGCATACGTCGCGCTGCACGAAGTGGGCTCGAACAACCCCGACGGCATCGAGATCAAGAAGAACAAGAATTCGCGCGGCATCCCGGTCGACGGTATTCCGTTCCACCCGTACTACAGCGTGCACGACATCGTCGGGGTCGTGGGCTTCTTGTTCATCTTCTCGCTGATCCTGTTCTTCGCGCCCGAAATGGGCGGCTACTTCCTGGAGTTCAACAACTTCATTCCGGCCGATCCGCTCAAGACCCCCGAGCACATCGCCCCGGTCTGGTACTTCACGCCGTTCTACTCGATCCTGCGGGCGACGACAGCCGAGTTCCTGCACGCGATCGCGTTGTTCATGGTGTTGTGGCTGGTGGTGTTGCTGTTCTCGCGGGCCCATGCGTTGGGCAAGCTGATCGCCACGGTCGGCGTGGCCGGCTACATCGAGGCTGTACATGGTCTTTCCCGACCAGTTCAGCGCCAAGTTCTGGGGCGTCGTGATGATGGGTGCCTCGACGCTGATCTTTTCGCGCTGCCCTGGATCGACAGCAGCCCGGCCCGCTCGATGCGCTATCGCCCGGCCTGGCATTTGTGGTTCCTGCTGTTGTTCGTCGTGTCCTTCGTGGTGCTGGGCTACTTCGGCGTGCAGGCCCCGTCGCCGGTCGGCGAGCGCCTCTCGCAGGCCTTCACCCTGATCTACTTCGGTTTCTTTCTGTTCATGCCCTGGTGGAGCCAGATGGGGACCTTCAAACCAGTCCCGGATCGGGTCGTGTTTTCCGCCCACTGAATCATGACGTCGTCACCGATGATCCCCGCCCAACCTGCCAATCTCTCCAGGGAAGCCATGAAATCCGGACTGCCCAGCGCCATTTCCCGTTCCGCCAGCGGCGTCTTCAAACGCTTCGCCGCCGCCGTCATCGTTCCGGTCATCGCGGCCGCCGGCCTCGGCCTGAGCATGCCGGCCTCGGCCGCCGGCGGCGGATACCCGCTCGACACCTTCCCGGTCGGCAAACTGGACAACCTGCCGGCGCTGCAAAACGGCGCCAAGCTGTTCGTCAACTACTGTCTGGGCTGCCATAGCACCAGCTTGATGCGTTACAACCGGCTGCAGGACATCGGCCTGACGCCCGACCAGATCAAGGCCAACCTGATGTTCACCGGCTCCAAGGTCGGCGATCCGATGAGTATCGCGATGACCAAGGCCGATGCCAAGGCCTGGTTCGGTGCCGCGCCGCCCGACCTGTCGGTGATCACCCGGGCACGCAGTTCGGGCGCGGGCTCCGGCTCGGACTGGGTATATACGTTTCTGCGCAGTTATTACCGCGATGGCGGCACGGCCACCGGCTGGAACAACGCGTTGTTCCCCAATGTCGGCATGCCGCACGTGCTGTGGGAGTTGCAGGGTGCACGCAAGGTCAACGTGACCGAAATCAAGTCGGAAGGTGATCACGGCTTCATGCAGACGATCGCCAGCTACGACAGCCGCGGCACGGCCAGTATCGGCGAGGCCACCGAGTTGTCGGGGCACCGCATGCCGGCAAGACCTTCCGTTTCGACAAGGCCAGCGGCGGCAAGCTCTCCGCAATCGAGTACGACAACACGGTTGCCGACCTCGTGGCCTACATGACCTACGTGTCCGACCCCTCGGCCAAGACCCGCACCCGGCTGGGCATGTGGGTGCTGATCTTCCTGTCCATTCTGTTCATCGCTGCCTGGATGCTCAACCGGGCCTACTGGAAAGACATCAAGTAACGAAAGGGCTGCCGCTTGGCCGCACTCGTTTGTCTGCCTGATCTGCTGGCATTGCCACGACCCTGGGTCGTGGCAATGCCCTTTCTGACTGCATTTTGTCAGCCGCCTTGCGCAGCTGCCCCTCATTTCATTGGAGTCTTTCGCCATGATGGTCCTGTACTCGGGCACGACCTGCCCGTTCAGCCAGCGTTGCCGCTTCGTGCTGTTCGAGAAGGGGATGGACTTCGAGATCCGCGACGTCGATCTGTACAACAAGCCCGAAGACATCTCGATCATGAACCCCTACGGCCAGGTGCCGGTACTGGTCGAGCGCGACCTCATTCTGTACGAGTCGAACATCATCAACGAGTATATCGACGAGCGCTTTCCGCACCCTCAGTTGATGCCGGCCGACCCCGTGATGCGTGCCCGCGCCCGGCTGTTTTTGTTCAACTTCGAGCGCGAGTTGTTCGTCCACGTGCAGGAGCTCGAGAAGCGCGACCCGGCTGGCCAGAACGCCAAGCTGATGGAGCAGGCCAGGGCACAGATCCGTGACCGCCTGACCCAGCTGACCCCGATTTTCGTCAAGAACAAGTTCATGCTCGGCGAGGATTTCTCGATGCTCGATGTGGCGATCGCGCCGCTGCTCTGGCGGCTGGACCACTACGGTATCGACATGCCCAAGTCGGCGGCGCCACTGCTGCGTTACGCCGAACGCATGTTCTCGCGCCCTGCCTACATCGAGGCCCTGACCCCTTCCGAAAAGGTGATGCGCCGCTGACCGGCGCGCACCCCCAGAATATGTCCGAACTGTCCACCAAGCCCTACCTGCTGCGCGCCATTCACGAATGGTGCTCAGACAGCGGCCACACGCCCTACATCGCCGTGGCGGTCGACCATCGCACGGTCGTGCCGCGCGAGTTCGTGCGGGCCGGGGAGATCGTGCTCAACATCAGCCTGGCTGCCACGAACCGCCTCGTCATCGGCAATGAGCTGATCGAGTTCCAGGGACGCTTCGGCGGCCGCGCCCACGACCTGTCGATTCCGGTGGACAATGTTTCGGCGATCTATGCCCGGGAAAACGGTCACGGCATGGCGTTCGAGGTGGCCAAGTCGCCGGCCGAGATGCCAGAAGATGATGACGGCGCGGACGAGCCCGTGACGGATGACGAGTCATCGACGGCGCCGTCCGACGCAGCGCCCAAGCCGCCACGCGGCCGGCGCGCCAAGCTGGCCGCAGTGCCCAGCCCGACCGAGGCGGGGGAGTCGCCCGACCTGTCAGTGACCGGGCAGGGCGGTCAGGACGAGGTTGCCGCGCCGGGGCAGGCCCCCGACACGCCAACGGGTCCGGCGGGCGACGCGTCGGCGTCGAAGGCGACCGATCCGCTTGATCCGGCCGCGCCGCAACCGGTATCTTCGAGTCCCTCGCCGCCCGATGACAAGCCGCCGGCGCCCCGTCGTCGCGGCAAGCCCACGCTCACGCGGATCAAGTAGGCTCCTAGTCAGCAGTGCATCGCCGCTTTAGCTCAGTTGGTAGAGCAATCGCCTTGTAAGCGATAGGTCGTCCGTTCGAGTCGGACAAGCGGCACCAATGACCCTTACGCCCCGGCCGGACCGGTCCGGATCAGCAGGCTGGCGCCCGCGTCGGCCGGCAGGCGGGCCAGCACCACGCTGGCCATCAGCGATATCGCCGCCACCAGCACGAACACCGCAGGACAATGCGCCAGTTCGATCGCCCCGGATCCGGACACCAGTTGCATCGCCTCCAGGCCGAAGGCCGCGATCGTGATGCCGATGGTGCCCGACAGTTCCTGCAGCACCGCGGTGAAACTGGCGGCACTGCTCAGGCGTTCCTGTGGGATCTCGGCATAGGCGATCGCGCTCAGGCTGGTGAACAGCAGTGAGCGCAGCAGCCCGCCCAGAAAGAGCAGCGCGATCATCCAGAACCACGGGGTGGCCGGCGTGAACGTGGCCGGTGCGAGAATGAACACGCTGGACAGCACGGCGCTGCCGGTCAGCACCCGGCGAAACCCGAAGCGACGCAGGATGGGCTGGGCGAGGAACTTCATCAGCATGGCGCCCACGCCGCTGGCGAAAGTCATCATCCCCGACTGGAACGGCGAGAGGCCGAAACCGAGTTGGAACATCAGCGGCAGCAGGAAGGGCAGCGCACCCGTCCCAAAGCGAAACAGCATGCCGCCGGTGACGCTGGCACGAAACGTGGGAAGGCGCAGCAGGCTCAGGTCGACCAGTGGACTGACATGGCGGCGCGCATGGAACACGTACGACACCAGCAGGCCGACGCCGGCCAGCGTGAGCATGGCCAGCAAGGCCGGCGGCGCGAGGTTCAGGCCGGCGAGCGTGACGCCGGTGAGGAAGGCGGCGAGGCCGGGCCCCAGCAGCAGGAAGCCGATCCGATCGAAGGTCGGCCGGCGCCCGGCACTGATGTCGGGGATGAACGCGGTGGCCAACAGCACACCGGCCACCGCGATCGGCAGGTTGATCCAGAAGTTCCAGCGCCAGTGCGCGAACGTGGTGATGAAGCCGCCCAGCGGGGGGCCGAGTACCGGACCCAGCAGCGCCGGAATCGTCAGCCAGGCCAGCGCGGCAACAAGACCGGTACGGGGCGTCGAGCGCAGCACCAGCAGGCGCCCGACCGGGGTCATCATCGAGCCGCCGATGCCCTGCAGCACGCGGGCCGCCACCAGCGTGCCGAGCGAGTCGGACAGACCGCAGGCGATAGAACCGGCCGCAAAGACGACGATGGCCCAGCGAAACACGCGTCGTGCACCGAACCGGTCGGCAGCCCAGCCCGAGGCCGGGATGAAGATCGCCAGCGCCAGCAGGTACGAGGTCAGTGCCAGCTTGAGGTGGATCGGGTCGGAGCCCAGGTCTCGGGCGATCTCTGGCAGCGATGTGGACAGGATGCTTGAGTCGAGGTTCTGCATCAGCAGCGCCGTGGCGACGATCAACGGCACGGCGCGCTCACTGAGGCGTTCTCGAAACGTCAGAGGCATTGAACAGTCGGTGGGCATGCCTGCTCGGCACCCGGCCATTCTAGCGGGATGCCGCCGCCTGCCCAGGCGGCGGTCAGACGGGCAGGCTCACCGGGTTTGGCGGGCTCAACAGGCCCTCGAGCACGGCGCGATCGCGCTCGTAGATATCGGGGAGCAGACGTACGCCGCCGTCGTCGTCGCTGACGGCGGTGAAGTACAGGATATGCACCGGGACCCTGGCGGGCAGGTTCACCTTGCGCTCGGCCTTGCTTGCGATCACCCCGTCCAAGCGGTCACGCGACCAGCCGTTGTCCTTGCCCAGCAACCACGAGGCCAGCCCCACCGGGTCCTGCACCCGCAGGCACCCGGACGAGAACATGCGCTCGTTACGCTCGAACAGGTTGCGCGTGGGCGTGTCGTGCAGGTAGACATTGTGCTCGTTGGGAAACATGATCTTGATCTGCCCCAGCGCATTCTGCTCGCCTGGGGCCTGGCGCAACCGGTAGGGAAATCTGTTGGGCGACACCCGCTTCCATTCAATTTGCTGCGGGTTGACCTGCACGCCCTGGCGGTCCAGCACCTGGAAGCCCATGCGCCGCACGGCGCCCGGGTCACGCTGGAAAAGCGGCAGCTTGTCCTGGCGCGCGAGGCTGGGCGGCGTCTCCCACCACGGGTTGAGCACCAGGTACTGGATCTGCGACGAGAAGACCGGCGTTTTGCGATAGCGCCTGCCGACGATCACTTTGTGGGTGCGTACGACCTTGCCGTTCTCCCAGGCCTGCAACCGGAAGTCGGCAATGTTGGCGCGCACGTGCCGCCGGCCCAGGTCGTCCGGCAACCAGCGCCAGCGCTCCAGGTTCACGCGCAACTGGTCCAGCTCGCGCCGACTCTTCTCATCATTGGCCAACTCCGGCGATAGTTCGTGATCGGCGCGCAGTTCGCGCAGCCGGGCAACCAGGCGTCGGTACTCGTTTTGCCGCGGGGCCAGATCGGTGAGGCTGCCGGCGACGCGGTGGTTGCGCAGCGCATGCGTCAGCTGCGCGTTCAGGTCGGCGGAGCGTCGGGCTGCGGTCCAGTTCGGTTCGACCGAAACCGGGTCGACCTTGCCATCGACCATGTGGGCGGCCGCCGAAAACCAGGCATCGGTGGCCAGCGCATCGCGGGCCGGCCGGTCGTTGCGCCGCTCCAGCAGGCGGGCCAGATGGTAGTGGCCCGGGTCCAGCCCGTGATCGGCCAACGCGGTCAGCTCGAGCAGCAGCGCATCGAAGTCGGCTTCGTCACCCCAGACCAGCATGTCGGGGCGTTCATAGTGAAAGCGTTGCACGGCGGTGGGCGCCAGCCGGGGCTCACCGAGCGCGAACGATGTCGGCGCGGGAGGTCAGTTCGGTCGCACGTAGCGGTAGTGCGCTCAGGCCGAGCAGGGAGCCCAGGGCAAGGGCGGCCTGTCGACGGGCAGGGGAGGTCAGCGGTCGGTTCATGATCCAGGGGCCAGGGACAACGAGAGCGCAGAGTCCCCCAGCCGGCCTCATCCGGTCCATCTGCGGGCGACGATCGGCTGGTCGCCAACAGACAGCAGATTACCCGGTTGATCCGCCAGTGGCGTCACCGTGGCCGGTGCACCCGACGGGGATGAACGGCGAGATCGGCTATATTGAGGTCGGAGCGTCGGCCCCTTGTGCGTCGACGAGGATATGGGCAGCGCAATGCCCGCACCGCCGGAGACAAATCATGCATCTCGCCCCGATGACCGACTATGAAACGGCGCGCCAGCAGGCCAGGGTCGACATCCCCGAGTATTACAACTTCGGGTTCGACCTGGTCGACGAGTTCGCCAAGGACCCGGATCACCTGGCGTTCATCTCGCTCGATGCCGGTGGCGCCGAAACCGGCCGCCACAGTTTTGCTGGACCTGCGCGACGACAGCAACCGCTTTGCCAACGTGCTGCAGTCGCTGGGTGCCAAGACCGGTGATCTGGCGTTCGCGATGATCCCGCGCATCCCGGCCTGGTACCAGGTGATGGTTGGTTGCTGCAAGGCCGGCGTGGTGGCGATGCCCGGGACCAACTCGCTGACCGCCAAGGACATCGAGTACCGAATCAACCGCGCTGGTGCCCGGCTGGCGATCGTCACCGCCGATGGCGCGGCCCGTGTCGACCAGATCCGCGCAAAGTGCCTCGACCTTGAAATCCTGATCGTGATCGGCGGTCAACGCGAAGGGTGGGTCGATTACCACGCCGCCTGCGCCGCGGCGTCGCCGTGCAGTTCGGTCGCGACCGCGTGGCGCCCTCGCGCAGCACCGACCTGACGCGCTGATCTACTTCACCTCGGGCACCACCGCGATGCCCAAGATGGTGCCGCGAAACCACGGCTACGCGCTGGCGCACGCGGTCACCGGCCGCTATTGGATGGACCTGCGCAAGGGCGACATCCACTGGACGCTGTCCGATACCGGTTGGGGCAAGGCCGCCTGGGGCATGCTGTACGGCCCGTGGCAGATGGGCGCGACGAACATCCTTTACGACGGTGGCGCCTTCGATGCCGACCTGCACCTGAAGCTGGTCAAGCGCCTCGGGGTGACCACCTTCAGGCGCCGCCCACCGTTTACCGGATGTTCGCGCAACTCGACCTGGCCAGCTATGACCTGGGCACGATCCGGCACTCGGATGAGTGCCGGCGAACCGCTGAATCCCGAGGTGATCAAGATCTGGAAGGAAGCGACCGGCGGGCTGATCTACGGACGGCTACGCAGCAGACCGAAACAGTCTGGGCGTGGTGGCCAATTACCCGTGCCTGGTGCGGGCTGCCTGATGGGCAAGCCAGTGCCGGCATCGAGGTCGACGTCGTCGATGATGCATGCGCCGGTGGCCAATGACGAGATCGGCCAGATCGCGATCCGCGTCACCGATCCGCACCCGGTCGGGCTCTTCGACGGCTACTGGCATGACGAAGCGGCGACCGCGAAGTCGTTTCACCACGGCTGGTATTACACCGGCGACACGGCCACCCGGGATGCCGACGGCTACTTCGGTTCGTGGGGCGGGCGGACGACATCATCAGTTCGGCTGGCTACCGAATCTCGCCGTTCGAGGTCGAGAGCACGTTGCTAGAGCATCCGGTTGTGGCCGAATCGGCGGTGGTGGCGGTGCCCGATGTGTTGCGCGGCCAGATCGTGAAGGCCTTCATCGTGCTTGCCGGGGGCTACAAGGCCAGCGATGCGCTGACCGCCGAGATCCAGGAATTCGTCAAGACCAACACGGCGCCGTACAAGTACCCGCGCCAGATCGAGTACCGCGACGCACTGCCCAAGACGATCTCGGCAAGATCCAGCGGGTGGTGCTGCGCGCCGAGGACGCCGGCCAGGCGGGCGGGTGAGCCTTATTCATTTCCAGGAGAGCAGTCGATGAAACTGAACAATCGCATCGATCGTGATCACCGGCGCGGCCAGCGGCATCGGACGCGCAGGCTGGCGCTGCGCTTCGCGCAGGAAAAGCCAGCCGGCCTGGTGCTGGCCGATCTGCTGGCGCAGCAGACCGCGCTGTCGGCGCTGGCCAAGGACCTGAACGATGGCGCCAACGGGCTACCGCCGGTACCCACCATCACCCAGCTGGGCGACGTGGGCAGGGAAGCCGATGTGCAGGCGCTGGCCAAGGCGGCGCGCGAACGCTTCGGGCACATCGACTTGTTCTGCTCCAATGCCGGGCTGATCCGGGTGACGGCGACGAGAACACGCCGGACGAGCTGTGGCAGCTGAACTGGCAGGTCCACCTGATGGCCCATGTCTATGCCGCGCGGGCCGTGGTGCCGCAGATGGTCGAACGGGGCGAGGGCTACCTGCTCAACACCGCGTCGGCAGCCGGCCTGCCTGCCTCGTTGGGCATCGGCGACCTACGCGGTCGCTCAAGCATGCCGCGGTGGCGCTGGCCGAGGACCTGGCGATCCAGCATGGCGGCAAGGCATCAAGGTGTCGGTGCTCTGCCCGCAGGCAGTGGCGACGCCGGATGGTCGAGGGCCGCGATGGCGCCAAGGCGGCGGCAGTCGATGGCAATCATGCCGCCGGCGCAACTGGCCGACCAGGTGGTCGATTGCATCGATCGCGAGACCTTCCTGGTGTTGCCGCATCCCGAGGTGGCCGAGTAGTACTTCAAGCGCAAGTCGAACGACTACGATCGCTGGCTGGGGGACGCGCCGGCTGGCCGGAGAAGATGTACGGTGCACGCAAGTAATTCGCTTTTGGTGATCGAGGCGGCCCGATTGGCAGTCAACCATCGGGGCCGCCGGCCGACTACTTCACCGTCACAGTGATCGGCGCCGACATGACCGGCGTCGCATGCGGTGTGTGCTTCCAGTCGCCGACCAGCAATTGCAATCGTGTTTGCCGGGAGGCAGCTCAACCGTTGCCTCGGTCTGGCCTTTGCCGAAGTGAACGTGCTTGTCGTCGGCGGGGATAGGCTGGGTGAGCGCCTTGCCTTCCAATTTCGTGCTGATCAGCAGGTGGTGATGCCCGCTGTTGGCCACGTCCTGGTTGCCGGCAGGCGCGACTGCCATGCCCTCGAGGGCGAACTTCACGACGAAAGGGCTGTTGACGGTGTCGCCGTCCTTGAGGTTGGCGAAATAGACCTTGGCGTCGCTGGCGATGGCCGGGGATGACGTGACCACCGCTGCGACAATCAAGCCGAGCAGAGCATGTGTGCGATTCAAGGTAGGTCTCCATGGTTTGGTCGAAGCGATATTCCGCTTGGGTCCGCCCGGTACGATTCTGCCGGGTCTGTGACGGGTTGAGCGGCCAGCTTACAGATTGCCGACCGCTGACAGCACCCCGCCTGCACGCTCGCCTATAGGCGGATCCGCTCTGCATCAGGGGGTTTGCTGGCGGTCGGGCTTGCTGCCGGCGTTTCCCAGGGGCAATCCGCGATCCGCGTCGTCGCTATCATCGTCCCCGTCGTCACCGTTCATGACGATCGGCAACGGATCGAGTGCTGCGCCAGGCCGGCGCGCCTAATCCAGCAGCCGAGGTCAGGATGCCGGCGGCCGGGCGGCCCACCAGATCGCGGCGGATCGAGAGCAACGGCCTTGAACGGATCCGCCAGAAGTTCTGGCAGATTATTACCCTGTTGGTTGTCTGGGCTATGGTCCTTAGTGCTCGACGTGTCGAACTGAATTCGCCGCGTTGCATGGTTAGGCGCTCAGCGAACCATTCGCTGATCGATTCCATCGATCCGGGCAGCACGGGTTCGATCTCGACCGTGTCCAGCGCGGCACTCAGGATCTGGCGTAGGTCCGAACGGCGAAGGCGGCCGTCTCGGCATCTGTCGGGCGGCCCCGTTCGATACCGCGGGCTGCCGGAGTCCAGTTCGAACGCCACCGCAGGGCGGTTGACCGGGTTGGTCACCGGAATGTCCACCAGGATGCCAGGGTTGGATGCATCGCCCACGGGTTGACCGCCCTGTTGGACCGGGGATGGGCTGCCGGATGGCGGCTCGCTGGTCAACGGTGATGTGCCATTTGCGGGCGCCGGTGCCAGGCCGGTCGTAGGCCCGCCGATCGGGCCGACCGTGGAGTCGGATGGAGACGGCGGCGGCGCGGGTGTTGGGGGAATCGGTCCGGGATCGACTGATTCAAACGGGCTCAGGCTGATCTGGAATGTCCGCACCAGGGTGTTGCCGGCCAGGTCGGTCACGCGCACGTCGACGGCGTAGGTGCCGGCGTTGTTGCCGGCGGGATTGAGCGTGGCGCTGGTGCGGATCGTGCCCAAGGCGGCATCGATGCTCAGGCGGCCACCGCCATCGGTGGCGAGCGCGTAGGTGTGCGCATCGACCAGGTCTGGATCGCTGACGGTGACCTGCCCCACCACGCGGCCCGGCAGCGCGATCGCCGACGCATTGCTAAGGCTCACGGCCGTCGGCATCTCGTTCACGTCGCTCAGGCGGATACTTACTGGCGCGCTGGCCGACAAGCCCTGCGCATCAGTGACCGTGACGGTTAGTGTAAAAGTGGGATCGAGCGCCGCACGCGGCTCGAAATCGAGGCGGGCCGGGTCCGCAACCCTTATTGCACCGGTCGCCGGGTCGATCGAGAAGACCCCGCTCTCGGAGGCTGCGCTGATTGAGTAGGTCAAGACATCGCCAGCGTCACTGTCCATGCCCAGGGCCTGGAAGACGAGCGTGCCAATGGCGCTGTTCTCGTCGATAGTGGCATTACCTGGCGCTAGGGACGGGGGCTCGTTGGCATTGATCAGCGTCACCGTGACGCGCTCGGGGACCGACACCTGTACACCGTCGGACACCGTGACCAGCAGCTCGAACGACGGATTCGTCTCGAGATCGAGCGCTGCCTGGTCGGCCACGGTTACCGAGCCGGTGGCCGCATCGATGGCAAACACCCCGGCACCGCTGCCGCCGGTGATCTGCCAGCCTTGGAGCCCTCCGGTCAGGTCGGCGTCGCTCGCGACCAGCACCCCGACCCCAGACCCGTTCGGTGAATTCTCGGCAATGGTTAGCGTTTGGCCGGGGGTGACGACCGGTGCGGTGTCATTCTGATCGCTCACGGCGATCGTGAAGGACTGCGTGGCGAAGGTGCCATCGGTTGAATCGGCCCGCACGACGATCCCATGCGAGGCGACCGACTCGCGATCCAGTAGCCCGCCATCCAATACCGAGACCAAGCCGGTCCCCGGATCGATTTGGAAGCGCCCGCCCGCATTGTCGGACAACGAGTAGGTGACCGTATCTGTGGCGGTATCGGGGTCTGTTGCGCGGGCCGTGACGCCTACCGGGGTTCCCGTGACGGCGTTCTCGCTGACTTGGTCAGCTGCCGCATCGGTGTCAGCAATCGCGGATACGCCACCCTCGTCGGCATTGACAATCTGGATCGTCAGGTCCTGCAGGTCTTCGCGCCCACCGTCGTCGGTCACCCGCACGCGCAGCTCATACTGGTTGTCGCCATCACTGTCGGCGGGTGATTCGAAGTCGGGCGCCGTGAGGAAGGTAACGGCGCCGGTATTCGGATCGATCGAGAACAGCGGGGCATCGGCACCACCGCCACCACCCAGCGGCACAATGCCGAAGGTCAACACCTGCGCCGGTCGATCGGCATCGTCCGCTGTCACGGTCGTGACCGATGTGGCGTTTTCCACGATGCTGACGGTCGCAGTCGCACCACCACCGTCCGAGCTGATCACCGGATCATTGTCGTTGACCGGTGTGATGGTGATCGAGACAATCCCGGTGTCGGTGACCCCACCGTTGGCATCCGAGACGGTGTAGGTGAACGAGTCGGTGAAGTTCTCGGAGCCGTCATGGGTATAGCTGAAGGTGCCGTCTGGGTTCAGCGTGAAGCTGCCGGCGAATGTCGGCCCGGCGCCGACCGATACGGTAAGGCTGTCATTGGGTAGATCGATGTCGGTGTCGTTCGCTAGGACGCTGGTTGCGGTGGAGTCGAGCACCGTGACGGTTTCCCCCTCGGCGACGGTAATGCTGTCGTCATTGGCAACCGGATCGTTGTCATTGACCGGGGTGATGGTGATCGAGACGGTCCCGGTGTCGGTCACCCCGCCGTTGGCATCCGAGACGACGTAGGTGAACGAGTCGGCGAAGTTCTCGGAGCCGTCATGGGTGTAGCTGAAGGTGCCGTCTGGGTTCAGGGTAAAGCCACTGGCAAACGTCGGCCCGGTACCAACTGCCACGGTCAGCGAGTCATTGGGCAGGTCGGTATCCGTATCGTTAGTCAGGACGCTGGCAGCAGCAGAGTCGAGCACGGAAGCGGTACCGCCTTCAGCGACGGTAATGCTGTCGCTATTGGCGACCGGATCGTTGTCGTTGACCGGGTTGATAGTCAGGTTGAAGGTCTCGGGTCCGCCGAGCGGACCACTGGAGCCGTCAGCATAGGTGAACTGAAATGAGTCGGTGAAGTGCTCGGTGTCGTCATGAAGATAGGTGACCAGGCCTGCATCGACATTAGCCTGGGTGAACGTCTGGCCGCCGGCTAGGGCAACTCCAGTAAGGCGCACGACCCCATTGGAGGGGGCAGTGGTGATTGTGTAGATGAGATTCGTAGAGGCGGTGTCCACATCGTCCAGGCGCAGCATCGTATTGGACAGCACGGCTGAGGCACCCTCGGCGACGGTGGCGCCGGTGTTCAGGGCGAGCACCGGAACATCATCGACTGGGGTGATGTCGATCTGGATAGTGTCGATATCTTGCAGGGGGCCGCCGGACCCGGTGTTACCACCGTCGTTGGTGGTGAGGGTCAGCGTGTCGGCACCTACGCCGGCGACATTGTTGTTGCCGGTGTAGGCGAGGCTGGCGAGTGTGGCGTTGATGTCGGCGACCGAGCCCCGTACGGTGAGGTCTGAGCTGGTGTTGCTGCCAGCGCTGATGGAAGCAGCGCCCGACAGTGTGACGTTGAGGACGCCATTGCTAACCTGAAGGCGGGTCGTGAGATCGCCTGTTCCCGCATCCAAGTCGGCGATGCTAAGACCCGCGACCGCCGTGGAAGTGTCCTCTGTCACGGTCACCGTGGCCGGTAACGTATTGATTGGCTGATCGTTGACCGCGGTGATCGTGACAGACGTGTTGCCATTGGCCTGGAGGGCGCCACCACTGCCTTGTGTGCCTGCGTTGCCGTCATTGAAGGCCCAATCGATCTGCACAGTCGCAGGCGGGGTGTCGTAACGTTGCGGTAGGCAATCTGCGTCAATACCGAGTTGACCCGCGCGTTGAGGTGGCACTGGCGTGGAGTCAGCGGTAGGTGCCACCGGAATTTGTTGCCACGGTGCCAATGGTCGTTCCGCCTACCGCAGATTTCCACCCTCGGTCAGCGCGCTGAGGGATCCACTGGCGGAGTAAGCATCTTCGGCATTCGCACCACCATTGCGTCTCCAAGGTCAGCGTGGCGCCAGCGAAGTTGTCGGCCGAGCATCTCTAGCTGACCGTCACATTCCCAGGACGACTGCCGAGCCGTTCTCGACATAGGCAGGGGTACCGTCCAGACCGCTGGGTGCCTCATTGGCCTTGAGGACGGTTACCCGCTGGTCGGCAACAAAGATCATGTAGGCCGGCCCGTCCAGGCCGGCATAGCCGGGGGCAACATAGTCACCCAGGTAGCTGCCATTGGGTGCAAAGGTTCGAACGGCATCGGCATCTTGATCGGCTACATACAAGTTGCCGTCCGGACCAAAGGCAATGCCCGCCGCGCTGGCGAGGTTGACGCCCAAAGGGATGAACTGGTCGATTTGTGCGCCCGTGGTCGCGTCCAGACGATATACGCCGGCGTTGAGAGTGGCCGCATAGAGGTAGCCGTCCGGTCCGAAGGTGATGTCCTCGGTGGCACCAATGTTGGGGGCATTGAAGCCGCCCACCGGTGCGCCAGTGTTGCCATCAAATCGCAGTGCACCCGAAGACCCTTGGCTGGCGACGTACAGGTCTCCATTGGGGCCGAATGTCAGACCGAGGGGAAAGTTGAGACCACTAGAGATGAATTCATCGATAAAGTTGCCACTAGCGTCATATCGCAGCACCTTGCCGCTATTGGAACTGGCCACATAAAGGTTGCCGTCGGGGCCAAAAGCCAACCCGGCGGCACCGCTCAGGCCGTTGCTGCCCGAAGCGACGAACGGACCGACCAATGCACCATTCGGCCGGTATTCAAGGATGTTGCTCGAGCCGTGGCCGCTAACTAGGTACTTGCCGTTGGGGGCCTGAACGATGTTGGCATGGCCACTGATGCCATCGCTAGAGGGCGCGAAAGTGCCCAGCGAGCCGCCGCCCGACCCATTGAAGACCTGAACATTGCTGCCGCCATAGGCCGGCACGGCCATGTAGGCGCCAAAATGGGTGCCATCTTCGTCGGCGGCGCTGACGGTAATGTCAAAGGTCAGGCCGGCTAGCGCATTGGCATAGGAATGGGTGACACTGGCCGGATCGCCGGCATGCGAGGTGATCGTGCCGTCTCCCCAGTTGACAGCCCAACTGCTAATCGTGTCGTTGCCCGGATCGGTATGACTCAGATTCAGCGAATACAACGCGCCCCCGTCGGCGGTGACGGCGCCGGAGGCTAACAGCGTGGGCGGGGTGTTGGCAATGGTCAGTGTCGTCGAAACATTGGCCATGCCGCCGCTGCCGTCGTCTACCTGCAGCCCGATGGCGTACGCGCCGTCATCATCGATGCCAAGGCCGTTCAAAGTCGCCCAAGTCACCGTCGCAGTGGGTGAGGCGGTGATCAGATCATCGTAGGCCCCGTCGTTGTCCAGATCCCACCGGTAGGTCAAGCTACCGCTATCAGGGTCGGTTGTGGCCGAAGCATCCAGCGCGATCGATTGGCCTTCGTTGATCGTATAGGGGCCACCGGTGTCGGGCACCGGTGCGTCGTTGACGGCGACAATGTCAATGGTGATCGTGTTAGCCGTTGGGTCTGTGTCGCTGCCTCCACCGGCGGTGCCGCCATTGTCCTGAACGCGAAAGGAGAAACTGGCGACATTATTGCCATTGGCATTAGGCGTGGGCGAGTAAGTAAGCTGGCCCAGTGCGATATCGGTTGCGGCGACCCAATTGCCCGCGGCGAATGCGCTTCCGCTATAGAGCAGACTCCCCTGCGCCGGCAGCGAATCGATCCAGACCCGCATCAGCGTATGACCGTCAGGGTCGTTGAAGCCGAAATCGGCCACGGAAAAGATGTAGTCAATGTCTTCGGTTGCGGTGATGGTGTTGTTGGCGCCGCCTGGCGCGTCGTTGACC
>JAWKYE010000036.1:0-69760 GCA_041396665.1 Burkholderiaceae bacterium
GCCGGTCACCGACATCAGACCTCCCATGCCCTGGATCAGTACGTCGTAGCCGGGGCGCCTGGCATAGGGCCCCGTGTGGCCGAAGCCCGTGATCGAGCAGTACACCAGGCGCGGAAAGCGTGCCTTGAGGCTGTCGTAGTCCAGCCCGTACTTGGCCAGGCCACCGAACTTGAAGTTCTCGACCAGCACGTCGGCCTTCTCGAGCAAGCGAAGGATCAGTTGCTGCCCCTCGGCGCTGCCGATGTTGACGGTCAACGAGCGCTTGTTGCGGTTTGCACACTGGAAATAGGCGCTTTCGGTGGTCGGCTGACCGTCGGCATCGGTGAGAAAAGGGGGCGCCCAGCGCCGGGTGTCGTCACCTGCGCCAGGTACTTCGACCTTGATGACATCGGCCCCCAGGTCGCCCAGGATCTGGGTACACGAGGGACCGGCCAGGATGCGGGTGAGATCGACGACACGGATGCCATCAAGGGATGCTGCCATTCAATTCTCCGGCGACAAGACAATCAAGCCAGGATGCTATCGCACTTGCGCCGCCGGCCCCGCGACGGCAAACGGGCCTCGGCGCAATGCGAGGCCCGCTTCAGGACAAGCCTGGGCAAAAGCAGGCGACCGGTCAGGGAGTGCCCAGCTTGAGCACATTGGCATCGACCTGCTTTTCACAGGCAATGGCCGCACCGGTGTACTTGTCGTACCACTCGTTGCCAAACTGCCCGACATACCATTTGCGCATCGGCTCCTTGACTGCCCGGAAGGTCTTCATGTCGTCTTGCGTCGGCACGTAGATCTTGCCACCGGATTGCAGGAACACCGCGCTCTGGCGTGCTTCGGCCCCCTTGTTGAACTGCAACTGCACATCGGCCATCTGCTGGACACCGCTGATGGTCAGGGCCTTGAGGTCCGGTGGCAGGCTATCGAGAAACTTCTGGCTGACCGCCATGAAGCCATACAGATAGGCATGCTCATCGACGGTCGCGAACTTCACGACCTCGTGCATCTTGTTGGGAATGATGTCGGTCACCGCGTTCTTCGTGCCCTCGACCACGCCGGTCGCCAGCGAGGTGTACAGCTCTCCCCAGGCCACCGGTGTCGGGTTCGCCCCGAAGAACTTCATCATCTCGACCGGCAATTGCGAGTTGATCACCCGCATCTTCACCCTTGAGATCCGATGCCTGCTTGACCAGCGCATTCTTGGTGAAGAAGCGGAAACGGCCGGTATTGCCGATGCCGATCAGGTTGACATTGCCTGATTTTTTCAGGAAGGCCTTCCTGGCGTCTTCGAAAAACGGCCCCTTGATCATGCACTCCGCGACCGCGTCATCACGAATCACGTAGGAAGCTCAATCACCTGAAACTCGGGCATGAACCCCACCAGACCGCCCAGCGCGGTGTGCGCGACCTCCAGCGCATTGGCATTGACCTGCTCGACCATTTCACGGAAGTTGCCCAGCTGCGAACCGGGGAAGATCTGGACCTCTATGCGGCCATTGGAACGCGCCTCCAGGAAGTACTTCAGGAACTGCCCCGCGACGTCGTCGTCCGAATCCGGGCCGACAGGTCCGGGATGCCCTTACTTGAGCGTGAACTCCGCGCCGTGGGCCGCCAGCGGAACGGTGACCGCACCCAGGCCCAGTGTCGCGGCCACGGTCAGTGAGCCAATGAGTCGTGTGATCATGTCTGTCTCCTTTCGTTGTCGTGGTACTACGGGAAAAAACCATCAACCGGCGCAGTCGCTAACCGGCCAGGCCTAGATACCTGGGCAGCGTCATCGTCAGGGCGGTATGTAGGTGATCAGCAGGATGAGATCGCATGCACCACCAGGAACGGCCACAACTCCCGCGTGATGTTGACGATGGACACCCGGCCGATCGACGACGCAACGAACAGCACGAGGCCCATCGGGGGCGTGGCAAGGCCCACTGTCAGGTTCACGCACATGATGATCGCGAAGTGCAGCGGATCGACCCCAGCCTGAGCATCGTCGGCGCCAATAGCGGTCCGAGAATCAGGATCGCCGGTCCGGCATCGAAGAACATGCCGACGATGAACAGCAGGATGTTCACCAGAAAGAGGACGACCAGCGGGTTGTCGCTGATCGAGGTCAGCAGGCCGGTGACCACGCCGGAGACCCCCGACAGCGAGGTCACCCAGCCGAACACCGTGGCGGCACCGATGACCAACAGGATGCTGGCAGAGGTCAGGCCGGCTCTAAACAGCATCTCGGGGATTTCGCGCCAGGGCAGCGTACGGGTGATGAACAGGCTCAGCAGCACCGCGTAGGCAACTGCCGCGGCTGCGGCCTCGGTCGGCGTGAATACACCGGACAAGATGCCGCCGAGGATGATCACCGGGGTCATCAGCGGCAAAAAGGCGCTGACGAAGCTTCGGCCGATCACCCGTACCGGGGCGCGTTGCGCGGCCCGCGGGTACTGGCGCTTGTGCGAGATGATCGCGGTCACCCCCATCAGGCCGATGCCCATCATCGCGCCGGGGACGAACCCGGCGGCGAACAAGCCGCCAACGGACACCCCCATGATGTAGGCATAGACCACCATGATGATCGATGGCGGAATCACCGGCCCGATGACCGATGAAGCCGCGGTGACGGCAGCCGCGAAGCGGCGCGTGTAGCCATCCTTCTCCATGGCCGGAATGAGCATCGAGCCCAGCGCCGAGGTATCGGCCACTGCGGAGCCGGAGAGCCCGGCAAACAGCAGGCTGGACAGGATATTCACGTGCGCCAGGCCGCCACGCAGGTGTCCGACCAGCGTCTTGGCGAAATCCACGAGCAGCAGGGTGATCCCTCCCCGGTTCATCACCTCCCCGGCGAGAATGAACATCGGGATGGCTAACAGCGGGAACTGGTTGATTCCGCCGAAGATGCGCTGCGGAAACATGCTCAGAAAGACGGTCTTGCCATCCAGCCAGACGCCGACGATGGGCGCGAAGATCAACGCGAACACGATGGGCACGCCGACCAGCATCAGCAGCAGCAACAGGTAGAAAAACGTCAGTGCCATGGATCCATCCCATACCTGGTCGATTCCTGCTTCGGGCTACAGCGCACCGTCGGCCTCCGTCGCCGTCACGACGAGTCCTTGGTCGGGCCGGAAGATGCCGACGAACGACTGCATCGCCTGTTCCAAGGCAACCAGGATGGTCAGCGCCGAACCGATCGGCACCGCGATATACAGGTAAACCATCGACAGGTTGAGCGACGAGGCCACCTGCCTGGCGCCTTGCGCGGCAAAGCCCAGCCCCTTCCAGAGCACGATGGCCATGGTCAGGCAGATGATCACGCTGATGATCAGGTAGAGAAGCTGCTGCAACCGGGCCGGCAAGACCTTGACCAGCACGTCGATACTGACATGGCCGAAGTGGCGCAAAGCGACCGGCGCCCCCAGGAATGTCAGCCAGACCATCAGGTATTTGCTCAATTCCTCTGCCCATGAGAGGGCATTGTCCAGTCCGTAACGAAACACGACCGACGCGATCAGGATGATAGAGATGATCGCCACGATCAGGATGATCAGGTACCTGCACAGACCAAGCAGCACTGCGTTCAACCCGCGCAGGCCCTTGATGACCTGGATCACTGCATCCATTCGGGTCTCCCTCGTCGGCAAGGTTTCATCAATGGTTGGCCACCGTTCCGGTGTCCGGTCTTTCGCCGGCGGCATCGGCGTTCGCGGCCGCCAGGAACTGCTCGACCTCTTCGAGCCGGGGAATGCCCTGTCGTCCGCCCGGGTGGCGACACTTCAGGGCCGCAGTGGCCGCGGCGAAGCGGGCCGCCTGGGCCGCCGACTGGCCCGTCCCGATGCAGAACGCGTAGGCGCCATGAAAGACATCGCCCGCACCGGTGGTATCGATGGTCCGGACCGCAAATGCCGGGGTGCGATGCTCGCCTCGTGCATCGAGCCACAGGGTCCCGCGGGCGCCGCGGGTAACCCCGGCAACGACGCAGCCCTGCGCGCGGGCCTGGCCAAGCGCCCGGACCGCGTCCGCGTTGCCCGCGTAGCTGGCCAGTCCTGCGGACGAGAAAAGCGCATAGTCGGTCAGCGGCAGGATCCGGCCAAAGTCGCCGGTCGGTGCGAAGTCGGCATCCAGCACGGTGGGAATGCCGCGATCACGGGCCGCCTCGAACAGGGCGATCGCGCCACTGATCCAGCGCATGTCGGCGAGCACGGCCTGCGCCCCGCCGACCTGGTGAATCGGTAGCCAGTGCGGCGCATCCGGCAGGTTTGCGCCGGGGAAATTCGCGATCAGGCGCTCACCGTCGGCATCGACGAGCACGGCCGCGATCGGCGATTGCGCTCCCTCGAACAAGCGCAGCGCGCCAACGTCGACCTGCTCTTGCTCGAAACCGGCACGGATCAGCAGCCCGGTCGGATCCTGGCCGGCCCGCCCCCAGAACGCCGCGCGCCCGCCCAGCCGGGCCACCGTGACCGCGGCCGTCGCCGCCATGCCCCCGCCCGAAGTGGTGTACCCATCGGCCAGCACCTTGACGGGTTGCTGCGGAATACGCGCAACGTTCCAGGTCTGGTCCAGCGTGCAAAGCCCGAGGCAGATGACGAACGGCGTCGGCGCAATCAAACGTCTTGCCTCGTGTGATCTGTGGCTGGCTCACCGGCCAGCGAGGCAACCATCGTCGGCATCATGCCCGCGCCGCCCCGTTTTGCGCAATGGCCAGCAGGGGCTTGAGTGTCTCGCCATTGGCAAACCGTGGATAGGCCTGGGGCAACTCGTCCAGCGTGACCTCGAGATCCACGATGCGCCGGTAAGCCTCTCGCCGGCGCGCAAGCAGGGCCACGTTCTCATCGTGCTCGCGTACCGGAAAGTAAAAGCTGCGCAGCATCAGAAAGTCCTTGCGACGGAATACCAGCCCTTCCTGGATCGTCCACGGCGACGCATTCTCCCCGATCAGCACGATGACGCCGCCGGCCAGCACGGCATCGATCGCGGCATCGCGGGCCGCATGGGCGCCACTGCACTCGAAGATGCAGCCGTATCGCCCGGTCGGGCTGCCGCGATCCGACGCGCCAAGGGCGCGGGCGAAGGCCATCCGCGCGGGCGTCGGGTCGAACACGTCGATGGCGGGAACGCCGATGTCCTGCAGGGCAACGAGGACACCGATACCGACAGGTCCGGCCCCGGCGACGAGGACCGGCCGATCGTGCAAGGAGATGCCGCCGGGGAGGGCCGACAGGAGGCGTTGCACCGAACGCACTGCGTGGGCCGATGTGCCGATGGTATCGAGCAACAGCGGAGCGAGGCCATCCTCGATGCTGTCCGGAACCGGCAGCAGGCATTGCTCGGGCACCTGAACATACTCGCTAAAGCCGCCGTCGCGATTCCAGCCGATCAGGCTGGACTGGGTTTCGCAGCTTTGCGTCAGGCCCAAACTGCAACTGCCACAGCGACCGCAAAACACCGGAATGTAGACGCAGGCGCGCTGACCGTCGAACGGATGGCCCGGTTGTTCGACGACGCCGAAGATCTCGTGGCCCGGCACCTGCACCGCACCGTGGCGCCAGAGCCGGTTGTCCGAACCGCAGAGCGCCGTGCGCCGCACGCGCAGCCGGACTTCGCCGGCGACGCTGGGCGGCAGGATCGAGCGACTCAGCGTGACCTGTCTGTCTCCCGGGAAGTTCGCATGGCGGTAGTAAATTGGCGGCATCTTGTTGTTATACGGCACTGTCCCCTCGTCCCGAGGATGAATCGACGGGCAACGGTTTGTCAAGCCTTTCCTGCCGCGCTGGCACGGGGTCCGGCCATACAAAATGGACCAGTGCGTCATCGTCGAGCCCTATACTCGCAACAGCAGCCGGCATCGATCGACGCAGTCCTGATGAACGCCGGCCAGGCGGCGCGACCCCGGAGCAACCGATGTCTGAACAGGCCCTTGCATACGACTACATCATCATCGGCGCCGGGTCTGCCGGCTGCGTCCTGGCCAACAGGCTCAGCGCGTCGGGCCGGCATCGCGTGCTGTTGCTCGAGGCCGGCGCACGCGATCACTTCTGGACCCGGATTCCGCTGGGCTTTGGCAAGCTCATCGATCACCCGAGCGCGAACTGGCGCTACCGCTCCGAGCCCGAGCCCAATACCGCGATGCGTGAGATCCCGGTACCGCGTGGGCGACTGCTGGGCGGATCGAGTGCGATCAATGGCCTGGTGTTCGTGCGCGGTCAGCGGCTCGACTATGACGGGTGGCGCGACCAGGGGGCGCCCGGCTGGGGCTTCGACGAGCTGTTGCCGGTCTTCAGAAAAATGGAGAACTTCGATCGTGGCGATCCGGCATTGCGGGGTCGCGAAGGCCCGTTACGCGTGCGCGAGACCACCGATCAGAGCCCGCTGTACGACGCCTTGTTCGCCGCCGGTGAAGAGATCGGCCTGCCGGTCAATCCCGACTACAACGGTATTAGCCAGGAAGGGGTCGTGCGCACCCAGGCCACGATCCACAACGGTCGGCGCATGAGCACTGCTGTCTGCTATCTCAAACCGGCAATGTCGCGCGACAACCTGGTTGTCGTCACCTTGGCCGTCGCGCAGCGGCTGTTGTTCGACGGCCGGCGATGCACAGGCGTCGAGTACCTGCGCCAGGGCCGGACCATCAGGGCAACGGCCAGGCTGGACACGATCGTCTGTGGCGGCGCCATCAATTCACCCATGTTGCTCGAGCAGTCGGGCATCGGGCAGCCCGATCGGATCAGGGCGCTGGGCATCGAGATCGTGCACGATCTGCCCGGTGTCGGCGAGAACCTGCGGGATCACGCGTCCCCCCGGCTGAAGTGGCAGATCACCCGCAAAGGCGTCACCTACGGCGATCGCTCTTACGGCGTGAAGCTCGCCTGGGAGGTCTTGCGCTACGTCACCGCCCGCCAGGGTCTGCTGAACATCCCGTCCGGACCGCTGCTGGCCTTCTTTCGCTCCCGCGCCGACCTGCCCTCCCCGGATTGCCAGCTGCATTTCGTGCCCTTCCAGATCGCCGACCTGACCAAGCGCACATTGGCCAGGGAACCGGGCATCACGGTTCCCTTTTATCAGCTGCGCCCCGAGAGCAGGGGCAGTGTGCACGCCCGATCACCGCGCGCCGATGCGCCGCCTTGCATCCGGTTCAACTTTCTCTCGCATCCGCTGGATCGGCAGACGATGGTCGCGGGTATCCGGTTCACCCGCCGGCTCTTCAATGCCAGCGCCCTCGATCGCTTGCGAGGTGTCGAGATGGCACCGGGATCCGGGGTCGTATCCGACGACGAAATCCTCGACTGGGCGCGACAGAATGCCGAAACGACGTTTCATCCGGTCGGCACCTGCAAGATGGGGCAAGATGCGCAAAGCGTCGTGGATCCCCGGCTACGGGTCCACGGCATCGCCAACCTGCGTATTGCCGACGGATCGATCATGCCGACCCTGGTATCGGGAAATACCAACGCTGCTTGCGTCATGATCGGCGAAAAGGCTGCCGAACTGATCCTGGAAGACAACGCAAGGTCCGAATAGGTGCGAATGAGAATGCCCGTGACGCTCACTGCCGGTAAGTACACATCCCTTCGCCGACTGGCCGACGCCAACGGCCGTTTCAAAATGGTGGCAATCGACCAGCGCCCTCCGCTGTTCGAGCTGGTCACCGACAAGACCGGGGCATCACCAGCCGCCTACGAGCACGTGGCCGCCATCAAGTCCCTGGTGACCGAGACCCTCTCGCCCCATGGCTCGGCCATGTTGCTGGATCCGATCTGGGGTTACTCCAGCTGTATCGGGCATGTCGGCGCCGCCCGCGGCATCCTGCTGACCGATGAGGATCACGCGTTCACGCAAACGCCTGGCGGGCGCCTGTCACGGGAGATCCCGCACTGGAGCGTCGCCAAGATCAAACGGCTCGGTGCAGACGGCGTCAAGTTGCTGGCCTGGTATCGCCCGGATGCGCACGAAACGGTACGCCGCCACCAGCAAGCGCTGGTCGAGAAGGTCGGGCGGGACTGTGTCGAGCATGACCTGACCTTTCTACTCGAGTTGCTGGTCTACGCGTTTCCGGGCGAGGACGGACAAACCGGCGACTACGTCGAACAGGCGGCCAAGCGCCCGGAACAGGTGCTCGAATCCGTGCGGCATTTCACCGATCCGCGCTTCAATGTCGACATCTTCAAACTCGAAAGCCCGGTCGCCGCGGCCGCGGTACCCGAGCCGGGCTCGCCTGCGTCGTCCGAGTGCCAGCAGTGGTTCGATGAACTGGGCCGGATCGCCACCCGGCCATGGGTCATGCTCAGCGCCGGCGCCGACATGGTCACGTTCCGACGCGTGCTGCAGTACGCGTATCGCGCCGGGGCGAGCGGCTACCTTGCCGGCCGGGCCATATGGCAGCCGGCGGTCCGCTTGTTCCCCGATACCGACGCGATACGCAACCGGCTGATGACCGAGGCGGTGCCTTACATGCAGTCGTTGAACCTCCTCACCGACGAACAGGCGAGCGCGTGGTTCGACCATCGGTGCTTTGGCGGGCAGCAACCGCTGATCGCCGCAGCCGGGCCCGAGTTCCATCGGCTGTACGGCGCCCCCTGAGGCCCGTGCGGCTTGCCCCGACCTGCCGCGCGTGCTCAGACCGCCGAATAGCCACCGTCCGCCGGGAGCACCACCCCGGTGACAAACGAGGCGGCCGCCGAAGCCAGATACAGCACCGGTCCCGCGATCTCTTCGGGCTCTCCCCAGCGGCCAAGCGGCGAGCGCTTGATCACCGCTTCGAAGTGGGTCGGATCTTCGCGGCCCTTGCGCGATTGCTCGGTCACGATGAAACCGGGGGCGATGGCATTGACACGAATGCCGTGCCTGGCCCAGTCGATGGCCAGTGACCGGGTCAACTGGTGGACGGCGCTCTTGCTGGCCCCGTAGGCGGGGACACGCGGGCTGCCAAAGGTGCCGTACATCGACCCGATATTGATGACACTGCCCTTGGAACGCTTCAGGTGGGGTAGAAACGCCAGTGCCATGCGCAGCGTACCGGTCAGGTTGATGTCGATCACGCGTTGGAACACCTCAAGATCCTGCTCCTCGTCCCGCCGGGAGATCGCCGCACAGTTCACCAGGACGTCGAGCCACTCGAATCCGGCTGCCAACGACTTGACAGCATTGTCGTCACAGACATCGAGTTGGTGATACTCGAAGTGACCTTGCTCGCTTTGCGCCGGCACAGGTTCGACCCCGGTAATCGTGACCTGTGCGCCGGCAAGGCGGAACGCGTGCGCAACCGACGCGCCGATGCCGGCGCGGCTCGCGCCGACAACCAGCACCCGCTTGTCCGTGAAGTCGAAATAGCTGGCCGGATGAATCATCTTGCGCGCTCCGCGTCAGGGTAGGACGCCGCCATTCAGGAACTCGTCGGCACCGGGCGGACGCGGCGCAGCTTGCGCGCCGGGTCCGCCAGCGACCGGATCTCGCGCGAAGTGCTGATCATGGCGCCCGACACGTAGCTTTCGTGGCGGGCCTCGACCTTGTCCAGTTCGTACAGATAGTTGACCATCACCGTGGCCGACTGCTGGTATCCCTTGGCTGAGCGATCGGCCTGCCAGTTGATCTGGCACAGCTGGGCGCCGTTGCCCAGGTGAAAGCGCGCGACCGGATCCAGGGCGAGCCCGTCGCCCCGCTTTTCGTCAACCAGGTAGCGGGCCACCTGGGCGAGCAGGCTGGTCCGCTCGGCGGCGCTGATGTCGCTCCCTTCGCCCGCCCGCGGGCTGGCGGCCCCCGCCTGGCTTATCTCGGCCAGGCGAAGCAGCGCGGCCTGTTCACCCCCTTCGTGTGCGCCATCGAGCGAGCGGGTCACCCATTGCATGAGGCCCGGGACTGGCGACAAGGTCACGAACTGCTTCAATTGCGGCAGACTCTCGGCCAGGTCCGAGGCCACCTGCTTGATCAGGAAGTTGCCGAACGACACGCCGCGCAGGCCGGTCTGGCAGTTCGAGATCGAGTAAAAGACCGCAGTACTCGCCTCGTGGGCACCGATGGGTTCGCGGTCATCGGTGAGCACCGAGTGGATCGAGTCAGGAATGCCCGCGGTGAGTGCCACCTCGACGAAGATCAGGGGTTCGTCGGGCATCGCCGGATGAAAGAACGCAAAGCAGCGCCGATCGCCCGGCTGCACGCGACGGCGCAGGTCGTCCCAGTCGTTGATCGCGTGGACGGCCTCGTACTGGATGATCTTCTCGAGCAGGTTGGCCGGGGAGCGCCAGTCGATGGGCCGCAGCACGAGGAAACCGCGGTTGAACCACGATCCGAACAGGTGTTCGAAATCGAGGTCGGTGCGGCGCAGCGACTGGTTTTCGCGTAGATGGCCGAGCAAGACCTCGCGCATCTTGACCAGGCGCGCAGTGGCCCCTGGCACGCTGTTCAGACGCCGCAGCAGTTCCTGGCGACGGGGTTCAGCCACCTTGAGCAGGTCGTCATAGTGGGCTTCCGAGGGTGTGGCGGCGTAGGCCGCGGCCGCCTTGGAGATGCCGTGCGCATCGACGTCGAACGACTCGTTGAGCAGATGAAAGAAAGCCAGTTGTTCGGCGGCATCGGCGCTGGCGAAGCGATCGAGGATGTTGCTGGCCAGTTGCTGACCCGAGACCTCGCCGCGAACCGACAGCAAAGCCTCGCAAAGATCGCTCATCGAGCGATCGTCCCGGGTGGGCATGACCGCCGAGATGCCGCGTTCGAAAACCGAGTTCAACAGGTCCTGGAAGTAGCTCACTCGACTCATATGGCCTTGCCCATCACCAAGTCCGGCAGGCCGGTGGCCAGCCAGGGGAAAAAACTCAGCAGCACGATGCCCAGCACCATGCACAGCACGAAGGGTAACGATCCCCAGAGGATCGTCTTGAGGGAAATGTCCGGCGCAATGCCGTTGATCACGTACAGGTTCAGGCCGACCGGCGGGGTGATCAGGCCGATCTCCATGTTGATGGTCAGGATCACCGCGAACCAGTAGGGATCGAAGCCCGCGGCGACGATGATCGGCAACAGGATGGGGGCCGACATCAGGATCACCGCCACCGGTGGCAGGAAGAACCCGGCGACCAGCAGGAACAGGTTGATGAAGAACATCAGCACCCACGGGTGCACATCCAGCGTGCCTATCCATTGCGCGATCGACTGCGTGATGAACAGGCTGGAGAGCATGTACGAGAACACCCCGGCCGCCGCAATGATGAACAGGATCATCACGCTCTCGCGGGTGGCGTCGCGCAGGATTGCCCAGAGGGCCACCGGTTGCCAGAGCCGGTAGATCACCACGGCGACCACCAGGCAAAGCAGCGCGCCGACGGCGGCGGTTTCCGACGGGGTGGCCAGGCCGCCATACATCGCGTAGAGCACGCCGGCGATGATCAGCAGGAACGGCAATACCCTGGGCATGATCTCGAAGCGCTGCTTCCAACTGTAGATACGCCGCTCCAACGCCTGTTGGTTGCCGTGGCGGACCGTGTCGATCAGCGCCCACGCCATGAACAACAACATCAACAGGATGCCGGGCACGACCCCGGCCAGGAACAGGCGCCCGATCGAGGTCTCGGTGGCGATGCCGTAGACGATCATCGTCACCGACGGCGGAATCAGGATGCCCAGCGTACCCCCGGCGGCGATCGACCCCGCCGCGACGCCATCCGGGTATCCGCGCCGGCGCATCTCGGGAATCCCCATCTTGCCGATCGCCGCGCAAGTGGCTGGCGACGAGCCGGACATCGCGGCAAACAACGCGCACGCGCCCAGGTTCGAGATCACCAACCCGCCCGGGACCCGGGTCATCCAGCGCTCGAGCGCCTCGTAGAGGTCGGCACCCGCCCGCGTCGACGCAATGGCCGCCCCCATGATGATGAACATCGGGATGGACAACAATTCGAAACTGTTGAGCGAGGCGAAAAAGGTTTCGGGAATCAGCGACAGGAAGTTCAGTCCCTGGCTGGCCATCAGGAAGCCAGCCGCCACGATCAGCAGACCGGTCGCCACCGATATACCGGAGAACAGTACCGCGATGGTTGCGACACCGACCAGGCCGCCCATGATCAAGGGATCCATCAGGGCTTCCTCCGCCAGGCCGAAAGGCCGCTCGACACCGGCCAGCACCCCGTACAGGTCGGCCAGAAGTTGCAGCAGGTACAGGCCGAATCCAACCGGCATCGCCAGGTAGGGGATCCAGAGCCTGGCCCCCCAGACCGTTTCGGAGCGCCATCCCTTCTCGTAGGCCTCCAGCCACATCTCGAACCCGTAAACGAACATTCCACCGATGACGACGATTCCGGCCAGCAACGTCAGGATGGCCAGCCAGCGGCGCGGCGCCATCGGCAGCCAGATCGGTAACAGGTCGACATTGACATGCCCACGGACCCGTTGCACGTATGGCAGGCCGATCAGCGTCGAGCCGATCACCAGGTAGATCACCGAGTCGGTCTGCCAGATCGTCGATTCATTCATCACGAAGCGCACCCAGATCATCTGGCAGGTGATGAACACGGCGGCGAAGATCATGGCGGCCGCGACGAAGCCGCAAAACGTGGAGATCGCCTGGATCACGCGCAGCGGGAGAGGCGCTGCGCGCAGCGGCGGGTGGGGTTCGGACAGGGAAGTCATCGGGGCACCGGCGAACGGGGTAAGCATCAGGAAAAACCGGCCCGGCCGACGCCGGGCCGGCCGGGCTGGTGGGGGACTACTCGACGGCAAACGCCATGTCGAGCAGTTTCTGGCCGTCCTTGACCTGCTTGAGAAACTCTGCATAGGACGTCTTCTTGGCGATCTCGCGCCACTGGCCGAACTCATCGGGCGTCATGTTGCGGATCTCGACGCCGGCCTTCTTGAACACGTCAACCGAGGCAGCATCCTCTTTCTTGGCCTCGTCGAGATAGAAGGCCTCGGCCTTCTTCGCGCCCGCCTGCAGCGCCGCTTTCTGCTTGTCGTTCAGGCCTTCGTAGACCGACTTGTTCATCAGCAGCGGCTGGTACATGAACCACATCGCGACATCGGCGGCCGGGGTGTAGCACTTGGCCTGCTCGTACAACCGGTAGGAGACGAACGACGACGACGAGGTGATCGCCGCCTGCAGCACGCCGGTCTGCATCGCGTTATAGATCTCGCTCGAGGCCATCGAGGCGATGGACGCGCCGGCACCGGCCAGCATCTGCTCGAATGCCTTGCCCGCCGCGCGGGTCTGCAGGCCCTTGAAGTCATCGGGCGCAGAGACGCACTTGTCCTTGCCCAGGAACCCGCCGGCCAGGTAACCGTGGACGAGCACCATCACGTCGTCCTTGGCCATGATGTCCTCGATGGCCTTCATGAACGGCGAGCGGTTCAGCCGGGCCGCATGGTCGTGATTCTTGACCAGCCCGGGCATCAGCGTCAGGTTGTACTCGGGCCGCTGGCCCCCGGCATAGGACAACGGAAAGACCGTCATGTCCAGTTGGCCGCGCGACAACGGCTTGTACTGCTCGGTTGCCTTGAACAGCGAGTTGGACGGGAAGATCTTGATGCTCAGGTCGACATTGGCCGCGGCCACCTCGTCGGCGACGATCTGCGCGACCTGGTGGCGGACGTCCTTGGTCGACCACTGGTGCGACAGGCGTAGTTCCGCCGCCTGGGTGGCAAACGCGGTGCCAAGGGCGGCAAGCCCGAGCAGGGACAGGACGATTCGATGCTTTTTCATTGATTAGCTCCTCCGACAAGGCCAACGATGGGCCGGGATGTAACGGGTGCAGTATAGGACAGGCGTTGACCGGGCCGGTCCGCAACGATGAAGGATAATCGCTGCAAACCCGCCCGGGTGCCCGCCACCCTCCCGACCCAGGATCGCCATGTCAGCCACGATGCCCCCTGAGACCCGCGCCCGGCGTGAACGCTTCTACCAGGCCATTGCGCCGCAGCATCTGGCACCGCTCTGGGAGGTGTTGCGCAACATCGTGCCACCGACCCCGAGACCGGCGGCGGTGCCACACCAGTGGTCGTATGCCGCACTACGCCCGCACATGCTCGAATCCGGGCGCCTGCTGACCGCCGAAGAGGCCGAACGCCGGGTACTGGTGCTCGAGAACCCGTCGTATTCGGGCCAGAGCCGGACCACCGCCAGCCTGTACGCCGGCATCCAGATGATCCTGCCCGGCGAGGTGGCACCGGCCCATCGCCACACGCCATCGGCGCTGCGGTTGCTGATCGAGGGCGAACGCGGTTTCACCGCCGTGGGCGGAGAGCGTACGACGATGCGCGAAGGGGACTTCGTGATCACGCCCGCCTGGGCCTGGCATGACCACGGCAACGAGGGCGATGCGCCGGTCATCTGGCTCGACGGCCTGGACATCCCGATGCTGGGCTACTTCGAAGCGGTTTTCATGGAGGGACACGACGCCCGCCAGCAAACGGTCCAGCGCCCCGAAGGCGCTTCCCGGGCGCGCTTCGGGCAGAGCCTGCTGCCGATCGATGCGCTTGCCCCCTACGGGCCGACATCACCCATCTTCAACTACCCTTACGAGACCACACGCGAGGCGCTGGTACGCAGCGCGCAGGCGGTTTGCCCCGATCCCCACTTCGCCACCACGCTGCGTTATGCCAACCCGCTCGATGGCGGTTGGCCGATGCCGACGATGGCCACCTGGATGACCCACGTGGCCGGCGGCCGGCACACCGCCCGCGTGCGCTCGACCGACAGCATGGTGATGTCGGTGGTCGAGGGCGAGGGCGAGATCACCATCGGTGACCAGACGTTTCGATACGCCCCCAAGGACACGATCGCGATTCCCGGCTGGCAGTGGCGCAGCCTCAGCGCCAGTGCGGACAGCTTCCTGTTTTTTCTCGGATCGGGTGGTCCACGAGAAACTCGGGTTCTTCCGCGAAGAGCGGGCGCCGACCTGATCGACCCGGTCGCGCGTGACCTTCACCCGTTCGAGCGAAGCCCTCACCCGCCAGATTCATCGCGCCGTGCGCCATTCCCGGCCAAGCCACCGAATCAGGTTAGAAGCCGGTCGCGGCGAGCCGGGAAACCTGCCAAGTAAAGGGCTGTCGATTCAGTTGACGTTTCGTTAAATGGTGTTCGGCCATCGGAACTACTTTACTTCGCCGGGGCCGACGCCTAATTTTGCGGTGAGCAGAATCGACCAGGATCCGGTGACGCGACCGGGCTGCGATACGGAGAGCACGCATGAACCCATGGAGCACCGTCAGAACCGACGATCCCGGCCAGGCGATCGACAGGTTCCTTATCGTCGATGAACAACCGATCGTGCGCGATTCGCTGCACCAGTTGCTCCAGGCGATCAGGCCCAAGTGCCAGACCGAGCTGGCCGCATCGAACGAGCAACTCGAGCGTGCGCTGGCCGGAACGCGTCACTTCGACTACGCGATTGCCGACCTGCAACTGGGCGGCAACCGCGGTATCGAACTGCTGCGCCGCATCCGTGAGCAACGGGCCGACCTGCCGTTGATCGTCTTCTCGGCACAGGCCGACCAGCAGACCATCCTGCGATGCCTGAACTTCGGTGTGATCGGCTTCATCCCCAAAACCCTGTTCAACGACCTGATCTCGCAGGCATTGCGGATGATCTTCTCGGGCCAGGTCTACATTCCCCGCCAGGCGGTATCGAGCGATCTGCCCAGCGTGTTCGACCAGTACGCGGTGCGTCCGCGGCTTCAGGCCGATGCCCGTGACCTGAACCTGACCGAACGCCAGACCGATGTGCTCGGACTGATCCTGGATGGCATGCCAAACAAGCTCATCTGCCGACGGCTCAACCTGGCCGAGGGCACGGTCAAGGTGCATGTCAGTGCGGTGCTGCGCGCACTGGGCGTACGCAACCGGACGCAGGCGGTGATCGCCGCCGGCAAGATGGGCCTGCGGCTGCCCCGCTCGGCGCCGTAGGCCCGGGGCCGTACGCTTACTGCGTCTTGGCGTTCGGAAAGAACGCCGGTTCGCCGTTTATCTGGTAGCCGGCGATCGCCGCCTGCCCCTGTTCGGAAACAATCCAATCGGCAAACGCCTGGGCCTGGCGGGCCTTGACATGCGGGTGCCGGGCCGGATTCACGACGATGACCCCGTAGGGATTGAACAGCTTCGGGTCGCCCTCGACCAGGATCCGCAGCTTGCCGCGGTTACTGAAATTGAGCCAGGTGCCCCGATCGGTGAGCGCGTAGCCGTCGCTGCCCGACGCGACGTTCAGCGTGGCGCCCATCCCCGAACCGGTCTCGCGATACCAGGCGCCGGACGGAGCGATGCCGGCCGCCTTCCAGTAGCGCAACTCCGCCGCGTGTGTACCGCTTTTGTCACCGCGCGACAAGAATGGCTGCCCGCTGCCCGCAATGGCCGTCAGCGCCGCGGTCACGTCCTTGCCACCGGCAACGCCGGCCGGGTCGGACGACGGGCCGACGATGACGAAGTCGTTGTACATCACGTCGCGACGCGCCAGTCCGTCGCCAGCGGCCACGAAGGCGTCTTCGGCCTTGCGGTTATGCACGAACAAGACGTCCGCGTCACCCCGTCGGGCCGTCTCGATCGCCTGCCCGGTCCCCTGGGCGACCACCCTCACCTCGATGCCGGTGGCCGCGGTGAATGCCGGCAGCAAGACCTTGAACAGACCCGAGTTCTCGGTGGATGTCGTCGAGGCCATCACGATGAAGGGTTCGGCCGCCTGGGCAACCGACAGGGACAGGCCCAGGCCGACACAGCCGCCGACCGCGGCCAACAACAAGGTTCGGCGCGGCCGCCGCCTGGCCACCGGCGCGCAGGTAGCGGGATCGGCAGGGGAATGAGAAGCGTGAACTGGCTGTACGGACGGTTTCATCGAGAGGCTCCTTGGATTGGCAAAGGCCCGGTTTCACGGGCGGGTGCAAGCAGTTCCCCGGCGAGAAAGCGCTCGACCAGCGGATCGCCCGGGGCATTGAAGAAGTGATCGGCGGGCGCTGCCGCCCGCACCCTGCCCTGGTGCAGGAAGATCACGAACTCGGCCATGCGCCGCGCCTGCGCCAGGTCATGGGTGGACATCAACAGACCGGTACCGCGGCCCGCCAGCGTCATCAGCAACTGCTCGAGGCCGGCCGCGGCAGTCGGATCCAGGCTGGCCGTCGGCTCGTCGCACAGCAGGCACAGCGGATCGAGCGCCCAGGCCCTGGCCAGCGCCAGCCGCTGTTGCTCGCCGCCGGACAGCACGCGGGCCATTCGCGCCGCTGCATAGCCCAGGCCGACTGCGTCCAGCGCGCGCAGCGCGTGTGTCGGCGCCAGCGACGACGGCACGCCGGCGCAGGCCAATGCATGCGTCACGTTGGCCAGCGCGGTGCGCCGCAGCATCACTGGCTTTTGGAATACCAGCGCGAAGTTGCGACGACGAGGCAAGGGTCCGGGGCCGGGCACGTGTTGAACGCCCGCGCGCACACTGAGCCGGCCGCAGGTCGGCGCGTGCAGCCCCTGTAGCAGGAACAACAAGCTGCTCTTGCCCGAACCGTTCGGCCCAAGCAGGATCGTGCGCCCGTCCAGCGGGATGTCGAGTCGTAGATCGGAAAGCACCGGGTGTCCGCCAAGCTGCAGGCTGACCCCGTCCAACTGCGCATGATTCGCCAGGGGCGCGCTCACGTGGCGTTACCATGGATACGCTGGGTGCGCGCACGCACCCAGGCGGCCAGCCCGTTGACCACCAAGACGATCAGCAGCAACAAGCTCCCCAGACTCATCGCCAGCGGCAGGTCACCCTTGCTGGTTTCCAGTGCGATCGCCGTGGTCATCACCCGGGTGACGCCGGCAATGTTGCCCCCGACGATCATCACGGCCCCCACTTCGGCAATCGCCCGTCCGAATCCGGCCAGCACCGCCACCAGTAACGCGTCGCGGCTTTCGACCAGCAGCGTCGCGATCATTGCCGCCTTGCCAATGCCCAGCGAGCGCAGGTAGGTGCCGTACTCGCGCTGGGCCTGCTCGAGTACCTGGCGGGCGATCGCCGCGATCAACGGCAGGATCAGCAAGACCTCGGCGATCACCATCGCCGTCGGCGTGAACAGCAATCCGAACGAGCCAAGCGGACCGGCACGCGACAACAACAGGTAGACGGCCAGCCCGACCACCACCGCGGGCAGCCCCATGAACGTGTTCAGGGCGGCAACGATCACGGCGCGACCGGGGAACGGGGTCAGGGCAAGCCAGGCCGCCATCGGGATTGCCAGCGCACTGGCGATCAACGTTGCCAGCAGGCTGACCTGCAGGCTCAGGCCGACGATGGGCCAGAAGCCGGACTCCGCCCGGATGACCAGCAGCACGGAATCGATGAACGGGGTTGTCGAAGACATCAATCAGGATTGATCGGGGCCGGCCAAGTTAGACTTGCGCAATCTAGCAAGATCTCCACCAAGAAACGCAAGTGCGGAAAAAATGTCAAATAGCTCGTTCTCCCGGTGTCCGCCATGCCGGACTGGTTGACCGTCCAGGAAGCCGCCAGACACCTGCGGCTCAAGCCGCGCACGCTCTATCACCTGGTGGCCAAGGCGGCGATTCCCTTCACCAAGGCCAGCGGCCGCCTGCTGTTCAACACCGAGCAGTTGGACGCCTGGGTGGCCTCGCAAAGCCAGGCCGCCAGGCCCCAGGGCAACCTGCCCCCGATCCTGGCCGGCAGTCACGACCCGCTGCTCGACTGGGCGGTCCGGCACAGCCAGTGCCGGCTGGGCCTGTCCAGCCTGGGCAGCAGCGACGGCCTGGACCGGGTCGCGCGAAGCGAGGCGTGCGCGGCGCTGATCCATCTGCCCGATCTCGAAGGAGACGGCTACAACCAGCAGGCGATGCGGCACCGGCTCGCCGGACTACCCGTGGCAGCCGTGCGCTGGGCCGGTCGTGAGCAAGGTTTGCTGGTACGCAAGGGCAATCCGCTGAGGCTGCGCACGTTGCGCGATCTGACCCGCCCGAAAGTGCGACTGGTGATGCGTCAACCGGGCGCAGGCAGCCACCTGCTGCTGGGCAAACTGCTGACCAGCCTGGGGATCACGACGCGCCAGTTGCAGGTGATCGACGCGTTCGCCAGCAGCGAGACCGAGGTGGCCGATGCGATTGCCGACGGCCACGCCGATGTCGGCTTTGCCGTGCGTGCCGCTGCTCGTCCGGGATCCCTGGCGTTCGTGCCGATCGCCTGGGAACAGGTCGATCTGGTGTTCTGGCAACGCAGTTACTTCGAGACGCCGATGCAGCAGTTACTGATGACGGCGCGCAGCCCCGAGTTCGCCGCCCAGGCCGAGCGACTGGGTGGCTACCGGTTGTCGCAGGCCGGCGAGGTCACGTTCAGCGGCCTGGCGGGCACTTAGCGCTTTCAGACCAGCGGCCTGACTTCGAACAACGCGTCACCCTCGGCGACCGGGTCGCCCTCGTTGACCAGCAGTGCCGCCAGCCGACCCGGCGCCTCGACCTCGACCGGGATCTCCATCTTCATCGATTCGATGATCATCACCACCGTGTCGGCGCTGAGTTCATCATTGACCGCCTTCTCGATCTTCCAGACGGTTCCGGCCACTTCCGCGACAACGATCACTTCACACTCCCCTCGGACGTCGACGCCCGGACTGGTTCAAAGGACACCCTGGGCGCGCAACTCGTCCAGCCGACGTTCCAGACGCTTCCAGAGATGCTCGATTTCCGCCACGTCGGCGGCGGCCAGCTTCGGTCCGGGTGCACGCAAGGTGTCGTGCGCGATCGCGCCGCGACGGCTCAACACGTACTTGCGCGCGGCCAGGCCGAGCCCTGGCTGCAACTCGTGCCGCACCAGCGGCAGATAGGCATCGAACAGGGTTTCCGCGCGATCGGCCTCGCCGGCCTTGAACAGGTCGACCACCTGCACCAGCATTTCGGGAAAGGCGAAGCCCGTCATCGCGCCGTCGGCGCCGCGCGCCATTTCCTGTGGCAGGTGCATCGCGCCATTGCCCACCAGGATGGACACCTTGCGCCCGATCTCGGTCAGGCACAGCTCGCGAAAACGGGACAGCTTGGCCAGGCCGGGACTGTCCTCGTGCTTGAGCATGCAGATCGTTGGAAACGCCTTGAAGATGCGCCCCAGCAGCGACGCGGAGAAGTAAACGCCCAGCGTTTGGGGATAGTCCTGCAGGCACACCGGGATGTCACCCAGCACGTCGATCGCCTGGGCATAGTAGCCATAGATCGCGTCGTCAGTCTTGAGGCTGGGCATCGGCGCCACCATGACGCCGGCCGCGCCCTGGTCCATGCTCTGGTAGGCCAGGTCTCCCAGCGCCTTCAAACTGGGACTGCTGACGCCGACGATCACCGGAACCCGGCCACCGACCTGGTCCAGTACGGTGGCCGTGAACTGCGTCGCCTCGGCCGGATCGAGCTTGGGCGCCTCACCCATGATCCCGAGAATGGTCAGGCCGCTGGCTCCCTTGTCGAGGTAGAAATCGCACATCGTGCGGGCACTGTCCAGGTCCAGCGCTCCGTCCGGCTTGAACGGTGTCGGGGCGATGACGAACACCCCGGCGCTGTTTTCATCGATTCGCTTGGTCACGCGGGCTCCTGTTGGGCGGTTGGCATCAAGGCAGTACGGCCAGCGGCCGACGTCGGGCACGCAGTCTACCGCGGCGGCAGGGCTCGACAGGTCACCGGGAGGGCAATGAGGGCGAAAAAAAACGCCACTCGTTGGAGAGTGGCGTCCCGTAGGGGATTCGAACCCCTGTACTCACCGTGAAAGGGTGATGTCCTAGGCCTCTAGACGAACGGGACCCTGATCAACAGGCCCTTGTGCAGTCCGACAAGTCAATCGACGCCATGGCAACTTGTGCCAGGAAACCGATCGATCCCGCCGGACTAACCGCAGGCGCTGGTTGCTGGTGGAGGTAAGCGGGATCGAACCGCTGACCTCTTGCATGCCATGCAAGCGCTCTCCCAGCTGAGCTATACCCCCAAGCAAGCCCACCATTATAAGGATGTATTTCGCTGGTGTAAAGTTGGGTCGTCTGACTCACCGGAGAACATCTTGACGGCTCGAATCCTCGACGGTGCGGCATTGGCCGCCCGGATCCGCGAAACATGCGCGCAACGCGTCGATGCGCTGCGCACCCAGGAGCGCCGCCCGGGTCTGGCCGTGGTGCTGGTCGGCGACTCACCGGCCTCGGCGGTTTACGTCCGGCACAAGATCAAGGACTGCGAGCAGGCCGGCATCCACTCTGAACTGTGCAAGCTGCCGGCCGATACCCGTGAAGCCGATCTGCTCGCCCAGGTTCGCCGGCTCAACGACGATCCGGCCATTCACGGCATCCTGGTGCAGTTGCCGCTGCCGCCACAGATCAGCGACCGACGCGTCATCGAGGCGATCGATCCGGCCAAGGACGTGGACGGCTTTCATCCGCAAAGCGCCGGCGCGCTGATGATCGGCCAACCCGGATTTGCGCCTTGCACGCCTTTCGGCGTGATGGAGTTGCTGGCGTCGGCCGGGATCGATCTGGCCGGCAAGGAAGCGGTCGTGTTGGGTCGAAGCAACATCGTCGGCAAACCCCAGGCGCTGATGCTGCTGCGGGCCGATGCCACGGTGACCGTGTGCCACAGCCGCACCGCCCATCTGGCTGACCATGTCCGGCGGGCCGATATCCTGGTGGCCGCGATCGGCCGCACGCGGATGATCACCGGCGACATGATCAAACCGGGCGCGGTGGTCGTCGACGTCGGCATGAACCGGGACGACAATGGCAGGCTGTGCGGCGATGTCGATTTCGACTCGGCCAGCCAGGTGGCCGGCTGGATCACGCCGGTACCCGGGGGTGTGGGGCCAATGACCCGCGCAATGCTGTTGGTGAATACACTTGAGGCCGAAGCAAACATCTCCACCTAGCCTTCAAGATCTTCGCGCGACCGGCCGGCTGCGAGCGGCCGGCGGCTGCAATCCTCCTTCCGAGATTCCGCATGAACGACACCCCCAAGATGGCCGTCAATCCCCTGCTCGATTTTTCGGGTCTGCCGCGCTTCGATGCCTTCGATCCGGCACAGATCGGCCCGGCGATGGACGTGCTGCTCCAGCAGGCCCAGCAGGGGCTGAAACAGGCGACCGACGACACGACCCCGGCCGACTGGGAACACGTGGTTTTGCCGCTCGAGCAGGCAACCGAGCGGCTTTCCCGCGCCTGGGGCATCGTGGGCCACCTGAGCGGGGTCAGCGACACCAAGGCCTTGCGCGCCGCGCACAATGAGTATCTGCCCAGGATCACCCGGTTCTGGACGGAGCTGGGGCAAAGTCAGGCGTTGTTTGCCCGTTACAAGGCCTTGCTGGCCACGCATGGCGACACCCTGTCACCCGTGCGGCGCCGGATCGTCGAAAACGCGCTACGTGACTTTCGGCTCGGCGGGGCCGAACTCGTGCCACCGGCCAGCGAGCGTTACGCGCAACTACAGGAACGGCAGGCGGTGCTGAGCCAGAAGTTCTCGGAGAACGTGCTCGATGCCACCAATGCGTTCGAGCTGCTCATCACCGAGCGGCAGCAACTGGAGGGGCTGCCCGCCGACGCGATCGATGCGGCGCAACAAGATGCGGCGCGCGCGGGCAAGACCGGGTTTCGCTTCACGCTGCAGTTTCCGTCCTACTTCCCGGTGATGCAGTACGCGAACGACAGGCAGCTTCGAGAGCGACTCTATCGCGCATCGGTCACCCGGGCATCGGCGAACGCCGTCGCACCAAGCGACGAGGAGACCCGCAGCAAGCTCGACAACACGCAGGTGATCGACGAGTTGCTCGCGCTGCGCTCGGAAGAGGCGGCGTTGCTGGGTTACGGCAGTTTCGCTGAGTTGTCGCTCGAGGCCAAGATGGCCGAAACGCCCGAGCAAGTGATCACCTTCCTGCGGGATCTGGCCGAACGTGCCCGTGCCTCGGCACAGAACGACCTGCAGGAGATGCGGGACTTTGCCGCGCAGTCGCTGGGGTTGCCGACGCTGGAGCCGTGGGACATGGCGTACGCGGCGGAGCGCCTGCGCCAGAAGCGTTATGCATTCTCGGACCAGCTGGTCAAGCAGTACTTCCAGCTGCCGCGGGTGCTGCAGGGCCTGTTCACGCAGATCGAGCGGCTCTTTGACGTGACCATTCGCCAGGACGAGGCGCCGACCTGGCACGACAGCGTGGCGTTCTACCGGATCGAGCGCGATGGCCGGCTGCTGGGCCAGTTCTACACCGACCTGTTCGCCCGCGAGAGCAAGCGACCTGGCGCGTGGATGGATGGCGCGCGCTCGCGCGCGGTACGTACCGGCGATGTGCAAACGCCGCTGGCCTACCTGGTGTGCAACTTCCAGCCGCCGGTTGGTGAACGGCCGGCGCTGCTCAATCATGACGACGTCATCACGTTGTTTCACGAGTTCGGCCACGGCCTGCACCACATGCTCACCGAGGTGGACGAGATCAGCGTGTCGGGCATCTCGGGCGTCGAATGGGACGCGGTGGAACTGCCCAGCCAGTTCATGGAGAATTTCTGCTGGGAGTGGCCGATCGTTGAATCGATGAGCGCGCATGTCGATACCGGCCAAGCGCTGCCGCGCGACCTGTTCGACAAGATGCTCGCGGCCAAGAACTTCCAGGCCGGCATGCAGACCCTGCGCCAGATCGAGTTCTCGCTGTTCGATATGCTGCTGCATGCCAGGGACAGGCGGATCGAGGGCATCGAATCGGTGCAGTCGGTGCTGGATGCGGTGCGCCAGGAGGTGGCGGTCGTACAGGCGCCCGAGTTCAACCGGTTCCAGAACGCGTTTTCGCATATTTTTTCTGGCGGTTACAGCGCGGGCTACTACAGCTACAAATGGGCCGAGGTCTTGTCCGCCGACGCCTACGCGGCTTTCGAGGAGGCCGCCAAGTCCCCCGAACCGGTCAAGGCGCTGCGCGAAACCGGCGCCAGGTTCCTGGCCGAGGTGTTGGCCGTAGGCGGCAGCCGACCGGCCATCGACTCGTTTCGCGCGTTCAGGGGACGGGATCCCGACATCCAGGCGCTGCTTCGACATAATGGGATGGAACAAAACGCCTGATTCGGAGTTTCCATGCTAGTGCCGCCTCGTCAATTGTCGGGCATCGTCTTCCTGCTGTTGATGGTCGCCCAGGTCCCGGTCGCCATGGCGCAGTACAAGTGGCAGGAAAGTGATGGCAGCATCGCCTACGGCGACCGGCCGCCAAACCGGGCGGTCAAGGTGCTGCAGGCGCCGCCGGGCTTCACGGCAAGCCGCCTGCTGCGGGCCGACGCCGGGGCCGGTGCCGCGTCCAGGCTGCCGTTCGAGCTGCGCAAGCTGGCTGAGCGGGCCCCGGTCGTGCTGTACACGACCCGCACCTGCGAACCCTGCGAATTGGCGCGCAAGCACCTGACCACCCGCGGGATTCCGTTCTCCGAAAAGACGGTCAATACCGGCCAGGACATCACCGCCTTCCAGGAACAGGGCTTCCCCGCCGATGCCGGCCTGCCGGTCATGACCGTGGGGGGCGAGAGGCGCATCGGCTACCACGAGGCACGTTGGAACGCGGTGCTCGATTCGTCGGGCTATCCGAAGGATTCGCGGCTGCCGGCCAGTTTCGTGCAAACCGCCCCCGAGCCGCTGGCAAGCCAGACCCAGACGCAGACCGCGTCGGTCGAACCGGTCCAGAAGCTCGAACCCCAGGTTCGCACACTGGCCGCCGATCGCGAGCGCCGCGGACCCGCGCCGTCCGTCTTCACCGACGGCTCCAGCAACCTGCGCTTCTAAGGCGTTTTCGCGGGCACGTTGCGGCGTGGGTGCAGTGGTATCCTGCGCCGATGAAAATCACCACCTGGAACGTCAATTCGCTGCGGGTCCGTCTGCCGCAGGTGCTCACCTGGTTGCAGACCAATCCTGTCGACATCCTCGGCATCCAGGAAACCAAGCTGGTCGATGCCAAGTTTCCGACCGCCGAGATCGCGCAGGCCGGGTATGACGTGGTCTTTGCCGGCCAGCCGACCTACAACGGCGTCGCCCTGCTCACGCGGCGCGACACGATCGCCTCGGTCACCGATGTCGTCACGAACAATCCCGACTTCCCCGATGAACAGGCCAGGCTGATCACCGCCACCTGCGATGGCCTGCGCATCTGCTGCGCCTACGTGCCCAATGGCCAGGATGTCGAGTCGGACAAGTACGGCTACAAGCTGGCCTGGCTGGATGCGCTGGCCGGCTGGCTCGGCAAGGGCGCAGGCGCCCCTGGCAAGCCCCTGGTGCTGCTGGGCGACTTCAACATCGCCCCGGCCGATGCCGATGTCCACGATCCGGTCGCCTGGGAAGGCAAGGTTCTGTGCTCCGCCCCTGAACGGGCGCGCTTCGCGCAACTGCTCGCGCTTGGCCTGGTCGACAGCTTTCGCCAGTTCGACCAACCCGAGAAAATCTACAGTTGGTGGGACTACCGGCAGCTGGGTTTTCGGCGCAACGCGGGCCTGCGCATCGACCACGTGCTGGTGGCCCGGCCGCTACTGGCCGCGTTGCGCGGCTGCAGCGTCGACAAGGCACCGCGCAAATGGGAGAAACCGTCCGACCACGCGCCGGTCACTGCCTGTTTCGAGCGCGCCGCCCTGCCCGGCTGAGCCGGTTCACTCGTCCAGGCCCAGCTCCTGGATCTTGCGCGTGATCGTGTTGCGCCCGATGCCCAGGCGCAGCGCGGCGTCGTTGCGTCGCCCCGCCGTATGGCGCAGCGCCGCCGTCAGGACCGTTGATTCGAACTCGCGGGTCAGTTGCTCCATGAGCTGCGACCCCGACCCCCTGTCCCAGACCGCCGGCTGGGCCGCCAGCACCTGGCTCACGGCCAGGTAGAGCTGGCTGGACCACGAGCCACCCGGATCCGATGTGGGCCGCAGCGGCGCCGCGATGCCGGTCGCCGCACCCGGCTCGGGCCGGGCGGCGGCGGCGGGGGCTAGCGGTGCGATCCGGTTGTCGTCGGGCGGCAGGCGCACCCGGCCGCTCGCGGCCAGGATCTCCGGAGGCAGGTCGGCCGCCCCGACCCGTTGGGCGGGCGCCATCACGGTCAGCCATCGGCAGGTGTTCTCGAGTTGGCGCACATTGCCGGGCCAGTCGAAGGCGGTCATCAGTTCGACCGCCTCGTTGTCTAGTTGCTTGGCATCCTGGTTCATTTCCGCGCACACTGGTTCAGGAAATGCCGGGTCAGCAGCGGCACGTCCTGGCGCCGCTCGCGCAGCGCCGGCAGCCTGAGCCGGATGACGTTCAGGCGATGGAACAAGTCCTCGCGAAACTCGCCCGAACGAACCCTGTCCTCGAGGGCCTGGTGCGTCGCGGCGATCACCCGGACATTGGCGCGGATCGACTCGATCCCGCCGACCCGGTAGAAATGCCCGTCGGAGAGCACCCGCAACAAGCGCGTCTGCAGCGCGGCCGGCATGTCACCGATCTCGTCCAGGAACAGCGTGCCGCCGTGGGCTTGCTCGAAGCGCCCGCGCCGCTGCTGCTGGGCGCCGGTGAATGAACCGCGCTCATGGCCAAAGAGCTCGGATTCGAGCAATTCGTGCGGAATCGCCGCGGTGTTCAGCGCGATGAACGGCTGGTCGGCACGCGCACTGTGCCGGTGCAGCGCGCGCGCGACCAGTTCCTTGCCCGTGCCCGACTCGCCCGTGATGAGCACGGTGACCGGCGACTGGGACAAGCGGCCGATCGCGCGGAACACCTCCTGCATCGCCGGCGCCTGGCCCAGAATGCCGATCGACGAATCCGCCGGCTCGGTATCGGGCGCGGCGGCCCCGCGCTCGTCGACGGCCCGGCGGATCAGGTCCACCGCGTTGGCCAGATCGAACGGCTTGGCCAGGTATTCGAAGGCCCCGTTCTGGAAGGCCGATACCGCGCTGCCCAGGTCGGAGAACGCGGTCATGATGATGACCGGCAGAGCGGGATGCGACTCCTTGATGGCGCGCAGCAGGTCTATCCCGTCGCCCCCCGGCATCCGGATGTCGGACAGCAGCACCCGCGGCTGGTCACCGGCGAGCGCCTCGAGGCAGTCGCCGGTTCTCTCGAAACTGCGCACGGTGAAACCCTCACGGCGCAACGCGCGCTCCAGCACCCAACGAATCGATTGATCATCATCGACGATCCACACTGCGCTCATGCCCAACCCCCTGTACGGCTGTCAATCCCGGGTGGTGCCGGGCCCCGCGACGGGCATCGGCTCAGCAGCCCGTCGCCGGCGGCTCCAACGGCAGCAGGATTCGGAAATCGGTCCTGCCGGGCCGACTGTCGCAGTCGACGATCCCGCCATGATGCTGGACGTAGCTGTGTGCCAGCGTCAGGCCGAGCCCGGTCCCACCCTCTCGACCAGACACCAGCGGCAGGAAAATCCGCTCCTGCATTTGCGCCGGAATGCCCGGGCCATTGTCTATGACATGCAATTCCAGTGCCAGCTTGTGACGCTGGCGCAGCAGGGTGACCTGGCGGGCGATCCGGGTCTGCAATTCGATCCTGCCCTTGCCCTGCAATGCCTGGGCCGCGTTGCGCGCCAGGTTGAGCACGGCCTGGATCAGCTGCTCACGATCGCCGAGCATGTCCGGCAGGCTGGTGTCGTAGTCACGCATGACTTCCAGCCCGGGGGAGAACTCGGCGAGAATCAGCGCCCGGACCCGCTCGCAGACCTCGTGCAGATTCAGCGGGCCGATGTGCAGCGGCAGCCTGTGTGGCGCCAGCAACCTGTCGACCAGCTTTTGCAACCGGTCGGCCTCCTTGACGATGATCGCCGCGCATTCGCGCTGGCTGTCGGTCTCGACCTCGAGCCCGAGCAACTGGGCGGCACCGCGGATCCCGCCCAGCGGATTCTTGACCTCGTGGGCCAGGTTGCGCAGCAGGTCCCGATTCTCCTGGGCCAGTGACTGCAGGCGCTCCTCGCGGGCCGCCCGCAGGCGGATGTCGGTTTCCTGGCATTCGAGCAACAACATGCCATCGAGCTCGTCCAGCACGACCACGGTGACCAGCAGATCGAGCGGATCCCGTCCCGGGCGCGGCAGGTTCAGGTCGACCCGCTTGTCGCCGAACGCGTTCGCGCGTGCCTGCGACAGCGTCGGGCGCAGCGACTCCAGACCCTCGCTGAGCCGATCGATCGGCCGGCCGGTCGCGAACCGGCCGGCCAGGCCGAACAGCTGCTCGGCAGCCGGATTGATGTAGGCCACCTGGTCTTGGGCCGTCAGGATCACGATGCCGGTGGCGAGCAGGTCAAGGCCGCGGCAGCGCGAGGCCAGGCCGGCGCGTCGCTCGGGGCGTCTGGAAGCGGTTCGGGCGGGCACGGCCCGGTTCAATCGGACAGCGCGCCTATCTCGGCCTTGAGCGCCGACACGTTGCCCTCGGCACTGGCGATCTCGCCCTTGAGCCTCTCCACCCGGTCCAGGTACTTCTGGTAATTACGCTCGTTGCCCAGGCGGTCCGGCTGCCCGTCCTTGTACTCGGCCCGCAGCTCGTCGAGCTTTTCCTGCTCGCGCTTGTACTCTTTTTGAAGAATCCGCAGCCGGTCTTCGTCGCGGACCCGCTGGGTCGACGCACTGACCGAGGGAAAACCCGCCTTGCCGGCCGATTGCGATACCGGCTTGGGTGCAGGCAGCGACGGCGCCGGGATCGTCGTGATCGCGGGCAGGTCCAGTTTCTTGCAGCGGGAGGCCTTGCCGGCGGCCGGTTCGGTATTGCTGTACTCGACCACCCCGGCCTCGGTCACGCAGCGGTAGATGCCCTGCGCCTGCGCCGGCAGGCAGACCACGCAAAGGACGGTCACCAGCCCGGTGAGGGACAGGGTCTTGGCGGCGCGCGAGGATCTGGGTTTCATGGTCAATCCGGAGGGTTCTAGCACGGGACGGGGGCAGCCAGGGTGTCAAAGGTGCAATTTACCGCATCCGCCGGGCGTGCGCGCCCGGGTGTACCCCTGAAGACCCACTTGACGCGGCAAGACCACCGGCCGTTGACCAGCCCCCATTGAAAAGGGGCCCGAAGGCCCCTGGTCGATGCCGGTAAACGCTGTCAGGACGAGTAGTACATGTCGAATTCGTCGGCCGTCGGCGTCATCCGCACCCGGGTGACTTCCTCCATCTTGAGGTCGATGTAGGCGTCGATCAGGTCGTCGGTGAACACGCCGCCCCGGGTCAGGAACTCGCGATCGGCGTCCAGTGCCTCGAGCGCCTGATCCAGCGACGAGCAGACGGTCGGGATCTTGGCATCCTCTTCCGGCGGCAGATCGTACAGGTTCTTGTCGGCCGCCTCACCCGGATCGATCTTGTTCTGGATGCCGTCCAGGCCGGCCATCAGCAGCGCGGCGAACGCCAGGTAGGGATTGGCGAGCGGATCCGGGAAGCGGGCCTCGATGCGGCGACCCTTAGGGTTGGACACATACGGAATGCGGATCGAGGCCGAGCGGTTGCGTGCCGAGTAAGCGAGCTTGACCGGCGCCTCGTAGTGCGGCACCAGCCGTTTGTATGAATTGGTGCCCGGGTTGGTGATCGCGTTCAGCGCGCGCGCATGCTTGATGACGCCGCCGATATAGAACAGCGCCGTATCGGACAGGCCGGCGTACTTGTCACCGGCAAACAGGTTCTTGCCATCCTTCCAGATCGACTGGTGCACGTGCATGCCCGAGCCGTTGTCGCCCACCAGGGGCTTGGGCATGAACGTCGCGGTCTTGCCGTAGCTGTGCGCGACATTCATGACCACGTACTTGAGACGCTGCGACCAGTCGGCACGGGTGATCATGTCGGCAAACCGGGTGCCGATCTCGCACTGCCCGGCGCCGGCCACCTCGTGGTGATGCACCTCGACGGGGACACCCATCTGCTCGAGAATGATGCACATCTCGGAACGGATATCCTGCAATGAATCGACCGGCGGAACCGGGAAATAGCCGCCCTTGACCGTCGGGCGATGGCCCAGGTTGCCACCCTCGAGTTCCTTGCCGCTCGACCAGGAGGCCTCTTCGGAATTGATCTTGAAGAAGTTGCCCGACATGTCGGAGGCCCAGGTCACCGAATCGAACAGGAAGAACTCCGGCTCGGGACCGAAGTAGGCGACATCGCCGATGCCGGAGGCCTTCAGGTAGGCTTCGGCGCGCTTGGCCAGCGATCGGGGATCGCGGGCGTAGCCCTTACCGTCGGACGGCTCGATCACGTCGCAGGTCAGCAGCAGCGTCGGCTCTTCGCGAAACGGATCCATCACCGCCGTGGCCGGATCGGGCATCAACAACATGTCCGAAGCCTCGATGCCCTTCCAGCCGGCAATCGATGAACCGTCAAAGGCATGCCCGTCCTCGAACTTGGTCTCGTCGAACGCCGAGATCGGCGTCGTCACGTGCTGTTCCTTGCCCTTGGTGTCCGTGAACCGGAAGTCCACGAACTTGACCTCGTTGTCCGAGACCATCTTCATCACATCTTTGGCGCTGGCCATGTAAAGCCTCTCCTCGTGAGTCTGCAAACCTGAACGACGACCCGGCGCAGTTGCAGACTGCCCGGCTCGGTAGACATGGCCAGCTAAGCGAAGTGCTTGGACGGCGAACTCGCGATTGTGGTGGATATCCCCCCTCGGACGCAAACCCGCTCCGGGCCTCGCGGCGGCCGGACAACGCACTGACCTTGGCCGGACCGAGCATCTTCCATGCCAGATCCGGTTGATCGGGGTGTCATCGCGAATCCGCAGGCAGACGCCGTCATCCGGTCCGAATCCGGCCGGGCTGCCCGCCGAGCCCGGCGGGTGGCCCTTCTGGCCGCGTCAACGCCCCATCCAGGTGCGCCCCATCCCAGGGCGGACCCTCCATCGCGCACCCTGTTGGTGCAGCAGGGTCGGGCGCCGCCGTGGCCTTCGCCATTGACCTAATCACCGAGGAAGCGCAGCGTCAAATCGTTCAGGAAGCGCTGGCCGAACGGGGTGGCCCGAAGCACCGTCGGGTCCGCATCGAGCAGGCCTGCCTCAACGGCCTGCGCCAGCGCCGGGCCGAAAGAAGACAACGGCAGGCCGGTGTGCGCGGCAAACAACGGGGCCGGCACCCCATCGAGCAGGCGCAACGCATTGAGCATGAACTCGAAGCGCAGGTCGTCCTCGGTCAGCACGCGTACCTGTTCGACTGCATTGCCCTCGGCCACCGCCCGCAGGTAACGGTCGGGATGCCGATAGCGCGCCTCGCGCAGAATCCGGTCAGGAAACGTCAGCTTGCCATGGGCGCCCGCCCCCAGACCCAGGTAATCACCGAACTGCCAGTAGTTGACATTGTGCCGGCACCGCTGACCCGGCCTCGCGTAGGCGGACACCTCGTAGCGCTCGAGGCCGTCGGCGCCAAGCGCCTCGGCGATCTGATCGAGCATGGTATCGGCCAGGTCGTCATCGGGCAGATCCTGCGGTGGGAAGCGGGCGAAGCGCGTATTGGGTTCGAGCGTCAGGTGGTAGAGCGAGACATGTGGCGGCTGCCACCGTCGCAGCTCGGCCAGGTCCCGGGCCAGCCCCGCCCGGTCTTGTCCCGGCAGCGCGTACATCAGGTCGATGTTGAACGTGGGAAAACACTCGGCGGCGGTTTCGATCGCCGCCCGCGCCTGCGCCGCGTCGTGCACTCTGCCCAGGCGGTGCAATGCCGCATCATCGAAACTCTGCACGCCGATCGACAACCGGTTGACCCCGGCCTGCGCGAACGCGGCAAAGCGATCGCGCTCGAAGGTACCCGGGTTGGCCTCAAGGGTGATCTCGGCATTGACTGACAGGCGGACCCGTGCCCGCACCGCCCCGAGCAATCGATCGATCGCGTCGGGGCTGAACAGGCTGGGCGTCCCCCCCCCGATGAAGACGGTCTGCACCCCCCTGCCCCAGATCTGGGGCAATGCCTGCTCCAGGTCGCTGATCAGCGCATCGACATAGGCAGCCTCGGGAAAGCCGTCGGCCTTGCGCTCGTGGGAATTGAAGTCGCAGTACGGGCACTTGCGCAGGCACCACGGCAGGTGCAGGTAAAGACTCAGCGGCGGCGCCACGAACGCGTTGGCCGCGCCACCCGGCCGTGGCGCCGTCGCCTGCGGCCGGTTCGACCGGATGGGAATGACCCGTCGGGCAGTGACCATTGGTTGGGGCCCGGTCAGACGGCGGGCAGCCAGCCCGTCCGGAGCTGGCCAATCAGGCACTGCATCGCCAATGCGCGATGGCTGACCGCGTTTTTCTCGGCCGGCGTCATCTCGGCAGCCGTGCGCGCAGCCTGCGCCAGCCAGAAATGCGGATCATAGCCAAAGCCATTGCTGCCGCGCGGCTCGGCTATCACCCGGCCACGCCAGCGCCCTTCGGCAACCAGCGGCACCGGATCGAGTGGCTCGCGCACCATCACGAGCACACAGTAATAGTCGGCAGCGCAGGCCTGGTCATCGGCCAGCCCGGGCGTGACCCGCCCGAGTTGCTCGAGAAGGTGGGCATTGTTCGCCGCGTCGCCGCTGCCCCGGCCCGCCAGCGCCGCGTAGCGGGCCGAGTGCACGCCCGGTGCGCCGCCCAGCGCCGGCACGCAGATACCCGAGTCGTCAGCCAGCGCCGGCAGGCCGCTCGCCTCGCTGGCATGCCTGGCCTTGGCGAGCGCGTTCTCGATGAAGGTCGGGAACGGCTCCTCGGCCGGCGCGATGCCCAGCGAATCCTGGGTCAGCAGTTCGATCCCCAGCGGTGCCAGCAGGCGCGACAACTCGCGCAACTTGCCGGCATTGAGGACGCCAGCACACAGCGCCGCAACGGGCTGGCAGCACTCATGGCCCGATCGCGGCGCGCTGGGCGCGAACCAGTTCGGCGATGCCGTTCCCAGCCAGATCGAGCATCGTGGTCAATTGCGCGCGGGTGAACGTGCGGCCCTCGGCCGTCCCCTGCACTTCGACCAGTCCGCCATCGGCCGTCATCACGACGTTCAGGTCGGTTTCGCAGCCAGCATCCTCGTCATAGTTGAGGTCAATCAACGCACGGTCGCCGACGATGCCCACCGAGACGGCCGCCACGGGCTCACGCAGCGGGTTCACCGCCAGGTCGCCACGGGCCATCAGCTGGGCGACGGCGTCGGCCAACGCCACGTAGCCGCCGGTGATGCTCGCGCAGCGCGTGCCGCCATCGGCCTGCAATACGTCGCAATCCAGCGTGATCGTGCGCTCGCCAAGCGCCTGCATGTCGATGATCGCGCGCAGGCTGCGCCCGATCAGGCGCTGGATCTCCATCGTGCGCCCGCTCTGCTTGCCGCGGGCCGCCTCGCGCGAACTGCGGGTGTGGGTCGCGCGCGGCAGCATGCCGTACTCGGCAGTCACCCAGCCCTGCCCGCTGCCCTTGAGAAACGGCGGCACGCGCGCTTCGATACTGGCATTGCACAGCACCCGGGTATCGCCGGCACTGATCAGCACGCTGCCTTCGGCATGACGGGTGAAATGTCTTTCGATGCGCAGTTCACGCAGTTGTTCGGGATGGCGGCCATCGGTACGCTGGGACATGGAGGCTCCTGGCAATGAATCTGTGAAACAGGCCGCATGTCGCGCCTGCCGGGGTTAAAGGGGGTCTGCGCGGGCGGGCCGGCCGCCGCCGTTGCGCGGGAGCGAGCGCTCAGTGCCCGCTGCTGCGTTCGATCGCCGCGCGGATCTCGTTGATCGTGCGCTCGATCTCGTCGTCGGAAATGGCCTCGGACTCGGGTTCGTCCTCTGGTACCAGCGAGATCGTCGTCGTGATGGCCCCGTTGGGCAGGTCGCCCGAGGACAGCGCCGCTTCGGGCTGGACGGCCTCCCAGCGCACGGCCAGCGCGGTGGCGTTGTCGGCGGCGGGTCCCTCGATTGTAACGGCGCGGCGCACCAGGCGCGGGATCGCGGTGTTCAGGGGCTCGCCGCACAGGGTCGAGATCAGTTCCTGCTCGGCCATCGCCGACCAGACACCGTCCGAGCACATCAGCAGATGATCGCCCCGATGCAGTGGATGCGCGCCGTTGATCTCGATATGGGGTTCGAAGGGCGAGCCCAGGCAGTTCAGCACCTTGTTGCGCTCCGGGTGCATGTCCTGCTCTTCGGGTGAGATCAGCCCCAGCCGCACCAGGCTCTGCACTTTCGAGTGATCCTCGGTACGGGCGATGACCGAGCCGTCCCGCACCCAGTAAAGCCGTGAATCGCCGGCGTGCGCCCACCACACGTGACCGTGCTGGACGATCGCCGCCACCACCGTGGTACGCGGCGATTCGGGCATGTCGTGGGTGTGCTGATAGCGCAGGATGTCCCGATGGGCACGGCGCAATGCCAGATCCAGGAACCCGGCCGGATCGACCAGCGCCGGGCGGGCCGCCTGCTGGAACGAGACCGCGGCCGCCTGCAACGTGAGTTGCGCGGCAACCTCGCCGCGCATGTGTCCGCCCATGCCGTCGGCCACGATCATCAGCAGGCTTTCGCGGGTAAACGAATAGCCCATCCGATCCTGGTTGACGTGCCGTCCGCCGATCAGCGAATCCTGGAAGATCGAGAATTTCACGAGATTAGTCAGTTTGGCACGATCAGACTGTGTTGGCCGGCTTCCTCGGCATCGGCAGGGGTGCGGCCGAACCGGCCGAACCATCGGGAGAATCGACCTTTCCTGGGTCCGGGAGGCAGTTCGATCGCCCGCAACGAGCGCTGCAGCGCAAAGACGCTTTGCGGACGCTCGACCGGGTCGAGCTTGACGCACCAGACGACCAGATCCAGCAGCGCATGCGAATAACTGCTCGACAACGCGTCGATCGCGTTGACCAGCTTGTCGTCGGTTTTGCGCTGGTCGGCCGGCTGGGGCGGCATGCCGGCCATGCAGGCATACATGCTGGTGCCCAGTCCGTAGATATCGGTCCAGGGGCCCAGCTTGGCATTGCGTTGGTACAACTCGGGCGCGGCAAAGCCCGGGGTATACATCGGAAACAGCTTCGGGGTGTCGGCATCGAGCGCCCGGCGCGCGGCGCCAAAGTCCAACAGCAACGCGGTGCCATCGAGGCGCAGGTAGATATTGGCCGGCTTCAGATCCAGGTGCAGCAACCGGTTCGCATGCACTTCGCGCAAGCCGTTCATCACCAGGTTGAACACGTGGATCACGTGGCGCTCGGGCAGCATGCCCGGATCGGGCGGTTCTGCCGGCTTGCGGCCGCGGGCAGGCTTGGGATTGGCCTCGGCCTCGCGCTGGTTCTTGCGGTGACGCAGCACGATCTCTTGCAGGCTGCGGCCGCGCTCGAAGGCCATCACCATATAGACGGTTTCGTTGGCCCGAAAGAAGTTCACGACCCGCACGACATTCGGATGGAAGATGCGCGCCAGCGACCGTCCTTCCTCAAAGAAGCATTTCAGACCGTTGCGAAAGGTCAGTTCGTTCTTGGGATCGACCACCGGGATCAACTGGCCCTCGGTGCGCGTCACGAGGTTGCTGGGCAGGTACTCCTTGATGGCGAACTGCTCGCCCGCATCGTTCTCGGCGAGATAGACGATCGAAAACCCGCCACTGGCAATCTTGCGTACGATACGGTAGCCGTGGATTTCCATGCCATCGGGCAAGGCGGCGTTTTTCTGGGTACCCATGGCCTGCGCAGTCGATGCCTCGTTGGTTGAACCGGATAGTCCGGGCGGATGCCAGACTCTCCCCGAGTCCGACCCCATTTTACGTTCATTCCCTCGCTGATCGGCCATTTCAATTGTGAACGACAAGAAGACTGCAACACGGGCGGTGCAGAGCATGACCGGGTTTGGCCACGCCACGTCGAGCTCGGATCCGGCGATCCTGGTCGAGATGCGAGGCGTGAATGCCCGCTTTCTCGAGATCAACTTCCGGCTGCCCGACGACATCCGGCAACATGAAACCGCGCTGCGCGAACTGATCCGCAGCCAGGTGCAGCGCGGCAAGGTCGAATGCCGGGTGCAGGTCAATACCGACGACGCGGGCCTGGCCGCCAGCCCCGACCCGCGCGTGCTGGAGCGCCTTCGCGCCAGCCTGGCGGCGCTCGAGGCTGCGATCCCCGGGCTCGCACCGCCGGGGGCCGCGCAACTGCTTACGTTGCCCGGCCTTTTCGGCAAGGCCGTCGATCCCGGGCTGGTCGGGCGACTGCTGTTGCCCACCGCGCAATCGGCCCTCACGCAGTTCATCGGCGCGCGGACCGCCGAGGGCGGCCGGCTGCGGGCAATGGTCGAGGACAGGCTGGCGGCAATTCTGCAGATCAGCGAGACCCTGCACGAGCGGCTGCCCGAGTTGGTGCGCGTGTTCGAGGAGCGGCTCACCGAACGACTGCGGGTCGCCCTGTCGTCAGTGCCTGGCGCCGACGCGATCCCGCCCGAGGAAACCATGGCCCGGATTCGCCAGGAGGTCACCACCTACGGCCTGCGCGCCGACGCGGCCGAGGAACTGGATCGCCTGCGCAGCCACGTGACCGAGTGCCGGGCGCGCCTGGCCGGCGCGGGCCCGGTGGGCAAGCGCCTGGACTTTCTCACCCAGGAATTGAACCGCGAGGCCAATACGCTGGCCGCCAAGGCCAGCGCCATCGACCTGAGCCAGGCGGCCGTCGAACTCAAGGTGCTGATCGAACAGATCCGCGAGCAGATCCAGAACCTGGAATGACATGACCCACTCCGCCCCGATCGCCGGTCAGCCGGCCACGGCCTCCGAGCCGGCCCGGCACTCGGGCAGCCTGTTCATCGTCGTCGCCCCTTCGGGAGCCGGCAAGACCTCGCTGGTCAAGGCCCTGCTGAGCCAGCACGGCAGCCTGCAGTTGTCGATCTCCTGCACCACCCGGGCGCCCCGCCCCGGCGAAGTGGATGGCCAGGACTACTTCTTCATCGAGCGCGACGAGTTCGAACGCCGGCGCGATGCCGGCGAGTTCCTTGAATGGGCCGAGGTGCACGGCAACCTGTACGGCACCTCGCGTGCCTGGATAGCCCAGAAAATGTTGGACGGAGACGACATCCTGCTCGAGATCGACTGGCAGGGCGCGGTGCAGGTCAAGCAGCAACTGGCCGATGCCGTCGGCATCTTCATCGCGCCCCCGTCGATCGACGAGTTGCGGATGCGCCTGAAGCGCCGGGGGCAGGATTCGGACGCGGTGATCGAGCAGCGGGTCCACGCCGCGGCCAAAGAACTCCAGCAAGCCGACAGGTTCGAATATGTTATTATTAATCAAGACTTTGCAAGCGCACTTCGTGACCTGAACGCCATCGTCGAAGCGTCTCGTACGCGGTTCCGCCAACAGCATGCCCGCCACCAGGCGCTGTTCCAGCGGCTCGGCGTTCCCGACAGGAGCATCGAGTCCCGCTGACCGTGCCCGGCAACGAAGGCCGACCGTTGGTAGTGCCATGGTCCCGGCGTGCGCGAAAAACCGCTATCCTGACCGCAAGCAGCGTTTCGCTTGCTCCTCCTCTTCTTTTCGGAAGCATCCATCATGGCCCGTATCACTGTCGAAGACTGCCTGGCGCGTATTCCCAACCGGTTCGAGTTGACCCTGGCGGCAACCTACCGCGCCCGTATGCTGGCGCAGGGACATACGCCCAAGATCGACGCCAAGGACAAGCCAACGGTCACGGCGCTGCGCGAGATCGCCGCCGGTCACATCGGGCGCGAGATGCTGCGCCGCGTGCCCATCTGAGTTGAACGCCGCCGACCGCCAGGCGAACGAGGCCGCCATGCAGGTCTCTGCCGCACAGGCCTCGTCGTCCGTGGTCGATGCGCCGATCTTTACGGCGCTCCCGGATAATCCCCAGGTCGCAACCCTTGCCACCCTGACCCAGACGATCGCGGGCTACCTGTCGCCCGAGGACCAGAAGCGCATCCGCGAGGCCTACCGCTTCGGTGACGAGGCCCACCTGGGCCAGTTTCGCACCAGCGGCGAGCCCTATATCTCCCACCCGATCGCGGTTGCGGAGATTTGTGCCGGCTGGAAGCTGGACGCCGAATCGATCATGGCGGCCTTGCTGCACGACACCGTCGAGGATACCCAGGTCAGCAAGAACGAGGTGCTCGAGCGCTTCGGCTCGTCGGTGGCCGACATCGTCGACGGCCTCTCGAAACTGGACAAGGTCAAGTTCGCATCGCGCGAGCAGCACCAGGCAGAGAGCTTTCGCAAGATGCTGCTCGCAATGGCGCGCGATGCCCGGGTGATCCTCATCAAGCTGGCCGACCGGCTGCACAACATGCGCACGCTGGAGGCGGTGACGCCCGAGAAGCGCGTCCGGGTCGCCGTCGAAACCCTCGAGGTCTACGCGCCGATCGCAAGCCGGCTGGGCCTTTACACGCTGTACCGCGAACTGCTCGACCTGTCGTTCCGGGCGGCGCACCCGGTGCGTTTCCGGGTGCTGAACCGCGCGGTGCAGGCGGCCAAGGGCAACCGCCGCGAAACCATCTCCAAGGTTTTCGAGGACGTCAAGAAGGCACTACCGCGCCACGGCGTCAAGGCCAAAGTGTTTGCCCGCGAGAAGGCGCTGTACTCGATCTACCAGAAGATGCGGCACAAGCGGCTGCCGTTCTCCAAGGTCTACGACGTGTTCGGTGTGCGCGTGATCGTCGAGGACGTGATGGATTGCTATAAGGCGCTGGGCGCGCTGCACCTGGCATTCAAGCCGATTCCCGGTCGTTTCAAGGACTACATCGCGCTGGGCAAGGAGAACGGCTATCAGTCGTTGCACACGTCGCTGATGGGTCCGTACAACATGCCGATCGAGTTCCAGATCCGCACCGAGAAGATGCAACGGATCGCCGAGACCGGGGTGGCCGCGCACTGGCTCTACAAGAGCGAGGGCGAGAACTTCTCCGACCTGCAGAAACTCGCCCACCAGTGGCTGCAGACGCTGCTCGATATCCAGCACAACACCGGCGATTCGCTGGAATTCATGGACCATGTGAAGGTCGACCTGTTTCCGGACGAGGTCTACGTGTTCACCCCGGTCGGTGACATCCGGGCGCTGCCCCGCCACGCAACGACGCTCGACTTCGCCTATTCGGTACACACCGACATCGGCAACAAGGCGGTGGGCGCCACGATCAACGGCGCACCCGCGCGCCTCAAGGACGAGTTGTCCAGCGGCGATGTCGTCGAGATCATCACCGACCCGGACGGGCACCCGCGCCCGGATTGGTTGTCGTATGTGCGCAGCGGCCGGGCGCGCTCCGAGATTCGTCATTTCCTCAAGACGATGCGCTACGACGAGTCGATCAACCTGGGGCGCAACCTGTTTCATCAGGCACTGGCGGCGCTGCGCATCGATGCCAACGCGCTCGACGTGGCCGTGGTCGAGAAAGCCGCGCGTGACAGCGGGGCGGCCGATCTCGAGCAACTGTATGCCGAGATCGGCATTGGCAAACGCCTGGCGCAGCTCGAGGCGCGGGCCCTGGCGATGCAGATCAGCGGCAAGCCCGCCGCGGCGCGGATCATTCCGCGCCTGGCGCCCATCCTGATCCGGGGCGACGAGCGCAGCTCGATCGCGTTCGCCAACTGCTGCCTGCCGCTGCCTGGCGACCGGATCATCGGCCACCTGCGTGGCGGCCACGGCCTGACCCTGCACCGCCACCGCTGCCTGACGGCGACCCGCCAGCGCGATCGCGACCCGGACCGCTTCATCGAGGTGCGGTGGTCGGACGAACTCGAAGGCGTCTTCAAGACCCGGATCGAGTTGGAAGTCGATCCGCACACCGGCACGCTGGGCAAGGTCGCAGCCGAGATCGCGGCCAGCGAGGCGAACATCATCGATGTGTCGATGAACGAGAGCGATGGTTCGGGTCATCTGGAGTTCGTCGCGCAGGTCCGCGACCGCACCCATCTCGCCCAGTTGCTGCGTAACCTGCGCAAGCTGCCCGATGTGCGCAGCGTCAACCGGCCCTGATTCCGCGTTGGTTCAGCCCGGCTCGTCCGGGTAGCTGATTTCGAGCACTTCCAGCGTGTCGTCGCCGAGCGGCGTTCGCAGGACCACCTCGTCGCCCTCGGTCGCCTTGAGCAGTGCCCGCGACACCGGCGCAATCCAGCTGACCCGCCCCTGACGCGTATCGGTCTCGTCCACACCGACGATGGTGACCGTCTCCTCGTGCTCGCCGTTGCGCAGGTAGCGAACGGTGGCGCCAAAGAACACGCGGTCGCGCTGTTCCTGTAACGCGGGATCGACGAGTACGGCCGTTTCGAGGCGGCGGGTCAGAAAGCGCAGCCGACGGTCGATCTCGCGCAGCCGCTTTTTGCCGTAGATGTAGTCGCCGTTCTCGGACCGATCGCCATTCGAGGCTGCCCAGGACACGATGCTGACGATTTCCGGGCGCTGGCGGTTGAGCAGATCGAGGAACTCGTCGCGCAGCGCCTGCTGCCCGGCCGGGGTCATGTAGTTTCGAAAGCCCTGCGGCAGCGGGGTCGCCGACTCGGGCGCCTCGTCGTCATCGTCCTCGCCGTCGGACTCGCGAACGAAGGCCTTGTTCATCGTCGTCGAGGCGCGCCCGGGGCGCTCAGGTTCCCGCGACCGACATGCGCTCGATCAGGACCGATCCGGTACGCTTGCCGCCACGCTGGATGACATCGGCCCCAATGGCCACGATACCGGCAAACATCGCCGGCAAGGTGCTCGCGATCGTGATCTCTTCGACCGGGTGTCGGATCTCGCCGTTCTCGACCCAGTAACCGGAAGCGCCGCGCGAGTAATCGCCGGTCACGTAGTTGACGCCCTGGCCCATCAGTTCGGTCACCAGCAGGCCGGTGCCCAGCTTGCGCAGCATCGCCTCGAAATCATCGTCGGGGCGGGTGAGCTTGCTGCTGAACGACATCAGGTGCGAGCCCCCCGCATTGCCGGTCGTGCGCATGCCCAGCTTGCGGGCACTGTAGGTCGACAGGAAATAGCCCTTGAGCACGCCGCTGTCGACGATCTTGCGGTCACGGGTGCGCACCCCCTCGCCATCGAACGGGGCACTGCCAAGGTTGCCGGCCTCGTGCGCCTTGTCGTACACCGACACGTGCGGGGCGAACAATGGCTTACCCAACCCATCGACGAGGAAACTCGACTGGCGGTAAAGCGCGCCGCCGGCGGCAGCCTGCGCCAGGTGCCCGAGCAGGCCGCTGGCCAGCGGCGCCTCGAACAGCACCGGGACCTGGCGGGTCGATAGGCGCTTGGCGCCCAGCCGGGCAAGCGTGCGCCGGGCCGCGTAGTCGCCGATGGCCGCCCCGTGCGGCAGGCGTCGGTGCTGGCAATCGACCGCGTACCAGTAGTCGCGTTGCATGTCACCGTTGCGCGCGGCGATCGGCGCGCAGGAAACCGAGTGACGGCTGTAGGGGTAACCGTGGTTGAAACCCAGCGAATTGGCCAGCACGAACTGCCCGTCGCCGGTAGACACGCTGGCCCCGTCCGAGTTGCTGATCTCGCCGCTGACGGCCAGCGCCGCCGCCTCGGTCTGCAGCGCCAGTTTGACGGCCTGCGCGGAGCTGAGATCCCACGGATGGTAGAGATCGAGATCGAGGATTTCCTTGGCCAGGCTTGCCTGGGACGGCAGCCCGGCAAACGGGTCAGCCGCGGTGAACCGGGCGATCTGGTAGGCCGCCTCGACGGTTTCGCGGATTGACTGCGGCGACAGGTCGGCGCTACTGGCATGACCCAGCCGCTTGCCCAGGTAGACAGTGACGGCCAGCGACTTGTCGCGGGTCTGCTCGATGGTCTCGATCGATTGCTTTCGCACCGAGACATTGAGGCCGCTGTTTTCGGAGATCTCAACGACCATGGCGCTTGCGCCCACGTGCTTGCCGACCTTGAGGGTGTCGGCGGCAATCTGGCGCAGGTCGGCTATCGGGTACTGGAACATAAGCTCGGCGGGATCCTTTCGGTATGATGATACCAGTGCCTCGTCGAGCCAAAGGCCGCGAGGCAGGGTCAATCCAACGGGTTTCCGGCGCCAGATGCAATCCAATCCCCCCCCTTCGCTGGCCGACCAGCTCGGCCTGTCGGAAGACGGCAGCGACAACGATGACGATGGCAAGCCGAGCAAGTCGGCCCGCAAGCGCCAGGCGCATCTGCTACAGGCGATGGGCGAGCAACTGCTGACGCTCAAGCCCGAGCGGCTGCAGGGGCTGCCCCTGAGCGAGCAGATGATGGACGCGCTGGAACTGGCCCGCCGGATCCGTCCCGGCGCGCGCGAGGGACGGCGGCGCCAGATGCAGTTGATCGGCAAGCTGATGCGCCAGGAAGCGGTGCCCGAGATCGCGGCGGCGCTCGATGCCGATCGCGACCAGCATCGCAACCAGGCGCAACGCCTGCAGACGGCGACGCGCTGGCGCGACCGGCTGGTCAGCGGTGAGGTGACCTGGCCGGCATTCGTCGAGCAGTTCCCGCAGGCGGTGGCGTTCGAGAATGTCTTCGTTGCCGCCCGCAAGGAGCGCGAGCAGGCGCGTGCGCCGACGGTACAGCGCCAGTTGTACCGCGAAATCCTGAAATTGCTGGTGGAGTGAACAGATGACCGAATCGATCCGTATCGGCCTGGTGTCGGTCAGCGACCGTGCCTCATCCGGTGTCTACGAGGACAAGGGCCTGCCGGGCCTGACCGACTGGCTGGAACGGGCGCTGACCACGCGCTGGGAAGCCTGCACGAGACTGATCCCCGACGAGCAGCCGGTGATAGAGCAGACATTGATCGACCTGGTCGACAACGAAGGCTGCCACCTGGTGCTGACCACCGGGGGCACGGGTCCCGCGCCTCGCGATGTGACCCCGGAAGCGACGCTGGCCGTTGCCGATCGCGTGATGCCGGGCTTTGGCGAGCAGATGCGCCAGATCAGCCTGCAGTTCGTGCCCACCGCCATCCTGTCGCGCCAGGTCGGTGTGATCCGCGGGCAGGCCCTGATCATCAATCTGCCCGGGCAACCGCGCGCGATCCGCGAAACGCTGGAGGGGCTGCCCGCGACCGGCGACAAGCCGGCGGTGCATGGCATCTTTGCCGCCGTGCCCTACTGCCTGGACCTGATCGGCGCACCGTGGATGGACACCGACCCGGCGATCTGCCGCGCGTTCCGCCCGAAGAAGAAATAGCTGGAGGCTGTTCAGCCGCGGCGGACCCCGCTGACCTGCGGCACCTGGGCCAGCCGGCGTAGCAAGGCCGGCAGGAGGTCCGCGTGCGCGATCTCGACGGTCAGGTGCAGGCGGGTGCCATCGCGGCCGGTCGAGCGGCGCACCGCGGTCAGCGGTGTGTTCTCGCGTGCCAGGATCTCGGACAGGTCGCTGAGCAGGCCGGGCCGGTCGGCCCCGTCGATCACCAGGTCGACCGGATAGCGGCGCGTGTCGCGAGGCGGCGCCGCGCGGGGCCGCCTGGCCGCCGCGCCGCCCCCCGCCCCCGGCCGCCGGGGGCCCTGCCGAACCGGCCCGAACGCAGGATGCGCCGCACCCGCGCGGGCCTTCCACGGCCCGGCGCGCTCCGGCAAGCCGCCAGGGGCCTGCCAACTGGCCGCGATGATCCGCTCCGACGAGCGCGCGCGCAGGCCGGCCAGCATCGCACAGTCTTCGCGGTGGATGGTCACACCGCGACCCAGCGTCACGAAGCCGGCGATCGGGTCGGGCGGCAGCGGATGACAGCAGCGCGCCAGGTGATGCATCAAGGCGCCGACACCGGCCAGCAGGATGCCGGTGTCGGCCGGCCTCGAGGCCGGCGACGCCAACCGTTCGGCGATGACGCTGTCGGCGGCCGCTTCGGTTGCCACCGGCTTGTCGGTACGCGCCGCCTGCTCGATCGCGCGGGCCCCGACATCGCCGTGAAACACCGCCGAGAACAATTGCGCAGGCTCGGCAAAGCCCAGGCGCTCGGCCAGCTTGTCCAGCGCGATCGAGGTACGCCCTTCGCGTTGCAGCACCCGTTCCACCTGGATCCGGCCCTCGGCCTGCTCGCGCGCGGCTTCGCGCGCGGCGAACCACTGGCGCACCTTGCCGCGTGCCCGGGTGCTGACCAGAAAGCCCAGCGCCGGGTTGAGCCAGTCGCGCGACGGACCGGCGGGCTCGCCCTGCGGCCCTCCGCCGGTTCCCCGCGCGGCGATGATCTCCACGGTCTGGCCACTGGTCAGCACCGTGGTCAGCGGCACCAACTGGCCGTCGATACGTGCGCCGCGGCAGCGATGACCGAGGTCGGTGTGCAACTGGTAGGCAAAGTCGATCGGCGTGGCGCCCGCCGGCAACTCGAGCACCCGGCCCTGGGGCGTCAGTGGGTACACCCGCTCGTCCAGCCCCGATTGGCTGGTATCGGCGCCCAGCGCCACGCCCATCTCGTGCTGCCAGTCGAGCAGCTGGCGCACCCAGGCGATCCGCGCGCCGAAGGTATCCGTGCCCTGCTGGACCGCCCCTTCCTTGTACCGCCAATGCGACGCCTGCCCGTACTCGGCCGCCTCGTGCATCGCACGGGTGCGGATCTGCACTTCCAGCTTGGCCCCATCTTCCAACAGGACCACGGTGTGCAATGACTGGTAGCCGTTGGGCTTGGGTCGGGCGACGTAGTCGTCGAACTCGGCCGGCACCGGCGACCATAGTTCGTGCACCCGGGCCAACACCGCGTAGCAGGCATCGACCGAATCGACGATGATGCGCACCGCCAGCAGGTCGTGAATGGCCGCCAGCGGCAGCGCCTTGGCCAGCATCTTCTTGTGGATGCTGTACAAATGCTTGGGTCGGCCCTGCAACTGTGCCGGAACGGCCGCGGCGTCCAGTTCGTGGCGCAACCGCTCCAGCGCCAGTGTGATCGCCGACTCGCGATCGCGGCGCTTCACCTCGAGACTGCGGGCCAATGCCCGGTAGCGCGCGGGGTCGAGAAAGCGAAAGGCGAGATCCTCGAGCTCCCACTCTGAGCTGGCCCAGTCCCAGCCGATTGGCCAGCGGGGCCAGCAGGTCCATCGTTTCCCGGCAGACCGGCTCCGGAGGCGTTGCCTGTTGCGCCGCGCAACGGCGCAGCGTCTGCAGGCGCGAGGCGAGCCGCAGCAGCACCACGCGTACGTCGACCGACATCGCCAACACCATCCGGCGCAGCACCTCCAACCGGCTCCTGGTCTCGCGCCCTTTGGGCTGCGAGTCCGGCTCCTGGTGGATCTCGCGCAACAGGCGCAGCTTGCGCATGCCGGCGACCAGTTGCGCCACGTCGTCGCCGAACTCGCGCGTCACCCGCGCCGGATCGATCGCCTGCGGACTGGCGAACAGCCAGGCCGCCGCACAGGTGGCATCGTCGGCACCGATCGACTGCAGGATTGCACTCGTGCCCGCCGCATGGGCGAGGACGTCCGCGTTGTCGGCGGACAGCAGCGCGTGGGCCAGTTCGCGGGCGCGCTGCGCCAGGCTGGACCCTTCGGCCGGTGGGTGGGTTGTCGACATCGGGTTCATGCCCGATTATAGAAACCACCCATCGCCCTATTCGGTTCTTTTCGATGTTCAGCAAGTGGTTTGGCCTCGGCTCAGCCGTCTCCCCCGATCCCGACACCCCCGGTCCGGTCGCCGACTGGGCCGATCTGATCGATGATTGCCCGATCGCCGCCCATCTGGACGCGGCCGCGCGCGAGCGGCTGGCCGGATTGTCCGAAGCCTTCCTGACCCGCCACAGGATCGTGGGCGCCGCCGGCTGGACACCCGGGGAGCGGATCCGCCGCCTGGTGGCCTGCCAGGCCTGCATTCCCGTGCTGGAACTGGGATTGGCCGCCTACGGTGACTTTGTCGACGTCATCATCTATCCGGATGAATTCCGGGTTCGACGCCAGGTCACCGATCCGCTGGGCCTGGAAACCGAATTCGACCACGTGCTGGCCGGCGAGGCCATGGACCACGGCCCGGTCGTGCTGTCCCTGCCCGGACTGGACCCGCGCGCCGATGACACCGGCGAGCCGGGAGACTGGCCGATGAACCTGGTCGTGCACGAGTTCACGCACAAGCTTGACCAGACCTTTGCGCTGAGCCACCCCGACGCCCGCAGCGGCCCCGACCCGATCCGCGCACTGCGTACGACGCTGGCGGCAACCTACGACGACCTGCTCGAGCGGATCGACTGGCTGGAGGACAAGTTGCCCCGGGATGTCGATCCGGAGTCGCCCGCGGCCCAGGCCTGGTTCGCCACGCTGCCACTGGACCCCTACGCCGCAACCGATCCGGCCGAATGCCTGGCCGTGGCCGCCGAAGCCTTCTTTTCGGGCTCGGTCCGCCTGGCCCGGAACTACCCGGCGCTCCAGGAGGCGCTGGCGGGCTTCTTCGGCCAGCGCCCGCGACTGCGGGATGACGTCCCCGCGCCGGTCGGACCGACGACGACCTGACCGGCGCCAGGCGCTCGAGTGGCGCCGGCCAGGCTCACCCCGGGCCGCCCGGCCGCCAACCGAAGTCAAGTAGGATTCACGCTATAGCTTCAGCTTAGAGCCAATAAACAGGCGGCCGGGCCAGGTTCCGGCGTGGCCGCCCATACGACGCATCGGACCCGTTGCCCGCTGCCTGCGACTGCCGCCGCGGCGGCCGGCAGCGGAGCCACCGATTCGTACCGGACTGCAGAAAATGATGAAGGCCTGACGGGCTTTCGGCCAGGAGAAATGTTCACGGTATGGATTCCCAGCTACTAGGATTCATCAGTTTCGGCTTCGCCGCGCTGGCCTACGGCATCCTGGCCGTGCTACTGGCGATGCGCCGACATGCCGACCTCGGCGGACGGATGTTCCTGCTGGCGATCATCGTGCAGGCGGTGTGGGCCGCAGTGATGGCTCTGGGGCTGACCGTCGTGCAGGTCCCCGGTGCCATCGGCAGCAGCGCCGAGGCATTGCGCACTTTCGCCTGGACTGCCTTTCTGCTCGCGCTGCCCTTCCAGGACGAAACCCTTCGCCAGGAAGGGCTGGACATGCGCCGCCTGCGCAGCACCGGCGTCCTGGTCGCCTTGCTGCTGGGCCTGTTCGGTCTGGGGATGGACCTGCTGGGAGGCGATCTGCGGCTGGTGTTCACCGCGCGGATCGGCAGCGCGCTGTTCGGCCTGGTGGTGCTCGAGCAGGTCTATCGCAATGCGACACCCGGCAAGCGCTGGTCGATCCGCTTCCTGGCGGTGGCGTTGTTGGCGATGCTGGGATTCGATCTGCTGCTCTACAGCGATGCATTGCTGTACTCGAAGCTGAATCTGCACTGGTGGACGGCCCGTGGCTTTGCCAACGCGCTGCTCGCGCCGTTGCTGGCGATCGCCGCGATGCACAACCGCGAATGGAAGCTGCAGATCTCGGTGTCGCGCCGGGTGATGTTTCATTCGACCGCGTTGATCGCCTCCGTGGCCTACATCAGCCTCGTGGCCCTGGGCGGCTACTACGTTCGGCAGGTGGGCGGCGAATGGGGTGCGGTCGCCCAGGCCTTGCTGGTGTTCGTCGCGGTCACCGGGCTACTGGCGCTGGCCCTGTCGGCGCGCCTGCGCGCCCGGATGCGGGTGCTGATCTCCAAGCATTTCTTCGACTATCGCTACGACTACCGGGAGGAATGGCTCAAGTTGACCCAGTTGCTGTCGCATCCCGACCCCGGCCAGGATCTCGGGGTGGGCGACGAAGGCCTGGCCGATCGGGCGATGCAGGGCCTGGCCGGACTGGTTGACAGTACCGGGGCGGCGCTCTGGATGCACGACAGCGGGCTGTACGCGTTTCGCGGCGGCCTCGACTATGCCGGTCCTACCACCGAGATCCCGGGCACACACCCGCTGATCTCCTACCTGCGCAACCGCCAGTGGGTGATCGACATCGGTGAGTTCGACGAAATGCCCGAGCATTACCCGGGCCTGAAGCTGCCCGAGGGGTTCGATGACCCGGATCTTTGGTTGATCATTCCGCTGCTGTTGCGCGACGAACTCGTCGGGTTGGTGGTTTTACGCCGCTCGATGGCACCGGTGCCGGTGAACTGGGAGGTACGCGACCTGCTCAAGACCGCTGGGCGGCAGATCGCCAGCTACCTGGGGGTGCAGCAGGCAACCGAGCAGCTGGTCCAGAACCAGCAGTTCGATTCGTTCAACCGCCTCTCCGCGTTCGTGGTCCACGACCTGAAGAATCTTGTGTCGCAACTCACACTTTTGACCGAAAACGCCGATCGACACCGCCATAACCCGGGTTTCCAGGCCGATATGCTATCGACCGTGCAAAACGTCCTGGAACGGATGAGGGGTCTGCTGCTCCAATTGCGGGCAGGTACCAAGCCAATCGAAAGCCCGGTCCCGATACCGATCCTCGGGGTGCTGGAGCGGGTCATGCATGCCAAGCGCATGCTGCGACCCGCCCCTGTCCTCAAGACGGACGGCAGGCTTAGAACGTTGACGGTTCGCGCTCACGCCGAGCGACTGGAACGCGTCATCGGGCACTTGGTGCAGAACGCCGTGGAAGCCTGTTCGGCTCGCGGTTCTGTCATCGTTCGGGCAAGCATTGAATCGGAAATGGTGGTCGTCGAAGTTCAAGATAACGGTCGTGGCATGAGTGAGCGCTTCTTGCGCAATCGCCTGTTCCGCCCGTTCACCAGCTCCAAACCTCACGGTATGGGAATCGGCACTTTCGAGAGCCGGGAATACATCCGCGAGATCGGTGGTCGCCTCGATGTGCAGAGCCTTCCCGGCACTGGCACGACCTTTCGGATCGCGTTGCCCCAGGCAGCCGATCCGCAAGTGCAGACTTACGAAATGGAGCAGGATTAGATGGCTGACAATCGCCCCGTGCTGTTGGTTGTAGAAGACGATCTCGGCCTGCAAAAGCAGATGCGCTGGACCTTCGACCGATTCAATGTCGTGTTCGCCGAGGACCGCGAGTCCGCTGTCGCGCAGGTCAGGCGCTTCGAGCCGGTGGTCGTGTCACTGGACCTTGGTCTGCCGCCGCACAAGGACACGCCTGAAGAGGGTTTCAAGGCGCTGGACGAAATCCTAAGCCTCGCCCCATCGACCAAGGTGATCGCCGTCACCGGCCAGAACGACCGTGACAATGCGCTGCGCGCCATTGCCGCCGGCGCCTATGATTTCTTTGCCAAGCCCTTCGATGCCCAGACGCTCGGGCTGGTCATCGACCGGGCGCTGAACGTGGCCGAGCTCGAGCGCGAGAACCTGCGCCGGGCCGACCTGTCCCAGCACACGCAGCTCGAGGGCCTGGTCACGCGCGACCCCGGCATGTTGAAAGTCTGCCACCAGGTCGAAAAACTGGCGCCGACCGACGCCTCGGTCCTGCTGCACGGTGAAAGCGGCACCGGCAAGGAAATCCTTGCCCGTGGCCTGCATTCGCTGTCGCCGCGCCGCACCAAGCGCTTCATCGCGATCAACTGCGCGGCCATCCCCGACGCGCTGCTCGAATCGGAACTGTTCGGCCACGAGAAAGGGGCCTTCACCGGTGCGGTCAAGCAGACACAGGGCAAGATCGAACTGGCCGAGGGAGGCACCTTGTTCCTGGACGAGATTGGCGATCTGCCGATGAACCTGCAGGCCAAGTTGCTGCGCTTTCTGCAAGACCGTGTCATCGAGCGCGTCGGTGGCCGCGACGAGATCCCGATCGACGTGCGGGTGGTCTGCGCCACCCACCGCAACCTGCGCGATCTCATCGACAAAGGCACTTTCCGCGAGGACCTGTACTACCGACTGACCGAGATGGTCGTGAACATTCCGCCACTGCGCGAGCGCGCCGGCGATGCGCCGCTGCTCGCACACGCGTTCGTGCGCCGCTTCGCCCGCGAGCAGCGGCGCGACCGACTGTCGCTGCGCGATGACGCGATCAAGCTGATCTCCAACCATCGCTGGCCGGGCAACGTGCGTGAACTCGAGAACTGCATCAAGCGTTCGGTCATCATGGCCGATGGCAACGCGATCGGCGCCGCCGATCTGGGCCTGCGCACGGACGAGGAGGCGCCCGCGCTGAACCTGCGCCACATCCGCGACGAGGCCGAGCGCAAGGCCGTGCTCAAGGCGATGGCCCAGTCGGGCGGCAACATCGCCCGCGCCTCCGAGCTGCTGGGCATCAGCCGCCCGACGATGTACGACTTGCTGAACCGCTTCGGGCTGCGGGAAAAGCAGGCAGGCTGAGCGAGCGCCGATCATCGACGAGAAAAGGGCGGGGCCTGGCAACAGGCCCCGCCCTTTTCCTGACGACGTGATCAGCGCAGCCCGCGCCCGACACCATAGTACTGGAAGCCCTTTTCGCTCATCGCGGCCGGATCGTACAGATTGCGCCCATCCAGGATCAACGGTGCCCGCATGCGCCGTTGCATCTCGTCGAAATCAGGCGCCCGGAAGGCCTTCCACTCGGTGGCAATCAGCAGTGCGTCCACCCCGTCGATCGCATCCATCGGACTGAAGGTCAGGATCAGACCGTCTCGGCCGCCGTACAGGCGCTGGCATTCGGGCATCGCGACCGGGTCATGGGCCTGGACGATCGCACCCTCGGCCAACAACGCCTCGATCAGGTTTCGTGCCGGTGCTTCTCTCATGTCGTCGGTGTTGGGCTTGAAGGCCAGGCCCCACAAGCCGATCCGCAACCCCTTGAAACTGGGATGGACCGCACGCAGCTTGCGCAGCAACACCTCCTTTTGCCGGTCATTGACTTCCTTGACCGCCCGCAGCAGGGTCAGCGGGTGCCCCTTGTCCGATGCGGTCTTGACCAGTGCCTGGACATCCTTGGGAAAGCAGGAACCCCCGTACCCGGTGCCCGCGTAGAGAAACGAGTAGCCGATCCGCGGGTCCGAGCCTATGCCCCGGCGAACATCCTCGATATCGGCCCCCAGCAGATCGGACAGATTGGCCAGATCGTTCATGAAGGAAATCCGGGTGGCCAGCATCGCGTTGGCTGCGTACTTGGTCAGTTCGGCCGAGCGTAACGACATCGTGATCGTGCGGTCATGGTTGCGCTGGAACGGCGCATAGAGCTCGCGCATCAGGCTCTCGGCCTTCGGGTCATCGACCCCCAACACGATGCGGTCGGGCTTCATGAAGTCTTCAACCGCGGCCCCCTCCTTGAGGAATTCCGGGTTGGAGACTACCGCGAACGGCAGATCGACTCCGCGGGCGGCAAGCGTCTCACGAACAGTGGCAATCACCGAGTCCGCGGTGCCCACGGTCACAGTGCTCTTGTCGACGATGACCCGATAGCCGTCCATGTGGGTGGCGATGCCCTTGGCGGCAGCCAGCACGTACTGGAGATCGGCCGAGCCATCCTCATCGGGCGGCGTGCCCACCGCGATCATCTGCACGACGCCGAACAGTGCTCCCTCGCTGACATCGGTGGAAAAGCGCAAGCGCCCGGCCGCAACGTTGCCGCGCACCAGCGTCTCCAGCCCCGGCTCGTAAATCGGGATCTCGCCGTTGCGCAGCCGGGCGACCTTGGCTTCGTCGATGTCGACGCACAAGACATCAGACCCACGTCGGCCAGGCAGGTGCCGGTGACCAGGCCGACATAACCTGCTGGGTCCCGATGATCGTGGGATTTTCATTCAGATTTCCGTCAATGCTTCAGAATTTGGCACTCTGTCGATGCCTGGTTCATTCTGCTTGAACCAGGTTCCACCCAGCCTCGAGCCGCGATTATGACCTGATGAACCGGTCGCTTTCGTGACAGGCTCCACGTCGAGCCAGGCTGGCGCCGGCCCCGGCTCTGCATTCAGGGCAGAATGGCGAAGCCCTGATCCGATGAGCTCCGTTTCTGCCATGACGCCAGAACACCCGGATACTCGTAACCGGTGCCGCCGGCTTCATCGGCATGCATGTCTGCCTCGCGCTGCTTGCGCGCGGCCACGCGGTCGTCGGTGTTGACAACCTGAACGACTACTACCCGGTCAGCCTGAAGCGGGCGCGCCTGACCAACATCGCTGCTCATCCGAGGGCCGGTGCCTTCACGTTCTGCGAGCAGGCGATCGAGGATCAGGCCGGCCTGGCCGCGGCGCTCTCGATGGCCACCGGTTTGCCGCGATCGTGCACCTGGCAGCGCAGGCCGGCGTACGCCATTCGATCGAGAATCCGATGGCCTATGCCCGCTCGAACCTGGTCGGCATGACCGTGATCCTGGAACTGGCGCGCTCGCAACAGGTGCGCCACCTCGTTTATGCCAGCAGTTCGAGCGTCTACGGCGGCAATGACACAGTTCTTACTCCGAAACCGACCGGGTTGATTCACCGGTCAGTTTCTACGCCGCGACCAAACTGGCCAACGAGGCGATGGCCCGCAGCTATGCCCATTTGTACGGCTTGCCTGCAACCGGCCTGCGCTTCTTCACGGTTTATGGTCCCGGGGCCGGCCGGACATGGCGCCTTGGCTGTTCACCCGCGCCATCCTTGCCGGCGAACCGATCAAGGTGTTGGCCACGGCAAGCCACAACGCGACTTCACCTATATCGACGACATTGTCGAAGGCATCTGCCGGGTTCTGGACAACCCCCGGCCCAAGGGCCGGGAGCGCCCCCTCGCATCCTGAACATCGGCAACCATCGCCCGGTCAGCGTGGATGCTTTCATCGAATGCATCGAACGGGCGACCGGCAGGCGGGCGATCAAGGTTCCGATGCCGATGCAGCCGGGTGATGTCGACCTTACGTTCGCCGATGTCTCACGCTTGAGCGAGTTGGTCGGTTTCGACCCCGCGACCCCACTGGACGAGGGTATGGCCCGGTTTGTCCAATGGTTCAAGGGCTACGAGGGCGGCCAAGACCGGCAATGACGCTCTGCGGATGAGTCGCGATCAGGCCTTGGCGACACGACCGTACTGGTCGTCGAATCGCACGATGTCATCTTCACCGACATAGTCGCCACACTGCACCTCGATCATCACCAGATCGACCTTGCCCGGGTTTTCGAGCCGGTGGCGCGTACCGATCGGAATGTAGGTCGACTCATTGGCATAGACCATCCGCGTCTCGTCGCCACAGGTGACCTTGGCCGTGCCGCCGATAACCACCCAGTGCTCGCTGCGGTGGTGGTGCATCTGCAACGACAAGCGCTGGCCGGGGCGCACGACGATCTCCTTCATCTTGAATCGTGGCCCTTCGTGCAACACCGTGTAGGTGCCCCAAGGCCTGGCAACCGTCCTGTGCAGACTGGCCGCCTCGTGCCCCTTGGCCTTGAGTCGGGCGACGACCTCCTTGACCTGCTGGCTGGCGTCGCGGTTGGCCACCAGCACCGCATCGGGGGTATCGACGATCAGCAGGTTGTCGACCCCGACCGCGGCGATCAGGCGACCCTCGCTTTGCACGTGGGTATTGCGCGAATCGATCATCATGTGGTCGCCCACCGAGGTGTTGCCGTGCGCATCCTTGTCCAACTGCTCGGCGACCGCCTTCCACGAGCCGATGTCGCTCCAGTGAAATGCGGCCTTCACCAGCGCGATGTTGCTCGCATGCTCCATCACCGCGTAGTCGATCGAGATATCCGGCTGGCGCATGAACAGGTCACGGTCGAACATCAGGTCGCCATCGGCGAGCTGCGACTCACGCCGCCCCTGGCGCCAGACATGCTCGGCTGCGTCCATCATCGCAGGGGCGTGGCGCTTCATGGCCTCGAGGATCACCGACGCGCGAAAGCAGAACATGCCGCTGTTCCAGACGAAGTTGCCGGCAGCCAGGAACTCGGTCGCGCGGGCCAGGTCGGGCTTTTCCACGAAGCGGGTCACCGAGTAGCCATCCGCGCCGCCATCAGGACCGAGTTCGATGTAGCCGAACCCGCTCTCCGGCGACGTCGGCTGGATGCCGAACAGGACGATCTTGCCGGTCGCGGCAATCGCCTCGGCGGCCCGGGCACAGGCCTGGAACTGCGCTTCATCGGGAATCAGGTGATCAGCCGGCAGCACCAGCAACACGGGATCGTCCCTCCTGCACGGGCGGCCAGCGCGGCCAGCGCCACCGCCGGGGCGGTGTTGCGTCCGGCCGGTTCGAGGATCTGCACGACCTGGCTGCCCGCCGGCGCGACCGCCGCGAACTCCTCGCGTGTCTTGAAACCGTAGGCTTCGTTCGTCACGAGGAACACCGGCCCATCGGCCAGTGGCAGCGAGCGCCGGATCACCTGCGCGAGCAGGCTGGGGCCGTTGGCCAGCCGGATGAAGGGCTTTCTGATAGGCCTCGCGCGATACCGGCCACAACCGGGTACCGGAACCGCCCGAGAGAATTACTGGAATCATGCAGATACACCTAAAAGAGGCACGTCGATCGGGAAGAGTCGGCCATCCGTCAAGCGACTGTCTCGCCAAACGCGAGTGCGCACGACCGACACACAGTCGTCTGCCACCATTAGACACCAGTACAGGCGCCAGCTCTGCTTCGAACAGGACGGTCGCCTGTCGTGCCTCGACCTGCGGCGCCTGCCACGGTCTGAGCAGTCACCAACCCCGCCGGGCACCTAGCACCATGAGGACTCCCGACAAAAAATGATGATGTGACGCAGATGCAACTACGCAAGGCAGTCTTTCCGGTCGCCGGCCTCGGCACCCGATTCCTCCCGGCAACGAAGTCCATTCCCAAGGAAATGCTGCCGATCGTCGACCGCCCGATCATCCAGTATGCGGTTGACGAAGCGATAGAGGCGGGCTGCGACACCCTGATTTTCGTGACCGGTCGCTCCAAACGCGCTGTCGAGGACTACTTCGATCGCGCGCCGGAGCTCGAAGCCGAGCTGGAGGCCAAGGGAAAGACCGAAGCGCTCGAACTGGTTCGTAACATCATCCCACCACATGTAAAGTTTTCTTTGTCCGTCAGCCGCAACCGCTGGGCCTGGGGCATGCCGTGTTGTGCGCGGCCCCGATGATCGGCAAGGACGAGCACTTCGCGGTGCTGCTGCCCGACGACCTGATCGACGGCTATCCGAGTGGCGTGCTGGCGCAGATGCTGCCTGTGGCGCAGGAAAACGGTGGCTCGGTGATCGCCGTCGAGCAGGTGTTGCCCGAGGAAGTCTCCAAGTACGGCATCGTCGATCCGGCCAATCAGCAAGGCAAGGTGATGCAGCTCAAGGGCATCGTCGAGAAACCGCCGGCTGACCAGGCACCCTCGACCAGCGCGGTCGTCGGGCGGTACATCCTGCATGCAAGCGTGCTCGAATCGCTCGAGTCGACCAAGCCCGGCTCGGGGCGGCGAGATCCAGCTGACCGATGCGCTGGCCCAGCAGATCGAGTCGCCGGGCCTTTACGGTTACCAGTTCAGCGGCAAGCGCTTCGACTGTGGATCCAAGCGCGGCTTTCTGGTCGCCAACATCCATTTCGGCCTGACCTGATCCGGTCGCTCGCAGCGACCCGGCTGGATTGCCGGGTCGACCCCAGCAACTGCTGGGCGGGCGTTGGCGACGAGACCGGACTGCCCAGCACCGGTGAACCCGACCCGTGCGCCTCGGTCGGTGCACCGGCCTGTTGTGCCACCGTTTCGCGCGATGGCAGCGGATCGGACAAAGGCTCTGGCGCCTGTCCCCGTCCCGGCCCCTGGGCCGAGGCCGGGGAACGGCGGCCGGTGACCGGGCCGACCGAGTCGCCGCGCTGACCCGTAACGGGCTTTGCATGGCGGCGCCGGCGCGCAGGTGCATGGGCCAGCGCCAGCGTGCCGTTCCGCCGATCTGCTCCGGCAGCCGGTAGACCGGACATCCCCAGAACGGCCCGGGCCCCATTGGTGCCGCCTCCCCCAGTGCCGTCAATCCCAGTCGCAAGCGCTCGCGCGCCCGGCACCCGTGCACGATCTCCATCACCCGGACAAGAAACCCGCCGACCAGCGGCACGACCAAAGGACACCGTAGCGCAGTTCCACCTCGATCCGGTTGGCCTCGGTCAGCGTGAGCCCGGAACGGGCGCCCGGCTGATCAGGTCGAAAGCGCAGATTGTCATTGGGAATCTCCCGCTCGCCGGCCAGCGGGCGACCCCACTCGTCCAGCGCGCCGACCGCGAAGTCGGCCAGCACCGGCGGGTCTGGGAAGCGTCGTTCCCATTGCAACCAACCGGCGGCCAAGGCCTGCGCCAATCGCGCCTGCCCCTGCGCGGCGCCCGTGTGCTGCCAGGCGGGCCTCAGACCATCGAGCAGCCCGGCCTCTATCGCGTGGCCGTGGCCATGGGCCAGCGCCGCCTGACGCACCGCCAGTTGGGTCGCGTATTCGAGCACGCCCCGCATCTGCAGCACCAGCGCCAGCTGCAGCACGCCCAGGCCAACGAGCAGGAGCACCGGCAGCGCCACCAACCACTCCACGAGGGCGCTCCCCCGTGCGCGCAGCGCCGGGCGGTTCATCGCCCGCTCACCTGCGGACTCGCTCCGCCCGTTGCCGCACCGGTGTCGCGCCGACCGGTGCGGCAACGGCTTCCGGAGCAAGCGACACGGCCTGCGCCGGAGTCGGATCGGGCGTTCCGACCGGCACGGCCGCCGACAACTCGGTCAAGCGCAGGCGGATCTCGCCAAGCCACTTCGCGGTACCGCTGCCGCCGGCCGTCGCACCGATCTCGGTAACCGCCTGGCGAGCCTGCTCGAGCGTCAGCAACGAGATGTTCATCAATGCACGATAGAACAGCGCCGCCTGCTGGCCATTGGGCGCCGCCGCGTCGCGCGCCCGGTTGTAGGCATCCAGGGCCATGGGCACGTTGCCGCGGCGATGCCAGATATTGCCGATCCGAAGCCAGGCGAACGGATGATTGGACGAGGCCGCCACCAGGCCGAACTGGTCCATCGCGACATCGTAGTTGCGCGCACGATAAGCCGCCTCGCCCCGCGCCATCGGGCCCATCTCGCCGCCCAGTGCCTCCTGGCCGGACGAGATATCGTCGGGGGAAACGGCCAGGCGGTTGCCCGCGCCGATGGCGGGCGATGCCGTGACGACGATGACCGCCGTCAGGCATGCGCGTAGGAACGTGTGCTTGGATTTCATGGTGAACTGCTCCTTGGTGGACGCAAAGACATGGCCGCGGTGTCACGCGGCACGAGGTGAAGCGATTCGCCGATCCGAGCCTGCCAGTGGACAAGGCCGCCGGCAGCGAGCTCCAGCACCGAATGGGCGCCCGCGCAGGCACGCCATCGTCGCGGCCCAAGCGACGCCGCCACGGCAATGATCGAGCCGCGCAGATCGAGAAACAGCAGATCGAGTTGCCGGTGCATGCCCAGCGTATGGACCGCGCAGCACGGCGTCAGCAACAACCCGCCTTGCTCGAGCAATGCCTGTCGCCCCAGCAGTCCACGCAGCCGCGCGCCGAATGTATCGGCCACCAGCACGGCCGGACCGGCGCGCCCGCCGCGGCTCGGGCAAACCAGCCGCGTCGCTACCCAGTCGATCCGATCGCCAGGCCTCATCCGAGAAAGCCCTCGGCAAGCAGTTGCATCGCAACCGGGTACATGAGAATCAGGAAGGTGCCGGGAAAAATGAAGACAACCAGTGGCAACAGCAGCTTGACGGGTGCCTGCATCGCGATTCGCTCGGCTTCCAGAAAACGCTCCTGGCGGCGCTGGTCGGCCTGGGCGGTCAGGATCAGCGACAGATCGGCCCCGTGACGCTCGGCCATCACGAGCGCACCGACGGCGTGACGCAGGCCGGGCTCCGGATGTCGGTCGGCCATCGAACGCAGCGCCTCCTGGCGCGGCCGGCCCGCTCTCACCTCACGCAAAACGCGGGACAACTCCTCGCGCATCGGGCCGGCGGGTCCGCGGTCGACCGCCAATGCCAACGCTTGTGACAATCCCGCCCCACCCTGGACCGACAACACCACCAGGTCGAGCATCGTGGGCAGATCTCGAACCAAGCTGCGGCGGCGAGCGGCGATCGCATCGCGCAGCCGGGCGGCCGGCAGGTAGAACCCGAGCAGCACCGCGAGTGATACGGGCCAGGCGCCCGCGCCGATGAGCTGCAAAGCCGCCCAAGTGCCAAGCCCCAGCGTCAGCGCGCACAGCACCTGGCCGGACACGAAGCGCTCAGGCGTCAGCGCCAACTCGAGACCGGCCTCGCGTAACCTGGCCTGCAAGCGAACCCGCCAGGTCGTGGGCAGACAGGCCGCCACCGGCGCCTCGAACATCAGGATCACCCAGCGCACCCGCTGCCAGATCGGTGGCGGTTGCTCGGGCATCTGCTGGCGACCCAGTGATTCCCGTGCGCCACGCGTCATGGCGACCAAGCCGAGCAGCAAACCGACCCCCGACGCGGCCGGCGCGAACCAGGGTGCCAGCAACGCGACGAGCATGTCCCAACGGGCATCGGCGATGAGCATGGTCAGATCTCGATACTCACCATCCGCCGGATCACCCAGGCACCTACCGCCTGGAGCACGGCGACGATGCCCAGGACGATCCAGCCCGCGGGATGCGCGAAGTAGAGTTGGCCAACCAGGGGATCGAGCAGCACCATCGCGGCAAGCACGCCGAAGGGCAGCAGGCCCATGACCCAGGCCTGCATCTTGGCCTGGGCGGTCAGCGCCCGGATCTTGCCCTCGAGCAACAGCCGCCGGCGCAACGCCGCAGCCAGCGACTCGAGCGTGCCGGCCATCCCTCCTCCCGCTTTGAGCCCGATCCGGACCGCTGAAACCAGCAGGCGTGTTTCCTCGAGCGGCATGCGCCGTTCGAGGCCGGCGAACGCCTGGTCCAGCGTCGAGCCCAGTCGCTGTTCGCGCAACATCAGACTCAGTTCCTGGCGCATCGGCGCCGGCACCTGGCCGGCCAGGTCGGCCAATGCCGTCGACAGTCCGACCCCGGCCTTGAGACTGCTGGCGAGCATGCCGATCATCTCGGGCAACTGCGCGCGAAAGTGCCGCTGGCGCAGCACCCGGATCCGCCAGAGCAGGACGCGCGGCAGAATGCCGGCGAGCGAGGCAGCCAGGGCCGCGACCCAGATCGAACCGGTCGTGGCAATGGCCGCCGAGACGACGACCATCGCGAGGAGCAGGTTGAACCACATCAGGCGATTGGCATCGATGAAGAGGAACGAGCGACCCATCTCGGTGCCGACCGTATGCTGGAAATGCAGACGGTAGCGCCCGCCCAGCCGCCGCAGGGTGACGTAGATGCCGACGAACGTCAGCACACCTGCGATGAACAAGACCCAATCGAGTGTCGTCGGCATCAGGATCCCCCGGCGTTCGCAAACAACGCACGTATCGGCGCCCCGGCGGGCAGATCGAGCGCATCCAGCAGGGCAGGCACATGCAGGGCATCCAGGAAACCCTCGGTGCCGTCGTCCAGCCGGCCGTAACGGAACAGCGGTTGCACCTGGATGCGTCCGGACTCGAGACCGGCGACCTCGACCACCTCGATGATCCGTCGCCGCCCGTCCCGTCCCCGGGATTGATGCACGATCAGATCGACGGCCGAGGCGATCTGCTCGCGGATCGCAATGCTCGGCAGTTCGACCCCCGACATCAGCACCATCACTTCCAGCCGCGCGAGCGCGTCGCGTGCCGAGTTCGCGTGCACCGTGGTCAGCGAGCCATCGTGGCCGGTATTCATCGCCTGCAACATGTCGATGGCCTCGCCGCCGCGACACTCGCCGACCACGATCCGGTCCGGGCGCATCCGCAGTGCGTTACGCACGAGATCGCGGATCGTGACCGTGCCACGGTTTTCGGCATTGGGCGGGCGGGCCTCGAGGCTGACCAGGTTGCGATGGCCCAGTCGCAACTCGGCGGCATCCTCGATCGTCAGGATGCGTTCGCCGGCCGGAATCCGGTTGGACAACACGTTGAGCAGCGTCGTTTTTCCCGAGCCGGTCCCTCCCGACACGACGATGTTGCAGCGGTTCTCGACGCACCAGCCAAGGAAACGCATCATGGCGATAGAGGCACTGCCCCGCTCGACGAGGTCGGATTCGGTGAATCGTCGCGCGTTGAATCGTCGGATCGTGATGATCGGCCCCTGCAGCGCGAGCGGCGGGATGACAGCATTGACCCGGGAGCCGTCGGGCAGCCGGGCGTCGACCATCGGCGACGCTTCGTCGATCCGACGACCCAGCGGACTGACGATGCGATCGATCACCGAACGGATCGCATCGTCACTACTGAAGCGCAGGTCGGTCTGCTCGAGCAGCCCTGCCCGCTCGATGTGCAGGGGCGCCGTCCCATTGACCATGATCTCGGTGATGTCCGCGCGGGCGAGCAAGGGCTCCAGCACCCCCAGGCCGACAGCCTCGTCCAGTACTGCCGCACGCAAAGTCGGGGCGCGCGCCGAACCGCGCCAGGCGTCGTCCTGCTCGATCAGCTGGTCCAGCAGCAGGCCGACCTGCTCGCGCAACTGGATCGGATCCAGGTGACGGATCTCCTGGCGGCGCAGGTCCATCCGGGCCAGCAGCTCGCGGTGCAGACGACGCCGCGCATCGAGCAGGCTGTCGGCATTGTCGGACATGGCGACTTCGGCTGCACCGGCCCGATCCGCATCGGCGAGCGGTTCATGGGTCGACAGCTGCGACGATCCGGAACCGGGCAGGCCGGTGACGCCGTCCAGGCGCAGGCTGAAGCCGGCGATCCGGATCTCGTCCTCGTCGGTCAGCGGCCCGAATTCGTTGACCCGCTCGCCGTTGATCCAGGTGCCGCCCAGGCTGCCCAGGTCGACGATCGAGATCGCTCGGCCGTGCAGGCGAAGCTCGGCATGGTGCCGGGCAACCCGCCAGCTGGGCAGGCGCACGACGCAGGCTTCGTGGCGACCGATGGCGCAGGGGAATCGGGTCAGGGCGACCGCCTCGGGGTGGCGGCCCGGCGCTTCGATGGTCATCGTCGTCATGGCCTGGAGGCCTGCAGCCGTTGGTTCATCGGGTTTACTCGAGGATCTGCAGGCGCAACGACGCGTCGCGGGCAGCCTGCGCATCGGGGATGGCCTGGCCGCCGGAGGGGCGCACCGCGGCATCCGTGGCCGGATCATTGACGAAGCGGGGGGTCACGAACACCGCGAGGTCGGTCTGGCTCGCGCGATAGTCCCGCGAGCGAAACAATTGCCCGAGGATCGGGATGTCACCCAGCCCGTGCACCTTGTCCACGTGCCGGGAGGTGTCCTCGGACAACAGGCCGGCGATGACCAGGGTCTGGTTCTCCTGCAGATTCACCTCGGTCTCGGCGCGCCGCTTGATCAGGCCGGGCACCTCCTTGACCTGCACCTCGAAGTCGATGGCGGACACTTCGGTGGCGATCTGGGCAGCGATCATGCCGTCGCTTCCGGCGGTGGGCGAGAAATCGAACTTGACCCCGTACTCCTTGAAGCTCACGGTCACCGCGCCGAGACCACCGGTGGTCGGGATCGGCAACTCTCCGCCCGCAACGAAGCGCGCGCTGCCACCGCTGCGGCAGGACAGCCGCGGTTCGGCCAGGATCACCGCATCGCCGTTCTGAACGAGGTAGTCGAGCATCGAGCTGATGCTGCTGGCGATACCGAACGTGGTGGCGAACGGTGACACCGCCGGTCGGGCGACGAGGCCCAGCTCACTGGCCAAAGTGCCCTGGGTCAGAGCCTGGCTGCGATGCAGGTCGCCGATGACACCGAATGACGGCCCGGCCGAACTGCCGCTCCAGCGCACGCCGATCTTCTTGAGCACGCTTTTCTTGATCTCGATCACCTGCACATCCATCGCGATCATCCGCTCGGATCCGGGCTGGCTCGCCATGTCGATCACCTGGGGATGGCGCTTGACAATCGCCTGCAACTGACCCTGCTGGGCGACGCTGAGCCCTTCGCCCTCGATCAACAGCGCTTCGCCCGCCTGGCGCACACGCAGGTTGGAGGCCGGGCCGATCATCTGGCGGATCTCGTCCAATTGCCCGGATAAGTCGCGCGGCACGACCGTGATCAGGTAGCGGCGCATCGGGTTCCGCCTGGGCCAGAGGTGCAGGCTGCTCTGGCCCTCGGCCTCGGGCAGCAGCAATACCTGGCTCTGGTCGAGCGCCGTGGCCTGGATGATCTTGCCATTGCCCACCGCGATACGGCGCACGGGGCCGCTGTCAAGCACCCGGGCGTGACCAATGGGCAGTGTGATCGCCTCGATCGGCAGTGGCTCGACGGCCGGCCCGGCAGCGACCACGGGCATGCCGAGCGAGCCCACGGCCAGCACGATCGCGCTCAGCCGGTCTGCCGGCCGCCTCATGGTTGTTCGGCCACGACGGGAACCTGCACGGCCAGCCGCCCCTGGCCGCCAATGATCATCTCCGGCCCACTGCGCTTGATGGCCGGCACTGCCGGTTCGATCCCGAGTAGAGCGAACAAGTCCATGGCGCGCTGGTCCATCGCGCGCCTATCCTGGGAGTTGCGTAGCAGCGCGGTCAGGCGGCCACCGCGTTGGGCCAGCACCAGCTTTTGCGCCTGTACCGGGGTCACTTCGACGGTGATCGTGGTGAAGCGATCGGCCGACGCGGCATCGTTGGGCCCTGCGGTCTGTGAGCCGGTGGCCAGCACGAGCAGGTCCTGCATCAGCGGCGCGGCGATCTCGCCCGAGCGCGGCCTTCCCGGCATCGGCAGATTGGTGGAAAACAACAGGTCGATCCGGTCGCCGGGACGCAGCATGCCGGACACCGAGTTGACTTCATCCACCTGGATCGTCATCGCACGGATGCCGGGGGCCACCCGGTCCGAGAACGCGCCCTGCGGCGAACCCAGCGCGGTGCGCAGCAAGGGTTCGCCACCGGCCATCGCCAGTTGCAGGCGCTGGCCGGCAAAGGCGTCGAAATCGTCGGCGGCAATCATCGAGGCCGAAAAGAACCGGGCCGGCACCTCGCGCACAGCCATCGATTCGGTGCTGACCACGGTGCCGGCCGGCAGGTCCTTGCCGGCCACGACCGCCGCCACCATCCGTTGCTGGTCGGCGAGCCGGGCGCGCTCCGCATCCAGGCGGTTGGCGATATAGCCGCGTGTGCCGTAGACCCCGATCAGGCCGAAGACGACGGCGCCGACCCAGAGTACCGCGGTGATCCAGCGTCGGCCTGTCTGCGCACCGGGCGGCGGCCCGCCATGAATCGTTGGCCGGCTCATGACGGCAGCGCCAGCAGGAACGAGAAGCGCTCGAAGGCCGTGCCGATCGCGGACAACAGCCGCTGCACCAGGTTGCCCTGGCCGGCAAAGAAGATCAGCACGACAGTGAGTACGACGACTAGGTACTCGGCACTGGATTGGCCGGATGGATGGGGTTGGGTCATGGCATGCGCTCGCGTAGATGGACGACGACCTCGGTGTTGGGCCCCGAGGCCACCAGCGTGACCACCGCCTCGCGCCCGCGCCCTCTGAAGACCAGTAGCCGGGCGCCCCGATCGCCGGCAACCGCCGGACCATCTCGAGCGGCCCACCATCGGCCGCCGGGCTCAGACCGGCCCGCATCGCCTGCTCGACGACCAATTGCCGGGCGGTCGCGATCGGCCGCGCCAGTAGCGCCGCCACGGTGCTCACCTGCTGACCGTCGAGCGCGACCGCTGGGTCCAGGGGCTGGGTAGGAACGTCAGCCAGGCTGGCAGAGCCGGTGCCGACCCGGCGTGCGGACCTGCGCCGGCAAGCGGTTCGAGGCAACGACGTGACCACCAACGACCCCCGGCCCTGCGCACGCCATTGCACGGTGGCCAATGCGCCGTCGGACCACCCCGACACGAGCTGCCAGCCCCGAACGCCTGGTTGCCGGACAGGGCCAGCGCTGTCGTGGTCTTCGGCGGCGCCAGCCGCCCGCGAGCGCGGCTGGCGACAACGGCGAGGCCTGGATCCAGACGGCGCGCCGATGGCCGCGTTCGGTCGCCAGCTGGCTGACGGGCGCGGCGCCGACCATGGCGCGCGCCCAACCGGGCAGGCGCCGCAACGATTCGTCCACCGCCGGCTCGGCCGAGGCAACGCCGATCGAGACCAGCGACAACACCGCTGCCACGCCTGGCCGAAGCAGGCGCCGGTTCACGGCCCCTCCCGGTCGGCAGGAATCAGGTCGACATCGATTTCGTGATGGTGAAAATCGTCCGGATCACCTTCCAGCATCAGGCCGTGCATCAGGACCATGAAGGCACGGGTTGGCGCGTAGGCGATCTCGTGACCGCGTTCAATCCAGGCGGCGAGCCGCTGCCCCTGGGCGACACGGGTATCGACGGTATCGGCCCCCGCACCATGCGGGGCCCGGGCGTTCCAGTCGTCGGTGAGAATCGCGCTGCGTGCCTGCAGGGTCAGGGACATTGCCGAGAGCAGGCTGCCGGCGGGGAACGCCGGTGCGTCGGCCATTACGGGTAGTCGAACCTGGTGGGCCACCAATCCGCCCTGTAGTTGCAGGCCAAACCGGTCCGGACCGGCCAGGCGGCTCAGCACCTGCAATGCGCTCCCCGCGCCAGAGGCCGCGCCGCGCGCGGCGACGCCCAGGCCAGCGTCGAACGACAGGCCTGCGCGCTCGATCAACACCGGTGCATCGGCGTTGATCAACGGGGTACCGGCGCGGGTACGCCAAAAGGCCGGGTTGGAAAGGCTGTTCGGCCCCTCGGCCAGATACTGCCGTGGGCGCGGGCCGGTGGCCAGCGCGGAGCCGGATGCAGGGGCGCATTGGTCCGGCCGGATCGCGCAGTCGAAGGCCATCCGGGCAGCCATCCGAGAGGCGGCCCGATCGACCTCGTGTAGTCGCGCGATCATCAGGGTGGCCAGCACGAGCGCCGCCAGCACCGCCAGTGCCAGCAGCGATTCGACGATCGCCTGGCCGCGGGCGCGCAGGCGCCGTTCAACGGTTGACATAGCCGTCGGCCCGGTTGCGGTCGGCATCGGTCAGCGGAGCGAGGCGCGCCTGCCAGTAAGGGTTGTAAAAGCTGGCCAACTCCTGGTCGCGGCCCGACCCGGGTGGGCGCCGGAAATAGACCTCGGCGCCGGCGATAGCCCACTGGCGCGAGCCCGGCAACGCGACCCGCCCCAGCAGGCGCCCGGCGGCAAGCCGCGCCTGCGCCGCATCGCGGATACGCGCCTGCCCGACCGACGCCAGAACGACCAGCCTGCTGCGCGGAAACCGGTCGTTTGCCAGCGCCGGGTAGTTCAGTTCACGGACCCGGCCGATGCCGGTGACCCTGTGCTCCTGCGTGTCACCGTTGCCCATGTCGTCCTCGGCCCGGCTGGTGGCGATCGGGTTGGTACGCACGCCGCCGGGGTTTGCCACGAGGCTGTCGGTCGGGCGATCGACGCCGGCCTCGGTGGCACCCCAGCCGATCGGGTAGACCTCGCGACGGGAACAACCACCGAAGAAGCGCCGGCGGACGCTGTCGTGCAACGAACCGGTGTCGGCCGCCTCCCAGCGATCGAGCCCGGGCGCCAGGTGGGTACCGCCACGCTTGCGGAACTGGACGAACCAATCGGCGGGCGACGGGCTGCCAACCAGGCAGCCGGCCGGTACCGGCATCACCATGTCGGTACCGCGGCTGCCAGACGAAAACGGGTCGAGCGAACGAACGACCAGGTCCTTGAGCCTTTCCCGGTCGGCATCGGATTCGTAGACCCGGCTGAACTGGCGATACGCGTCGTCATCGGGCAGCGCGAACGCGAAAAACCGCGGATCGTTGGCCTGCGCCACTTCGAGCGCGACCGCGCCGGCGCCGAACGTACCGGCGGCGTTGGCCAGCAGCGCCTGGCTGCGCACGAGCAGACTCTTGTAGCCAACCTGCGGCGCATCGCGCAGCAGGATCTCGGTGGCGGCCGCGGCCGCGGTGACCTCGCGCGACACCTCGGCCGCCCGCGCTACCGCTGTCGTGAAGACGGCCGCCGGTGGAAAGTACTGGGTGAGTTCGCGAACGGTCTCGGTGAACTCCTCGAAGTACAGCGCCCAGGATTCGAGCGTCAGGGCCTGCGCGACGGCGACCTCCTGCGCGATGATCGCGCGATTGGAATAGGCGAGGTAGTTGAAAACCCGGGCCCGCCACGAGGCCGCACTGAATGCTGCGGCATCGGCCGCGTGAACCAGACGCTCCTTGGTGGCCAGGTGCTGGCCGGAGTTGAATGCCAGGATCAGCGCCGCAGCCCCGACGATCAGCAGCGCCAGCCCCAGCAGCAGGGCCTGGCCGACCTGTCGATGCCGGCAAGAGCACGCGCGCGTCATGGAGTGGCCTCAGTGGTTGTTCAGTTCGCAGTTGTTCAGGCCCTTGCGCTGGTTGGCCTGGGTCTGCGAGTTGGTGGCCGTGGTGCCGGCTTCGGAGATGGCCGGCTGCGCGCTCTGCCCGGAAATCTCCAGTGCCAGACCGGCGGTCTGGCTGCGAACGGTCTGGCCCAGCAGCGAATAGGTGCCGATGGCCGCGACGGCGATCAAGGCGACGATCACGATGTACTCGGTCATCCCCTGTCCGCTGGCGGGGTGTTGCGACGGGCGGCTCATGCGACTCTCCATGGATTGAACTGAGCACAAAGCTTGATCCCGTCCGCCCGACCGTACAATTGATCGCATCGCCTAGGCCGATGGCCTTAAAGCGTCACCGGCCGCCAACCCATGGAGACAACATGCCCATCGATCTGCTCATTCGCGGTGCCACGGTTCACGACGGCCTCGGCTCGCCCGGCCTCGTGGCCGATGTCGGTATTCACGAGGGACGCATCGTGTCCGTCGGCGCGAACAGCGAACCTGCACACCAGACCATTGAGGCCGACGGCCTGGCCCTGATGCCGGGCATCATCGATGTGCACACCCACTACGATGCGCAGGTCACCTGGGACCCGGTGATGACCCCTTCGCCCGCGCTGGGGGTCACCACGGCGCTGCTGGGCAACTGCGGCTTTGGCATCGCGCCCTGCCCGGCGCCGCTGCGCGAGACGCTGATGCGCAACCTGTCGGTCGTCGAGGGCATGGACCTGAACGCGCTCGTCACCGGCACGCAATGGGGCTTCGAAACCTTTCCCGAGTATCTCGAGTTCCTGCGCAGTCGCCAGCCGCACCTGAACGTCGCGGTCTTTGCCGGACACTCGGTGATCCGAACCGCGGTGATGGGCGAGCGCGCCTCCAGCCAGGCCAGGCCGACCGACGAGGACATGGCGGCCATGCGGGCCCAGGTGCGCGAGGCGATGCAGGCTGGCGCGATCGGCTTTGCCTCGTCGTTCTCACCGAATCACTTCGGCCACGCGGGCGCCCCCATGCCCTCGACGATCGCCTCGGACGATGAACTGCGCCAGTTGGTGGAAACCATGGCTGACGATGGCAAGGGCGTCTTCATGATGGCTACCGGCCCGCGGATCACTCCCGAGTTCATGGAGTCGATGGCCCAGAGCACCGGCCGCCCGATGTTCATCTCGACGGTGCTGACGATGTTCAATGATGCCAAGCCGGAAGTCAGCAAGCGCTACTACGAGCGCTGCGCCGACGCACTGGAGCGCGGTCACGAGGTCTACATCCAGACCTCGTGCCAGCCACTGTCATTCAATTTCGATCTGCTCGATCCCTACCTGCTGCTCTCGCACGATGCGTTCGACCGCATCGCCGGCCAGTCCTCCGACGCGATCGCCAAGGTCTACGCCGATCCGGCGTTCCGCCAGCGGTTTCGCGAGAACCTGGCCAATCCCCGCGAGGGCATCCTGTTCTTCGGCGATTGGAGCAAGATTGAAACGGGCGGACGGCCGATCACCGACTGGGCCCGCGAAAGCGGCAAGGACCCGCTGGACCAGTTCTTCGACATGGCGCTGGCCGAGCAACTGAAGACGCCGTTCCTGGCCAAGCTCTTTCAGAACAACGATGCCGGCGTCGCGCCGTTGCTGCGTCACCCGGCCGGGGTGATCGCGCTGTCCGATGCGGGCGCGCACCTCGTGTATTTCTGCGACGCCGGCTTTGGCCTTTACCTGTTATCGCACTGGGTGCGTGAAACCGGCGTACTACGTCTCGAGGAGGCGGTCCGCAAGCTGACCAGCGACTCCCGCACGCAAGTTCCGCATTCCCGAGCGCGGCAGCCTCGAGGTCGGGCATTGGGCCGACCTGCTGCTGTTCGATCCGAAAAGTCGGCCTGTCGCCGCTGCTCTCGGCCGACGATCTGCCCGGTGGCGGCAGCCGCAAGATGACGCGCACCGGTCGGTGTGCACGGGGTCTGGGTCAACGGGGTGCAGGTGTTCGATGGCCGGTTACCCGGCGCTCGAGCGGGGACCGGGTCGCTGACCCGGTTCGAGCGTTGAATGGCCGTTGCGTCGATTGCCCGCGGATCAGGCCGCGTAGGTCTGAGCAGCACCGGATCGGGCTCGAAACCGAGGCCGGTCCCCTGCGGTACCTGGACACTGCCCTGCCCCGGCAACGGGATGCCGTCATCGAGCCAGGCCTGCGGCTCGATGAACAGGCACTGAACAGCTCATTCATCGCGTGCGGCCATCACCTGCAACGTGGCCCAGTAACCGGGGCCGAAGTACGGCGAGTGGGGCATCACCACCGAGCCGCGCTCGCGGGCCAGATCGCACACCGCCACCAGTTCGGTGATGCCGCCGACCTTGGTGACGCTGGGCTGCACGAAGCGGATCGCACCGGCCAGATCCCGGAAAGCCCTCGCTGGTCGCCGCGTTCTCACCACTGGCCATGGCCACGCCAGTGCCGCTGCAGCGATGCCAACACCTTGGCATCGTCGGGCGGATAGACCGGCCCTCGACCCAGTACAGGTCCATGTCGCGCATCGCCGGCAGCAGCCGGCGCGCCTCGTCCATCGACCAGTTGCAGTTGACATCGGTGACCAGCCGCGGCAGTGCCGGCGCCGCCTCGCGCGCGGCCGTAATCGCCGGCTGGGTGATCTCGTGCAGCTTGATGCTCTGGTAGCCCTGCGCACAGGGCCTTGTCGACGAACTGCGCAACCTGCTGCGGATCGCCGTAGCGCACCAGGCTGGCATAGGCCGGTAGCTGCGTTCGCCGGACCCCCGCCCAGCCACTGCGCCACCGACTGGCCCGCGGCACGCGACTGCCAGATCGACCAGCGCGATATCGACCGCCGACAGCGCGAAGCTGGTGATGCCGAACCGCCCTTGCAGGTGCAGTTTCTGCTGCAACCCCCGGGTGAATGCCGCCACGTCGGTGACGGTCTGGCCGACCACCAGGGGCAACACCATGTCCTTCAGCGCGGCTGCCGTCGCGGTGCGGCAGGCATACGAGAAGGCTTCGCCCCAGCCAACCAGTCCGTCGCCGGTCTCGAGTCGCAGCAACACCATGTCCAGATGCGTCCAGCGCGACGGCATCAGGCCCTCGCCGCGGCTGCCGTCCTCGAACGGAATCCGCAGGCAGTGAATTCGGGCATCGGCGATCAGCATTGAGGTTTCTCCTTGGGCAGGGCCTGGTCCGGACAAGTCGTCAGGACCGGGTGAGCCCCGACCACAGCAGGCGCAGCGCGAGCAAGGTCAGGGTCCATTTGAAGATTCTGGCGAACTGGGCCTCGGGCAGCCAGCCCAGCACCCGCTTGCCGACCAGCGTGCCAAGATAACCGGTGACGATCATCGCACCGATCAGCGGCAGCCACTGGCCGAACGCGAAGCCCAGGTAGCCAAAGGCCGCGACCTTGAGCAGGTGCTGCACCGACATCGCCGCCCCGTGCGTGGCGACGACCCCGTGCCGTCCGAGCCTTGCCGGGTCCCAGAACGCGGCCACCAGCGGTCCGGTGGCGCCCAGGAACATCGTCAGGAAGGTGGCGACCAGGCCCACGCCGGCATAACCGGGCACCGGCAGGCTGGAGGCCTTGAACCGGGGCGCCCAGAGCGACCAGAGAATGAACAATGACAACGCGATCAGCAGGACCTTGGGCGGCAGATTGACGAACACCAGCCCGGCCAGCACGACCCCGATGATCGAGCCCATCGCGAACCAGCGGGTGATCCGCCAGTGCACCGAGTCGCGCATCACGTAGGCCCTGCCCAGGTTGCTGCCCGCCTGAACGATGCCGTGCAGCGGCAACACGACCAGCGGCGGCAGGACCAGCAACAACACGGTGATCAGGGCCACTCCGCCGCCGACGCCGACCGCCGCGGTGAACGCCGACGTGAAGAACGACAGGATGATCAGGCCGACCGCGAGCGTCGGCGAGAGCTCGGATGGCAGCCAGGCAGGCATCAGCAATTGTCTACTCT
>JAWKYE010000037.1:0-56976 GCA_041396665.1 Burkholderiaceae bacterium
CGATGCCACCGGGGTGGCGATCGCACCCGGGTCGGCGTTCGGGCCCGCGGGCGAGGGCTGGATGCGGCTTTGCTTTGGCGTGTCCCCGCCCACGTTGCAAAAGGCGGCCGAACGCCTGGTGTCATTTATCGACTCGTGGCGGCCATGATCCCCCCGGTGCTGCTCGGCGTCGACTGGGGCACCAGCCGTTTTCGGGCTTATCTGGTCGTTGCGGCGGGTGCGGTGCTGGCCCGGATCGAGACCGGCGACGGCATCTTGTCGGTGGCCCCGGGCGGCTTCGAGACGCTGTTCCACCAGCGGCTGCAAGCCTGGCTCGCGCAGTGGCCGACACTGCCCGTGGTGCTCTCGGGGATGATCACCAGTCGCAACGGCTGGCTCGAACTCGATTATCAGGCGCTGCCGGCCGATGGCGACAGCCTGGCCGGCGCGATGCGCGCGCACCCGGTCGGCAACGGGCGCCTGCTGCATTTCGTGCCGGGTCTGGCCGACCTGGCCGATGATCGCGCCCCCGACGTGATGCGCGGCGAGGAGACCCAGTTGCTGGGCCTGCTCTCTCTGGCGCCGGCCTTGCCCGCCCGGGTGCTGCTGCCGGGAACGCACAGCAAGTGGGCGCGTATCGGGCAGCGCGGCATCGAGGGGTTTCGCACCTACATGACCGGCGAGTGCTACGCGGTGCTGCGCGAGCACTCGATCCTCGGTCGCCTGATGCGCCCCGGCGCGGCCGATCCGGCCGCATTCGACAAGGGATTGAACGACAGACGCTCGGGCGCGGCTTCGTTGCTGCAGCAGTTGTTCGCGGTGCGTACGCTTGGCTTGTTCGAGCGGATGCCGGCCACGGACCTGGCCGACTATCTGTCCGGGCTGTTGATCGGCGACGAATTGGCGGCCGCGCTGGCCGGTGACGATGATTCGCCGGTGCACCTGGTGGGCAGCGGGCCGCTGGTTGCGCGCTATCGCCGGGCGCTGGAGGTGTTCGGCGTGTCCGGCCGGGTGGCCGGTTCCGACCTGGCGGTGCTCGGGCAGCTTGCGCTGGCCCGCAAACGAGGACTGGTGCGATGAGGATTTTCGACGAGGCGTTTGCCCAATTGCCGCTGGTGGCGATCCTGCGCGGGGTGCAGCCCGGCGAGGTCGCCGGGATCGTGGCGGCGCTGATCGATGCCGGCTTCACGTTGATCGAGATCCCGCTCAATTCGCCGGATCCGCTGCGCAGTCTGTCGCTGGCCGTGCAGGCCGGCGGGGGGCAGGCGGGGCGTCCGGTCCTGATCGGTGCAGGCACGGTGCTCGATGCCGAGCAGGCGCGCGCCGTGCTTGGCACCGGTGCGCGGATGATCGTCGCGCCCAACTGGCAGCCCGACGTGGGTGAGGTGGCGCGGGCCGGCGAAGCGGCCTGGATCCCCGGGGTGATGACCCCGACCGAGGCGTTCGGCGCGCTGGCCGCGGGTGCCGATGCCCTGAAGCTTTTTCCGGCCGAGGTGATCCAGCCCGCGGGGCTCAAGGCGATGCGGGCGGTGTTGCCTGTCGGCACGCGACTGCTGCCGGTAGGCGGCATCGACACCGGTTCACTGGCGGCGTGGATCGGCGCGGGTGCCACCGGCTTCGGGCTGGGCTCGGCGCTGTACAAGCCTGGCGACTCGGCGGCCCGGGTCGGGCAGCGCGCCCGCGGATTCGTCGCCGCCTGGCGCGAGAACACCTGAGCCTTGACCCTGGCCGGAATTCCGGCCTGATCCCCGGCCTGATCCCCGGCCTGATCCCCGGCCTGGGTCCGCGCCTTCGCGCCGTCTGGCGGGGCGGGCGTTACACTGGCTCATCATTTCCTGCGGAGTCCCGCGCGTGGCCCTGACCCTTGCCCAACTCGATGATGCCGCCCCGGCGGCGTTGACCGACCTGCTGACCGGTGTCTACGGCCCGCGTTGTCCGGTCGCCGCGGCGGTCGCGGCACGACGGCCGCTGACCAGCGCGGCGGCCTGGCACACTGCGCTGACGCGGGCGGTGCGCGATCTCGATGAGGATGCTCAACGGTCGCTGGTGCTTGCGCACGCGGTCCGCCTGGTCGACAACGGGATCGCCGATCCGCTTTTTCGCGTGGCGCTCGAGGAAGGCGAGCGGGCCGCGCTCACCGAAGGCCTGATGGCCTACGAGGCGCGTTTCGGCTTCGCGTTCGTGCTCGCGCTGGGCGGCCCCCGTGGCACCGGTCTCACGGGGGCGCAGGTGCTCGAGCGCCTGCAGCGCCGTCTGGGCCAGCCGGCGGATTTCGAATGGGCCGAGGCGATGCGCGAACCCGACCGGATCGCCCGGCTCGCGCTGGACCGGCTGCTCGGCACGCAGCCCGACCAGGGCAACCGGCTGTGGGACCAGGCCGAGGCACTGGCCCGCCATTCCGACCCCGGCTTTGCCGAGCGGGGCCAACTGACGGTCACCTACCTGACTGCCGCCCACCAGGCCTGCGCGCAGCAGTTGATCGCGTGGATGCACGAATCGGGTTTCGACGAGGTCGGGCGCGACGCGCTGGGCAATGTCGTGGGCCTGTACCGGGGCCATGACCCGCAAGCCCGGCGGCTGTTGACCGGCAGCCACTACGACACCGTGCGCAACGGCGGCAAGTACGACGGCCGCCTGGGCGTCCTCGTGCCGATGGCCGCGGTTCGGGCGCTGCACGAAGCCGGGGAGCGGGCGCCGGTCGGCATCGAGGTCGTGGCCTTTGCCGAGGAAGAGGGCCAGCGCTTTCACTCGAGCTTTCTGTGCGCGTCGGCGCTGATCGGCCGCTTCGATCCGGCGTGGCTCGAGCAGCGTGATGCCCAGGGCGTGACGATGCGCGAGGCGATCGTCGCCGCCGGGCTCGATCCGGCCGGCATTGCGGCGATCGCCCGCGATCCCGCCCGCTACCTCGGATTCGTCGAGGTGCACATCGAACAGGGCCCGGTGCTGAACGAACTCAAGCTGCCACTGGGGGTGGTCACGTCGATCAACGGCGGCGTGCGCTACCTGGTCGAGATCACCGGGATGGCCGGCCACGCCGGCACGACCCCGATGGACTCGCGCCGGGACGCGGCGGCCGCCGCGGCCGAGCTGATGGTCTACCTGGAAACGCGCGCCAGCGCCGTGCCCGACCTGGTCGGCACCGTCGGGTTGCTGGAAGTGCCGGGTGGTTCGATCAACGTGATTCCCGGCTGCTGCCGCTTCAGCCTGGACATCCGCGCCACGACCGACGAGGTTCGCGACGCGTGCACCGACGATGTGCTCGCCCGGCTGCAACAGGTCTGCGAGCGGCGCGGCCTGTCGTACACGGTCGAGCAGACGATGCGGGTGCCGGCCGCGCCTTGCGCACCAAGCTGGCAGCAACGCTGGCGCGAGGCGGTGGCGGCACAGGGCCTGCCGGTGCATGACCTGTCCAGCGGCGCCGGCCACGACGCGATGCGCCTGCACGAGATCATGCCGCAGGGCATGTTGTTCGTGCGCGGCGACAATGCCGGCATCAGCCACAATCCGCTCGAATCGATCACCGCCCACGATGCCCAACTGGCGGTGGACGCGATGCTGTCGCTGATCCGCCAATTGCCTGCTGACGGACGCCCATAGCGGCCTCTGGTCGGTCGTCGTCAGGCGGGCCGGGCGGCGGAGACCGGCGGCAGAAAGATCACTTCATGCTCGCGCGCGACGGGCATCACCTCGGCGGGCGTGGCCATCCCGTGGATCCGCTTGTACAGCTCGAACAGCTTGCCGGTCGGACTGACCCAGAACAAACAGGTGACCGGCTTGCCGGAGTTGTTGTAAAAACCGTGCGGGATCCCGCGCGGCATGCGCACCAGGTCGCCGGCCTGTGCGCTGACCTGCTTTTTGTCCAGCAACAGATCGATCCGTCCGTCGAGCAGGTAGATGTACTCGTCCTGCGTGGTGTGCAGGTGGGGCGGCACGAAGGTCTCGATCGGAAACGTCGCATGCCAGGAGAAGCTGTCGGCGGACAGGTGCTTGGGGACATAGATCTGGCCCAGGATGTGCCAGCTGATGCCGTCCAGGCCCTGGTGGGCGGGGGTGATGCCGGCGTCCAGATCACCGGCTTGCAAAGGAAGGGTCATCGTGTCTCTCCTTGGGGGGCGGGGCTATCGAGCAAGGTGTCGAGCGCGTCGGCAACAGCCGGATTGGTGGCCGAGAACCGGGGTTTGAGCTGGCTGCGGGCCTGGGCCAGTTCCTGCTCGTCCCAGTAGCCGATCAGGATGCCGGCCTCGGTGATCCGCGCCTGGATCTCGGTCGATTCGATGCTGCCATCGGCCACCGTCACCCTTTGCCTGGGTTGCCTTGCCCACTGGAACAAGGCTTCGTGCAGGCGGGCCCGTTCGCCGGCGTAGCGGGGATCGGCGCCCAGGTCGTGCAGCTCCTGCGGGTCGGTCTGCAGATCGAACAGCATCGGTCGGAAGCGCTCGGCCAGCACGTATTTCCAGCGGCCATCGAACACCATGCGCAGCCACGCCTCGCGCGACGGCATGTCCAATGTGATGCGCGCATCCTGGAACGCGTAGTCGTATTCGCAGACCACGTGCCTGCGCCAGGTCGTGGGCGTCTGGCCAAATAGCAGCGGTCGCAGCGACAGGCCGTCGAGCACGTGCGGCTGGGCCGGGCCGCCGAACACGTCGACGAAGGTCGGCAGCAGGTCGACCGATTCGACCAGCTGCGTACAACGGCTGCCGCGTGTCGCATCGGCCCGCGCGTCCGGATCGTAGATGATCAGCGGCAGGCGCACGACGGGCTCGTGGAACAGGTCTTTTTCGCCCAGCCAGTGATCGCCCAGGTAGTCGCCGTGATCCGAGGTGAACACGATCATCGTGTCCTGCATGCGGCCGGTTTTCTCGAGGTGCTCGAACAACACCCCCATCTGGTCGTCGATCTGCTTGACCAGGCCCATGTAGGCCGGGATGACCGTCTCGCGGACATCGTCACGGGCAAATGTGCGGGACACCCGGTGCTGCATCATCGCGTCGTAGACCGGGTGCGGATCCTGGCGCTCGTCCTCGCTGCGCACCGGCGCCAGCACGTGCTCGGGGCCGTACAGGCTGGCATACGGCTCGGGCACGATGTACGGCCAGTGCGGCTTGATGTACGACACGTGCAGGCACCACGGCTGATCGCCGGCCTGGTCGATGAAGTCGATCGCGCGGCGCGTGATGTACGGGGTCTCCGAATCCTGCTCGGCGACGCGTGCCGCGTGCGACGAATACTTCAGGAACCAGCCCGATCGGATCGTGCCGTCATCGTCGGTGACCGAGTTGGCCCAGCGCTCCCACGGGTTGTCACCGTCGTAACCGTGATCGCGCAGGTACTGGTTGTAGCTCGGGTCCGGGTCGTGCCCCGAGTACGGATGAATGCCGTCGTCACGCTCGTACGGATCGAAGCCGCACTCGGCGATGCGCACCCCAATGGTCGAGGCCGGATCGATCCCCAGGCGCGACATGCCGGCCAGGTCGGCCCGCATGTGGGTCTTGCCGACGAGAACCGAGCGTACGCCAAGCGGGCGCAGGTGATCGCCCAGGGTCATCTCGCCGGCTTTGAGCGGCACGAAGTTCCAACTGGCACCGTGGGCATGGACGTAACGCCCGGTGTAGTAGCTCATTCTCGACGGGCCGCAGACAGGCGAGTTGACGTACGCACGGTCGAAGCAGACGCCGCGCGCCGCCAGTGCGTCGAGATGGGGGGTGTGCAGGTGCGGATGCCCGAAGCAGGACAGGTAGTCATGGCGCAGTTGATCGCACATGATGAACAAGACGTTGCGTGCCTTGGCGGGCATAGGGCTCTCCTGCCGGGGAAACGGCGATCGTACCGGCATCCGTCATTGCGCGGCCCCCGCGGCGACCATCAGTGATTCGTCGGGGTGATCGCCCAGGGCTCGGAAATCAGCCTGTGCGCCCGGCGGCATTGCGCAGGTGTTGCAGCAGGTCGGCGGCGGCCGGGGTGAGCGCGGCATCGGCGCGGGTCACGATGCCCAGGCTGACATCGGGCAGTGGCTCGACGATGGGCACCGCCACCAGGGCCAGGCGCCGATCCAGAAGATCGAACAGGCGCGCCGGCATCACGCAGTAGCAATCCATTGCCTCGAGCATGCCCAGCGTCGCGGCCAGCGAATCGGAACTCGTGCGGGCGGGCGGCGGCGCCAGCCCGAGCGCGCGAAACGCCGACTCGAATATCCGACCCGGCCCCTTGTCGGCGCCGATGATCAGCCAGTGCCCGTGCAGCAACTCGCCGATCGATCGTGCGCCGGCCAACGGGTTGGTGGCCCGCGTGGCGATGATCAGCCGGGTCTCGAACAGCGGATCGATGCGAAAGCCGCGGCGCAGGTTGCCAAGCGGCACCGGGCCGGCCAACAAATCGATGCTGCCTTCGCGCAGCAACACCAGGGCCTCCGGCGCGATACCGTCGACCAGGCGCAGACGGACGTTCGGCCACGCCTGGCGGAACGCGGCCACGGCGCGTGGGATCACCGTGTGTGCCATGACCGGGGATACGCAGAGGCTGACCATGCCCGACTCGGCGCCGGTGCTCTGGTGCACGTCGTCGTGCAGGCGTTGCACTTCGTGGGCGATGGACACGGCCCGCCGGTGGATTCGCGCCCCCATGGGAGTGAGCAACACCCCGCGGGCGGTGCGCTCGAAGATCGCCGTGCCCACTTCCGCTTCCAGCAGCCGCAGGCTCTTGGTCAGCGCGGGTTGTGATTTGCCCAGGCGGCGAGCGGCCGCCCGCAGGCTGCCTTCCTCGGCGATGGCGATCAACATCTGCAACTGCTGGGTCTGCATGACGATATGCCGGTTGGTTATCGGTTTCCAGCACTATATAACTTGCTGGCCGTGGGTGCGAAACCCAGAATCGGACCTGAACCCCGGCCTGCCAGGATGCAGGCGCATCCAAGGAGTGTCCCGTATGTCATCGCCGCCGACCGTTCCCCACTATGCCCCGGACCTGTTCAGTGACGAGGTGATCGCCGATCCCTATCCGCACTACGCGGCCCTGCGCGAATTGGGACCGGTGGCGTGGCTGCCGGCCACCGGCGCCTACGTGCTCAGCCGCTTTGACGAGGTGGGCGAGGCGCTTCGCCGGCCGCTGGACTTCGTCTCCAGCAAGGGCTTGTCGTTGCAGCCCCGCGTGAACGAGTTGCTGGTGGGCAGCACCCTCAATTCCGATCCGCCCATCCATGACCTGACCCGCTCGGTGACCAGCGCACCGCTGTTGCCCGGGGCCTTGCTCGAGCACGTGCCACGTATCGAGGCCGCGGCGCGCGGTTTGATCGACGGCCTGGTCGCGCGGCGTCGTTTCGACGCGGTGACCGACCTTGCCCAGTTTCTGCCGGTGACGATCGTGGCCGAGTTGGTGGGGCTGCCCGATGCCGGACGCGAAAACATGTTGCGCTGGGCGTCGGCGACCTTCAATCTCTTTGGCCCCGACAATGCCCGCAGCCGTGCCGCGTTCACCGATCTGCGCGACCTGCGACGCTTCCTGGAGGCCGAAGGCCGCCCCGAGCGCTTGCAACCGGGCGGATGGGCACAGCAGATCTTTCGCAACGGCCAGGCGCGCGGCCTGTCGCTGCAGACCTGCGCCCAGTTGATGCGCGATTACATCAACCCGAGCCTGGACACGACGATCTCGGCCACCGGGCAGGCGGTCGGCTTGTTCGCCGAACATCCCGACCAGTGGGACCTGGTGCGCGCCGACCGCTCGCTGATTCCCAACGCGGTCGAGGAGGTGGTCCGCCTGGCGTCGCCGATCCGGCTGTTTTCACGCTATGTTGCCCGCGATACCGAGATCGGCGGGGTGATGTTGCCGCAGGGCGCGCGCGTGCTCGTCTGTTACGCATCGGCCAACCGGGATCCGCGCAAGTACCATGAGCCCGATCGCTTCGATGTCCGGCGCGACGTGCATGACCACATGGGATTCGGCCACGGCGTCCACATGTGCATGGGCATGCACCTGGCGCGCATCGAGATCATCGCGCTGCTCGAGGCTCTGGCCGACCGGGTCGAACGCTTCGTGCCGCAAGGGCAGGGCGTCGTCGCGATGAACAACGTGATCCGGGCATTCGCGAGCCTGCCCATCGAGGTCGTCCCGGCCCCGGTCGCCGAGCACCCGGGCGGCAAGCCGACCGCAAAGCGCCAATCCGTCGCACCGGCACCGACCGCCGGCGCCGGCGCGGCATCCCCCGCACCCTGGTTCGAGGTGCGGGTGCTGGCGGCGCAGCGATCAACCCCCGAGGTGCTCGAACTGACGCTCGGCCCGACCACCGACCAGCCTTTGCCCAGCTTCTCGGCAGGTTCGCATATCGATGTCCGGCTTGCCCCCGACCTTGTCCGCCAGTACTCGCTGTGCGGTGATCCCCACGAGCGGGGGCACTGGCAGATCGGCGTGCTGCGCGAAGCCGATGGCCGCGGATCCGCCCGGATGCATGCGCTGGTGCCCGGTGACCTTCTCACGGTCAGCCAGCCGCGCAACCACTTCGCACTGGAGGAGTCAGCGCAACGCACGGTGCTGATCGCCGGTGGCATCGGTCTGACGCCGTTGCTGTCGATGGCGCACCGGCTGCGCGGACTGGGCAGGCCGTTCGACTTGATCTATCGGGTGCGCAGTGCGGGGCAGCGGGCATTTACCGGGGCACTCGGGCAACTGGGCGATGCGGTGCGGGTGTCGTACAGCGACACTGAACCCAGCGGGCAGTTCGACCTGGCCGGCCTGCTTGGCAAACCGGCACCAGGCGTTCACCTGTACGTCTGCGGGCCGGATCGCTTCATGAGCGCGGTGATCGATGCCGCCTGGAGGGCCGGCTGGTCCAATGAGAACATCCATCGCGAGTGTTTTTCGAACACCGTCGATGGAAGCGGACAGGCGTTCGAACTGGTCCTGGCCCGCTCGAACCGGCGCCTGACCGTGCCGCCCGACAGCACGATCGCCCAGGCACTGGCCGGCGAGCAGATTTTCGTGCCGATGTCGTGCCGCTCGGGCGTTTGCGGCACCTGCCTGACCACGGTGCTGGCCGGCACGCCCGACCATCGCGACCTGGTCCAGACCGAGGCGCAGAAGGCGGCGAACGAGCGGATCACCGTGTGCTGTTCCCGCGCGCACTCGCTGTCGCTGACACTCGATCTCTGACCGGGCCGGGTTACCTGGCCCGCAGGCAGTCCAGCAAGCTGTCGGCCAGCGCACGCATCATCGCCGGGTATTGCGCCGGGCCTGCCGGCAGCTTGCTGCCCAGCGGGTCGAGCATCCCGGCCCGCACGTTGCCGCCCTCGGTCACCAGGCGGGTCATGGCCGCCGGAAACTGCGGTTCGGCAAACACGCATTGGGCGCCTGTCCGGGCAACGCGCGCTCGCATCTGCTGGATCCGCCTGGCCCCCGGCGCGCGTTCGGGGTCGACGGCGATCGTGCCGATCGCGGCCAGCAGGTAACGGTGCTCGAAATACTGGAAGGCGTCATGAAAGAGGAGGAACGGGACCTGGCGCACCGACGCAAGCGCCTTGGCGAGGTCGTGATCCAGCGCCACCAGTTGCGCATCCAGCACACTGCCGTTGTGCTGGTAGCGCGCGGCATGGACCGGATCGATGGCCACCAGCGCTTCCACCAGCGCGGCGGCGATGATGCGGGCGTTGTGCGGATCCAGCCACAGGTGGGTATCGATGTTCGGGGCGCCGGACGCGGCATCGTGGCGATGGTCGTGATCAGGATCATGCCCGTCGTTGGCGAAGGCGCCGGTGTCGCGCACCGGCAGGCGGTGCAGGGCCGGCAGCTCGATCACCGGCAGTGACCGGGCATCGCGCCCGAGCGTCGCGAGTGCCTTGGTCAACGGCGACTCGAGACCGGGACCGACCCAGACGACCAGGTCGGCGCGCGAGATCGCCCGTGCCTGCGAGGGCTTGAGCACGAAGCCGTGCGGGCTGGACCCGCCGTCCAGCAGCAGCATCGGCTCACCGATGTCGAGCATGACCGCGGCGACCAATGAATGCAGCGGCTTGATCGAGACAACGACTGCCGGCTGTGCCGCGAGCGCCGAAGTCCAGCCGGCCAGGACGAGGACCGCCAGCCGGTTCAGCCAGGTGGCCAGGGAGCGGATGGGCCGGCTGGAAGCCGCCCCGGCAAAGGGTTCAGGCTGGTTGTCGGGCATTGACAGGCTGGCAGGCATCGGCTGGCGTCGGAACGCGGGGTTGGCGAGTCGCGATGTTATGATATTACATTACAGTGCCTGCCCGCGCTGCCCGGAGACTGCCCGAACCCATGGATGCCCCGACCACCTTACCCCTGTCGCCCGGCGCTGCACAGCGCGGCGCCACGCGCTCGGGCCGAGCCCCTGGTCAGCCTGCGGGGCGCGGGCCTGCAACGGGCCGGGCGATGGCTGGTGCGCAGCGTCCTGATGGACCTGTCGGTCAGGGCCGGCGAGATCATTGATCGGTCCGAATGGCTCGGGCAAATCGACCACCGCCCGGATGGCGCTTGGCGTGCTCCGGCCGGACGAGGGCGTGGCCACGCGGCGCGAGGCGCTGCGCATCGGATACGTGCCGCAAAAGCTGGCGATCGATGCGAACCTGCCGCTCACCGTGCACCGGATGATGCGGCTGACCGGTCCGCTGGCGGCCAGGGCCATCGATTCGGCACTGGGCAGGCGAGGTGGGCATCGCGCATCTCGCTCAAGCCCCGATGCAGAGCCTGTCCAGGCGGCGAATTCCAACGGGCGCTGCTGGCCAAGGGCGATCGCCCGCGGCCCCGGTTTCTGCTGGTGCTGGACGAACCGGTGCTGCAAGGGTGGACCTGAACGGCGAGGTGGCCTTGTACGAGTTGATCTCGGCGATCCGCAACCGGCTGGGCTGCGGCGTACTGTTGATCTCGCACGACCTGCACCGGTCATGGCGCGTACCGACCGGGTGATCTGCCTGAACGGTCACGTGTGCTGCAGCGGCACGCGGTCGCGGTCGCCAGGAGCGACGAGTACCGGCGTTTGTTCGGCCAGCGAGCGGCGCAGGCACTGGCCGTGTACCAGCACCATCATGATCACACCCACCTGCCCGATGGCCGGGTGCGCCATGCCGATGGTTCGGTGACCGAAAGCTGTCACCCGGGCGACGGGCACCACGACGAGGCCGATGCGGGTGTGGCGGGACACTCCCATGCTCATCCCCATGGCGGCCCTCATGCTGGATGACTTCATCGTGCGCGCGTTGCTCGCCGGCCTGGGCGTGGCCGCGGTGGCGGAGCCGTTCGGTTGCTTCGTGGTCTGGCGCCGTCTGGCCTACTTTGGCGACACGCTCGCCCATTCGTCGTTGCTGGGGGGTGGCGCTGGGCCTGGCGCTGCAGGTGAACCCTGACTCTCGCCGTCGTCAGCCTGGCATTGGTGGTGGCGTTGGCGATGCTGCTGCTCGAGCGCGCCGGGTGACGCTGTCCTCGGACGCGTTGCTCGGCCTGCTGTCACGCGATCGCTGGCGTTAGGGACGCGAGTCGGTCAACGTCGCTGATGCCCTGGGTGCGGGTCGATCTGACGAAGGCCTGTTGTTCGGCGACATCCTGTCGGTGTCCAGCCGATATTCTGGCGATCTACGAGGGCGGCAAAGTCCTGAGGTTGCTGGGCGTGTTGGCGATGCAGTGGCAGGCGTTGTTCGCGGCCACGGTCAGCGAAGGAGATCGCCGAGGCCGAGGGCCTGCAGCCGGCTCGCGGCAGACTGGTCTTCCTGTTGCTGCTGGCCTGCGTGATCGCGCCAATGATGAAGATCGTCGGCGTGCTGATGATCACCGCGCTGTTGATCATTCGGCGGCCGTTGTTCCGCGCGGCACGCCTGTCACATGGCCCCGAAGCCATGGCGGTGATCTCGGCAGCCTGCGGCATGGTGTCGGTGCTGATCGGCCTGCTGGCCTCGCTGACCTGGGACACGCCGACCGGCCCGTCTATCGTCGTGGCCTCGTTGGTGTTGTTCCTTGCCGGCCTGTTGCTGGCCCCCGGTTGGCGCAAGGCGCCGGGTGGGCTGTCGCGATGAAGGCCGGGCAGCGTACCGCCCCCGAACTGACCCGCAACCAGGCGCTGGTGCTGGCCGCGCTCAACGAGGCCGATTCGCCGCAAAGCGCGTATGCGTTGCTCGAGCAACTGCGCGATGCCGGCATCCGGGCACCGCTGCAGGTGTACCGGGCGCTGGACAAGTTGCTCGAACTTGGCCGGGTGCACAGGCTCGAGAGCCTCAATGCCTTTGTCGCCTGCCAGCATCCGGCCGGAGATGCCCACGGCCTGACCGCGTTCGCGATCTGCAATGACTGCGGGCAGGTCGAGGAGTTTCATGACGACAGCGTCGGGCGCCGGCTGACCCGATGGGCCGGCGAGCGGGCGTTTTCCCTGCACAAGGCCGCGATCGAACTACGCGGCCAGTGCGCGCGTTGCCGCGCGAACCCGCAGTCGCGCTGAATTCCGCGGATCAGGCGTTTGGTGACTCACCCGGCCGCCGTGCCTGCGGCAACTTGAACCCGGTGTCGCCACGCGGCTCGAAGAAGATCTCCAGCGCTTCGCCGATCTGCAGGCTGCCCGGGTCGGCGGTGCGCACGTTCAGCATCAGCCGGACCCCTTCGGCCAGATCGACCAGCGCCAGCACGTAGGGCACCTGGGTGCGCCAGGCCGCGCTGGGCGCCCGGTGCACGATCGAGAAGCTCGCCAACGTGGCCTTGCCACTGGCCGGCGTCCAGGTCATGTCGGTCGATCCGCAGGCGACACAATGGCCGCGCGGCAGGTTCTGGAACGCCTGGCAGCTTGCGCAGCGCTGCAAATGCAGCCTGTCGTTGGCAGCCGCTTCCCAGTAGCGGGCACTGTCGGCCTGGAGCCTGGGCAGGGGCAGCGCGGGGATCTGGGCGGTCGTGGTCATGGCCGCCCCAGGACCAGGCTGCAATGGGCCGACAGCACGCCGCCGTCGCCGTGCACGAAGGCCAGGCCCGCATCGGCGACCTGCCGTAGGTCGGCCTCGCCGCGCAACTGGTGGACCGCCTCGACGATGTGGAAGGCGCCACCGGCGGCGCCCGAGTGGCCATAGCTCATCAATCCTCCGTGCGTATTGCAGGGCAGCCGGCCGTGCAGGCCCAGTTCGCCGCGCAGCGCGGCCGCGCCGGCTTCGCCCCGTTCGAAGAAGCCGATCGACTCCAGTTCGATCAACAAGGTGATCGTGAAGCTGTCGTAGATCTGGGCGACGTCGATGTCCGACACCGATATGCCGGCCTTGCCCATCGCGATCGCCGACGAGGCCTTGCAGCCGAAGTCGCTCAGGGACGGCGCGGCCATGATGTGCTCGTGGGTGTGGCCCTGGCCGGAGCCCAGCACCGCGACCGGCCTGCGGGTGTCGGCGGCCGCCTGCGCCGAACTGACGATCAGGGCCGCGCCGCCATCGGAGATGAGACAGCAATCGAGCAGGTGCAGCGGGGTGGCGATCACCTTGCTGGCGGCAACGTCGGCCACGGTGATCGGCTCGCGCATCTGGGCCTTGGGATGGCGTGTTGCATGCTCGCGGGCGGCCACCGCGATCGCGGACAGTTCGTCCCGGCTCACGTGGTGATCGTGCAGGTAGCGCTGCGCCACCAACGCGTAGGCGGCGGGAATCGACATCCCGTAGGGTTGTTCGAACTCCGGGTGACCAAAGCCGGCCAGCGCGGCCACCGCGCCGTCGCGGCTCATGCCGCTGACCCGGTTGTCGCCGGTCACACACAGCACGTGCCGACAGGCACCCGATTCGACCAACGCCGCGGCGGTGGCGATCATGATGCAGGCGGTGGCCCCGCCCGATTGCAGCGCGGTACTGAATGCCGGACGCAAGCCGTAGTACTCGCAAAAGACCGAGCTGAGCATCATGTGCGGCATGGTCATCGAGTACGCGCACAGGACGCCGTCGATATCGGCCGGCTGCAGGCCGGCGTCGGCCAGCGCCGCCCGGGAGGCCTCGGCATGCAGGCCCAGTGCGGTGCTGCCGGGCAAAGCCCGATGCGGGTGTCGGCGGCACCGGTGATGCACGCATTACGCACGAAAAACGCCTCCGGGTTTCGGAAACGAGCCGCCAGTATCGCTCAAGTGGCGCCAGCGGCGTGGCGGCGAGCGCACCGATCGATGATCATGACCATGCTTCGTGCTACTGTCGCCGCTGATAATGCCAATGGCAGTGACCGAGGAAACCCGATGGCCGTGATCGATCTGACGCCGCAGCTTCCGCCGAGCCTGCAACGAATCCTGCGCGGCGGACGGCCCGGTGGTGGAGAGGGTGGTGGTCGTCGCGGCGGCGGTGGTGGCGGTGGTGGCGGGCGTGTCGTATGGGGCGTGGCGGCCCTCGTCGTGCTTGGCTTCGTGGCGTATACCGCGTCTTACACGTGCCCAGCGATTCGATCGGTCTGGTGCAGCGCTTTGCAAGCATGTCAACGAGGTCAACCGGGCCTGCATTTCAAGATCCCGCTGGGGGTCGACAGCGTGATCATCGTGCCGGTCAAGCGCCAACTCAAGCAGGAATTCGGCTTCTCGACCGACGGGGCGACCAACTACGACCAGGGCCGCTCGGACACCGTGCAGCAAAGTCAGATGGTCACCGGCGATCTGAACGCGGCGCTCGTCGGTGGGTGGTCAGTATCGGATCTGGAGCCGCGAAAATACCTGTTCGATGTCCGCAACCCTGGCGACACGCTGCGCGACGGTGTCCGAATCGGTGATGCGCGAGGTCGTCGGCGACCGCACCGTCGACGAAGTGCTGACGATAGGGCGCCAGGAGATCGAGGACGAGGCCCATGCCAAGATGCGCGATCTCGCCCAGAAGTACGGGATCGGGGTCAGCATCGACCAGGTGCAACTGAAGAACATCAACCCGCCACAGCCGGTGCGGAGTCGTTCAACGAGGTCAACCAGGCGCAGCAGGAGAAAGAGCGGCTGATCAACGAGGCGCGGCGTGACTACAACAAGGTGATCCCGCTGGCCGAGGGTGAGAAGGACCAGCGGATCCGCGAGGCCGATGGTTACCGGCTCAAGCGCGGCAATGAGGCCGAAGGGGACGCGGCCCGCTTCAACGCGGTATTCCAGGAGTACCTGAAGGCGCCCGAGGTGACCCGGCGACGCATCTACATCGAGACGCTGCAAGAGGTGTTGCCGGCGCTGGAATCCAAGATCATCGTCGATGAGTCGGTACGCCAGATCCTGCCGCTGATGCACCTGAACCCGGCCCAGGCCGATACCGGAGCGAAACGATGAGCATCGTGCGAGGTATTTTGTTGGGGCTGCTGGTCCTGGCGCTGTGGATCCTTGGCGGATCGTTCTACACGGTCAGCGAGATCGAACAGGTGATCATCACGCAGTTCGGCAAGCCGGTCGGTGAGCCGGTGACCGAGGCCGGGCTGAAGATGAAGCTGCCCTTCGTGCAGGAGGTCAACCCGATCGACAAGCGGATTCTCGAGTGGGACGGCAACCCCAGCAACATGCCCACCAAGGACAAGCTCTACATCGCGGTGGACTTGTTCGCCCGCTGGCGCATCGTCGACCCGCTGGCCTACTTCCTGCGCCTGCGCGACGAGCGCAGCGCGCAGTCGCGGCTCGACGACATCCTGGGCAGCGAAACCCGTAACGCGGTGGCCAAGCACGAACTGATCGAGATCGTCCGAACCAGCAAGGACCGGGTGGCGCAGTTCGATACCTCGCTCAGCGAACAGGAGCGCCTCGCGGTGGGTTCGCTGGTGCCGATCATCAAGGGCCGTGAATCGGTCGAGGAGGATATTTTCAAGGCGGCCTCGGCCAAGGTCGGTGTCTTTGGCATCGAGTTGCTGGACATCCGCTTCAAGCGCATCAATTACAACGAAAGCGTGCGACCCAAGATCTACGACCGGATGATCAGCGAACGGCGCCAGATCGCCGAGAGGTTCCGCTCCGAGGGTAACGGCGAGGCAGCCCGGATCCGCGGTATGCGCCTGCGCGAACTGGACCGTATCCGCTCGGAGGCCTACAAGGAAGTCGAGGAAATCCGCGGCAAGGCCGATGCGCTGGCGACCCAGACCTACGCCAAGGCCTACAACCAGAGCCCGGAGGCGGTGCAGTTCTACGAGTTCACGAAGTCGATGGAACTCTACAAGAGCGCGGTAGGCAAGGACACGACACTCGTGCTGTCCACCGGCAGCGAGGCGTTCCGCTACCTGCAGCAGATGAACCCCGCCGCCGGCCCCGCTCGATCAGGTGCCGCAGAACGTCCGGTAGGGGCGCCCGCCGGGCTGGGGGCCCGCCGCGTACTCGGCGTTCTCAGGCTGCTCATCGAACGGTCGCGCGAGGATGCCGGCCAGTCGATGAAACGGCGCCAGGTCGCCTTCGTCGATCGCTGCCGCCAGCACCTGTTCGACCCTGTGGTTGCGTGCAATGAACGCCGGGTTTACCTGGTTCATCCGGCGTGACCGTTCGCCGGGCGGCGCTGGATCGTCGCGCAGGCGGGCCTGCCAGCGGGACAACCATTCGCGGGCCGGCGCCGCATCGCCAAAGCCTGCCAGGAATGGTGCTTCCTGTGACGGGTCTTTCGCGACCTGGGCAAGGCGGCGAAAGGTCAGCGTGAAGTCGGCTTCGCCCTGGTCCATCACCGAGAGCAGCGATTCGATCAAGGCCTTGTCGTCGGGGCCGGCCGACTCGATACCGAGCTTGGCGGCCATTCCGGCAAGCCACTGCGCATCGTAGTGCGCCATGTAGCGCTCCAGGCTGCCGGTGGCCAGTTCGATCGACCGGTCCTGGTCGGCATCGATCAACGGCAGCAGGGTTTCGGCCAGGCGGGCCAGGTTCCATTGCCCGATCGGCGGTTGGTTCGAGTACTGGTAGCGCCCGGTCTCGTCGATCGAACTGAACACGGCGTCGGGATCGAAGGCGTCGATGAAGGCGCACGGTCCGTAATCGATCGTCTCGCCGGACACCGTCATGTTGTCGGTGTTCATCACCCCGTGCACGAAGCCGATCTGCATCCAGCGCGCGATCAGCGCCGCCTGCCGGCGCCCGACCGCATCGAGTAGTGCCAGGTAGCGGTTGCCGGTGTCTGCGAGGTCGGGGTAATGACGGGCGATCACATGGTCGGCCAGTCGGCGAACGGCGTCGGGGCCGCCATTGCCGGCGAAGAACTGGAAGGTGCCGACCCGCAGGTGGCTGGATGCCACCCGGGCCAGGATCGCGCCGGGCAAAGCTGTCTCGCGATAGACCCGTTCGCCGGTCAGCGTGGCGGCCAGCGCGCGGGTGGTCGGCACACCGAGCGCCTGCATCGCCTCGCTGACCAGGTACTCGCGCAGCACCGGCCCCAGTGCCGCCCGGCCATCACCCCGGCGCGAGTAAGGTGTCGGCCCGGAGCCCTTGAGCTGAAGATCGAACCGGCGCCCAGCCGGATCGATGACCTCGCCCAGCAGTATCGCCCGGCCATCGCCCAACTGGGGCGAGAAGCCGCCGAACTGGTGGCCGGCATAGGCCTGGGCGATCGGTTCGGAACCTTCGAACAGCGTGTTGCCGCTGAAGTGCGCCGCATCATGATCGCCGGCGGCCAGGTTCATGCCCAGGTCGGCGGCCAGCGCCTCGTTGAACAGCAACAGGCTCGGCGCCTTGACCGGTGTCGGCTGCAGCCTGGCATAGAAACCCTCGAACTCGCGCGTACGAGTTGTCGAAGCGCAGTGCGGCGACGCTCTGGGGCAGGTCTGGGGCATTCATCAGCAATTCTCCCGGACGGCGGTGGGCGGCATGCAGCCCGATGAAATGATCATACCGGCGCTGTCAACCCGCAGCGGGCCGCCTCCCCGGCGGGCGAAGGGAGATCGACAGACAGTGGGATCGGACGATTCTCTCCTGCCTGGCGTTTGGCTGGTATTGCCAATCGGGATATCGTCGCTGACGGGATCGTGCGTTGGATGATCGGATGGAGACGGTGATGAAGATCGAAGAAGCGATTGACGCGCTTTGGGAGAGCGTTAAACGTGGCAACCACGAGCCCGCCGAGCTTCGAGGCAGGCTCACGATGGACGAGGCCTACCGGGTCCAACTGGGGATGCTCGCGCGATGCGAAGCGGATGGGGACAGGCTCGTCGGCTGGAAGGTCGGCCTGACGGCCAAGGCCAACCAGACCCAGGTCGGCTATCACGAGCCGGTGTTCGGTTACCTGCTGCGAAGCGGCGCGCTCGCCTCTGGCGCGGCCCTCGAGTGCTCGGCGCTGATCGCCCCGGGCGTCGAGTGCGAACTCTGTCTGACGGTAGGCACGACGTGCTGGGCCCGTCGGTCACTTTTCAGCAGGCGCAGTCGGCGATCTCGCGCGTTCAGCCGGCGTTCGAGGTGATCGAGAGGCGCGGCGGATCGCCGTGGGACATACCGTTGTCATTGGCGGACAACCGGCAGCAAAAGGCCTTTGTCACGGGCGTCGGTCTGCCGGTGAAACAGGTCGACCTCTCGGACATAGGCGTTCAAGTGCTGGTCAACGGCCAATCACAGGGAATTCGCCCGCAGTACCGAAAGTGGCTGGCACGCCGGTCGCGTCTATCCAATGGCTGGCGAACAAGCTGGCGGGGTTCGGCCGCTCGCTGGAGGCGGGCAGCCTGGTGATGTCCGGCTCTTTTACCAGGCAGTACGCGGTAAAAGCGGGAGACGAGGTCCAAGCCCGGTTCGATCGGTTCGGCGACATCATGGTGCGGGTTGCCTGAGCCGGCGTCGGCCCACGCCGAGCACTTATCGATCATTTCGAGATGACGATCGACATCAACTCAGGCAGACCACGCGGCCATTGGTGCAGATCCGGTTTCCGATTCGGCCGGTACGCTGCCCAGTGCGTACAGAGGCGCGCGGTTGCCATGACGATCAACCCCGGGCTGTCCAGGCAGCGCCGGCCGGCACGCTGATCGTGGTCAAGGTGGCCGTCGTCAACAAGATGGCCATGACAAGTGCCGCCTCGAGACCGATTGACTGGCGTAGCCTTGCACCGGCCCCGGGCTCGGCCCGCAACAACGCGGGTGTCAGTCGCAGCTTGTTCAATGCCGCCAGACTCACGATCGCCAGAAAGAGGATCAGTTTGATCGCGAAGAATTGACCGTAGGGACTGAAAACGGCGTCCGAAGTGCCGCCTGTCAAAAGCCAGAGTGTCGCGATGCCGACGACGGTCAGAAGGCCCACGACCCAAATCGCCAGCCGGCCGAAGTCATGGGCCACCAGGCCCGCCGTACTGTCCGCGCTGTCATTCGCCAGGCGGTAAAGCGGCCCGAAGGCACCGATCCAGAATGCCAAGGCGAGTATGTGCAGGGTAATCAGAATGCCAAGCAATAGACGCGGTTCTTCCAACGCGTCGAGCCCTGCATCGGATGCCCATCGGCGGCCAGTCCCCGCCACTCGACCTTGTATTTCCCCGCGGGAAGAGCCGTTGTGCCGGCGCTGAACTGACTGACCGGCCGCATTTCATCGTTGCGCTTCAGAACGTGTTCGGTGCCGTTCTGATCGGTGAGCGAGACCAGGGTCATCCGCACCGGAACGTCAAAATCCATGACAATCCTGTCCGGAGAGGCTGTCAAGACCGCACCATTGGCAGGCAGTGTCGCGACTTTCTTGGAATGCGCGCTTGCGCTTGTCGCACCAAGCACCAGGGTCAGTAATAGTGCCGCTCCAGCCGGTATTTTCCAGATCATCGCGTATTCTCCTGTCAACGGCCTGTCTGCTTGCTTCGGCACGCTGCTTGACAACGAAGTCCTCCCGTGGACACTCCGTATCCGAGCATCCGGCGCGGGTCCACTCACCGGGGGCCGCTATCCGGACTTTACCCGCTTGTTTGCCCGATGCCCGGTTATGCCTCGAAACGGGGATTTCCGATGGGTATTCTGATGGCAGGTAGTCAGATATTACCGGCCGCACCAACCAAGGATCTGGAGAATTGCTTTTTTCTGTCGCCCCGATGATGGATTGGACCGACCGTCACTGCCGGTATTTTCATCGGCAAGTGTCGGCGCGTGCGCTGCTTTTCACCGAGATGGTCCCGGCGACTGCGCTGTTGCGCGGCGATCTGCGGCGGCTGCTCGGGTTCTCGCCGCAAGAGCACCCGGTGGCGCTGCAGCTGGGTGGATCCGATCCTGCCGACCTGGCCCGGGCGGCGCGCCTCGGCGAGCAGTGGGGCTACGACGAGATCAACCTGAACTGCGGATGCCCGAGCGACCGGGTCCGCGAAGGCTCGTTCGGTGCCTGCCTGATGAACGATCCCGGCCTGGTGGCACAGGGGGTGCGCTCGATGATAGATGCGGTGTCCGTGCCCGTGACGGTCAAGCATCGCATCGGCCTGGGGCGCGACCAGGACTACGGGTTCGTGCGTGATTTCGTCGGCACCGTGGCACAGGCCGGATGCACGGTGTTTCACGTGCACGCGCGCAACGCCTGGTTGGACGGTCTCAATCCGAAAGAGAACCGCACGATTCCGCCGCTGCGCTACGACGTCGTTCATCAGCTGAAGGCGGATTTCCCCACGCTGGCCTTCCACCTGAACGGCGGATTGCGCGACCATGACGAGATGCTCGCGACAGCGCAGGGCCTGGACGGTGTGATGGTCGGCCGCGCGGCCTACGAAGAGCCCTGGATGCTCGCGCAGGTGGATCAACGATATGACGCCTGGTCTCATCGCCGGTCGACAGGTGGGTCGGCGGGTGACTGGCGTGGCGCAGCTGTGACAGGATCGCCCGGCACCGCGGCGCAGCGCGAACACGTGGTGGCCGCGATGGTTGCCTACTCGATGCGCGAAGTGGCCGCGGGTGTGCCATTGCGCTGCATCACGCGGCACATGCTCGGCCTGTTCAACGGCCTGCCGGGCGCGCGCCGCTGGCGCCGGATGCTCAGTGATGCCACGCGCCTGCGCGACAACGACCCGCAGTTGCTGTGGCGCGCCTACCAGGCGCTGTTGTCGGCGGCCGATCCGGCCGACGCCGGCGAACAGCGCGCCGCTGCCTGAGTGCCTGGCCCGCGGCCGCTCAGCCGGCCGGCTTGCGTGGCCGGCCCTGGGCACAATAGCGCAGTACCGCAAGAAAAATGATCAGGCTCAGGCCGGCCTCTATCCAGCCAAGCGGGCGGCCGGCACCGATATCGCTGGTCGCGCGGACCAGTCCTTCGGCCAGGTAGGCCAGGATCAGCAACGACAACCACTGGAAACTGCGCATCCGCCGGTTCGCGAGGCCGCCCAGCACCAGCCACAGGGGCAGCGACTTGAGCGCCAGCATCCATGCCCCGGGACGGATCGGCGCCAGCCAGGTCTCCCAGGCGACGCAGAATACGGCCAGTGCCAGTACCAGGAACAGGATCGCGCGGCCCAGCGCCGGCGACGGTGAACCAGGCGCCTCATTCGCCGGCGCTTCGGTGGCCGTGCTCAATGGCGACCCGAATCGAGACTCACGACAAGGCTGCCGCGGGCCGGGGCAGTCCGGCCAGCCAGTGGGTCAACGCGTCCAGCAAGGCCGCGGGTTGCTCGGCCATGATGTTGTGGCCGCAATGCTCGAGCGTGCAGCGGGTCACCGGGACGTCGGCCGCGTCGGGCCTTGCCGCGAGCGCCTCGACGATCGCCGCACTGGCCCGCGGCGGTGTCATCTGGTCCTGCGCGCCGCTGACGATCAGCACCGGGCACCGTAGTTGCGCCAGTGCGGCAGGGCCGCCGGTCCAGTCGTTGCAGGCATTGAAGTCGACCAGCAGCGTGCCAGGCTTTTGGCGGCGCATCAGCTGGCGGCTGCCCTGGTAGATCGAGAACCCCGGGCCCGGGTGGCCGGGGGGATGGTTCAGCGCGCTGTGCGACCACTTGAGGATCATACCGATCGCGCGCGCCTCGTCGGTGGCGGCCGCCTGCAGCAGGACATCGGACACCGGCATCGGCATCGCCGTTCCGACCAGGGCAATGCCATCGATCCGGGCAGGGGCCAGTGCGGCCGCGGCCATCGCGACCAATGACCCCATGCTGTGACCAACCAGCGTCGCGCGGTCGATGCCGGCGGCGGTCATCGCGTCGAGCACCCATTGCGCGATCGACCCGACATCGGCCAGCGGTCTGCCCGCGCTGCGGCCATGGCCCGGCAGATCGACGGCCAGCACGCGCCGGCCGTGGTGGGCGAGGTAGCGGCTTTGCAGGATCCAGACGCTGTGATCGTTGAGCGCGCCGTGGATGAACACGATGGCGGGTTCGTCGGCACGATGGTCGCGCCCGCCGGTGTAGGCGTAGGCCGCCTGGCCGTTGACCGTGAGCTTCATGCGCCACTCCCAGCTTTGCCGCGCGGCTTGCGAAACGCCTGCCGGAACGCCGATTTCAGGTCGTCGATCAGGTCGTCGGGGTCTTCGAGGCCGATGGACAGGCGCAGCGTGCCCTCGCCGATGCCCGCGGCCCTCAGTGCAGCGACATCCATCCGAAAGTGCGTGGTAGATGCCGGGTGGATCACCAGCGAGCGGGCATCGCCCACGTTGGCCAGGTGCGAGAAGATCTGCAAGGCCTCGACAAACCGGCGGCCGGTGTCGCGGTCACCCTTCAGATCGAAGCTGAATACGGCGCCGCAACCGCGGGGCAGCAACTGCCTGGCCAGGTCGTGGTCGGGGTGCGTGGGCAGGTCGGGGTGCGACAGTCGCAGCACGTGTTCGTGGCCGGCCAGGAACTCGACGATGCGCCGGGTGTTCGACACGTGCCGTGCCATGCGCAGGCCCAGCGTGTCGATGCCTTGCAGCAACTGGAACGCGTTCATCGGGCTCAGGCAGGCGCCGAAGTCGCGCAGGCCCTCGCGCCGCGCCCGCAACAGAAACGGCGCGACCGTGCTTTCTTCGGAAAACACCATGCCGTGGAAACCCTCGTAGGGTTCGGTCAGCTCCGGAAAGCGCCCGGACGCATCCCAGTCGAACTGGCCGGCATCGAGCAGGATGCCGCCCAGCACGGTGCCATGGCCGCCCAGGAACTTGGTCGCCGAGTGGTAGACCAGGTCGGCACCCAGTTCGGCCGGGCGCATCAACCAGGGGGTCGTGAAGGTCGAGTCGACCAGCAGCGGCAGGCCGGCCTCGTGCGCGATCGCCGAGACCGCCGGCACGTTCAGCACGTCCAGGCCGGGATTGCCCAGGGTCTCGGAAAAGAGCAGCCGGGTCTCGGGGCGGATGGCCGCGCGCCAGGCATCGAGGTCGCGTGGATCGACGAAGGTGGTCTCGATGCCGAAGCGGCGCAGCGTGTAATGCAGCAGGTTGTGCGAGCCGCCGTACAACGCGCGCGACGCGACGATGTGCGAACCGGCCTGCGCGATGGTCACGATCGCCAGATGCAGTGCCGCCTGACCGCTGGCCGTGGCGACGCCGCCGACGCAGGCCTCCAGCGCGGCCACCCGTTCCTCGAAGGCCGACACCGTCGGATTGCTGATCCGCGAGTAGACATGGCCGCTCGATTCCATGTTGAACAAGGCGCCCGCATGATCGGCATCGGGGAACACGAACGACGTGGTCAGGTAGATCGGGGTGGCGCGTGCACCGGTGGTCGGATCGGGTGGGGTTCCCGCGTGCAGGGACAAGGTGTCGAAGTGCAGGAAATCGTCTTGGTTCATGGCGGACAGTCGGCCCCGGCGGGCCCGGCGGCGAATCGGAGCCACATGGTACCCGGATGTTCCAGGCAGCCCATCGCGCCGATTCGGAATCGGGGCTGAAACCGGCATAATGTCGGCAGCGCATCGACCCGCCGTCGGGCAGGCCAGATGCCGAGCGACGGGTGATCCGACACCCGACCCGACTGATCTCCAGCGCTGGTGCCTGCAACGTGTCTGATCGCCTGACTGAATCGAGCAAGCCCCTTTACCGGGTCGCCGTGCGCGGAATCGATGCCCGCGATGTTCGTTTGATCGAGATCGTTTTTCGTCACAGTCGTTATAACCGGATCGATTACGCGTTGGTCGATGGCAATGGCTCGACGCTGGTCGACATCCTGCTGGTCAATCCCTACGAACCCGATGGCCTGCGGGCGCTGGCCCGTTCGCGTGCGGCGACCCGGCCGCTGCCGGTCATCACGATCGTGCCTGCCGGGCAACGCGTGTCGGGCTCGCACGCGATCGCGCTGGACAAATTGCCGCTGCAACTGCTGCCCACGTTGAACCGCCTGGTGCGCCAGGAGTTCGAGTCGACCACGCCGTTGCCCCAGGTGATGCGTCAGCGCCGCCTGCCCGACGGCGTACCCGATGCGCCGCGCCGGCCCGACGCGACGGCTGATGCCGTGCCAGGCCCGGCCCCGCAACCGCCCGAGCACAAGCGTTCCGCGGTCGTGGTCGAACCCGCGAATCCGCAGGCCGACCCCGATGCGGAACCCTCGACACTGATCTTTCCGCTGACCGGCTTTGGCGACACGCGTTTCCCGCCGACCAGTTTCCCGCCGATGTTGCAGCCCGAGAGGGTGCCGCCGATGTCGGTGCGGGTCGATTCGGCACCCGCGCCGGCATCGCCGGCAACGGGCCGGCCGGGGCCGATCCCGTTTCCGTCGGTGGGCGAGGCGGTCGGTCAGCCGGTGTCGGTGCTGGTCGTCGACGACAGCCCGACCGTGCGCCGACAATTGTCGCGGGCACTGACCCGGATGGGGGTGCACTGCGTGGCGGTTGGCGATGCGGCCGAGGCAATGGCCGAGATGGCGCGCGAGCATTACGAACTGGCCTTGGTCGACGTGGTCATGCCGGGGGCCAACGGCTTTGCGCTGACCCGCGAGATCCGCAAACACCATCCGGGAACGCCGGTCATCATCCTGACCAGCCGCTCGACCCCGATCGACTACGCGCGCGGCGCGCTGGCCGGTGGCAGCAGCTATCTGGTCAAGCCGGTGACCCCGGCCCGTCTCGAGGCGGTCGTGCTCAAATTGCTACGCAAGTCGCTGGCGATCGACGATCTGTCCGGTGTGCTGCGCACCCATCCGCCGCGCACCAACGATGCCGACCTGCTACCGCCGGTGGCGCGGGTGCCTTTGCGCTCGGCGCCCAAGCGTGGCCGCTGAGCCGGCTCTCGTGCCTCGCGCGCAGACAACATCGCCCGACCTGCAGGCAGGGCGGTTCGGGATCCGCACCGATGGCCTGCCGCTGTTGTTGCCGCAACGCGTACCGATCGAATTCCTGGTGAACGTGAAGGTGTATCCCGTGCCCCGCGCGATGCCCCGGCTGCTGGGTCTGACCAACCTGCGCGGTCATGCCGTGCCGGTCTTTGACATGGGCAGCGCCGCCGCCCGGCCGTTGCCGGTGATCCATTCGCGCAACGTGCTGGTACTGGGCGAAGGCACCGACGCACTGGGGCTGGCCGGTTGCCAGCCGCCCGAGGCGCTGGAGCCCCTGCGCCCGGCGCCGCCGGTGGCCCCGGCCGCCTGGCAGGCGGCCGTCGATAGTTGTTGGGAAGAAGCCGATTGCGGCCGCCGGTGGTGGTCGTTCGACCGCGACCGCCTGATCGACCGCCTGGTCACCGCGACCGCACTGGCCTGACCGATGGCAGCGCGACGCTCCCGAACCGTGCCCGTCGATTCAACATGGGCGCGCTGGCAGCGCCGATGCCGGCGCGCCGGCCTCGTGCCGCTTTGGCTGGCAGTCGTGGCGACGACGCTGCTTTGCGCCTGGCTGGCCAACGCGCTGGTGCAAAAGGCCGGGCGTGATGCCATCGAAGCCAATCTGCGCTTCGTGTCGCAGGCCCAGGCCGAAAGACTGGCGCAGTACCTGTCGATCCAGCGCCACTCGCTGCAGGCACTCGCGGCCGATCCGTCGGTGCGTGGCGCGGCTGTCGCGCCGGGGCCGCCGGGCAGCACGACCGCCGAGGCATTGATCCTGCAATACGAACGACTCGGCAGACCGGCCGGCATCGGTGGCGGCTGGTTGATGCGCGTGGACGGGGATGAGCCGCTGATGACGTTTGGCAAGCCGGCCGCGGGATCGTTCGCCGAGGTCGTGCGCCGTGAACAGGTGCAGGCCGTGGTCGGCCAGGTCGACGAGTTGTCGGCGCCGGATGATTTGAGGCTGTCGGAGTTCGACACCGGGGATGATGGCCAGTTGCGCCGCGCGTACTACGCGCTGCCGGTGTTCTCGGCCGGCCGGGCGGTTGCGGTCCTGGTGGCGCGTTTCGACGTGCAGGGGGCGCTCGCGCACCTGCGCTCGTTTGCGCCCACGGGGGCGGCGCCGGTGCAGCTGTCGTTGCAACGGGCCGGCAGCGCGCTGGCCGCAGCGGGCCTGGCGGCCGAGATCGCGGCCGCGGCCGAACGCGACCCGCAGGGCTTTGGTCGCTACGTGCCCGATGGCCGGCCGGCGTTGCTGGTGGCCCATGACACGGTGCCGATTCTCGATCAGCGCCTGCTGTTGCTGGCCGCGACCGAAGACCGGGGGTCGTGGGTCGTGACCGCGCCGATGTTCTGGCGCCTCGGGCTGGCCGCATCGCTCGTGTTGTTGCTGGTCTCGGCGCTGGCGCTGCGCTCGGCAGCCCACCGTCGTGGCGGCGTGCATCCCAAGGTGGTGAGCCTGGCCGCCAGGATCGGGCAGGGCGACTACGATTCGCGGGCCAACCTGGGCCGGCACGAGGACGCCTTCGGACTGGGCCAGGTACTCGATCGCCTGCTCGACGAGCGCGCGCGGCCGCAGCGCGAATTGCCGGCCACGCAGGCGGCGCTGGCATCGCTGCAGCGCACGCTCGAGCAGATCGTCTCCAGTCGCGACCCGCACCTGCGGATGCCGATCGAGCCGTCGTCCGAAGGCGTCATCGGCGAGCTGGCCGGTGCGATCAACCGCGTGCTCGATGAGGTCGGTGGCGCGCTGTCCCAGGCGCAGGGCCTGGGACAGCAACTGGCGCGGGCCACCGCGGCCGCCAAGACCGACACCGAGGCGGCGACCGATTCGCTGCTCACCCAGCGCCAGGTGCTGGACGAGGCGGTCAAGGGCTTCGCGCGTCAGCGCGAGCGCCTGGGCAGCCTGGTGAGCGCATCGAACGGTCTGACCACCGGGTTTGCGGCGTTGCGCGAGGGCGGCGCGCAGGCGGCCGGCCAGTTGGACGAGTCCGCGCACTTCGTGTCGCGCATGCGCGAGTTGCTCGCGCTGACCGAAAAGCGTATCAAGCAACTCGGTGAGCGCAGCCTCGAGATCAGCGAGATCGTCTCTATCATCCACACGATCGCCGAACGTACCCGGGTGGTGGCACTCAATGCCTCGCTCAAGGCGGCCGAGGCAGGCCTGTCCAGTGCCCCGGGCGGCGGGTTTTTCCGACGAGGTGCGGCGCCTGTCCGACTCGGCGCGCGAATCGGCCGATCAGATCCGCCGCCAGGCCGAGGTGATCCGCCGCGAAACCGCGCAGGCGGCCACCGCGGTCAACGAGGCGATCGACGAAGTGGTCCGCCTGGGCGAGCAGGGGCAGGCCGCTCGCCAGCGCTCGCAGTCGCTGGGCGGATTCGAGCGTCTCGAAGCGGATGCCGGCGGGATCGATACGCTCGCCAGCCGCGAGGTTGCGCCGTTCGGACGCGCTGATGCAGCGGATCCGGACGATTGACGATACCGCGCAGGCGGCGGCCAATGCGGTGCAGCAACGTCAGGACCGGAAATGGGCCGGCTGGTCGACAGTTCCCGAAACCTGCTGGTCGCCCTGGCACGTTACGCCGACTCGGCCCCGACATGAGCGACACCGCGGTCAGCCTGCTCGAAGCCGACGAGATCGACGCATTGCTCGGCGCCGTCGTGCGTTATCGACCCGTTGCTGGCGCAATCCGAATCGACGGGCCGCGCGCGATCGCTGGCGCAAGCCGATGGGCCAGGTCGATGCAGGCCGCCGGCCGGCTGGCGCGCCAGCGGGAACTGGCGGCGATATCGGGCCTGCTTGGCGATGTTGCCGACTACCTGGCGTCGGCCGCTCGAGCGGTTGAGCGATGGGCGACTTATCGAGCCGTGGGTCGGTGCCTTGCTCACCTATTGCGGCGCAACCGGCGATACCGAGGCGCTCGAGAACCTGTTGGCGATCCCGGCCAGTGGCCGGTTCGAAACCGCCGTTCTGCGGCGCCCGGCGCGATGTCTGGCGCGAGCGGCTGCAGGTCGAGGCGGCGCGCCTGGGCGCCCCGCAGGCGCCCGCGGTGCGACACCTGCAACTGGGGCGTGACGAACTGGCGCTGCTGGCCGGGTCGGTGGCGGAGCTGGCCAACGAGGCCGACCTTGACCTCGTTGTCTTGGTTACAGGCGTTCGGGATGCTTGCCGACAGCCTCGAGCGGTTCGCCAACGCGATCACCTACACCGGAATGGCGGCTTTGGCCGGGCTGATCCTGGCGTTCGAGGAGCGCCTGCAACGCGCTGGGCTCGGACAACGAGCCGATGCCGCCCAAAAAGCTGTTGCAGTGGCCACGGCGCTGGGCCGCCTGGTTTGCCGATCCATCTCCCGAGCGGCTCGAGGAGGCGTAAAACTCGCGCTGCTTACCAGATCGATGGCTGGACGGTGCCGCACCTGCTCGATGCCGTGCGGCGCGAACTCTCGCATGTCGTTCCGTTGATTCGCGCCAGGGCCTGGGCCGGCAGCGGACCCCGCACGGCAAAGCAGGACCTGTCTCTGGCGGTGCCCCAGGATGCCGATCCCGAAGTCGTCGACCAGCTGATGGTCGAGTTGCCCGACACTGATCGACCGGCTGACGGTCGCGGCCACTGCCCTCGCGGTCGGTGAGCGCCGGATGCTGGGCGAGGCGCGACGCGTCGCGCTTACACGATCAAGGGCGCGGCCAACACGGTGGGCATCACCGGCATCGCCACGCTCAGCCACCTGCTCGAGGACGTGCTCGAAGCACTCGAGCGGCAGGATTCGCCGCTGACCGATGCGCACATCGGGTTGCTGGCCGATGGGGCAGACGGGCTGGCCGACATGTTCGACGAGCTCGCCGGAACAGCCGGTCGCGATGGGCGCGGTGAACGGTCGAGCGCCTGCGCCAGGTGCTGGGCGATCAAGGGCCGGGCGGGCAGGACGGGCATGATCCGTCGTTGGCCGACGTGCCCGACGGACAGGCCGATGACGCGACGACCGATGATGCTGTAGGCGCGGCGCCCGACAACGGTCGGGCTGCCCCGGCGTACGATGCCGAACCAGCGCCGGACGTGTCCGCCGTCGCGCCGGCACGCTGGGTGCGCGTAGCCGCCGTGCTCGCCGCCGAGGCGCTACAGTCGGCCAATGAATCGCTGGCCGGCCTGGCCCGGGCGGCGCGGAAGTGGCCGCCGCGCTCAAGCGCCTGCGCCGGTCGCTGCGCGGCGGTGACGAGCGATTGCAAACCCTGGCTGCCGAACTCGAGCGGCTGGCGATCAGCCTGCCGGGCACGACGGGGGTCGACAACCAGCCGGCCGAGTTCGCCCCCGAGCCCGCCGACGATCCGGCCGGGCTGGCGGGTGGCGAGACGGCCCGCTTCGATCCACTCGAGATCGAACGCTTCGGCAGCCTGCAATCGGTGGCCCGCCGGGTCAGCGAGGCGGCGGCGGACAACCGCCAGCTGGACCAGGCGATCGCCGCCCACCTTGACCAGCTCGACGGGCAACTGGCCCGCCTTGAGGAGATCGACAACACCTTGCGCGAGACGTCGTTGCGGGCGCGCATGGTGCCGGCCGGCCAGCTGGCCACCCGCCTGCAGCGCGTGTGTCGGCAGGCGGGCAGGGCGGTCGGGCGCGAATTGCAGCTGGTGCTCGACGGTGACGACACGCTGGTCGATGCCGATCTGTTACAGGCATTGGCCGAGCCTCTGGGTCACCTGGTGCGCAACGCGGTCGGGCATGGCATCGAGGACCGTGAAGAGCGCCTGGCCGCGGGCAAGCCGTTGGACGGGCGCCTGGTGGTGGCATTCGCGGCGGTGCCCGGCGGGCTCAGCGTCCGTGTCGAGGATGACGGTCGCGGCCTCGACCTGGCGGGCGTCGCCAGGCGGGCGAGGGCGCTGGGCCTGCTCGCCCAGGATCTGGACATCGACTTCCAGGCGGCCGCGCAACTGGTGCTGGCGCCGGGCTTTTCGACCCGGGAACGGGCCAGCCAGCTGAGCGGCCGCGGCATGGGCCTGGATGTCGTCAACCAGGTGGTGCGCGGCCTGCGCGGTTCGATCTCGCTGACCGGTACGCCCGGCCAGGGACTGGCCGTGTGCATCGACCTGCCACGCGAGATGTCGCTGCGCAACCTTTTCATCGTCGCGGCGCCGACCCATGTGCTCGCGTTGTCGACCCGGGGGTCCAGGAGATCCTGCCGGCGACCGACACGGTGGAGACGCACGAGCACGGCGCCCGGGTGCGTCTGGGGCAACGCTGGCTGGACGTGCACACGCTCGAGGAGACGCTTTGCCTGCCGCCCGCGCTCTTTGCCGCGGGCGTAAGCGACGAACCCCACCAGCAGGTGTTGTTCATCATCCAGACCCCCGGTGGCGGCCCGGCCGCGGTCCGGGTGCCCGATCCCGGACCGGCGCGCCAGGGGCTGGTGCGCGAATGGGCCGGCTACATGCCAAGGGTGCCGGGCATCGACGGCGCCGCGATCCTGGGCGATGGCTCGTTGGCGCCGGTGCTCGACCTGCCCGAGCTGGTGAGCACGATGAACGGCCAGCCGGCCGATCTACGGCTGCCGGCGCAGGCTGCCGAACCGCTGCCGCTGTGCCTGGTCGTCGATGATTCGATCAGCGTTCGCAAGGCGACCGTGCAGTTCCTGGCCGACCTTGGCTTTGCCACCGACACCGCCGGCGACGGCGCCGAGGCGCTGCGCCGGGTCGCCAGGCGTCGGCCCGACCTGGTGCTGGTCGACCTCGAGATGCCGGTCATGGACGGTCTGGAGATGACGCGTGCGCTGCGCCAACTCCCCGACTGCGCCGACATCCCGGTGATCATGATCAAGTCGCGCTCATCTGCCCGATACCGGCCGATGGCGATGGCGGCCGGGGCCAATCATTTCCTGGCCAAGCCGTTCAGCGAGGATGAACTGGGTGCGCTGGTCGCCGGACTGCTGGGCTGACCCGCCGGCACCGGCGCGTGTGGCGCGCGGCGCAGTTGCGAACAGACCCGAATGGTCTGGCGGTGGCGACAGGCGGTCGCCCGCGGGTTGTCCCGCAGCCGCAGGCTGGGTACCATGGGCAGACGATCCTGCCGGCAACGCCGGTTGGCAGAGCCACTCACCGGAGAACACTCATGCTTGTCAAGGAAGTGATGAGGGTCAAGGGCAGCACCCTGTTCACGGTGTCGCCGCAATCGCGCCTTTCCGACGGTGTGCGGATCATGGCCGACGAGGACATTGGTTCGCTGGTCGTGATGGACCACGGCAAACTGGTGGGTATGCTCACGTTTCGCGAGGTCATCCGTATCCTTGCGCGGCGCCAGACCGAACAAAGGGTCGGTCCCACGCCGCCGGTCAGCGAGATCTGGGTACACGAAGTGATGAACCCCGAGCCGATGATCGCCACCTCGACCATGGACGTCAACGATCTGCGCCGCGTGATGATCGAAAGCCGGCAACGCTACCTGCCGGTCGTGGACGACAACGTGCTGATGGGCGTGATCTCGTTTCACGATGTCGCCCGTGCGGTGCTGGACGAGCAGGGTTTCGAGAACAAGATGCTCAAGGCCTACATCCGCGACTGGCCGGCCGAGGGCTGAATCCGGCCGGCGCCGGCAGGTCGGCGTCCTGGGCCGGACCCCGGCAACAGGTGGGACTGTGCGCTGGAACCGACAGATCGCCTGAGTCGTCGCGGGGCTCCGATACACTGGGCAGATGCATATCCTGCTCAGCAATGACGACGGTTATTTCTCGCCAGGCTTGGCGGCGCTGGCGCAATGCCTGTCCGACCTGGGCAAGATCACCGTGGTCGCGCCCGAGCGCGATCGCAGCGGTGCCTCCAACTCGCTGACGCTCGACCGACCGTTGTCGGTTCGCCAGGCGGCGTCCGGCTTCTTCTACATCAATGGTACGCCCACTGACTGCGTCCACGTGGCGCTCACGGGCCTGCTCGACGATCGCCCCGACCTGGTCGTGTCGGGCATCAACGACGGTGCCAACATGGGCGATGACACGATCTACTCGGGCACCGTCGCCGCCGCTACCGAGGGCCACCTGCTGGGGGTGCCGGCGATCGCGTTCTCGCTCGCCCATCGCGGCTACCGTGAACTCGATAGCGCGGCCCGCATCGCCCGTGACGTGGTCGGCCATTTTCTGGCCCGGCCACCGAACGGACTGACGCTTCTCAATGTCAACATCCCGTCGCTGCCATACGATCAGATCGCGGGCACGGTCGTGACCCGGCTGGGCAAGCGTCACGCGTCCGAGCCGATGATCCGCGACACGAACCCGCGCGGCGATCCGATCTACTGGATCGGTCCTGCCGGTGCCGCCCGTGAAGCCGGCCCGGGCACCGATTTTCACGCGGTCCGCAATGGCTGGGTGTCGGTGACACCGCTGCAGATGGACCTGACGAACACCAGGCAGATGGAGGCGACCCGGACATGGGTGCAAGGCCTGAGTTGAATCCACCGATGCCCGGGAACCGGTCAGCCACCGGCGCCGGGCCGGACTTCGGGCGCTCCAGGCTGCGCATGGCCCAGCGGCTTGCCCAGCAGGGGATCCGCGATCCGCACGTGCTCGACGTGATGGCCGGCGTTCCCCGGCACCTGTTCATCGATTCGGCGCTCACCAGCCGCGCCTATCAAGATGTCTCGCTGCCGATCGGTCACGGGCAGACGATCTCCAAGCCCAGCATCGTCGCGCAGATGATCGAACTGGCGGCAGCACCCATTGCCGAGGCCGACCGGGCGTCTGCCCGGGTGCTCGAGATCGGCACCGGTTGCGGTTACCAGGCGGCGGTGTTGGCGGGTGTCTTTGGCGAGGTCGTGAGCATCGAGCGGGTCGGGGCACTGCATGAAATGGCGGCCCGGCGACTTCGCTCGCTGGGTCTGGACGGCGTTCGGCTCGTGTTCGGCGACGGACACCTGGGCCTGCAGCATTCGGCACCGTTTCACGCGATCGTGATCGCTGCCGCGCTCGATGGCCATATCCCCGAGGTCTTGCTACAACTGCTGCGGGTCGGCGGGCGGCTGGTCTCGCCGGTCCACCTCGATGGCGGTCAGCGACTCGTGATGGTCGAGCGTTCAACCACTACCGACTGGCATGTCACCGAACTCGATGCGGTACGATTCGTGCCGATGGTCGGTGGTACGGTCTGACCGCGTCCGATGACCCTCCTTCGCCAGCCTTCTCCCGAACCGAACCGAGTCACGTCATGAAGTCTTCCCCTCCGACTCGCCTGATTTCGCTGCTTGGCACCACCGCGCTGCTGATGGTCCTGGGCGCCTGCGCGTCGTCGTCAGGTCCGGCGCCGGTGATCGTGCGCAGCACGCCCGCCCCGATCTACGATTCAGGCCGCCTGACGACGCCCGCTGCAGAGTCGCAGACTCCGGCCGCCGCCCTGCCGCCGGCCGTGGCCGCGGTGGGAAGCGCGCCCCCGGTTGCCGCTGCCGGCAGCGCGCCCCCGGTGGCTGCCGCGGGCAGTGCGCCGCCGCCGTCCACCGCGGTGGCCTCGACCCCTATCCGCACCGGCCGTCTCGAATCGCGGCCGCTGCCCGAGGCCGCCGGTTCCCAGGCGCCGGTCGCTGCCGCGCCGGCCATGCCCGCCGGGTCCGCTGCCAACCCGGTCGAGATCACGCCGCCGGCGCACACGCCGGCACCGGCCGCGCCGCCGGTGACGGTCGCGCGTGCACCTGCGTCGAGCGAAACCGACCCGCGGCCGGCGGTCACACCCGCCCCGGCGCCCGCCGCCGCCGCGCCGGCCGCCAATGAATTCTCCTGGCCCGCCAAGGGGTCGGTGATGCAGACCTTCTCCGATCCCAAGAGCATGGGCATCGCCATCGCCGGCAAGGTCGGCGACCCGGTCTCGGCGGCGGCCGACGGCAAGGTGATCTTCAGTGGGCTGGGGCCGAGGGGCTACGGCAAGCTGCTGATCGTCAAGCACCAGAACGACCTGCTGTCGGTCTACGCCAACAACGACAGCCTGCTCGTGCGGGAGGGCCAGGCGGTCAAGCAGGGTCAGAAGATCGCCGAACTGGGCAGCAGCGGCACCGATGCGCCCAAGCTGCACTTCGAGATCCGACGCCAGGGTAAGCCGGTCGACCCGATCGGCCTGCTGCCGCGGCGCTGAGCCTTGGTTCCCGTTCTTTGCTTCGACATCGAGACGATCCCGGACGCGGAAGGACTGCGGGCGTTGTGGCAACCCGGGGCCGACCAGGCCCAGGCGCCTGACGACGCGACTTTGGTCGCCCAGGCGCAGGCCGCCCGACGCGAAAAGAACGGAACCGACTTCCTGCCGCTGCACCAGCACCGGATCGTCGCGATCGGCTGTCTGCTGCGCGACGACAGTGGTCTGACGATCCGCTGCGTCGGTAAGCCCGACGATACCGAGGCCAAGCAATTGGCGCTGTTCTTTCGGCTCATCGATCGCTACACGCCTCAGCTGGTCAGTTGGAACGGTGGCGGCTTCGATCTGCCGGTGATGCACTACCGCTGCCTGGTGAACGGACTCACCGCCGAGCGCTACTGGGAGATGGGCGAGGATGACCGTGAGTTCAAGTGGAACAACTACATCAGTCGCTACCATGGCCGGCATCTCGACCTGATGGACCTGCTGGCGATGTATTCGCCTCGGGCCAACGCGCCGCTCGACCAGCTTGCCCGGATCTGCGGTTTTCCGGGCAAGCTGGGAATGGATGGCTCGCAGGTCTGGACGACCTGGCAGCAGGGCGGTATCGAGCAGATTCGCGACTACTGCGAGACCGACGTGGCCAACACCTACCTGATGTTCTGCCGATTCCAGTTGCTGCGCGGGCATTTCACCCGCGAGCAGTACGATGCCGAGATCGCGCTCGTACGCAAGACGCTGGCCGACACCCCCGGCAGGCACTGGCAGGAGTTCCTGGCTGCCTGGCCCGAGCCGCGATGAGCCGGCGACGGCATCATGCCCGGCAATCGCGCGGCCCCGACGACAAACCTCGCCCGCGGCTGACGCTGCACCCCGAATCGATGGATCTGGATGCCAACGCGGTCGCCCGCCATGAGGGCAAGATCGTGTTCATCCGTGGCGCGCTCGCGCGTGAGCGGGTGACGGCCGAGGTGGTGCGCAGCAAGCCGCGTTTCGATGTGGCGCAGACGGTCTCGATCGAGCGCGAAAGCGCGTTGCGGGTCCGGCCGCGCTGTCCGCATTTCGAGTTGTGCGGCGGCTGCTCGATGCAGCACCTGGCGCCGTCGGGCCAGTTGGCCGTCAAGCAGCGCGCGCTGGAGGACCAACTCAAGCACCTGGCGGGCCTGCGGGCCGGACAGATCCTGCGGCCGCTGGCGGGCCCGACTGGGGCTACCGTTACCGGGCCAGGCTGTCGGTGCGCCACGTCATCAAAAAGGGCGGGGTGCTGGTAGGCTTTCATGCCAGCGCGGCTCGGGCTTCGTGGCCGACATGCGCGAGTGCCACGTGCTGCCGCCGCGGGTCTCGGACCTGCTGGTCCCGCTGCGCGAGTTGATCATTGCGATGGACATGCGCGACCGGATGCCGCAGATCGAGGTGGCCGTGGCCCAGAACCCGCGCCGCCCCGATGGCGGGCCGTCACCGATGACGATCGCGCTGGTTTTTCGCATCCTCGATCCGGTGTCGCCGGCCGATCGGGATCGCCTGGCCGCATTCGCCCGCACGCACGCGGTGCAGCTCTGGCTGCAGCCCAAGGGGCCGGACACCATCGAACCCTTCGATCCGGCCGACTGTTCGCTGTCCTATCCGTTGGCCGAATTCGATCTGCGCATGCCGTTCCTGCCAACCGATTTCACGCAGGTGAATCACCAGATCAATGCCTCGATGGTGGGCCAGGCGGTGCGCCTGCTCGAGATCCAGCCGGGTGAGCTCGTCGGTGACCTGTTCTGCGGCCTGGGCAATTTCTCGCTGCCGATGGCGCGCCGCGGCGCGCAGGTCCTGGGCCTGGAGGGCGCGGCATCGCTCTGCCGGCGGGCCGAGCAGGCGGCGCGCGACAATGGCCTGGCCGGCCAGGCCCGCTTCGAGGTCGCCGACCTGTTCCAGATGACGCCCGAGCGCTGGCAGGCACTGGGTCCGTTCAAACGGCTGCTGATCGATCCGCCGCGCGAGGGGGCGGCGGCGGTCGTCGCCGCGATTGCCGCGAGTGACCATCGTCCCGAACGCATCGTCTATGTCTCGTGCAACCCGGCCACGCTGGCCAGGGATGCGGCAATCCTGGTCCACCAGGCCGGGTATCGGCTGGCCACGGCCGGTATCGTCAACATGTTCCCGCATACCTCGCACGTGGAATCGATGGCCAGCTTCGAGTGGCCCGATCGTTGATGCGGGTGGTTTCACGCGGCCGGATACCGCTCAGCGCGATCGCCTATGTTAAACTGACGGGTTAATAAAACTGCCGTAAGTCGTTGATTTGCGCAGTATCCTCTTTGACCTTTTCCAGCGAAACCCACTTTCATGTCTACTGAACGCACCCTGTCCATCATCAAGCCCGATGCCGTTGCCAAGAAGTGTCATCGGCCAGATCTATTCCCGCTTCGAGCAGGCCGGCCTGAAGATCGTCGCCGCGCGCATGGTCCACCTGAGCACCGAGCAGGCCAAGGCCTTTTACGCGGTGCACAAGGAGCGTCCGTTCTACAACGACCTGGTGCAGTTCATGACGTCGGGCCCGGTGATGGTCCAGGCCCTCGAGGGGACGGCGCGGTCAAGAAGAACCGTGAACTGATGGGGGACACCAACCCCGCCAAGGCCGCCAAAGGCACGATCCGCGCTGACTTCGCCGACAGCATCGAGGCCAATGCGGTACACGGTTCCGATGCGCCGGAAACCGCGCGCGAGGAAATCAAGTTTTCTTTCCCGACCTGTAATACCCTGCGGGCGCCGTGGGGCGCCCGCCCGTGCCGGGCAGCCGCCCGGCATCTTCCACCCGAGATGCCATTGCCCGTGAGTCCGACCAACCTTCTCGGATTGCCTGCCGCAGAGCTCGCCCAGCTGCTGGGCGAGTGGGGCGAAGCCGTTTCGTGCCCGCCAGCTGATGCGGTGGCTGTACCAGCGCGGCGTTACCGATTTCGCCCAGATGACCGACCTGGCCAAGGCGTTTCGACAGACGCTGGCCGACAGGGCCGAGGTCGCGCTGCTGCCGGTCGCCTCGGACAACACGGCGGCCGACGGCACGCGTAAATGGTTGTTCGACGTCGGCGGTGGCGATGCCATCGAGTCGGTGTTCATCCCCGAAACCAGCCGTGGCACGCTGTGCATCTCGACCCAGGCGGGCTGCGCGGTCAATTGCGAGTTCTGTTCCACGGGCAAGCAGGGTTTTTCGCGCAACCTGAGCTCGGCCGAGATCATCGCGCAGGTCTGGCAGGCCAATGACGCACTGGCCGGCTTTCGCGAGGCCGCGCCCGGATCACAGGGGCGCGCCATCACCAACGTGGTGTTCATGGGCATGGGCGAACCGCTGCAGAACTACGCGGCGACCCTCTCCAGCCTGCGTTTGCTGCTCGATGACCTGGCCTGGGGCCTGTCCCGGCGCCGCGTGACCGTCTCGACCTCGGGCGTCGTGCCGATGATGGACCGCCTCGCCCGGGATTGTCCGGTGGCGCTCGCGGTGTCGCTGCATGCGCCGGACGACGCGCTGCGCGATCGGCTGGTGCCGCTCAATCGCAAGTACCCGCTGGCCGACCTGATGGCGGCATGCCGTCGCTACCTCGACTTCGCGCCGCGCGATTTCATCACCTTCGAGTACGTGATGATCGCCGGTGTGAACGACAGTGTTGCGCAAGCCCGCCAGTTGCTCGATCTGGTGCGCGAGGTTCCCTGTAAATTCAATCTGATCCCGTTCAATCCGTTCCCGGAGTCCGGCCTGGTGAAATCGTCGACCGAGCGCATTCACGCGTTCAGCCAGGTCCTGGCGGGTGCCGGCATCGTCACCACGGTGCGCAAGACCCGCGGCGATGACATCGACGCGGCCTGCGGGCAGCTGGCCGGCGAGGTGCGCGACCGGACGCGCCTGAAGGAGCGGACCGGTGCGCGGCGGGTAATCCCCATTACGGAGCAGCACAGCAGATGAGAACCCTTTTCGCTTCGATGGCCGTGACCTGGCTCGTCCTGCTTGGCGGATGCGCAACGACCGGCCAGGACGACAACATGACCCGCAAGGACGGCAAGAGCGTCTCGGTGATCCCCGAGGCCGAGATCGACACCGAGGAGCGGCGCCGTGCCCGGATCCGGCTCGAACTGGCTGCGGGGCACTATCAGTCACGAAACTACAACACGGCGCTGGCCGAACTGCGGACCGCGCTCAGCATCGATCCGTCCTACGCGTCGGCCTACGGCATGCTGGGCCTGATCTACATGGACCTGGACGATCGCGAGCGGGCCGATGCCAGCTTCCGCCGCGCGATGGACTTGTCGCCGGGCAACCCGGATATCAACAACAACTACGGCTGGTTCCTGTGCCAGACCGGCCGCGAGCGGGAAGCCGTGCCCTTGTTCGAGCGGGCCGCCGCCGATCCCTTGTACCCGGTGCCGGCCAAGCCGCTACACAACGCCGGGATCTGCCTGCGCAAGGTTGGCGACGACGAGGCGGCCGAGTCCTATCTGCAGCGCGCCTTCAAGGCCGACCCGCGCAATCCGGTGGCGATGTTCAACCTGGGCGAGATCTACCTCGAGCGCAAGGATTTCGAAAGGGCCCAGTTCTACTCGCAGCGCCTGGTCAAGACCTTCGAGCCGGCCGCCCAGACGCTCTGGCTGGCCCTCAAGGTCGAGAACGCGCGCGGCAACCGTGACGGGGTGCTGAGCCTGGGCTCGCAATTGCGCAGCAAATTCCCCGCCGCGCGCGAAACCGAACTGCTGCGCCTGGGAAATTCGATGATTGAAACCAGCACTGTCGAGGCACCGGTTGCCGGTGCCCCCGGACGCTGCGCACCGTCGGCTCACCCGCTGAACTGGCGGCGGCCCGCGAGGATCTCGGCCTGAGCCAGCGTGAGGTGGCGATGCATTTCCGGCTGCAGGAGCGGCAGGTCGAAGCGCTCGAGCGCGGCGACTGGGAGGATCTGCCCGGGCCGGCGTACGTGCGCGCCCTGGTCCGCACCTACGCCCACTACGTCGAAGTGGATGCGACGCCGTTGCTGGCAACGCTGGGCGGATTCGGCCGGCCGGCCGAACTCAAGCCGTCGATGGAGTCGGTGGCGGCGATTCCCGTGGGTCGCGCCCACCATCATGGCCAGCGCGACGGTCGCAGCTGGCTCAAGCCGGCGCTCTGGACCGCCGCGGGGCTGGCCGGCCTTGCCGTGCTGGCCTTGGTCTTCGCGGTGGCCGGCCCGGCTTCCGGCCCGGCCACGATCGTCGCCTCGGACAGCACCCAGGTGTTTCCGGTGCCCGGCCAGACCGGGGTGCGCCAGACGGTCAGGTCGGCTGCGCAGGCGCCTGTCGCCGTCGGCGAGGGCAACGCGCTGGCCTTGCCGCGCGTCATCGGCATGGCGCGCCCGGGCACCGCCGAGGTGTCTGCATCGGGCAGGGTCACGGGTGTTGGCGCGGTCGGGGCGGCCCCGGTGGCCGGGTCGGCCGCCGCTGGATCCGAGGTCGCATCGGCCATCGCGCCGGTGGCGGCGGTGGCCCGGACCGCCGTCAGCGATTCCCCCCAGGTGGATGCCGAGGCGTCCAAGCCCATGGCCTTCCCTGTTAAACTGCCGCCGACCGAACCGGTCCGGCTGAGTTTCACCAAGCCCGTATGGGTCGAAATCACCCACAAGGATGGCGAACGGCTGATGTTCGGTACCCAGAAGAAAGCCAAGCAGGTCGTGGTCGACGGTGTTCCACCGATGCAGGTGGTCCTTGGCAATCCGTCCGCCGTGACCGTCGAGTTCCGTGGCCAACCGGTCGATCTGTCCGACAAAATAACGAAGGGTGTTGCCCGCTTCGTTCTGAACTGAATCGGTATTACCTTGAACAGCGCAGTGCAAGCCGGGTGCCCGTCACCTGTCGGGACCATCATGCCCTTCGGCCCGGCCGCGCGTCGCGCGACTCGCCTGGCCCGTGTCGGCGGCGGTGCGACCGATGTCGTCGAGGTCGGCAGCGCCGCCCCGGTAAGGGTGCAGTCGATGACCAATACCGACACCGCCGAGGCGATCGCCACCGCAATCCAGATCCGCGACCTGGCCCGGGCCGGTTCCGAGATGGTGCGCATCACGGTCAACACCGCCGAGGCCGCCGCGGCCGTGCCGGCGATCCGTGAGCAACTCGACCGGATGCAGGTGCGGGTGCCGATCATCGGCGACTTCCACTACAACGGCCACAAATTGCTGGTCGACCATCCCGAATGCGCGCAGGCGCTGGACAAGTACCGGATCAACCCGGGCAACGTCGGTGCCGGCAAGCGCCGCGACGACAACTTTGCGCGGATGATCGAAGTGGCCTGCCGATACGACAAGCCGGTGCGCATCGGTGTCAACTGGGGCAGCCTCGACCAGAAGTTGCTGGCGGCCATGATGGACGAGAATGCCGCGCGCCAGACACCCTGGGATGCGACCGAGGTCATGCGCGAGGCACTGGTCCGCTCGGCTCTCGAGAGTGCGCAGATGGCCGAATCGCTGGGCCTGCCCGGCGACCGCATCCTGTTGTCCGCGAAGGTGTCGGCGGTGCAGGACCTGGTCAGCGTGTATCGCGAACTGGCCGCGCGGTGCGACTATCCGCTGCACCTGGGCCTGACCGAGGCCGGCATGGGCAGTAAGGGCATCGTGGCTCGACCGCGGCGATGGGAGTGCTGCTCCAGATGGGCATAGGCGACACGATCCGCGTCTCGCTCACCCCCGAGCCGGGCGGCGACCGGACCCGCGAGGTCATCGTCGCCCAGGAAATCCTGCAGACGATGGGGATGCGCGCATTCACCCCGCAGGTGATCGCCTGCCCGGGGTGCGGGCGCACCAGCAGCACTTTCTTCCAGGAACTGGCCGATCGCATCCAGACCTACCTGCGCGACCAGATGCCGCGCTGGAAGGCGAGCTACCCCGGGGTCGAGTCGCTCGAGGTGGCGGTCATGGGGTGCGTCGTCAACGGCCCCGGAGAGAGCCGCCATGCCGACATCGGGATCTCCCTGCCGGGTTCGGGCGAGGCGCCTGTGGCGCCGGTCTTCATCGATGGCGAACGATCGGTGACCCTGAAAGGCGAGCGCATTGCCGAGGAGTTCCAGGCCATCGTCGACAACTACGTGGCGCGTCGCTATGGCGCCCCGCTCAGCAACGCGAATTGAAAGGACGGTTCCTGGCGAACCGGCTTGAATCGAAATCATGAGTCAACAGGAAAAAATCCGCGGCGTGCGGGGGATGAACGATATCCTGCCGGTGGATGAGCCGCTCTGGACACGCTTTGAAGAGGCGGTGCGCCAGACCATGTCGGCCTACGGCTACGGCTGCATCCGCACGCCGATCCTCGAGCAGACCCGTCTGTTCGTGCGCGGGATCGGCGAGGTGACCGACATCGTCGAGAAAGAGATGTACTCGTTCACCGACGCCCTGAACGGCGAGCAACTGAGCCTGCGCCCGGAGAACACCGCCGGCGTGGTCCGCGCCAGCATCGAGCACAATCTGACCTACAACGGGCCGCAGCGGCTCTGGTACGCCGGCCCGATGTTTCGCCACGAGCGCCCGCAAAAGGGCCGCTACCGGCAGTTCCATCAGGTGGGCGCCGAGTTGCTGGCCGTGCCCGGCCCCGAGGCGGATGCCGAGCTCATCCTGCTGGGGCAGCGGCTGTGGGCCGAACTGGGCCTGCCGCAGGTGCGCCTGGAGATCAATTCGCTGGGCCAGCCCGCCGAGCGCCAGCAGCATCGCAGCGCGCTGATCGCGTTTTTCGAGGCCCATGCCGAACGGCTGGACGAAGACGCCCGGCGGCGCCTGCACAGCAACCCGCTGCGCATCCTCGATACCAAGAACCCCGCGATGCAGGCGTTGGTCGAACAGGCGCCGCGGCTGATGGACTTCCTGGGCGCCGACTCGCTGGCTCATTTCCAGGCGTTGCAGGAGATCCTGTCCAGCCAGAACATCCCGTTCACCCTGAACCCGCGGCTGGTGCGCGGGCTCGATTACTACAACCTGTCGGTTTTCGAATGGATGGCCGACGGCCTGACGATCTGTGGCGGCGGGCGGTATGATCCGCTGATCGAGATGCTCGGGGGCAAGGCCTCGCACGGCTGCGGGTTTGCGATCGGTGTCGAGCGGGTGCTCGAACTGATGCGCGCCCAGCCCGAACATGCCACGATGGCGGCCCGCAGTACCGATGTCTATGTCGTCCATTTCGGCCAAGGCACGCTGGCCATCGCTTTTCAGGCTGCCGAGCGGTTGCGCGACATCGGCCTGGATGTCCTGCTCAACGCGGGGGGGGGCAGCGCGAAGTCGCAGTTCAAGCGCGCCGATGCCTCGGGTGCCTTTGCGGCCGTCGTGATCGGCGAAAGCGAGGCGGCAGCCGGGCAGGCGGCCATCAAGTGGCTGCGCGATTCACGGCGCGAGCAGCAAACCGTCGCGGTGGCCGATCTGGCCGAATCCCTTTCCCAGGCGATGCTCGATTGACGCGGGCCTCACCGAACAGCAGGACAGACTGACATGGCATACAACTTCGAAGAGCAAGAACAACTGGACGACCTGAAGGCCTGGTGGGGGCGCTATGGCAACTTCATCCTCACGGTGATCACGGTCGTCGCGCTGTCGGTCGCCGGATGGCGGCTGTGGGGCTGGTACCAGAACCAGCAGGCGGGTGAGGCGGCAGTCGCGTTCGAAGTGCTGCGCACCGCGGCCACGCAGGACGACGTGGCCAAGGTCGGCGCTGCCGCCGCTGCAATCCACCAAAAGCACGGCGCCAGCATCTACGCGCCGTTGGCCTCGCTGGTCGCGGCCAAGGCCCAGTTCGACAACAAGGACCTGCCGGCGGCGAAGGCGTCGCTGCAGTGGATCCTCGACAATGCGCCCGAATCGGAGTTCGCGCCCATCGCGCGGATCCGCCTGGCCGGCGTGATGCTCGATGCCGGCGAGGCCGAGCAGGCACTCAGCTTGTTCGAGGCGCCGATGCCCAAGCCGTTCCAGAGCCAGGCCGAGGACCGGCGCGGCGACCTGCTGATGGCGCTGGGCCGCACCGAGGAGGCCCGGGCGGCTTACCAGCGGGCGCTGGAGTCGGCGCCGCCGCGAAGCGGGCAGGGCGCTGAGATCCAGCTCAAACTCGATGGCCTGGGAGCGGCAAAGTCATGAGTCCTGCAGGCCGCTCCACCGGCCACGGTCCCGCGTTGACGGCCGGGTTGGGCGCCGGCGAACCAGGCCGTCGCCGCCTGTTGCGGGCGACGGCGCTGCCAGCGCTGGCCGCAGCGCTGGCAGCGTGCGGCCGGCGCAGCGCGCCCGACCTGCCCGATCTCGTGGCGCTGGGGCAGAACGACGCGAAGCAGCATTGGAGCCGCTCGTTCGGTTATGCCGGGGCGGGTTTCCGGCCCGCGGTCGCCGGCGACCAGGTGCTGGCACTCGATCGCGAGGGCCGGTTGGCGCGGCTGGCCGCAGACTCGGGCAAGGTGCTCGGCGAGGCCGATCTCGATACCGCCATGGCCTCGGGGCTGGGGTCCGATGGCCGGATCCATGTCGGCGTGAATGACAACGGCCTGCTGATCGCCTTTGGAGACGACGGCAGGCGCCTCTGGGAAGCCGACCTGGGCGCCGAGGCGCTGTCGCTGCCCTCGGTCGGGCAGGGCATGGTGCTCCTGTTTCTGAGCAACAGCACGGTGGCCGCTTACGATCTGCAAAGCGGCCTGCGGCGCTGGGTGCACACCCGCCGACCGACATCGCTGGTGTTGCGCCAGACCGCGATGATCACGATCGACACGGCCACCGCCTACGTCGGCCTGCCAGGCGGCCGTGTCGTCGCGCTGACGCTCAGCAACGGCGCGACCCGCTGGGATGGCGGGATCAGTGCACCCAGGGGGTCGAACGAGATCGAGCGGATCACCGACATCCTGGGCTCGCCCAAGCTGGTCGGCAACCAGCTTTGCTCGGCTGCGTTCCAGGGCCGGCTGACCTGCCTCGACCCGGACACCGGACGGGCGCTCTGGTCCAACGAACTGAACTGCGCCGGCGGCCTGGACATGGACGCCAAGGTCATCGTCGCAGGCGATGTCAACGACAAACTGCACGGCTTCTCTCGCAGCTACCTGCCACTGTGGACCAACGGCTCGCTGCGCGGCCGCCGGCTGGGCCAGCCGGTGCTCAGCGAAGGGCGGGTCTACGTGGGCGATGCCGGCGGTGCCGTGCATGTGCTCGACAGCACCGACGGGCGCTTGGTCGGGCGCATCGAGACCCGCGGCGGCGCCATCCCGTCGCCGGGCGTGCCGGTGCGTACCGGGCAAGGCGCGATCGTGGTCTTTCAGACCGCCAACGGTTCTCTGGTGGCGATCAGCTGACGGCCATGCAAGCCCTTCCCGTCATCGCCCTGATCGGGCGTCCGAACGTTGGCAAGTCAACCCTGTTCAACCGCCTGACCCGCACCCGCGACGCGCTGGTGGCCGACCTGCCGGGCCTGACCCGCGACCGCCAGTACGGTCGCGGCCGGGTCGGTGCAATCCCGTACATCGTCGTCGACACCGGGGGGTTCGAGCCGGAAAGCAAAACCGGCATTCCGTCGCTGATGGCCAGGCAGACCCGCCAGGCGGTCGTCGAGGCCGACCGCCTGCTTTTCCTGGTGGACGGTCGAGATGGCCTGACCCCGCACGACGAGAGCATCGTCGCCGAATTGCGTCAGCACTCGGCCAAGACCCTGCTGGTCGTCAACAAGACCGAGGGCATGCCGTCTGCCCAGGTGATGGCCGAGTTCTACAAGTTGGGTCTTGGCCAGCCGTACGCGATCTCCTCGGCCCATGGCGACGGTGTCAACGGCATGATCGAGCACGCGCTCGAAGCCTTCCTCGACGTGCGTCCCGAACAGGCGGACGAGGCCGAGCCGGCCTGGGAGCCGGCGCCGACGGCGGCCGAGGTTGCCGCGGCCGGCAAGCCCTCGGGCCCGCGGGCGCCGTACGGGCAAAAGCCCGATGGTGCGATCCGCATTGCGGTGATCGGCCGCCCCAATGCCGGCAAGTCCACGCTGATCAACGCGTTCCTGGGTGAAGAGCGGCTGGTGGCGTTCGATCAGCCCGGCACCACCCGCGATTCGATCGCGGTCGATTTCGAGCGCGAGGGCCGGCCCTACCAGTTGATCGACACCGCCGGGGTCCGGCGCCGCGCCCGCGTGTCCGAAGCAATCGAGAAGTTCTCGGTCATCAAGACGCTGCAGGCGATCGAGGCCAGCAACGTGTGCATCCTGCTGCTCGATGCCAGCGAGGGGATCAGCGAGCAGGACGCCCACCTCGCCGGTCACATTCTCGAGGCCGGCCGGGCGATGGTCGTGGCGGTCAACAAGTGGGAATCGGTCAGCCGCGAGGATCGCGACTGGCTCAAGCAGGAAGTCGATCGCAAGTTCCATTTCCTGGCGTTCGCGCGCTACCACTTCATCTCCGCGCTGCGCGGCGACGGCCTGGGCGCGCTGCTGCGCTCAGCCGACGACGCCTATGCGGCGGCCTTCACCAAGCTGTCTGACGCCGCGCCTGACCCGGTCCTGCATGCCGCGGTCACCCGCCAGGAGCCGCCGCGCAAGGGCCCGATCCGTCCCAAGCTGCGTTACGCGCACCAGGGGCCAGAATCCACCTTGATCATCGTCATTCACGGCAGCGCGCTGCAGAACGTATCCGATAGCTACAAGCGCTACCTCGAAGGCGTGTTCAGGCGGGAGTTCGACCTGGACGGTACGCCGCTGAGGGTCGAATTGCGTAGTGGCAGCAACCCGTACGCGCCGGCCCCGGGACGTCGCTGACCGTTGGTTTTGCGCATCATTTTGTGGTGATTCGGCAAGCCTGACCGGTCGCAGGCCGGATAATGGTGTTGTCACCCCCATGACAGGTGGGCCGCCGCCGGGGGATCGCCCCGGCGGCGGGTCTCGCCCCGCGACCGAGGTTGCTTTTACCGATAGTCACAAATTCAGTTAGGATGTGCGGTCCAGTCAGCAAGCGCACCGGTACAGCGGGTCAATAAGCGCAGTCTCACTCACTCTCGAAACATCCATAACAAAATGCTGGAGCATTCATGAGCAATAAGGGCAACTCCTACAAGACCCTTTCCTCAACCTTCTTCGTAAGGAACACGTCCCGGTCTCGATCTACCTCGTCAACGGGATCAAGCTGCAGGGCCAGATCGATTCTTTGACCAGTACGTCGTGTTGCTCAAGAACACCGTCCCAGATGGTGTACAAGCATGCCATTTCCACGGTGGTTCCCGGTCGTCCAGTCCGTTCTCGGCAGACGGTGGCGACGAAGAGTGATCGCGATCAAGGGGATTGTCGCCCGATGACCCGGAACGGTCATCGATAAACCGCTGTCCTGCCTGCTGATCGGCGTGGGCCGTCCGGCGCTGCCGGATGTCGACAGGACCTGGCCGAGCTGGCCTCGTTGGCCACTTCGGCCGGCTACGGATTCATGGCCGCCTGGTGTTTCGCCGGGCGCGCACCGACCCGGCGCTATTCCTGGGCTCGGGGCAGGCCGCGTCGGTGGCCGAGTGGCTGGCCGTCAACCCCGTCGACGTGGTGTTCTTCGACTGCCCGATCGGGGCCGTTCAGCAACGCAACCTCAACAATGACTGGAAGCTGCCGGTGCTCGATCGCACCGAGCTGATCCTCGAGATTTTTTCGCGCCGCGCGCAAAGCCGCGAAGGCAAGCTGCAGGTCGAGCTGGCGCAGCTCGAGCACCTCAGTGCCCGCCTCGTGCGCGGCTGGACCCACCTGGAGCGCCAGCGTGGCGGTATCGGTGGGCGCGGCGGCCCCGGCGAGAAGCAGGTGGAACTCGACAGGCGCATGCTGCGTGAGCGGGTCAAGAAGCTGCGGGCCGAACTCGAGCAGGTTCGCAAGCAGCGCGCCAACCGGCGACGTTCACGCTACCGGTCAGGCACTTTCCGGGTCTCGATCGTCGGTTACACGAACGCTGGCAAGTCGACGCTGTTCAACCGTCTCACGAATGCCGGCACGCTCGCGGCCGACCAGTTGTTCGCAACGCTCGACACGCTGACGCGCAAACTCTATCTTGAAGGGGTGGGCGAGATCATGATCTCCGACACGGTCGGCTTCGTGCGAGACCTGCCCCACGCCCTGGTCGATGCCTTCAAGGCCACGCTCGAGGAAACGGCCGAGGCCGACCTGCTGCTGCACGTGATCGATGCATCGGCTCCCGACCGGCTGGACCAGATCGCGCAGGTGCAGCGCGTGCTGCGCGAGATCGGCGCCGATTCGTTGCCGATCATCGAGGTCTATAACAAGATCGATCGCCAACCCCCTGGTTGGCAGCCGGGTCCGGGCTCGACCGTGGCGAAGGGCGATAGCCCGGACGCCGTGGGTCGCTGTGATAGCATCCCGCAGGTGGCGACCAGTGCTGTGACAGGGGTCGGTTTGGACAGCCTGCGCGACCAGATTGCGTCGATCGCCCAGCGACAGATTTCGACGGGGGTCTCGTCGGCCAAAACCCACGATCTGCATTCCCATGACACCTTCCCTTCGGCCGAACATCGGACCGATGAAACCTGAGTGAGCCGGTTTGTCGCAACGCGCGGCGCTTCCGGCGGTCGATCTCTCTTTCAGCACCACTTAGATATAACCATGCGAAAGCTATTGAGCATTTTTCCGTCCCTGAACGATCCAGGCTGGGGACGAAACCAGAGCAACAGCGGTGGCAACAACGACCAGCGCCCGAGCGGCAACCGGCAGGGCGATGGACCGCCCGACCTCGACGAGTTGTGGCGTGACCTGAACCAGCGCCTCAACGGGTTGTTCGGGCGCGGTGGTCGGCAGGGTCCGCCGGGCGAAGGCGGCAACCACGGGCCAACGATGCGCGGCGCCGGTATCGGCCTTGCGGTCATTCTGGCCGCGGCATTGTTACTCTGGCTGGGCAGTGGCTTTTACATCATCCAGGAAGGCCAGTCGTCGATGGTTCTGCGCTTTGGCAAGTTCGTCAAGCAGATCGACCAGGCCGGTGTGAACTGGCGCCTGCCATATCCTTTCGAGGCGCACGAGCTGGTCAACACCCAGCAACTGCGCACGGTCGAGGTCGGGTATCGCAACGAGGTGCGGCGCAAGAACCTGCGCGAGTCCCTGATGCTCACCCGTGACCAGAGTATCGTCGACATGCAGTTCGCGATGCAGTACCGGATCAGCGGGCCGGCCGACTTCCTGTTCGAGAACCGGATGACGGTGCCCGAAGAGATCGTCCGCCAGGCGGGCGAGGCGGCAATGCGCGAGGTCGTGGGCCGCACCGGCATCGACCAGGTGTTGTTCGAGGAAAAAGAACAGGTTGCGCGCAACGCCCGCCAGCTGGTCCAGAACATCCTGGATCGCTACAAGTCGGGTGTGAACATCATCGATGTGACGATCCAGCAGGTGCAGCCGCCCGAGCAGGTACAGGAGGCGTTCGAGGACGCCAACAAGGCGGCCTAGGACAGGAGCGCCTGATCAACGAGGGCAGGCCTATGCCAACGATGTCATTCCGCGGGCCGGTGGTGCCGGCGCCCGGGTGATCCAGGAAGCGAATGGTTACGAAGCCTCGGTGGTCGCGTCCGAAGGGTGATGCCTCGCGCTTTCAGCAACTGCAGAACGCCTATGCCAAGTCGCCCGACGTGACCCGCGACCGCTTGTACCTCGAAACCATGCAGGAAGTGCTCAGCCGCAGCAGCAAGGTCTTTATCGACTCGAACGGCTCGAACAGCATGTTGTACCTGCCACTGGACAAGATCCTCGAGCAGCGACGCAGCGAGACCGCCCAGTCGGGTGACGCGGCTCGCAACGGCTCTGGCAGCGCGCCCGCGGGGCCCGCGATTTTGCCGAATCGGCCAGCCGTGAGCGAGACCGGGACGCGCTGCGCTCCAGTCGCTCCTTCAATCGCTGATCGCGCCGGAGTTCAATCATCATGAATCGTCTTTCCCCTGGTAGTGGTCGCCGGCATCGTGCTGGCCCTGCTGTCCTCGATGTTCTTTTATGTCGATCAGCGCCAGTACGCGGTGCGCTTCGCGCTGGGCGAGATCCGCGAGATCATCGACAAGCCGGGTCTTTACTTCAAATGGCCGGCGCCGCTGCAGAACATCGAGCTGCACGACAAGCGCATCCTGACGATAGACAACTCGGACCGATCGCTCCGTCACCGCCGAGGAAGCTCAACCTGGTGCTCAACTACTACGTCAAGTGGCGCATTTCCGAGCCGCGCCAGTACGTGGTGTCGGCACTCGGTAGCGAGCGCATCGCCTCGGACCGTATCCTGCGCTCGGTGCGGGACGCGCTGCAAAACGAGGTGGCCCGCCTGACCGTGGCCGATGTCATCTCGTTGCAGCGCGACACGCTGATGGAACGGGTGCGCAACAAGGTCAACCGCGATTCGCAAACGATCGGCGTCGACATCATCGACGTGCGGCTCAAGCGGGTCGATTTCGAGCCCAACGTGCAGGACCGGGTCTATTCCCGGATGCAGTCCGAGCGTAAGCGGGTGGCCAACGAAAGGCGCGCCACCGGCTCGGCCGAGTCCGAGAAGATCCGCGCCGATGCCGACCGCCAGCGCGAGGTCATTCTGGCCGAGGCGTTCCGCGATGCGCAGAAGATCAAGGGTGCCGGCGACGGCAAGGCGGCGGCCATCTATGCCGAGGCTTTCGGTCGCGACCCCGAATTCGCACGCTTTTACCGCAGCCTCGAGGCCTACCGTTCGACGTTCACCGACAAGAACGACATCATGGTGCTCGATCCCTCGTCCGACTTCTTTCGGTACTTTCGCAGCGAACTGGGCGAGTTGGCGCCGGCTGCTCCCGGGCCGGCTCCAGCGGCCCGCTGAGCCCCGGGGGCGCTCGTGGGGGTCGAAACCCTGGTCGCGGCGGTCGGTCTGGTCCTGATTTTCGAAGGACTGATGCCCTTTCTCTCGCCGGTTCGCTGGCGTGAGGTCGTGAGCCGGATTGCCGAGCTCAAGGACGGCCAGATCCGGTTCATGGGACTGGTAGCAGTCGTCATCGGCCTGATCATCGTGCTGCTCTGAACGGGCCGATTGCTTACAATCGGTCCTGTCGCCTCGTTTTCCCGGAATGCAATGCCCCGCTGGCAACTCCCCCCTCATGTCTCTGACGCGCTGCCGGCCGAGGCAAGACGGATCGAAGAGCTGCGTCGCCAGCTGCTCGATCACTATCGCGGCTATGGCTACGAGCTCATTGCGCCGCCGCTGATCGAGAACCTCGACTCGCTGCTGACCGGCTCGGGCAGCACGATGGCGCTGCGGACCTTCAAGATCGTCGACCAGTCGACCGGCCTGACACTGGGCGTGCGCGCCGACATCACGCCCCAGGCCGCCCGCATCGACGCGCACATGCTCAACCGGGCCGGCGTCACCCGGCTCTGCTATGCCGGTTCGGTACTGCATACCTCGCCATCCAGCCTGCGGGCCACCCGTGAGCCGTTGCAGGTGGGGGCCGAGTTGTTCGGCCATGCCGGCCTCGAAGCCGATCTCGAGGTGCTCGAACTGATGCTCGAATCCTTGCGCCTGGCCGGCATTCGTGAATTGCGCCTTGATCTGACCCATGCGGCGATCGTGCCGGCGTTGCTCGCGCTGGCCGATGCGCAGGGCCAATGGCGCTGCGCCGGTTTCGACGAAGGCGAGCTCTACCAGTTGCTCGTGCAAAAGGACTGCCAGGGTCTGGCGGAGCTGCTGCACGGCTGCCCGTCGCAGGCGGCCGACGCGCTGGTGGCACTGACCGGGCTCTACGGGCCGGTCAGTGCCGACAACCTGTCGCTGCTGGACAAGGCGGCCGGGCTGTTGCCCGATACCGGCCCGATCCGGGCAGCGCTCAATCGCGCTGCGCGAGCTTGTCGTGTCGTCGCTCTGGGACCGCCTGGGCGGCGTGGAACTGGCCATTGACCTGGCCGATCTGCAGGGGTATCACTATTACAGCGGGTCAGCTTTGCTGCATTCGGCCTGGCGGCCGCCAGTGGACGGTTGCACGGCGAGGCGCTGGCCCGCGGCGGGCGCTATGATGGCGTCGGCGCGGCATTTGGGCGGGCGAGGGCGGCAGCGGGTTTCTCGCTCGAATTGCGCACGCTCGCCGAACTCGGGGCAAACGGCGGTCAGGCCGTTCGGGCACAGGCTGTACGCGCGCCCTGGCGTGACGACCCCGATCTGCGCACGGCCATCGCCCAGCTCAGGGCCGGCGGGGCGATCGTTGTCCAGGCGCTGCCGGGACATGACCAGGAGCAGGAAGAATTCGATTGCGGGCAGGAGCTCGTCTATCGCAACGGCCGTTGGGAGGTCATCGACTTGGTAATGCAACCATGACAGGAACAGTTGTTGTCATCGGAACCCAGTGGGGCGATGAGGGCAAGGGCAAGATCGTCGACTGGCTCACCGAGACAGCGAACGGCGTCGTTCGATTCCAGGGCGGGCACAACGCCGGCCACACGCTGGTCATCGGCGATCGCAAGCAGGTACTGCGGCTGATTCCGTCGGGCATCCTGCGCCCCCAGGTCACTTGCTACATCGGCAACGGCGTGGTCTTGTCGCCCAAGGCCTTGCTCGACGAGATCGAGGAACTCGAGCGGGCCGGTGTCGACGTGCGCGCGCGCATGCGGATCAGCCAGTCCTGTCCGCTGATCCTGCCCTACCATGTCGCGCTGGACCAGGCGCGCGAGGCGCAGCGTGGTGATGCCCGCATCGGCACCACCGGCCGTGGCATCGGGCCGGCTTACGAGGACAAGGTGGCCCGGCGGGCGCTGCGCGTGCGTGACCTCGCCTATCCGGTGCATTTCCGGCATCGCCTGGCCGAGGTGCTCGATCTGCACAACTTCATGCTGACCCGCTACCTGGGGGCCGAGGCGCTCGATGCGAACGAGGTGGCCGATTCGGTGCTGGCGCTGGGCGAACTGATCCAGCCGATGGTGGCCGACGTGCCGACCCTGCTGTCCGAAGCGATGCAGCGCGGTGATCGGTTGCTGTTCGAAGGCGCGCAAGGGGCCTTGCTCGATGTCGATCACGGCACCTACCCGTATGTCACCAGTTCGAACTGCATCGCCGGGGCGGCCGCGGCCGGCGCCGGCGTGGGGCCGCAGGCGCTCAATTTCGTGCTGGGCATCGTCAAGGCCTACACCACCCGGGTCGGCTCCGGGCCGTTTCCGACCGAACTGACCGACGACATCGGCCGACGGCTGGCCGAGCGAGGCAAGGAGTTCGGATCGGTCACCGGCCGGCCGCGACGCTGCGGATGGTTCGATGCGCCGGCACTGCGCCGCTCGATACAGCTGAACGGTGTCAGCGGGCTGTGCCTGACCAAGCTCGATGTCCTGGACGGGCTGGACGAGGTGAAGATCTGCGTCGGCTACAAGGCCAACGGCCGCGACCTGGACCTGTTGCCCTTCGGTGCCGAGGCGCTTGCCGAATGCCAGCCGGTCTACGAGTCGATGCCCGGCTGGCAGCAGAGCACCTACGGCGTCACCGCCTTCGACCAGTTGCCGGCGGCGGCGCGGGCCTACATCGAACGCCTGCGAGAACTTGTCGGCGCCTCGATCGACATCGTCTCGACCGGTCCCGACCGGGACCAGACGATTCTCGTGCGTCATCCGTTCGCCGCGGCCGGCCAGGCCTGATGAAGGATCTGTACGTCTCCTGGGACGAATACAACCGCCTGATCGAGAAGCTGACGGTCAAGGTCTGGGATTCGGGCTGGGAATTCGATGCGATCGTCTGCCTGGCCCGCGGCGGCCTGCGGAAGTCGGCGACGATGTCACGGGTGTTCCACCAGCCGCTGGGCGTGTTGTTCACGAGTTCGTGTACGCGAAAGGCCGGCACGTTGCAGAGTCACCTGCTGATCTCGGACGCACTGAGCGGAGTGCGCAGCCGCTACCAGTACCCGTTGGTTGCTGGTCGATGACCTGGCCGATTCGGGCAAGACGCTCGATCTGGTCGGTCAGACCTTGCGCGAGAGATACCCGCACCTGGTCGAATTGCGCAGCGCGGTGTTTGTGGCGCAAGGGCATGTCGGTTACCGTGCCCGATTACGAACTCAGGTGCTGCCCACCAACCCGTGGATCCACCAGCCGTTCAAGAAGCTTGACCAGATCGGACCTGCCGAGCACGAAAGCCCGGTGGGGCTGACATCGAGGAACAGACCGTACAGCGACGGCCCGGCAAACGTGGCGGAAGAGGAAATGGCCGCTTGCACCGAGCCATCGGATACTGGTGCCCGAGGGGACTCGAACCTCCACGTTGTTGCCAACACTAGGACCCCGAACCTAGCGCGTCTACCAATTCGCCATCTGGGCGGCACCTGCCTTGGAGGCAGGCAGATGAAAGCAGCCGATGAACACAACTGTCTCAAACAGAGAGGCGAAGTCCCAATGAAGCCCATGATTTGTCAAAATCAACTCGTCCTGCGCCAAACGTCAGCGTCGGACCTGAGCCTGGCCTGTCACCTTGCGGAGAAAACATGACCCGCCCCTGGTCACCCCCTCGGAGGAAATCCATGAAACCCTGCGCCGCCGCCAGGCCATGACCCCGATGAACTCGCGTCCTCGCTGAAGGTGCGAGAGCCCGCGCACCGCGAGATCCTCGATCGGCGCTGGCCGCCGATGGAGCGCGACGGCCAGTTGCCCCGCCCCAATCGCAAGGAGGTATTGCTGTGGCCAGCAATGGACTTCCATCGCCGGGCGCGCGTGATCGGTCACCGTGACGGCATGCCCATGCGTCGGACGGGCGGCCCCGACCTGTTCCTGCCTCGCCAGTTGGACAAGGTCATGCACGGCGACCACAACGTACTGGCTTAAGCGGGTCGGCGAAGACAGGCGCGGCCGTCCCGAGGCGCGATCGTCAGGAGATCACCGAGCGGGCCAACCGGTTTGCTGGGCCGGGCGCTTTCTGAACGAAGCGCGGCGTCGCCCTGGTGGTGCCGGACCAACCGGATCAGCACGACGTATCCTGATTCGCCAGGCCAGACCGCGGGCGCCACCCATGGCCAGATCGTCACCTGCGAGATCATCGATCCGCCCGAGCGCCATGTGCGGCGATCGGGCGCGTGCGCGAGGTGCTGGGCGACCTGGGCGACCCCGGCATGAATCGAGATCGCGGTGCACCAGGTCGTCTCCCGCACCAGTTCTCGCCCGAGACACTGGCCGCAGCGAGCACTGCTGGCCGAGGTGCAGCCGTCCGTGCCTCGGTCACCGGTCGATCTGCGCGACGTGCCGATGATCACCATCGACGGTGCCGATGCCCGCGACTTCGACGATGCGGTCTATTGCGAACCGGTGTTCCAGTGCCGGCAAACGGCCGCGCCAGAGCAGTTTCGCGTGCTGGTGGCCATCGCCGACGTTTCCCACTACGTGCGCCCGGGTGATCCGCTCGATCTCGGGCGGTCAATCGGTCGACATCGGTGTACTTTCCGCGCCGGGTCATCGATGCTCCCGAAAGCTCTCGAACAGGCTGTGCTCGCTGAACCCGCTGGTCGATCGCCTGGTGCTGGTCTGCGACATGGTGATCAGCAATTCCGGCAAGCTGCGGGCCTACCAGTTCTACGAGGCGGTCATGCATTCAGCGGCGCGGATGACCTACGACGCCGTCTGGGGCATCTTGTCCGGCCGCGAGGCCAACGCCGGCGATTCGGCCGATACTCCGCGCTCGCTCGGGCGGGCTGCGCTCGAGGAGCGCCTGGTCGCGTTGCACGAGGTGTTCAAAGTGCTGATGAAGGCGCGAACCGAACGTGGCGCGCTTTCGATTTCGACACGGTGGAAACCAAGATCGTCTGCGATCCGGCAGGGCGCATCGAGAAGATCGTTGCCGTGCAACTGGCGATGCCCACCGGCTGATCGAGTGCATGCTTGCGGCCAACGTGTGCAGTGCCGACTTCGTCAAGCGTCACAAGCATGCGGCACTCTACCAGGTGCACGAAGGCCTGAGAGAAAGCTCGCGCTGCTCAGGACCTTTCTCAAGACCACCGGCCTGTCGCTGGACGGGGGCGACGATCCACAGCCGGCCGATTTCGCGGCGCTGGGCCAAGAAGATCCGCGGTCGCCCCGACGCCGACCTGCTGCAGACGATGATGCTGCGCTCGATGCAGCAGGCGGTGTCACCACGCCGATCAATGCCGGCCACCGGACTGGCCTATCCGGCCTACACTTGCTTCCGTCGCCGATCCGCCGCTATCCCGACCTGCTCACCACAAGGTGATCAAGGCGGTGCTGGCCGACAAGGTCTACGAGCCCCGCCTGCCGGACGACGCCGGTGGCACCGACCAGTTCCCGCACCTCAAGGCCAGGCTGCATGACAAGGCGGGTCGCATCGTTGGTGAGCAACCGGCGCGGATGCCGCGTCGCTGGCGATCTGGGTGGCCCCTGGGCAACCGGTGCTCGTCAACGAGCGCCGCGCCGACCAGGCCTCGCTGATGTCGAGGCATGGCTCAGGTCAGTACATGCGTGACCGGGTCGGCGAGAATACCATGGCCGGATCACCAGGGGTGGCACCTTTCCCGGAGTGTTCGTCACGTTGGACAGTCTGCATGTCGAGGGCATGGTGCATGTTTCCGGAACTGGGCGACGAATACTTCCAGTACAGCGATGCAGGGCACGAGTTGCGCGGCGAGCGCACCGGCAAGCGCTACCGGCTGACCGATCCGATCGATGTGCAGGTCGCACGGGTCGACCTGCCTCGAGGCGAAGGCGCATCGAGTTCCGCCTGGCGCCGCGCTCGGCGTCATAGCGCCCGGTGGCGGACGAGGCCTGCCGCCGGCGCCGTCGGGCGCGTGGCGCTTAAGCCGGCCGCTGCGGCCCGTGCGCCGAAGGGCGGCACGGATGCGGAAGAACGTTCGCGCAAGGGCAAGGCCGGCGCCTTCGGCCAATGCGCCCGCACCTGCACCGCGCTGAGGCCAAGCCCGGAGCGCGCAAGGAGGCGCCAGGCAACGGCCCGCCCAAGTCGGCCAAGTCGGCGCGGCGCAAGCGCCGATGACCCCCCAAGCTCCCAGACCCTGACGGACCTGTCCCCATGTTGCTGCACGGATTCCACGTCGTCATCGGCCGGTTGCGCCGGGCGCCCGACACGATCACCGAACTCTACCTGGACGATTCGCGGGCCGATCCGCGGATGGCCGAGATCAAACGGCTGGCCGAGAGCGCCGGCGTTCGGCCGATGGCGGTCGATGGCGAGCGCCTGGATCGCCTGTGCCGCAACAAGCGCCACCAGGGCGTGGTGGCCTTCACCGGGGCCGACTTCACCCCGCCCAGCCTCGAGGAACTGATCGAGAAGATCGAGGGACCGGCCCTGCTGCTGGTGTTGGACGGCGTCACCGATCCGCGCAATCTCGGGGCGTGTCTGCGCGTCGCGGACGGTGCCGGGGCGCACGGCGTGATCGCGCCCAAGGATCATGCCTGCCAACTGACCGAGGCGGCGGTGCAGACCGCCAGCGGGGCCGCCGAATCGGTGCCCTACCTGATGGTGACCAATCTGGGCCGGGCATTGGATACCTTGAACGAGGCCGACATCTGGACCGTCGGCACCGCAGACGAGGCCGAATCGTCGCTGTACGAGGTGGACCTGCCCGAGTCGATCGCCTGGGTGCTGGGGGCCGAGGGCAAGGGCCTGCGACGACTCACCCGGGAGCGCTGTGACTTGCTGGTGCACATTCCGATGGCCGGCGCGGTCAGCAGCCTGAACGTGTCGGTCGCCTCCGGCATCGCACTGTACGAGACCGTGCGCCATCGACTGGCCGCACGGCCCGCGAAGCCGTAGTCGGCGCCGGTATCCGTCGGCATCGCCACGCGGGCGGTCAGCCGGCGGCCGGCTTGGACTCGCGCTGCTGGCGGCGGTGATCCCACGGGGGAATGGGCCGCGGATCCTGCCAAAGGCCACGGCCGTTCTCGCGTGCCTCGCGTTCGCCGCGCTCGTACGCCGAACGCGCCTGCGGCGTCTGTTCGTGGGCGAACTGGCGAAAG
>JAWKYE010000038.1:0-53208 GCA_041396665.1 Burkholderiaceae bacterium
AGTCCTCCGCCTTCGGAGCCGGGAGCCGGGGTCGATTCGAGAAACAGCGCCGGCCCGAAGCTTCCCAGGCCGTTCCAGATCAGGGTGAACAGGATCCAGGCCAGGCCCACCAGCCCCGAGGCCATCGCCAGACCGGACAAGCCCAGCCCGAGCGAGTTGAACAGCCGCCGACGCGCGTAACGACCCGAGTCCATCTAGACGCCCTGACGGCGAGTGCCGCGCTGGGTCAGCCAGCGGGCGCCCGCCAGCACGAAGAACGTGATCGCGAACAGGATCAGGCCGAGCAGGTACAGCGACGGAATATGCAGATCCGGATCGGCCTCGGCAAACTCGTTGGCCAGGGTCGAGGCGATCGAATTACCCGGCGAGAACAGGCTGGACGCGATGCGGTTGGCATTGCCGATCACGAAGGTCACCGCCATGGTTTCACCCAGCGCCCGCCCAAGCCCGAGCATCACGCCACCGATCACGCCAACCCGGGTATAGGGCAACACCACGTTCCAGACCACCTCCCAGGTGGTGCAGCCCAGACCATAGGCCGATTCCTTGAGTACCGAAGGCACGGTTTCGAACACGTCGCGCATCACCGAGGCAATGAACGGGATGATCATCAGGCTGAGCACCAGCCCGGCAGTGAAGATGCCCACCCCCAGTGGCGCCCCCGAGAACAGCCAGAGGCCGGTCGCCCCCAGCCAGGGCTGCAGGGTCTCCTGCAGCAACGGGGCCAGGATAAACAGGCCCCAGATGCCATAGATGATCGAAGGCACACCGGCCAGCAGTTCGATCGCGGTGCCAAGCGGGCGGCGCAACCAAAGCGGGCAGGTCTCGGTGAGGAACATGGCGATGCCAAAACTGATCGGCACCGCCAGCGCAAGCGCGATGATCGACGTGACCACGGTGCCATAGACAGCGATCAAGGCACCGTACTCGTCGTCGGACGGGCTCCAGTCGGTCGAGACCAGAAAACCCGGGCCGTACTCGCGGATGGCCGGCCAGGCCTCGATAACCAGCGAGACCAGGATGCCGACCAGGCTGAGCAACACAACCATCGCAAAGGCGAAGGTGATGCCCTGGAAAAGCCGATCCTGGAACGCGAAGCGCCTGATTCGCGCCATCAGGCGGGCGTCGTCCGGCGGCCCGGGATATTCGGGCGACACGGGCGGCAGTGACAGATCGGCAGGGCCGGACGGACTCGTCATTTTGGGGGCAACGGGAAGGCACGGTGCCGCCAGGCAGGATCGCCCGACGGCTGGCCGCACGAGCGCATTCTAACGGCTGATTGGATCAGGCCCCGTTCGCCAGGGCCGCGGCCGCTGGTGAGATGGGCACCCTTAGCGACTCAGGGCAGCACTGGCTTGCCGGCCGGATCGGTCACGCCCTGCCAGGCCTTCTCGATCAGCGCGGTCGTGGCGGCAGGCAAGGGCACATAATCGAGCTCGGTGGCCAGGGCCTGTCCCTCGCTGAACGCCCAGCGGAAGAACTTGAGCACCTCGCCGGCGCGCGTCGGGTTCTCGGGCTTGCGGTAGACGACGATGAAACTGGCCGAGGTGATCGGCCAGGCCTCGTCACCGGCCTGGTTGTTCAGGCTGATACCAAAGCCCTCGGCCTTGGTCCATTCAGCCCCCGCCGCTGCCGCCGCAAAGGTCAGGTTGTCGGGCTGGACGCGCTTGCCGGCCTTGTTGAGCAACGCGGTATGGCTCATCTTGTTCTGCTTGGCGTAGGCGTACTCGACGTAGCCGATCGCGTTCTTGAGCTTGAGCACGTTCGCCGCGACCCCTGCATTGCCCTTGCCGCCAATGCCGGTGGGCCAGTTGACCGTCTTGCCGGCGCCCACGGCCTTCTCGAACTCGGGCACCACTTCGGCCAGGTAGGTCGTGAAGCCCGCCGTCGTACCCGAGGAATCCGAGCGGTAGACGACCGTGATCGGGGCCGCGGGCAGCGACAGGCCTGCATTGAGCGCAGCAATCGCCGGGTCGTTCCACTGGCTGATGCGTCCGCTGAAAATCCCGGCCAGGGTTTCGCCGTTGAGCGTCATCTGGCCCGGGGCCACGCCCTCGACACTGACCACCGGCACGATGCCGCCGATCACCGCGGGAAACTGCAGCAGGTCGGAGCGCTTGAGCGCCTTGGCCGTCATCGGATCGTCGGTGGCTCCGAAATCCACCGTCATGGCCTTGATCTGCTTGATGCCACCCCCGGAGCCGATCGCCTGGTAGTTGACCGCGTGGCCGGTCTTATCGCGGTAGACCTCGGCCCACTTGGCGTAGACCGGCGCCGGAAACGTGGCGCCGGCGCCGGTGATCTCGGCCGCCTGCAGCCCGGCGGCAGGCATGGCCAATGCCAGGACAAGCGACAACAGAGGGGGGGTTTTCATAGGAGAATGCTCTCTGTGGGAGGGGCGGGCCCAGCGCAGGACCGGCGTGGCGCCGATCGACCCGAGAGACGCAATTATCCCATAACCGCCCCGACGCCGAATGACGGGGCACCGATATCCCACCCCGGAGGCAACCATGGCGATTTACGAACTCAGAACCTACTCGATCACCGTTGGCAAGATGGCGCAGGTGATCGAGCTCTACAAGAACGAGGGATTCCCGGCGCTCGAGCGCGGCCGCTTCAGCAGCCGGCTCGTCGGCTATTTCACCGGCGATATCGGCGGCCTGAACCAGTTGATCCATCTGTGGAAGTTCGACGACGATGCCGACCGGCGCGATTTTTGGACGCGCCTGTTCAGTGACCCCGACTTCATGGCCTTCGCCAGCCAGCTGCGGCCCCTGGTGCAGCATCAGGAGAACAAGCTGATGCTCAACGCGCCCTGGGGCCCCAAGCCCTGAGCGGATTGCCGCACCTGCCCTTCAGGCCTCGACGATCCGGTACCAGAGCACGCCGTCGTCGTCGGGGACGGCCTTGACCAGCCGGCGCATCAGCAGGTAGTTCAGGTGGGCCAGCGCCTCGCCGGTGGCCATGCCCAGCAGGCCGGAGCTGCCCTCGATCTTGCGGGCGAACAGCGCGCCGAACACATCGACCGCACGCCGGGGCTCGAGCAACGCCTTCAGCAGCCGCTCGAGCGCCACCTTGTGCCCGCGCTCCAGCGCGGCCAGCCGCGCGTGCAGCCCGTGAAACGGTTCGTTGTGCGCGGGCAGCACCAGCACATCGTCGGGAATCACCCGGCGCAGCTTGTCCAGCGAGGCCATCCAGTCGCCCAGCGGGTCGCCGTCCGGTTCGGACGGAAACACCGACACGTTCGACGAGATCCGTGGCAGCACCTGGTCGCCGGAGATCAGCAGCTTGCGATCCGGGCAGTACAGGCAGGCATGCTCGGGTGAGTGGCCGTTGCCCACGACGATGCGCCAGCGCCGCCCGCCGATCAGGATTTCCTCCTCGTCAGACAGGCGCCGGATGCTGTCGGGCAACGGATGGACATGCTTGCCAAAGCCGCCAAAGCGCGCCCGGTAGGTCTCGAGCGCTTCCTGGTCCCAACCGGTGCGCCGGTAGAACGCCATGGCGTCGGCCGGCGCCTCGCGGCCGGTATCCGCGACCAGCACCCGGCAGGTCAGGTACTCGAGCCGGGTCATCCACAGCCGGGCGCCGTAGCGGCGGGTCAGCCAGCCGGCCATGCCGACATGGTCCGGATGCATGTGTGTGACGAACACCCGGGTGACCGGCAGCCCCCGAGCGGTCCGCGCAACAACTGCCAGGCAGTCGCCGTGTCGGGGGTCTGCATGCCGGTGTCGACGATCGCCCAGCCTTCGCCATCGCGGATCGCCCACAGATTGATGTGGTTGAGCGAAAACGGCAGCGGCATGCGGATCCAGAGCACACCGTCGGCCACCTCGGTCGTCTCGCCCGGCGCGGGCGGGCCGTCGAACGGATAGACCAGCGCGGCCTTCTCGGCGCGACGGATCGGGTCGGGCGGGGTCCGGCGATCATCGGCGCCAGTCGAGGTCTTGTTCAAAGGGGCTCCTGGAGGAACAGGGGAGTCGGGCCGCAAAGCGCCGTTCCGGCCCCTCGATGTTACCCGCTCGCTCCCGTGCCGCGTAGACGCCGCTGTTGCAACGAGCCTTCAACGCTCGCTTGCCACCCTGTCCGAACAGGCTATGCTTTTGGCCTGGGGCGCCACCCCGCGCCGCCCTGCCCTCAGAGGAGCCTACGTTGAAAACGACCCGATCCGTCCGCCGATCCCTGATGATGCCCGCCTGCGGCCTGTTGCTGGCAGGCTTGCTGACACTGGCAGGTTGTGGCGGCGGAACGGCCGAGAACAGCGACGGCTCGACGCCGCCCGCCGGCGGCAGCGCTGGTGCCGGCGCCGGTGCCAGCACCCAGACCTTGGCCAACACGCCCGAGCAGGCCCGTTCACTGGTCCAGGCCAGCATGAGCACCGATGCCAGCGTGGTCGCGACCGACAAGCGCTTCGACAAGCTCAACCAGAACGGTCTGACGACCGTCACCGCCAACGGCGGCCCGGCGCCACACTGGCCGCGCGAACGGCCGGCAAGTCGGTCACCTCGGCGACCACCAAGGCCACGCAGACCATCGCCTGCAACCAGATCTACCAGATCGGCTCGCAGGTCGGGCCGAACGATACCGTGACAGCGTGCTCGGGCTCGCTGACCATCTCCTCCAGCGACGAAACGGGCGGCAACGGATCGTCCTGCATGCCGGCAGGCGCCTACGTCAACTTCTCGTTCAACAACATCAGCGTCACCTCGACGGCCTCCGGTGTCGTGCAGATCAACGGCCAGATGAACATCTCGGTGATCGAGGCCCTGACCGAGACCAACGGCGCGCTGTTCGGCAGGATGCGCGCGGCCGTGGTCAACCTGGAGCGGCTTCAGCAACGGCCAGTACCAGCCGGCCGAGAGCTTCACGATGGACATCATCTACGCCGGCAGCAATATCAGCTACGTCGTCGACGGCCAGCAGTTTGCCAACCTGAACATCGATTACACCGACGACGACAACTTCACGATCGTGTCCGGTGATCTGCAGGCGCCGGTCGATGGCGGCAATGTCGAGATCCGGTTCCGCAACTGGGCGGTGGTCGAGGGCGTCCCGCAGACCGGTGCAACGGTCACCGCGGTGGGCGCCAACAACACCAGCGCCAGCCTCGAGGTGATCAGCACCACGGCCGATTCGGCGACGTTCGAGGTGACCATCACCGCCGATGGCACGACCCAGACCCGCATCGTCGTGGCCTCGATCGTCAACGGCCAGGTGATCGTCCAGTAAGCCTGCCCGCGGCCGGCGCCCGGGGTCAGTCCAGCAGCAGCCCCACCCGCTCGCGCGCGGCCGAACGGGCCTCGGCGATGATGCGCTCGATCAGTTCGGCGCAGCTCGGAACATCGTGGATCAGGCCCATCACCATGCCGGCGGTCCAGACGCCGCCATCGACTTCGCCCTCGCGGATCGCGCGGTCGCGCCCCCGTGTGCCGGCCACCAGCGGCTGCAGGTCACGAAACTCGGTCTTGCCCTCACGTGATTCGATTTCCAGCACCTGCTCGGCCACCGCGTTGCGAAAGATCCGGGCCGTGTTGTTCAACGTGCGAAACACCAGTGCCGTCTGGCGCTCGTCGCCCCGCACGATCGCCTGCTTGAGGTTCTCGTGGATAGGTGCCTCACGGGTCGCCATGAAGCGGGTGCCCATGTTGATCCCCCGGCGCCCAGCGCGAACACCGCCGCCATCTGCGCGCCATTGCCGATGCCGCCTCGAGGCAATGATCGGAATGCTCAGCTGCTCGGCCGCCGCCGGAATCAGCACCAGGTTGGGCACGTCATCCTCACCCGGGTGACCGGCGCATTCGAAGCCGTCGACGCTGACCGCGTCGCAGCCGACCTTCTCGGCCTTGACGCTGTGGCGAACCGACGTGCACTTGTGGATCACCTTGGCCCCGGCCGCCTTGATCATGTCCATGTACGGCTCGGGGCTGCGCCCGGCCGTCTCGATCACCTTGATGCCCTCTTCCAGCGCCGCGCGCAGGTACTCGTCGTACGGCACCGGGTCGATCTTGGGCAGGATGGTCAGGTTCACGCCAAAGGGCTTGTCGGTCATCGTCCTGCAGCGGCGGATCTCGGCGCGCAATGCGTCCGGGTCGGGCTGGGTCAACGCGGTCAGGATGCCCAGCGCGCCGGCATTGGACACGGCCGAGGCCAACTCGGCGGTGCCCACCCATTGCATACCCCCCTGGACGATCGGGTAGCGGGTGCCAAGCAGTTCGGTGATGCGCGTTTTCAATGGGTTCTCCTCGTCTGGGTTGGCCTCGAGCCGGCACCTGGCCGGCACGTCGGTCGATTCACTTGGAGAAATTCTGCCTGATTTCGCCGGTGGCCCTGGCGATCATCTCGACCATCGGTTGATAGCCCCTTTGCCTGGCCAGGTCGAGCGGCGTGTTACCCGCCGAATCGGTCAGCGCCAGATTGGCGCCTGCATCGATCAGTGCCCGCAGGCTGGCCTGGTGGCGGGGACCGCCGTCGCCCAGCACGATGGCCTCGATCGCCGCGGTCCAGTGCAGGTTGTTGACATGATCCAATGGCGCCCCCGCAGCGATCAACTGGCGCACCACCCCGTCATGGCCCAGATGGGCGGCGGCGATCAGCGCGGTGCCATCGTAGCGGCTGGTCGTCAGGCCGGCCGACGCACCGCCGGCGAGCAGGGTGCGCAGACCTGGCTCATCGTCCGCCACGGCGGCAATCGTCACGGCATCGTAGCGGTCGGCCTCCAGCAGCGCCGGATCGGCCTTTCGCCGCAGCAGGTACCCGATGACCTCGTGCCGCCTTGCAAACGTGGCGACGTGCAATGCCGTGCGCCCGTAGGCATCCCTTTGATCGATGTCGGCTCCCTTGTCCAGCGCTGCCTGCAAGGCACCGATATCGCCACGGTGGGCGGCCCCGAACCACGGCGACCAGTCACGAACCTGGACCGGCGTCGGTGCCACCTGGGCGGCTGCCGTGCCGGGCAACAGGATCCCGGGCACGGCCAGGCGGGCCGCCAGGATCAGGGCCCGGGTGGCGCGTGTCATTCCGGCGCGGTAGGCGGGCGGCTGCATGCGACTGGCTTTGGGATTCATCGAAAGACTCCGTCAGGGGTTTGAAGGTCGCCGGCTTCGCGCCGTGAGCGCGGTCAGCAGGAAACGTGGTTGTTGCTCGCGAAAAAGTGCCGAGAAAAAACCGAAGAACGCATTCATCCGGGAGGTGCGTCGAAGGGATTGCTGACACAACAACCACACGTCGACCGACAGCGCCCGGGGCGGCCGCAAGACCAAACGCAGGCCGTCGGTCCTGCGGGCAAGGTGGACCGGCAGCACCGCAACGCCCAATCCCTGGCCGGCGGCGGTGGCCATCGGCCCGAGTTGATCGAAACCGGCCACCGCCCGATCATCGAGCCCGTGCCGACGCATCCAGCGGGCAGCGGTGAAGGCCTCGGTGCTGCGCCGGTAGGCCAGCCATGGCAGCTGACGCAACGCTGCCGGTGAACGCGCCGGCGCCGTGTGCGGCCAGAGCGCCTCGGTGGCATAGGCTGCGTGCTCGATCCGGCCGACCAATTGCCCCGACAGCGTTAGCGGCGGCCCCGATTCGGCGCGGATCGCGCAGTCGGCCTCCATGGCCGCCAGGTTGCTCAGGTCGTTGCTGATCATCAGGTCTAGTTGTAGCTGCGGGAACTGCAGATGGAAGTCGGCCATTGCCGGTGCCAGCAAACCCTCGGCCAATGATTCCGACACCGCCACCCGCAGCAGCCCGCCGGCGCTGTCACGTTCGGCCCGCACCAGGGCCCGCGCCTCGATCATCGCCTGGCCAAGATCGACCGCGGCCGCCTGAAGACGCCGACCAGCGGCCGTGATCTGCCACCCCTGCCTTTGGCGCGTGAAAAGCCGCCCACCGACCTCTGCCTCCATCCTGCCGAGCTGACGATACAAGGTGGCCAGGTCGATGCCAAGGGCCTGCGCCGCCCGCGCCGCCGTCCGGTGCTGCCGCAACGCGGCCAGGATTGCCCAGGGATCTCTCATTTCGCATTCTCGCAAATAGGCTTCGCATTTTTGCAGTTTACGAAACAGCGAAAAAACTGTCCGATCAATGGTGCGGCGCCCCACACGCCGGACACGAGCCGGCGAAAGGCCTACACGGCGGTTTAATTCAGAAGCCCGACCACGGCGTTGGCCGCGCGCATCGCAGCCAACCCGGGGGCAGCGGCCCTGGGCGAGATCACCGACGTGATCCTGCTCGGAGGCGGCCTGCCGATCATGGTTGGCGACGAATGGGTCGGCGGCGTCGGCGTCGGAGGCGCCCCAGGCGGTGACAAGGACGAGGCCTGTGCCAAGGCAGCCATCTCCGGAGTGGCGGCGCTGCTCAAGTAGCGCCCCAATGGTGGCGAGCAGGGCGGCGGTAACCGCTCAGCGCGTATCGCGCCGCACCCGAAACCAGGCCGCGTACATCGCCGGCAGTGCCAGCAGCGTCAGCACGGTGGCGATGATCAGGCCGCCCATGATGGCGACCGCCATCGGACCCCAGAACACGCTGCGGGTCAGCGGGATCATCGCCAGTACTGCTGCCGCGGCCGTCAGCACGATCGGCCGGGCGCGGCGCACCGTGCTGCCGACGATCGCCTGCCAGGTGGCGATGCCGCTGCGCCTGTCCTGCTCGATCTGATCGATCAGGATCACCGAGTTGCGCATGATCATGCCCATCAGCGCGATCACCCCAAGCATCGCCACGAAGCCGAACGGGCGCCCCATCAGGATCAGTGCCGCGGCCACCCCGGCAATCCCCATCGGCCCGGTCAGGAACACCAGCATCGCACGCGAAAAGCTCTGCAACTGGATCATCAGCAACGTGAAGATGATGAACAGCATCACCGGCATGCCCAGGAAGATCGAGTCCTGCCCCTTGGCACTTTCGGCAGCCGCCCCGGCAGTCTCGATCCGGTACCCGATCGGCCAGTCGCGCGCCAGCCGCTCGAACCCGGGCTCGAGCGCCCTGCTGACCGTCGCGCCCTGTACGCCTTCGACCGTGTCGCCCTGCACGGTGATCGCGTACTGGCGGCTCTCGCGCCACATCACACCCGGCTCGAACAGCAACTCGGCGCGCGCAATCTGCGACAGCGGCAGCGCCCGGCCGGTGCTGCTGACGACGTAGGCGCTGTTGAGCCTGTCCTGCGCATCCTGCGTGCGGCCACTCTCGATGAGCACGATGTCGATCAACTGGTCGCCTTCGCGGAACTGACCGATAGGCGCGCCCGAGAACTGCATCGCCAGCGCCTGTGCGATCGACTGGCTGGTCACTCCCAGCGCGCGCGCCTTGGCCTGATCGACGACCAGCCGCACCGACTTGAGTGACTCGTTCCAGTTATCGTTTACCCCGAGCAACGACGGGTGCTCGCGCATCCTGCCCAGCAATTGATCGGCCAATCGGCGCAACACCTTCGGGTCGGGTCCTATCACCCGAAACTGCACCGGGTAAGGCACGGGCGGACCCGAGGCCATCAGCTTGGCGCGCCCGCGCGCTTCCGAGAACTCCTGGGCCAGCACCGTGGGCAGCTTGTCCATCAGCCGCTTGCGCTCGCCCAGCGATTCGGTGAGCACGATGAACTGCGACAGGTTGGTCTGCGGGAACAACACCGGCAGCGGCAGGTAAAAGCGCGGCACGCCACTGCCTATCCAGGCCGACACCCGTTGCACCCCCGGTTCGGCCATCATCCGCGCCTCGAAGCGACGGGCCAGCGTGTCGCTGGCCGCGATCGAGGCTCCCTCGGGCAGCCAGAGTTCGACCAGCACCTCGGGCCGGGTCGAATCGGGGAAGAACTGCTGCTGCACCTTGCCCATGCCGAACACACCGAGACCCAGCGTCGCCACCGTCGCCAGAATGGTCAGCCACCGGTGATCGACGCAAAAGTCGACCAGCCGGCGAAAGCCCCGGTACATCGGCGTATCGAACACATTGTGGTCATCGGGAATGGAGCCGGGCTCGGGCGCGTTCAGAAAGCGCGCGCCCAGGTAGGGTACGAAGTACACCGAGGCCACCCACGAAATCAGCAGCGCGGTCGCGGTGACCGCGAAGATCGCGAACGTGTACTCGCCCACGGTCGACCTGGCCATGCCGATCGGCAGGAAGCCCACCGCGGTGATCAAGGTGCCGGTCAGCATCGGCATCGCCGTCGCCCGATAGGCGAACGAGGCGGCACTGAGCCGGTCGTAGCCTTCTTCCAGCTTGCGCACCATCATCTCGACCGCGATGATCGCATCGTCCACCAGCAGGCCGAGCGCGATGATCAGCGAACCGAGCGAGATCTTGTGCAGCCCGATGCCCCAGTAATACATGGTCAGGAACGTGAGTGCGAGCACCACCGGGATCGTGACCCCGACGGTCAGGCCGGGCCGCAAGTCGAGTCGCAGCGGCTTGAACTGCAACCCCAGCGACACGAAGCTGACCGCCAGGACGATCAACACCGCCTCGATCAGCACCTTGACGAACTCGTTGACCGAGGCGGCCACCACCTTGGGCTGGTCCTGCACCTGCTCCAGACTCATGCCCAGCGGCAGGTCGGCCCGGATGCGCGCTGTGGCCTGGTCCAGCGCCTTGCCCAACGCCAGGATGTCACCGCCCTCGGCCATCGAGATACCCAGGACGATGGCCTCGCGCCCCTGGTCACGCACCATCACCGACGGCGGATCGATCAACCCGCGGCGAACCTGCGCCAGGTCGGCCAGCCGCGTCTGCGATATCGCACCGGTGTCGCGGTTGACCACCCGGATCGGAAACTGGCGCAGGTCGTCGATCGACTTCAGATCGCCAGTCACGGTCAGTCGGACCCGTGCGGCCACCGAGTCGATGACGCCGGCGGGGGTGATCGCGTTTTGCGCGCCCAGCTGCGCGACCACCTCCTGCAGACTGATGCCGAACTGCGCCAGCCGGCGCGGGTCGGCCTCGACGAACACCCGCTCGTCCTGCACGCCGTACAGCGCCACCTTGGCCACGTCCGCCACCCGCAGCAGTTGATCGCGTACCTGGTCGGCGGCGCGCTTCAGTTCCGGCGCCGAGAAGGCCGACCCGGTCAGCGAGTACATCGAGCCGTAGACATCGCCAAAGTCGTCGTCGAAAAACGGCCCGATCACGCCGGCCGGCAAGTCGCCCGCGGCATCGGCGATCTTCTTGCGCACCGTATACCAGACATCCTTGACCGCCCTGGGCGGCGAGGAATCCTTGATCTGGAAGATGGTGAACGATTGCCCCGGCTTGGTGTAGGTCTGGATACGATCCGAGTACGGCACCTGTTGCAGTGTCTTCTCGATCTTGTCCGACACCAGGTCGGCCATCTGCTGCGCGCTGGCGCCCGGCCAGTAGGCGCGCACCACCATCGCCCGGAAAGTGAACGGCGGATCCTCGTTCTGTGCCAGCTGGAAGTAGCTGACGAATCCCAGCACGCTGAGCACGATCAGCAGATAGCGGGTGAGCGCCGAATGCTCGATCGCCCAGCGCGAGAGGTTGAACGGCTGGCGCGCCGGCGCCGCCTCGTCAGTGTCTTTCATCAGGGGGTCAGCCGCGCGTACTGCTCAATCGAACCTGCTGGCCATCCTGCAGCACGTGGGCGCCGGCCGTGACGATGTGCGCCCCGTTGGGCAGGCCATCGCGCAGCAGCAACTGGTCGCCGCCGGCCGGCTCGACCTGCACCGGCACCGCGCGCACCGCCGGCGGCGAGCCCTCGACCACCCACACGTGGGCCTTGCCCCCCGCTCGAACACCGCATCGGAAGGCACCAGCGAACCACGCCGGCCCGGCAGCGGCATCACCACGGTGGCCGTTCTGGCCGGGGGCCAGGTTACTCTCGGACAAGGTCGCGCGGACCTGGAACGTGCGGCTGGCGGCATCGGCCGCCGCCGCGACTTCACGAATCTAGTGCGCTGAGCGCGCGCTCGGATCCCCAGAGCGCGACCGGCAACGGGGTTTGCTTGTCGCGCAGTGCCAGCACCCAGTCCCGTTGGTCTTCGGGGACGACGAACACCACGTCGCGCTCGCCATTGCGCGCGAGGCGCACCACCGGCCGCCCGGCCGCCAGCACCGCCCCGACCTCGGCTTCGACCGAGACCACGATGCCCTCGGTATCGGCGGCCAGCTGCGCGTAACCGGCCTGGTTGGCCTGCACCTGCTTTTGTGCCATCGCCTGGCGGTACTGCGCATCGGCGCCATCGAATGCGGCCTGGTGACGCTCCATCTCGGCGTCGCTGATGAAGCCCTGCGAGCGCAACTGCTCGAACCGGCCCAGATCGGCCTGGGCCTGGCGTCGCTGGACCGCGGCCGCCTGCACCTGCGCATCGGCCGCGGCCACCGCCGAGCGCAGATCGTTCGGGTCGAGCCGCGCCAGCACCTGCCCAGGCTCGACCACCTGGCCGACCTCGGCATCGCGCTCGATCAGCTTGCCGCCCACCCGGAAGGCCAGCTGGATCTCGGTACGCGCCCGCACGTCGGCCGCCAGCTCCATCTGGTTGCGACCCGATTGATCGGAGACCTGCATCGTGCGCACCACCCGGACCACGTCGGCCGGTGGCGGGGGCTGCTCGCAGCCGGCCAGCAGGCCGGTCAGCACCAGCGCGCCCAGCCACGCGAGCGGCTTGTGGCGCCGGGCCGGCGTCGTGATCGACGGGGCGAGCGGATTCGGTGAAAACATGGAGGATGGCATCTAAGACGTGTTCAGATTATAATTTAATCACTGTTCAGTTCCTTGTCAATGCCCCGCCAGATGCCTACCTCCGAGAACCCCGAGAAAACCGAGTACCACCACGGCAACCTCAAGCGCGTGCTGATGGACGCCGCGCTCGAGCACCTGCGCGAAGCCAGCGTCGAGACACTGGCATTCCGGGGCCTGGCCCGCCGTGCCGGGGTCACCGCGGGCGCGCCCTACCATCATTTCCGCGATCGGGCGGCGCTGCTGGGCGAACTGGCCACCGAGGGGTTCGACGGCCTGTGCGCCTGCATGGTCCGGGTAAAGGCCAACCTGCCCGGTGTCGATCCACGGGCCGACGCCGATACGGTGACCCTTGCCATCCTGCGCTTTGCGCGTGAGCACTGGGGTCACTACAAGGCGATGTTCCACGAGTCGAGCCAACGCGAGCAGGCCGATGACCCGGTCTTTCCGTGCGCCGACCAGGCGTTCACCCAGCTGACCGAGATCGTCCGCTACTTCGGGGTCCCGGCCGACCAGGCCGAGTTCCGCGCCGCCGAGATCTGGGCGATGGTGCACGGTCTGCTGGTGCTCAGCATCGAGGGGCCGCTGCACAAGCGCCTGCCCAAGGAGCAGTTCGAGCCGGTGGCCTGCGATGGCGTCAGGATCCTGCTCGGCCTGGGCAACGGGCAGCCGTGTTAGGGCCTGCTCATACCCGGCTCGACCCTACGGGTCATCCGGCCGGACCCGGAAACCAGGCCGGGTTGCGCTTTTCGACGAAACTGGCGAGTCCCTCGCTGGCCTCGGCGGTTCGCCGTCTGGCGGCATGCTCGGCCACCAGCGTCTGCAACTGGGTGTCGCTGACGACATCGCCGGCACAGGCCATGATGCTTCGCTTGGTTGCCACGAGTGCTTCAGGTGCCGCCATCAGAAGCCCTTCGATGATCGGCGCAGCGGCAGCGTCCAGGCCGCCGGTGTCGCAAACCTCATGGACCAGGCCGATCTCCCGGGCTGTCCGGGCATCGAACCGCTCACAGCTCAGCGCGTAGCGGCGCACGTTGCGCGCGCCAATCGCCGCATTGAGTTGCGGGAAGATGATCTGCGCGGCCAGTCCCCAGCGGGCCTCCGAGATCGCAAAGAAGGCATCCGAGCTCGCAATGACCACATCGCAGGCGGCTGCAATACCGGTTCCGCCGCCGATACAGGCACCCTGGATCAGCGCAATGGTCGGCTTGGCGAACTCGTTCAGCCCGCGCACGGCCAGCGCGGTTCGCCGCGAGACCTCCAGACCGATCCCGGCATCCTGCGTACTGACGCTACGGATCCAGGCCAGGTCGGCACCGGCCTGGAAATGACGGCCGTTGGCGCGAATGATCACCAGCCGAACCCGATCATCGGCCGCCAGGCTGCCGAAAACCTCGAGCAGGCCGTCGATCAATGCGCCGTTGTAGGCATTGTTCACCTCGGGACGGTTGAGGGTGACGCGGGCGACTCCACGCGCATCGACCTCATGCAGGACAACGGGTTCGTTCATGACCAATGCTCCTTTCGCTTCAAGACCAGCCTGCGCCGTCGACATCTGCCCGGATCCGGCGCGACAAGCGGGACGGTTCGGGTGACAATGCCGCATTTGCGCAAACCCCTTTCGGAGTCTACATGGGCTGGTTCTCGAAAAAAGATGACCGATTCTTCCTGGCCACCGTCATCCCGCCTGCGGAGCAGGTGAAAATCGACAGTTACCTGGGCATCGTCAATGGTGAGGCAATCATCGGGGCGAACATCTTCCGCGACATGTTCTCATCGGTGCGCGACGTGGTCGGTGGGCGGGCCAGTGGTTACGAGCGGGCGCTGTCCGGGGCGCGCGATGCCGCGCTCGAGGACATGAAGGAGGCGGCCACCGAACTGGGGGCCAACGGCATCGTCGGCATCGACTTCGACTACGAGGTGCTGGGCGAAACCAACGGCATGATGATGGTGGCGGTCAGTGGCACCGCGGTGAAGGTCGGCTGACCCTGCCCGCGCATCCAGGTAGGTGCAGGCGCCCCCGCCCGCGTCAGCTGTTGGGGCCCCGCTCCATCGCCACCGGCTGCCACCGTTGCAGGCCGGACGTCGGCAACACGGCGGGATTGACACACGACATCGGCCAGCGACCCGACAGGACCAGCGCGAGTTCCTGGCCGACCCGCCGCCGGCGGGCCGGATCGAAGCGCGCGGAGGCCGACGCATTGTGCGGCGACAGGATGACGTGCGGCATCGCGAGTAAGGGATTCCCGGCAGACGGCGGCTCGGTCTGCAGCACGTCCAGTCCGGCACCCGCGATCCGCTTTTCTTGCAGCGCGTCTGTCAGCGCCGCCTCATCGACGGTCGGTCCGCGCCCGGTGTTGAGGAAGATCGCGGTGCGCTTCATCTGGCGAAAGTGCGCATCGGTGAGAAAACCGATCGTGTGCGGCGTGGCCGGCAGGTGCATCGAGACGAAGTCCGACTGCGCCAACACGTCGGCCAGGCTGGCCGGGTGCACGCCGTGGCCGGCCATCGCCCCTTCGTCGACGAAGGGATCGCAAGCGAGCAGGTGCAGGCCGAACGGTTGCGCCCGCCTGGCCACCGCACGCGGCACCCTGCCAAAGCCAATGAAGCCCAGCGTCATGCCCATCAGGCGCGGGACCTGGTTCAGTTGCGCCCGCCCTTCCCCCCACCGCCGTTCGCGCACCATCCGGTCCTGCTCGATCGCCCGCCGGTGCGTGGCCAGCAACAGCATCATCGTGTGGTCGGCGACCTCCTCGATGAAGGTGTCGGGGCAGTTGGTCACCGGGATGCCGCGGGCAGTGGCCGCGTCGACATCGACATAGTCGACCCCGACCGAGCCAAGCACGATTGCCCGGCACTTGTCCAACGCATCGATCATCCGAGCCGTGAACTTCATGCCCTTGGCATAGACCGCATCGGCCCCTTGGCCGCGGCGATGAACGCCTCGGCCTCGGGCGCGCACTCGACGATTCGGGCGCCGAGCGGATCGAGCGCCTCACGCTCGTAGCCGTAACCGCCCCCGGCCGACGTGGGTGTGCCGCCTGCCGGCGTGAGAATCCGAAGATCAGCCATACCGAACTCCTTGCAACCAGGGTGACGGGGATCGAACGAAACCGGGCCAGTTGAAAAGCAGACCGAAAGTATCGCACCAAGCGGGCGGGCTGACGATACGTTGTTGACAGGCCGGTGGACTCGTCGTAGCTTCGGGACGTTGCACGCAGATGCATCGCAGGACAGGCAGCACTTGTTGGGTTTGATGACCTTTTCAGGAGAAGCTCAATGTCGCAAAAAACCAGGGGACGCCGCAAGTTCATCCAGCGCTCGGCCCAGGTGTCGATCGCCGCGATCACCGCCCCGTATATCCATACCTCCCGCGCCGCCGGTTCCGTGTCCATCGGATTCTGGGACCACTGGGTTCCCGGTGCGAACCAGGCAACCACCGACCTCGTCAATGAATGGGCCGCCAGGGAGAAGGTCGAGGTCAAGATCGACTACATCACCTCGCAGGGTCAGAAAAACCTGCTCACCATCGCCGCCGAGGGGCAGGCCCAGTCAGGGCACGACATCCTCGCCTTCCCAACCTGGTGGCCGGCCGACAATGCCAGACGGCTCGAGCCCGTCGATGACATCATGACCGACCTCATCAAGGAGCATGGCGCGGTCAACGGCACCGTCGAGTATCTGGGCCGCGACAGCGGTCACTGGATTGCCATCCCGGCCACCGCGGGCAGTCAGATCAAGGGGCCTTGCTCGCGCATCGATTTGCTCAAGAAGCACGCCGGCATCGACATCCAGGCGATGTACCCGGCGGGTTCGGCCCCCAAGGCCGATGGCTGGAATCTCGAGACATTTCTCAAGGCTGCACAGGCCTGTCACAAAGGGGGCAATCCGTTCGGGATCGGGTTCGGCCAGACATCCGATTCGGTCGACGCATCGGGTGCCTTCTTCCAGGCCATGGGCGCCACACTGGTCGACGCCAAGGGCAACATCACCGTCGATTCCGACGCCACCCGTCAGGCGCTCGACTACATGAAGCGCCTGCTCGAGTTTCTGCCGCCCGATGTGCCCGCGTGGGACGATGCGTCGAACAACAAATGGCTCGTCTCCGGTAACGGCAGCCTGATCATGAACCCGCCCAGCGCCTGGGCGGTGGCCAAGCGCGACGCGCCGCAGATCGCCGAACAACTTTGGACACACGGCTTCCCGGTGGGACCAAATGGCCGCTTCGCGCCGTTCCTGCCGTATTTCTGGGGGATCTGGAATTTCGGCAAGAACAAGAGTGCCTCCAAGAGCCTGCTCCGACACCTGTCGACCAAAGACGCCGTCGCGAAAATGGTCGCGGCCAGCGGCGGCTACGATCTGCCATCGTTCGCCAACCTGACGACGCTGCCCACCTGGGCCGAGGCGGGCCCGCCCAAGGGCACGTTGTACCACTATCCCAACCCGCACAGTCACCAGAACCTGTCGATCGCGGCTTCGCCCGCCCCTCCGAAGATCGGCGTACAGATCTACTCGCAAGGCGTGATGACCAAGATGGCGGTGCGCCATGCGCGCGGCGAATCGGTCGAGAAAACCATCGGCTGGGCCGCCAGCGAACTCGAGGGCTTCATGCGTACCTGACCCGGTCGGGACCGGGCCGCATGGCCGCAGCGCAATGCTGCGGCCGTGCCCACAGGAACAGGGCGTAACCGGGTACGCCTGGTGAAGTAGCCATCGAACAGCGAAGGAGACGGCAATGTCTGAATTGACCCAGAGGAGTGCGCGCGCGCGTGCGACGCCCCCCGATGACACTCGGGCGGTTCTTTCAGCGTAAGTCGACGATCGCCTTTCTGATGGCCCTGCCGCTGATCCTCATCATTTTCGTGCTGGTCGCCTATCCGGCGGGCTATGCGATCCATCTGGCCACGCTGAACAAGGGCATGCAGCGCTTCGTCGGGTTTGACAACTTCACGTTCCTGTTCGGGCGGGAAACCTTCTGGATGGTGGTTCGCCAGTCGATTCTCTTTGCCGTGACCGCAGTCATTTTCAAGGCGATCATCGGCTTCATCGTCGCCCACTTCGTGCATAACATCCCGGCCAAAGGCCAACGCAAGTGGCGCGGCATGTTGCTGGTGCCCTGGGTCATTCCGCCGGCCATGAGCACGCTGGCCTGGCTGTGGCTGTTCGATCCCTCGTACAGCGCTTTCAACTGGATTCTCGCGCAATTTGGCGCCGATCCCATCCCCTGGACCGGCGATACCAACTGGGCTCGATTCTCGGTGATCCTGGTCAACATCTGGATCGGCGCGCCGTTCTTCATGATCATGTACCTGGCGGCGCTCAAGTCGGTGCCCGACCAGTTGTTCGAGGCCGCTTCGATCGACGGCGCCAACTGGTGGCAGCGGATCTGGTACATCACCTTGCCGATGATGCGCAACATCATCTCGATCACGGTACTGTTCTCGCTGATCGTCACGTTTGCCAATTTCGACATCGTGCGAATCCTGACCTCTGGTGGGCCGATCGACACGACCCATGTGTTCGCCACCTGGGCGTTCAAACTGGGGATCGAGGGCGGTGATATCCCGCTGGGTGCGACCATTTCGCTATTCATGGTGCCCATTCTCGCGATCGCCGCGATTTTCATCCTGCGTGATGTCAACAAACGCGGCAATGAGGCCTGAGGTCTGTACCAACCCACTTCGACGACGCCCGTTCGGGAGACTCTGACATGGCGACTGCACAGGCGGCCCCACCACGTATGCTCAACTACGGCAGCATGTCGCGTGATCGGCGGCGCGCGCTGATCTGGTCATACTTCTTCCTGGTGGTATTCGCGATCTTTTTTCTGACGCCACCGATCTACATGCTGATCACGGCGCTCAAGTCGAGCGCCGAGATCTCGGCCGGCGTCAGCCCCTGGATCGTCACTTCGCCCACGCTGGAGAATTTTTCCGGCCTGCTGGGCAGCGCGCAGTTCATCAGGTTCTTTCAAAACTCGGCGATGGTCTCGATCATCGTCGTCAGTATCACGATGGTGGTCAGCGTGCTCGCGGCCTTCTCGCTGTCGCGGATGAAGTTCTGGGGTTCGACCACTTTGGCGACCGGGGTGTTCCTGACCTACCTGATCCCTGAAACCCTGTTGTTCATTCCGCTGTTCAAGATGTTCGCGTGGGTCAAGGAGACGATGGGGATCGAACTGATCAACCAATGGTGGGTGCTGGTGATTCTCTACCCGACCCTCACCGTACCGTTCTGCACCTGGATCATGATCGGCTACTTCGCCAGCATCCCCAAGGAGCTGGACGAGGCCGCACTGATCGACGGGGCCAATTGGTTCCAGACCCTGTTCTACATCTTCATCCCGGTGGCCATTCCGGGAATAATCGCCGCGACGATCTTTGCCTTCACCGTCTCCTGGGCGCAGTTCCTCTACCCGCTCGCCTTCACGACATCAGCCGACCAGTTGGTCCTGCCAGTGGGCATCATCACGACCCTGATCAAGGGCGACGTCTTCAACTGGGGCCAGATCATGGCCGGCGCGCTGCTGGGCGCGGCACCGCCGCTGATCATCTATGCCTTCTTGATGGATTACTACATCGCCGGCCTCACCGCGGGCGCGACCAAGGGATAGACAAGGGCAGCAAGGGGATACGCAATGGCCGAAGTGACGCTCAGGAAGGTCGTGAAGAACTACGATCAAACGCCCGCGGTCCGGGGCATCGACCTGGAGATTGCCGACAAGGAATTCATCGTGCTGGTCGGGCCCTCGGGCTGCGGCAAGACCACCACGCTGCGCATGATCGCCGGTCTCGAGGAAATATCCGACGGCGAGGTGCTGATCGGCGACGATGTCGTCAACGATGTGCCACCCAAGGATCGCAACATCGCGATGGTGTTCCAGAACTACGCACTGTATCCGCACATGTCGGTTTACGCGAACATGTCGTTCGGCCTCAAACTCAAGCGGGTTTCGAAAGACGTGATCGATCGCAGCGTCCAGGAGGCCGCGCGCATTCTCGACATCGTCGACCTGCTCGATCGCAAGCCCAAGCAGCTTTCCGGGGGCCAGCGCCAGCGGGTGGCGATGGGCCGGGCGATCGTGCGCAACCCGGCGGTGTTTCTGTTCGACGAGCCGCTGTCCAACCTCGATGCAAAACTGCGCGTGCAGATGCGCACCGAGATCAAGAAGGTCCACCAGAAGGTGCGCACCACCACCGTCTACGTGACTCACGACCAGGTCGAGGCCATGACCCTGGCCGACCGGGTCGTCGTGATGAACCACGGCGTCATCGAGCAGGTCGGCACGCCGCAGCAGCTGTACCACCATCCGCGAACCAAGTTCGTCGCCGGCTTCATCGGTTCGCCGGCGATGAACATGATCCCCGTGAAACTGCTGCAGGACGGCGGCAACCTGCGCCTGGACCTGGGGGCCAACGTGCAGTTGGCGGTGCCGCCCGAGCGGGTCGAGCAGTACCGCCCGCATGTCGGCAAGCCCAGTCTGCTGATCGGTATGCGCCCCGAGCACCTGACCGACGCGGCCAGCGCCGGTTTCGCCGACGACACGGCCAACGGATCGGCCTACGGCGTCGCCATCGATCCGGCGGCATCGCAGACCTTCGAGGCGCTGATCGATGTCAGCGAACCGATGGGCATGGAGACCCTGGTCTACTTTCAGCTGCAGGGGGTCACCGTCTGTGGCAAGGCCAATCCCGATGTCGAGGCCACGCCGGGCAAGCCGATGCTGATGAGCGCCAAGCTGTCGCAGATGCACCTGATCGACGACGAATCCGGCCTGGTCCTGTAGCGAGACAGCGCCCTCGGGCCGGGCCCGCGCCTGGCGTGCGGCCTATCGCGGCGCGGGAATCGCCCCGGAATCCACGCCCAGTTGCGCGGCACAGGCCTGCAGGCTCGCCCAGGTATCGGGCGGCAGCGGAACACCGTGCTCACGCCGCTGGGCCCGGTAGCGCTCCTCGGTCTCGCCGGGCATCAGGATCTCGGCATCGGCACCGGTGGTTTTGGAGCTCTTCACATAGTCGACGTAGCGCTGCACCTCGGCCGGAAACAGATGGCCGGGATCCAGCTTGTCGGGATCGATGAAGATCGACAACATGCCGTTGGCGAACGGGCGCCCTTCGGAGGTTGCACCGGTGCCGGACAAGGCCCCGCCCAGCAACTCGCACATCACCGCCAGCCCCGAGCCCTTGTAGCCGCCGAACGCGCGAATCGCGCCTTTTCCCTGACGATAGTCCCGCAGCCCCGCAGGCTCGTAGTCACCGTAGAGCAGGTGCGGATCGCTGCCCGCCTGCCCATCGGGTCCGATCAGGGCGTCGGCCGGCAGCGGCTTGCCGCCCTGGCTGGCCACCAACACCTTGCCTTCGGCCACCACCGACGTCGCAAAGTCCAGGATCAGCGGGTTGGTGCCCGGCCTGGGCACCCCGACGCAGTAAGGAGCTGTCGAGAATCGCCGCTCGATCCCGCCGTAAGGGGCGACCAGCAGGCTGCCCGCGGCATTGACGAAATGCACCGACACCAGCCCCTTGGCGGCGGCCATCTCGGCGAAGTCGCCGATTCGGCCGATATGGCCGGCGTTGCGCAATGCAATGGCCGACAAGCCCATCGCCTGGCATTTGGCGATGCCGAGCTCGGTCGCCGCCGGCCCAACGGTCTGGCCGAAACCGTAGCGGCCATCGACCACCGCCAGCACCGGCGTGTCGACGACGACCTCGATGGTCTGATCGGCGAAGATCGCGCCGCTTTGCTTCATCTGGACATAGCGCGGCACCCGCACGACACCGTGGCTGTCGTGGCCCGACAGGTTGGCCGCCACCAGGTAGTGTCCGATGCGGGCCGACTCGGCGCCCGAGCATCCGGCCTTGATAAAGATCTGCGCCACGAACTGCGCCAACTGGTCTGCGTTGATATGGATCATCGTCCTCTTCATCCTGTCGCTGGTTGCCGGAGTGGCCCGGTCTCGCGATGATAAGCCGCCAGGCCCGACGCGCTCGATGCGGCGTCCGGCACACCAGCCAGGTCATCAGCATGCCCGGGTCCAGCAACGAGACCGGCCACTCGAGCACATCAATGGCTACACGCAGCGCGGCCGGTACGCGTCAAGCATTCAGCGCGCGGGCGCCACCCCCCGGCGCACCTGCATGTCTTCGGACATCGTCGCCAGCGCGGTGTCGGTCAGGATCCGCCGGGCCGCCGGGTAGGCCAGCTGGTCTTCTTCGTGCAGGTGGCGCCTGTACAGTGCATCGAACGCATCGAGCAAGCGGTTCTCATCGTCGGATAACGCTCGCGCGCCATCTGCCTGGGCTTGCGCCAGCGACTGCAGCAACGCGCGCATCGCGGCCCAGAGACCGAGCATCTGCCGATGGTCTTCGATCAATCGCTCGGTGACGACGCGCACCGCCGTATCCCCCTGTGCCAACAACGCCGGAAACACGTGAAGCTCCTCATCCTCGTGGTGGCGTGGCGCGGCCTCGTCGAAGTAGCGGATCACATCGAGCGCCGCCTGCGCGACCTGGGCGTCGCAGCCATGGGTGGGCAGGTGCTCGCGGATGCGCTGGATCAGGCCCAGCATCCGTTCGACCCGTTGATGACAGGCTGACAGCATCTCGAACGGTTGTTCGAAGCCGGCGGGCGCTGCCTCGCCGGGCATCGCGATGCGGTGCAGGCGGGATGCGCACATGTCAGCCTATCCTGACCGGCACGCCCTGCCGATCGAAAGGCAGCAACGCGTCGAACCGGCCCAGGTGGACGTCTTCGACCATCCGTTCGAGCGCCTTGGCGACTGCCTCGTCCGACGGCGGGCGCGCGCCCTGCCCGGACATCGCGGCAGTCATCACGAAACGCCAGTCATTGTCGTAATCCGCCGCCTCCTCGGTCAGCGCGGCAAACGAGGCAATCTCGTCGGGTGACTTGTCGACCGCCATCCGCGGGGCCAACGCGCCCCCGTGCCCGGCTTCGAAATCCGCGCGTTGCTCGGCCGTGCTGTCCTCGGGCAGTTCGACCCCGACGAACACCAGCAGCAGGCGCTGCGCGTCCGCCTGGCGTCCCGCCTCGGCCAGTAAGTCGTCGAAATGCTCAATGTCCATCGTTACCCCCTTCACGCAACTTTAACCGGGTTCGCCATCGAGGCGCAGGCGGCCGAACCAGCCAATGAGCCGACCCGCCCACACCGCCAGCACAAGGGTCCAGGCGCAGGCCGCCGCGGTCACCCAGAGCGCCGATGTGCCGGGCCAGGCCCCGACCAGTCGTACGCAGGTGGCCACCTGCAACGCCAGGAACAGCGACCAGGTCAGCGTATCGGCCACTAGCGGCCGGCCACTGTGGCCGCAGGCCACCCGGGTGACCATCGCCACCAGCAACGAGCCGAGCGCGCCCATCGTCAGCGCGGCAGCACACCCAGGCCGAAAAACGGCGCGCCCTGGCGAAAACCGAGCAACTGCGACAAGCCGGCCAGCACGAAGGCGATCCCCAGCCAGACGAAGCCGATATGCAACATGGCCAGCAGACGGATACGCAGGCTGTCGAACAAGCCCCAGGCAATACTGATCCAGAGCAGCACGCTGCCGATCGTCAGTTCGACCAGGCCGCGCGCCAGCATGCCCGACCGCGCGCCGTTCATCCAGCCGACGCCGGCCCACTCGGCCCAGGCGGACGCGGCCTCGAATGCCGCCCCCCAACCAGCACGGCGAGGATCCAGCCCGGACGCCAAGGGGCCTTGCCGGCAGTACGCCGGCGGTGAAAAACGGGATCATCCGGTGGGCAACGGTCACGAAGGTGACCACGATGAAGCCCCACAAGCCGCCCAACACCGCCGCGCGGGCAAGATCATAGGCCTGGCCGACGAGCGCGTACAACACGACCGCCAGGCTCAGGCAGCCGATCACGCCGGCGCCCCCGACCATCAGCGCGTGGCGCTTGTCGCTGGCGCGGCTGCGCAGGATCAACTGCCAGAAGATCGTCTGCTGGGCGCACAGGCCGACAAGCGCCATCCCCAGGCCGGTCAGCGCGACGTTGGCCTCGAACAGCGCACCCAGCAACCAGATGAGCCAGCCGGCGGCCTGCAATCCGACAGGCCAGAGAACCGTCGCGACGGTGGGTGGCTGCACGCCCAGCCAGCGCGGGCCCGCGGTGAACAGGAAGCCGGCGAACAGCATGGGCATGAACCCGAAGGTCATGGCCACCGAGTGCACGGTGGTCGGCGCAAGCGCTGCTGCGCAGCGGCGCCAGCCAGCCGCTGCGCCCGCCCTGCACCAGCACCCACCAAAGTGACAGTGCCAGCAACAAGACCAGCGCCAGGAAAAAACTCAGCCTGTGCACGGCCAGCAGCAAGTGCTGCCAGCGCCAGGTCGAGTCGACGGAGATCTTCAAGCGGGCTCCTGCGGTTCTTCCCAGGCCACATAGGGGCCGGTGCCACTGTGCACCGACAACGAGGCCGGCACGAATCCGCCCTTGAGGGCATCGAACACGTGCACCTCGCCATCCTCGATCACGTAATGCCAGCCATGCAGCGACAAACGTCCCTCCTCGACCGCGCTGCGAACCATCGGGTAGTCCATCAGGCGCTCCAGTTGCAACACCACCGCGCGCTGCTCGGTGCGGCGCAGCGCTTCGGCACTCGTGCGCACCGGCAGCAATGCCTCGCGGGCCAGCTCCAGCCAGGCCTTGAGCGCGATCGCCTCGTCGGCAACGCCCTCGTAGGCCGCCTGGATGGCACCGCAGTGACTGTGCCCGCAGACGATGATCCGCTCGACCTTCAGGTTCAGCACACCGAACTCGATCGCCGCGGTCGTGCCATGCAGCCCGTGGCTGCCGTCGTACGGCGGGATGAACGCGCCGACGTTGCGCACGATGAACAACTCGCCCGGATCGGCGCCGGTGAGCAGGTAGGGCACGAGCCGCAGATCCGAACAACCGACGAACAAGGTGCGCGGATGTTGCCCATCGGCTACCAGGTCGCGAAACTGCTGTTCGTGCGATGGAAAGTAGTCGTCGTGAAACCCCGCAGCCGCGACAACAGGTCATCGCCGGGCGCAACGGCTTCGGTCATTGCACCAGCGGCGAGGCCGCCCCCTTGAGTTCGACCCCCACGATCCGTGCCTGGCCGACCAGCAACTGCATGTACTGGTGCTGGGCCCGTCCGCGTGCAGCCAGGCAAAGCTGCGCGTGGATCTGCTCGCGCACCTGTTCGTAGGCGGGCTGGTGGCCCGCGCGATGATCCAGCACCTCGATGATGTGCAGGCCGTACCGGGTGTGTACGAGGCGCGGGTGCAGGCCCAGGCCGAAGTGCGCTTCCTTCTGGTAGAACAACTCATTGGCCAGTTCCGGGGCGCAATCGTCGGGTGTGAGCCAGCCCAGTTCGCCGCCGTGGGCACCGGACGGACAGTTGGACAACTGGCCGGCCAACGATGCGAACAGACCCGGATCGACATCGCGGGCAGACAGCTGCGCCAGCGCCCGCTCGGCATGTACCGCGAGCGCGCTGACATCGATACCCGGCGTCACGGCGAAAAGAATATGCCGCACCTGCCTGGCCTGGCCCACGACGTAGCGTTGCTTGTGCGCCTCGAAATAGCGCCGGCACTCGTCTTCGGAAGGCAGGGGAATCTGCACCTGCTCATCGACCATCTGGATCAGCACCTCGTGATCGGCTTCGGCCAACGTCACAACCCCCTGCCCCGTGGCCGCGGGCAACCGGCCCTGGTCCACCGCCTGCTGACGCATCAGTTCGGTCCAGGCCAGTTCGCGCAGTGTCGCCTCGTCCGGCCGGGCACCCGGCTCGTGCAAGGGCACCCCGTTGACGGTTGCCACCTGCTCGGCTGGGACCGTCTCGATGATCGACTCGGCAGGCGCCGCCCGGGCCGATGCGGGCTGCACCGTTCCGATGCGGATGTCGTCGACTTTGGCACGGCTGACCGATGTGGCTTTCATGACCCCACCTTGGATGAATGAAGCCCCGTGGCACCGCCGCGCGATGCTGGCTCGCGCGGGGTGATGCCCAGGCGGCGGCTGCGCATCACCTGGTATGGCCGAAACAGATAGGCCGCGGTCCCGAACCCGCTCCACACGTGGACCAGCCGGGTGAACGGAAACACCAGGAAGATCGTCATGCCCAGGAACATGTGCGCTCGAAAGATCCAACCGGCATCGGCCAACAACTCCGGTGCACCGGATCGGAAGGTCACGATCCGCTGGGCCCATTCTGCCAGCTTCATCATCATGCTGCCATCCAGGTGCTGGGCCGACAGCGGGATCGTGGCCAACCCGAGCAACAACTGGATCCAGAGCAACACGAGGATCAGGATGTCGCCAATCCGGGAATTGGCCCGGATCCGCGGATCGGTCAGGCGGCGATGCAGCAGCAGCGACACCCCGATGAAACCGAGCACGCCGAACAGGCCGCCCGAGATCATCGCCAGCAGTTGCTTGGAGCCGGCACTGATCACTTGCTCGTACAGAAAGTGGGGGGCCAGCATGCCGACCGTGTGGCCGACGAACAGGAATAGGATTCCGACGTGGAACAGGTTCGATCCCCAGCGTAGCTGACCGGCCCGCAGCAGTTGCGAGCTATCGCTCTTCCACGAGTACTGGTCCCTATCGAACCGGATCAGGCTGCCCAGCAGAAACACGGTCAGGCAGATGTACGGGTAATACCCGAACAAGGCATAGTCCAGATAACTCATTGCGACACTCCCTGGCGCGCCACGTTGCGCACGAAATGCATGGGTTGGACATCCCCCGGGCGGGATTGCCCGCGGGTACTGCAGCCATCGAAGGCCTCGGGCTCGGCCCAGGCCTCGTCCAGGTCCGGCTCGGGTGCCACGTCGACCGCCTGGACCTTCTGGCCGGCCAGTTCGAGTACCGCCGCGACCACGCTGGCATAAGGGCTTTGCTGCTTGAGCAGCGCACTGAACACGCTGGTCAGGATGTGCGCGATCTCGCCCAGGAACTCACGCGCCACGGCCGGCGGCTGGGTCGAGGCGAACTCGAGCACGACCGTCAGGTGATCGGGCAACTCGTTGCCCGAGGGCATCAGGCCGGCCTTCTCATAGGTCTGGGTCAGGTCGATCATCGCCGGACCACGATCGCGCGAATCGCCGTGCACATGCTCGAACAGGTGCAACGATGTGCTGCGTCCCCGATCGAAGGTCTCCACGTAGCGTGCCTCGACATCGAACGGATCGCGCCGCGCCAACTCGTCGCAAAGTGCCCGCAGCTCATCCCGCCGCTTCACGCCCAGCACCGCCTCGCCGTCGATTGCCTTGACCAGCTCGGGCAGGATTTCGCGCAACCCGGCGCTCGGGTAGCCGGCCACCAAGGCCAGCGAGCGCAGCGTATATCGCATCTCTTTCATCGGTCTCTCCTGTTTCAGACCACGGAACGAATGGGAATCGTGCGGCGCTTCTCGCCGCCAAACAGGCTGGTCTCGGTCGTACCGTCCGAGCAGCCGTTCCCAAACGAGAACCCGCAACCGCCGCGCAGATCGAATGCGTTCTCCGCGTATTCGCGATGGCTGGTCGGGATCACGAAGCGGTCCTCGTAGTTGGCGATCGCCATCACGTGGTACATGTCCTCGACCTGGTCGACCGTCAGGCCCACCTGCTCGAGCAGCGTCAGGTTCTGCACCTGCTCGACATGCTTGCCCCGCTGGTAGGCACGCATCGCCATCATCCGCTCCAGCGCGCGGATCACCGGCGCCGTATCGCCCGCCGTGAGCAGGTTCGCCAGGTACTGCACCGGGATGCGCATCTGCGACACGTCGGGCAGCTCGCCGTGCTGGCCCAGGTGGCCGGCATTCATCGCCGAGGTGATAGGCGACAGCGGCGGCACGTACCAGACCATCGGCAGCGTCCGGTACTCGGGATGCAGCGGCAGCGCCACCTTCCAGTCGATCGCCATCTTGTACACCGGGCTGTTGCGGGCTCCCTGCAGCCAGTTCTCCGGAATGCCGTCGCGCTTGGCCTGCTCGATCACCTTGGGATCATGCGGATCCAGGAAGATATCCAGCTGCGCCTGGTAGAGGTCCTTCTCATTCTCGACGCTGGCCGCCTCCTGGATACGGTCCGCGTCATAGAGCACGACACCGAGGTAGCGGATCCGGCCAACGCAGGTCTCGGAACAGACGGTCGGCTGGCCGGCCTCGATCCGTGGATAGCAGAAGATGCACTTCTCGGCCTTGCCGGACTTCCAGTTGTAATAGATCTTCTTGTACGGGCAGCCCGAGACACACATCCGCCAGCCACGGCACTTGTCCTGGTCGATCAGCACGATGCCGTCGTCCTCGCGCTTGTAGATCGAGCCCGACGGGCAGGACGCGACGCAGGCCGGATTCAGGCAGTGCTCGCAGAGCCTGGGCAGGTACATCATGAACGTGTTCTCGAACTTGCCCACCATTTCTTTCTGGACGCGGTCGAAGTTGTCCAGGTTGGCATCCTTGCTGCGGCGCGAGAACTCGCCGCCCAGGATCTCCTCCCAGTTCGGCCCCCATTCGATCTTTTGCATGCGCTCGCCGGTGATCAGGCTGCGCGGCCGCGCGGTGGGCGTGGCCTTGCCCTTGGGGGCAGAATGCAGGTGGTCGTAATCGAAGGTGAACGGCTCGTAGTAGTCGTCGATCTGCGGCAGGTTCGGGTTGGCGAACAGGCGCATCAGCAGCTTCCACTTGCCACCCTGCTTGGGCTCGATGCGGCCATCGGAGCGCCGGGTCCAGCCGCCCTGCCATTTCTCCTGGTTCTCCCACTCCTTCGGGTAACCGATACCAGGCTTGGTCTCGACGTTGTTGAACCAGGCGTACTCAACGCCGGGACGGCTCGTCCAGACGTTCTTGCAAGTCACCGAGCAGGTGTGGCAGCCGATGCACTTGTCCAGGTTGAGCACCATCGCGATCTGTGCGCGAACTTTCATGTCAGGTCTCCATAACTGCGGACTTTCGTGGGGATGGATTCATTCATGCCTGCACCGTGGCCGCAGCCTCACCGTCGAGCCAGTCGATCTTGTCCATCTTGCGAACGACGACGAACTCGTCCCGGTTGGTGCCGATCGTGCCGTAGTAGTTGAAGCCGTAGCTGAACTGGGCATAACCGCCGATCATGTGGGTCGGCTTGGTGACGATGCGGGTCACCGAGTTGTGGATGCCACCGCGAATGCCGGTGATCTCCGAACCCGGGGTGTTGATGATCTTCTCCTGCGCGTGGTACATCATCACCATGCCCGGGTTGACCCGCTGGCTGACCACCGCCCTGGCGGCAATCGCGCCATTGGCATTGAACAATTCCACCCAGTCGTTGTCGACGATACCGGCCTTGGCGGCATCATCCTCGCTGAGCCAGATCACCGGCCCACCCCGGTTGAGCGTGAGCATCATCAGGTTGTCGGTGTAGGTGGAGTGGATACCCCACTTCTGGTGCGGCGTGATGAAGTTCAGGCTGATCTCCTTGTGCCCGTTGGGCTTGCGGTTCATCACCTCGCCCACGGTCTTCAGGTCGACCGGCGGGCGGTAACTGGACAAGCCCTCGCCGAACGCGATCATCCACGGATGGTCGAGGTAGAACTGTTGTCGGCCGGTGAACGTGCGCCACGGAATCAACTCGTGCACGTTGGTGTAGCCGGCGTTGTAGCTGACCTTCTCGCTCTCCAGGCCCGACCAGGTCGGCGACGAGATGATCTTGCGCGGCTGTGCCTGGATGTCGCGAAAGCGGATCTTCTCGTCTTCGCGATGGATCGCCAGGTGGGCGTGTTCGCGACCGGTGATCTTGGACAGCGCCTCCCAGGCCTTGACGGCCACCTGGCCATTGGTTTCCGGGGCCAGCATCATCACGACCTCGGCCGCATCGATGTCCGAATCGATGTTGGCCATGCCCTTGGTGACACCTTCGGCCTTCACCTTGCCGTTCAGCTCGATCAGCTGCTGGACCTCGTCGGCGGTGTTCCAGGCGATGCCCTTGCCACCGTTGCCGACCTTCTCCATCAACGGGCCCAGCGCGGTGAAGCGCTTGTAGGTGTTCGGGTAATCGCGCTCGACGACCTGGATCTGCGGCGCCGTGACGCCGGGGATCAGTTCGCACTCGCCCTTGTTCCATTCGCTGACACCGAACGGCTGGGCCAGTTCGGCCGGCGTGTCGTGCATCAACGGGGTCAGCATCACCTCTTTCTCGACCCCCAGGTGGCCGACGCAGACCTCGCTGTAGGCCTTGGCAAAGCCCTTGTAGATCTCCCAGTCCGAGCGCGACTCCCAGGCCGGATCGACCGCTGTGGACAACGGGTGGATGAACGGATGCATGTCGCTGGTGTTGAGGTCGTTCTTCTCGTACCAGGTCGCGGTGGGCAGCACGATGTCCGAATAGAGGCAGGTCGTGCTCATCCGAAAGTCCAGCGTCACCAGCAGGTCGAGCTTGCCCTCGGGCGCCTCGTCATGCCAGACCACCTCCTGCGGCTTGGCATCCTGGTCGCCCAGCGCCTTGCCCTGCAGCCCGTGGCTGGTGCCCAGCAGGTGCTTCATGAAGTACTCGTGACCCTTGCCGGACGAGCCGAGCAGGTTCGAGCGCCAGACGAACAGATTGCGCGGCCAGTTCCTGGGGTTGTCCGGATCCTGGCAGCTCATCTTCAGGCTGCCGTCCTTGAGGCCCTTGACGACGAACTCCTTGGGATCGATACCGGCCGCCTGGGCCTGCTTGACCACCTCGAGCGGGTTGGTCTGCAACTGGGGGCGCTGGGCAGCCAGCCCATGCGTTCGGCGCGCACGTTGTAGTCGATCAGGCTGCCGCCATAGGTTTTCTTGTCGGCCAGCGGCGAGGATCTCGCTGACATCGAGCTTCTCGTAGCGCCACTGGTCGGTGTGCGCGTAAAAGAAGCTGGTGCTGTTCATCTGGCGCGGCGGGCGCACCCAGTCCAGCGCGAAGGCCAGCGCGGTCCAGCCGGTCTGCGGGCGCAGCTCTCCTGGCCCACGTAGTGGGCCCAGCCGCCGCCGCTCTGGCCGATGCAGCCGCACATCATCAGCATGTTGATGATGCCGCGGTAGTTCATGTCGCTGTGATACCAGTGGTTCATCGCCGCGCCGATGATCACCATCGACTTGCCGTGGGTCTTGTCGGCGTTGTCGGCGAACTGGCGGGCGACGGCGATCACCTGGTCACGGGTGACACCGGTGATCTTCTCCTGCCAGGCCGGTGTATAGGGGCTGTCGTCGTCATAGTCCCGGGCGACATTCTCGCCGGGCAGGCCGCGGGCCACCCCGTAGTTGGCCACGGTCAGGTCGAACACGGTGGCGACCAGCGCGTAGCGCTCCTCGCCGGCCTTGCCCAGACGCACGCGCCGCACCGGCACCTTGCGCACCAGCACATCCTGCTGCGTGTTGGCCGTGAAGTTCGGGGTCTCGATGCCGCCAAAGTACGGGAATCCCACGTCACCGACATCGTACTCGGCGCCCTCGCCCTCCATCAGGCTCAGCTTCAGTTGAACCTGGCTGTCGCCGCGCGCCTCCTTGTCTTCGAGGTTCCACTTGCCGCTGTCCTCGCGGCCCTCGGCGCCCCAGCGAAAACCGATCGAGCCATTGGGCAGCACGACCTTGTCATTCTGGTCGATGGCCAGCGTCTTCCACTCGGCATTGTTCTTCTGGCCCAGCTTGCCATTGAAGTCGCTGGCCCGCAGGTAGCGGCCCGGCACCATCACCTCGGTGCCGTCGGGCATCGTGCGGGTTTCGAGCATGACCAGGTTGGGCATGTCGGTGTAGCGGCGCACGTAATCGTCGAAGTAGCTGCTGCGCTGGCGGCCATCTTTCGGGAAGTAGAACTCCTGCAGGATCACGTGGCCCATCGCCATCGCGACCGCGGCGTCGGTGCCCTGCTTGGGATGCATCCACAGGTCGGCGAGCTTGCTGACCTCGGCGTAGTCGGGCGTGATCGCCACGGTCTTGGCGCCCTTGTAACGCACCTCGGTGAAGAAGTGGGCATCGGGGGTGCGGGTCTGGGGCACGTTCGAGCCCCAGGCGATGATGTAGGTCGAGTTGTACCAGTCGGCCGACTCGGGCACGTCGGTCTGCTCGCCCCAGACCTGGGGACTGGCCGGCGGCAGGTCGCAGTACCAGTCGTAAAAGCTCATGCATACGCCGCCGATCAGCGACAGGTAACGTGAGCCCGCGGCGTAGCTGACCATCGACATCGCCGGGATAGGCGAAAAGCCGATCACCCGGTCGGGCCCGTACTGCTTGGCGGTGTACACGTTCGCGCTGGCGATCAGCTGGTTCACCTCTTCCCAGGTGCTGCGCACGAAGCCGCCCATGCCGCGCTGGCGCTGCCACTCGCGGCGCCCTTGGGCGTTGTCCACGACGGCCGCCCAGGCGTCGACCGGCGTCTTGGCCACGGCCAGCGCCACGCGCCACTGGCGCAGCAGGTCGCCGCGCACCATCGGGTACTTGACCCGGTTCGCGCTGTACAGGTACCACGAGTACGAGGCGCCGCGGGCGCAACCACGCGGCTCGTGGTTGGGCAGGTCGGGCCGGGTGCGCGGGTAGTCGGTCTGCTGGGTCTCCCAGGTGACGATACCGCCCTTGACGTAGATCTTCCACGAGCAGGATCCGGTGCAGTTCACGCCGTGGGTGCTGCGCACGATCTTGTCATGGGCCCAGCGATCGCGGTAGGCGTCCTCCCAGGTGCGGTCTTCGCCGGTGGTGACCCCGTGCGAGCCCGAGAACGACTCGCGGGCGCTCGAAAAATGGGTCAGCCGGTCGAGAAAGTGGCTCATGGTTCACTCCGAATGCATTGATAAAGGGACAGGATGGTCATGGTCGGCACACGCTCACGGGTTGCGGATCTCTGCACCCCGGCGCAGATAGAACCACCAGTTGATGACCAGGCAAATGGCATAGAAGATCGCGAAGCCGTACATCGCGTTCTGCGGCGAGCCGGCCTTGATCTGGTCGCCGATGATCACCGGCGCGATGAAGGCGCCGTAGGCGGCGACCGCCGATGTCCAGCCGAGCACCGGGCCGGCCTGCTGGCGATCGAAGATCACGCCGATCGTGCGGAACGTCGAGCCGTTGCCGATCCCGCTGGCGGCGAACAACACCACGAACAGGCTCATGAACATCGTGAAGTACACCTCGGGGGTCGGCGAGTTATAGGCCAGCCACATCACATAGCCGACCGCCACCGACGCCACGACCATCACCGCCGAAATCACCTGGGTGACGATCGAGCCGCCGACGCGGTCCGAAACCCAGCCGCCCACCGGACGGATCAGCGCGCCAACGAACGGTCCGATCCAGGCCCAGGTCAGTGCCGAGGGCGCATTGAGGTTCTTGATCGAGTGCTGCATCACGCCGGAGGCGTCGGGCATGTGGCTGACCCCGAAGATCACCGTGATCGCCAGCGGCAGCGCCATCGAGAAGCCGATGAACGAGCCGAAGGTGACGATGTACAGCGCGGTCATCGACCAGGTGTGCTTGTTGCGAAAGATCGCGAACTGGCTGGCGATGTTGTCCTTCATCGTGCCAAAGGCGGTCAGCTTCATCACGCCCAGCGTCGCCACGATGATCAGCGGCATCGCGATCCACATGTTCAGCAGGCCAAGTCCCGTGGGCTTTGGCAGGTACAGGTACAGGCCGATGCCCGCCGGCACGAAGGACAAGGTATAGAGCCAGATGATCTTCAGGAACGCCGAGATCGTGCCGCCGGTGTTGGGCGAGATCGTGCGCAGGTTGTTCATGCCAAAGAAGCACAACACCGACAGCGGCACCAGGCTGAGCAGCCAGGCGAAACCGGCGTTCTGAATCCAGGTGGGGGTGCCGGTGGCGATCTTGCCAAAGATCCAGCCGCTGTCCTTGACCAGGATCATCGGCTCGCCGGCCATGCCGCCAAAGATGCTCAGCGTCATGACCAGCGGAATCACGACCTGCATCGTCGTGACGCCGAAATTGCCCAGGCCCGCGTTCAGGCCCAGCGCCGTGCCCTGCAGTCGCTTGGGAAAGAAGGTGCTGATGTTGGACATCGAGCTGGCGAAGTTGCCGCCACCGACCCCCGACCACAGCGCCATCAGCTGGAACGACCACAGCGGCCATTCGGGATGCTGCAGCACGATACCGGTGCCGATCGCGGGCGCGAGCAGCATCGCGGTGGTCAGAAAGATCGTGTTGCGCCCGCCGGCCAGGCGGATCAGGAACGAGGCCGGAATGCGCATCGTCGCGCCGGCCAGGCCGGCAATCGCGGTCAGCGTGAACAACTCCGCCTGGGTGAACGGAAAGCCCAGGTTGAGCATCTGCACGGTGATGATCCCCCACATGCCCCAGACGGCGAAGCCGCAAAGCAGGCTGGGCACGGAGATCCAGAGGTTGCGATAGGCCACGCGCTTGCCGGTGCTCTCCCAGAATGCGTCGTCCTCGGGACGCCAGTCCGAGATGTCGGCACCGTGATCGGGTGGGGCGACCGGCCTGGCCGCCTGGGTGGTTGTGTTCATGGTTGTCCTCGGTTGATTGCTTTGGCTGGCCGCCCCGCGGCGGTCAGGCTGGCTGGCGGGTGGCGCTGGCCGGGGCCGCGGGCGTCTGGCCTGCAGGGGCCTTGCCCATCAGGTCGGCACCGCGTACCTCGGTCCAGTACATCCAGATCAGCGACACCCAGACGACGCCGTACATCAGCATGAAGGCGCTCGAGCGGATGCCTGTCAGATCGACCAGGGCGCCGAACATGATCGGCAGCACGAACCCGCCCAGGCCGCCGGCCAGGCCGACGATGCCGCTGATGGTGCCGATGTTGTCCGGGTACTCGTCGCTGACGTACTTGAAGACGCTGGCCTTGCCAAAGGCCATCGCGATACCCAGCGTGAACATCAGGATGGTGAAGACGTAGACATTCAGGCCGATGTGGAAGGTCTTGGGCCCGTTGATCGTGGCCACCGTGAAGTCGAACTGCGGGTAAGACAACAGGAACAGGCAGATCCAGCACACCCACATCACCCACCAGGTGACCGCGTGGGCGCCATACTTGTCCGACATCACCCCGCCGACCGCGCGCAGCACGCCGCCCGGCAGCGAGAAACAGGCAGCCAGCAACGCGGCGATCCGGATGTCCAGGCCGAACTCGCCGACGTAGTACTGCACCATCCACAGCGACAACGCCACGTAGCCGCCGAACACGATGCTGTAGTACTGGCAGTACTTGAGCACGCGCGGGTCTTTGAGCGCCTTGAGCTGGTCCGTGAACTTGACGTGGGCCGGCACCAGGTGCTTGGGATCGCTGGCACTGCCGAACCAGAACACGATCAAGGTGCCCAGCATGATCAGCGCGTAGACCTTGGGCACCATCGTCCAACCGAAGGCCACGACCAGCGCGGGCGCAACGAACTTGTTCACGGCCGCCCCGGAGTTACCGGCGCCGAACACCCCCATCGCCATGCCCTGGCGGTTCTTGGGGAACCAGCGGGCCACATAGGGCGTGCCGACCGAGAACGACCCCCCGGCCAGGCCCATGATCAGACCGATGACCAGGAAGTGCCAGAACTGGGTGGCGTAAGCCATCAACCAGATCGCCGGCACCATGATCGCCAACAGCACGGCCATCACGATGCGACCCCCGTACTTGTCGGTCCAGATGCCAAGCGGCACACGGACCAGCGAGCCGCTGAGCACCGGCATTGCGGTGAGCAGGCCGAACTGGGTGGCATTGAGGTCCAGCGTCTTGCGCAGTGGTATCCCGATGACGGCGAACATCATCCAGACCATGAAGCAGACGGTGAAGGCGAGTGTGCTGACGATCAGCACCGACCAGGCATTGCGGGTTTGGTTCATTTGATGGCTCACTTTCCGTTGATTGGAGCGTGGGCCAACTGTCGCGCGAATGCGCCGTGGTGAACATCCACCGAACGGGCGGAGCAGGCAAGGCAGAAGGAGTATGCCGCGACACCGGCCATCCTCCTGAAGAACTACCGGGGCAGCAAACTGCTCAGGACTTGATCCTGCTCAAGGTTTGGTACGGTTTGCCGCGTATACCGCAGCCTGAACACGGGACGTCAGGTTGAGCTTGCGCAGGATGTGCTGCACGTGGATCTTGACCGTCGTTTCCGCAATCGTCAGTTCGCGGGCGATCGCCTTGTTGCTGTCGCCGCGCGCGATCAGCGCCAGGATCTGCTCCTCGCGCGGCGACAGGCCGTCGTCGACCGGCGCGGCTTGGTCATCGGCCGCCGGGGCGGCCTCGAGCGGGCGCGCGGTGGAGCGAAACGCGTTGACCAGCTTGGTGGTCATCTGCGGGCTGATCACCGACTCACCCCGCACCACCTGCATGATCGATTCGAAAAGCTGGTCGGTCTCGACGGTCTTGAGCAGGTAGCCGTGGGCGCCCGCATGCAGCGCCGCCGCCAGATCCTCGCCACTTTCGCTGACCGTGAGCATCAGGATGCGGCTGGTGGGCGACGCCTCACGCAGCGCCTCGATCCCGTCGACCCCGCGAACGCCTGGCAGGTGGTTGTCGAGCAGGATCACGTCGGGCGGCGTCTGGCGCACCAGGCGCAGCGCCTCGCCGATATCGGCCGCCTCGCCGGAAACCTGGAAGCGCTCATCGGTTTCCAGCAACGCGACCAGACCCCGCCGAAACAGCGGGTGGTCATCGACGACCAGCAGGTGCACGGCGCGGCTCATCGGGCCCCTTCGCCCGGACTGGCGCCCGCGGCCTCGCCGATGCCGACTGGCCCGGCCACTGCGACATCACCCAGCCCGGCAACCGGGTACGGCGGCAACTCCATCGTGATCGAAGCCCCCTCCCCGGCCGCCGACTGGATCCGCAGCGCGGCGCCGATCCGCTGGGCCCGCTCGCGCATGATTTTCAGGCCGACGTGGGTTTCGTCGGGCAGAACACCCGGATCGAAGCCGATGCCGTCGTCGCGCACCACAAAGCGCCAGCACTGGCCCTTGATGCATTCGACCGAGACGCGGGTGGCCTGGGCGTGCTTGCGGACATTGGACAATGCCTCCTGAATCACGTGCAGCACCTGGATCTGCACGTCGGGGGGTAACGGCAGGCCGTCGCCGTCGACCTGCAGGTGGGTGGCGAGGCTTGTCTGGTGCTGGAATTTTTGCAAGGTTTCCTGAAGCGCCGGCTCCATGTCGTCCGTCGAAGTACGGGTCCGAAAGTGCACCAGAAGTTCACGCACGTCCTGGATGCTTTCACGCAGCCCCTGGTCTAGTTCGTCCAGCGACGACTGCACCCGGTCGGGCTGCCCCTTGTTGATCGCACCGCGCAGCAACTGTACCTGGATCTTCAGAAAGGCCAGCGACTGGGCGATCGAGTCGTGCAACTCGCGGGCCAGCAGCGCCCGCTCGCCGCCCACGGCCGCCTCGCGCTCGAGCGCCGCCGCCCGTACCCCTTCGAGCGCGCTGGCCAGGTGGCTGGCCAGCGCATCGATCAGGTCGCGCTCCTCGACCGACAATTCGACCGGTTCGCGATAGAACAGGTTGATCTCGCCCAGCAGCCGCTGCTGCAGACGCACGGGCACATTGACCAGGTAGCGGTAGCCGTGTCGGGCGCAGTGACCCAGCGGCGCGGCCTGCGCCTGGTGGATCGGGATGATCCGGGTCCGGGCATCCGGCTGCAGGCTGGCGCAGGCGCAGCTACCGGCGGCCAGGCTGCGCTCGTCGGCCATCATCGCGTCGGGCACGCGATCGGAGGCCAGCATCAGGAAGCGCTGATGGGTTTCGTCAAACCAGCGTACGGCGACTGCGTCGGCCTTCATCACCACCCGAACGCGGCTGGAAAACCCGCGCGACATGTCGTCCATGTTGCCCGCCTGGGCCAGAAAGGCACTGACCTCGTACAGCGCCTCGAGCCGGGCGCGCTGCGCTTCGATCCTTTGGGTCTTGGCCTGCACCTGGGCTTCCAGCCCGTCGTACAGCGACTGCAGCGTCCCGGCCAGGTGGTTGAAACCGGCAGCCACCTGGCCGAACTCGTCCGGGCTGTCGACTTCGATACGGGTGCCAAAGCGCCGGGCCTCGAGTTCGCGCAGACCCCGGCGCAGGTGCTCGAGCGGATTGATCACGTACTGGTACCCGGTGTAGAGCATGATCACCGCCGCACCGATCGCCAGGCCCATCAGCACCAGCTGGAACAGATTGAGCACCGCGGTCAGGCGGGACAGTTGCCGCTCGATCGCCAGTACCAGCCGGTCGATCGCGGCCACGAATGCATCGGCCGCCGCCATCGACTCGTGCACCTCCCAGATCTCGTCGCCCGCCCAGCGCCCGCGCTGCAGTTGCCACAGCCCGCTCACCTGCTCGAAGCGCTCGGTCACCGTCTCGTCGCCGGGCAGGAACAGCGGGCGGCCAGGGTCGCCATCGCGCAACAGCGCCAGGCTGGTGTCGAACTCGGCCACCAACGCATCGATCCGGGACTGGGGTTCCCCGGCCTGCACCGCGCTGGTCAGCCGCCAGGTCTGCATCCGCATCCGACCGGCCTCGTTGACCGCGGCAGCCCCCCCTTCGAGCTGCCATGTCACCCAGAGGGTCAGGCCGATCGAGGCCAGGCCCACAACGAGCAGGCTCGCGCCGATTCGCACGAGTTTGGTGGACAGGGGGGCGTTGGACGCCATCAGGCTATGGTGCCGGAGGCGAGAATCGAACTCGCACACCATTTCTGGTACCGGATTTTGAGTCCGGCGCGTCTACCAGTTCCACCACTCCGGCACGGAGGGCACAAGGACAGCGATTATCGTCCAGCCGGCGCCCTGGCGCAAATCGGTCAGGAGGCCTGCTTGGACACCGGGTTTGCGCCCCGCTTGAGAAGTAGCTGGCTGGCCGCGTTCAGGCCGATCAGCGCGATGCCGACCAGGTCGCTCATCCAGCCCGGCTTGATCAACACCAGCGCGGCGGCAATCAGCAGCACCCGCTCCCAGGAGCGGGCCGACCCGAACACGAAGTAGCCATGCAGGCCCCCGGCCAGGCAGGTGACCCCGACCGTGGCCGTGACCGTGGCCATCAGGACCGGCAACGGGTCACCGATCAGCAGCAGCGCCGGCGAGGACACGAACATGAACGGGATGATGTAGCCGGTGAGCCCGAGCTTGACCGCGGCCCAGCTGGTTTCCATCAGGGAGCCGCGCGATATGCCGTTGGCCGCGTAGACTGCCAGCGCCACCGGCGGGGTGATCGCCGACAACACCGCAAAATACAGCACGAACAGGTGGGCCGCCTCGACCTGCACCCCCAGCTTGACCAGCGCCGGCACCAACAGGGCCACCTGCACGATGTAGGCAGGCGTGGTCGGAAGGCCCATGCCCAGCAGGATCCCGGCGACCATCGTGAGCAGCAGCGCGAGGATCAGCGAGTTCTGCGACAACGCCAGCACGATTCCGGTGAAGCTCAGGCCCAGGCCGGTCAGCGTGATCGTGCCGATGACGATGCCCGCACAGGCGCAGGCCAGCGCCACCACCAGCGTGTTGCGTGCGCCCGCTTCGAGCGCCTCGACGATGGCCTTGGGCGTGAAGGTGGCGCGGGTGCTCTTGCGCAACCAGGTCGTGGGAATCACCACCAAAATGCCGGCCAGTGCCGAAAAGGCCGCGCTGCGGCCCATCAGCAACACGACGATGATGACGATCAGCGGCAGGAACAGGTGGCCACGCTCGAGCAGCACCTCCTTGAGGCGGGGCAGATCCGCCTTGGGCAGCCCCTTGAGGCCGATCCGCTTGGCTTCGAAATGCACCGCCATGAAGACGGCCACGTAATAGAGGATGGCCGGCAGGATCGCGAAGGCGGCCACGCTCAGGTAGGACACCCCCAGGAATTCCGCCATCACGAAGGCGGCCGCGCCCATGATCGGGGGCATCAACTGGCCACCGGTGGATGCCACCGCCTCGACCCCGCCGGCAAACGCCGGGCTGTAGCCGGTGCGCTTCATCAGCGGGATCGTGAAGGTGCCGGTGGTCATCACGTTGGCCGTGGCGCTACCGGACACGGTGCCGAACAGGCTGCTGGTGATGACGGCCACCTTGGCGGGCCCGCCCGATGTGTGCCCGGCCAGCGCCAGCGCGAAATCCATGAACAACTGCCCGGCCCCGCTGCGCTCGACGAAGGCCCCGAACAGGATGAACAGCATCACGTAGGTGGCCGACACGTACAGCGGGATGCCGAAGATGCCCTCGGTGGTCAGGTAGAGCTGGTCGAGCATGATGGCCACGCTCTGGTTGCCCGCCGTGAGCCCATAGACGACGAAGACGATCGCCGTGATCGGCAATGCCCAGCCGGCGGCGCGGCGCGTGGCCTCGAGAATGAGCAGGATCGCCAGGCCCCCGAACACGTAGTCGAGCGCGATCGGGTCGTCGACGTAGTACATCCGGTTCTGGATGTAGTCCAGGTTCAGGCTCGGGTAGATCGCGGCCAGCGCGCCCAGTACCACGAGGCCGATGTCCCACCAACCGACCCGCTCCGCCTTGCCGCTGAGCCCGGGCATGATCAGAAACGCCAGCACCAGCGCCAGCGCAAGGTGCGAGCCGCGCATCACGTAGGCATCGGGCGGCCCCACGAAGGCAACGTAGAGATGGAATACGGACATCGACACGGCGACCAACGTGGTCAGCCGACGAATGAAGGGGGCGGGCATCGAGGACATCATTGCTCCGGCTTCATCACGCCTGGGGCGCGAAGGGAATGCGGAAAATGAAAAAAGGCGGCCTGGGTCCAGGCCGCCGGTCGGGGCCGGCACGGGAAGGCAAACCGACCCGCCCGGCCCTGCGCCATCAGAGGGCGCCGATTTCCTTGTAGAAGCGCTGCGCGCCCTTGTGCATCGGCACACCGATGTCTTCAGCCATCATCTTGGGCGTGGTCTTGTCCATGGCCTTGGCAATCGCGACCAGGTCGGCCTTGTTGTCCATCATGCCCTTGAGCACCGAGTGCACGATTTTCTCGTCCAGGTCGCAGCGGGCGATCACGTGGGTGGCATACCCAATGGTCTGCACGTCGGCCGTCTGCTTGGGATAGCTGCCGGCCGGGATCGTCAGCTTGGTATAACCCGGGTTGAGCTTGCGGATTTCCTGGAACTTGTCGTCGCCGATGCCGATGATGGAAATGTCGCGGGCCGATGCCAGATCCATGATCGCCGAGGCCGGGACCGTGGTGCCCAGCGTGAACAACTGGGCGTTGTTGTCCTTCATCAGCGAGACCGCATCGGTGTACGACACGTAGCTGACGCGGCTCGCATCGTCGTACTTGAGACCATAGACCCCCAGCGCCTGCTGGCTGATGAACTCGGCGGTGTTGCCCTTGGGCTGGACGGCGATCGCCTTGCCCTTGATGTCGGCCAGCGATTTGATGCCCGAGTCGGCATTGGCAACGACCTGGAAGAACTGCGGATACAGCGTGCCCACATTGCACACGTTGGTGGCCTTCTCGGTGAACGGGGCGCGACCCGCCACGCCGTCAACCGTGGAGATCGAGTTGGCAAAACCCATGTCTGCCTTGCCCTGCTGAATGGCCTTGACGTTGGCAATGCCGGCACCCGGCAGCACCTGGACCTTCATGCCGGCCTTGTCGGCGATGTTGGCGATCGCGCCACCCAGCGGATACCAGGAACCGCCCTGCGGGCCGGTCATCAGCTTGACCGATTGGGCCTGGGCGCCAGCGGCGAAAGCAACACGCCAGCGGCGACGGCAGTCCGTGAGAATCGAATCTTCATGAATTAGCTCCTGTAGGAATGGTTCAGACGTTTCGAACGTCGGCGACGGCGAGCCGTTGACTGCCGTCCTGTCGACGATTATGCCTTGCTGGTGATCGGACGGATTTCGAAGACACAGTCGGCGTGATGCGCTTCACAGGCACACTGCGCCTCGAGCGCCTGCACCGGCCCGCCCGCGACCATCTGGCCGACCACCCGCAGCATGCCGACGATGGCGGCACACACGCTGGTGACGCCTTCGGTGTCCGCCCGCGGCAGACCATTGTCACGCCAGCCGACAGCGAAGGGGCTGTTGCGCACCCGGATGCGGACCAGCCCCGGCCCGGGATCGACGACCTCCCAGAGGCCCCAGCCCAGTTGCGGGGCGGTCGCGGCGATGACCGCCAGCAGCCTCGCGCCATCGGCCGCCTCCATCGCCTGGTACTTGCGCGCCGACTGGCCGCCGTGGTGGGTGATCGAGTCGGCCAGGGCCAGCAGTGCCGGTCCGCGGTGCTCGGGTGCCATCGCCCGGAACATCCCCATCAACGCATCGTGACGCAGCATCAGGTAGCGCACCTCGCCGTCGCGGATCTCGCCGCTGGCCGCGTCCCAGCGCAGCCGCTCCCGAAACGGCGGGGGCGACGCCGGTGGCTTGCCCCCGCTCACTGGTCATACCCCGGGTTGACCCGCTCGAGCAGGCGCAGCAGGTGCGGCCATTCGCGGCTGATCGGCGGATCGGGATAACGCTCGAACTGCTGCGCGGTGTGCTCGCAGATTGCCTCGTCGGGCAGTTGCAGGTCGCGATGGTCGGCGACCATCGCCAGGGTATCGACCTGCACCCGGCAGGCCACCTCGAGCGAGTACATGTTGGCAAAGGCCTCGGCACAATCGCGCCCGACGGTGAGCAGGCCGTGATTGCGCAGCACCATCGCCTTGTGCGGCCCCAGGTCGCGGGCCAGACTCTCGCGTTCGGCCAGATCGAACGCCAGCCCCTGGTAGTCGTGGTAACCGAGCCGGTTGTGAAAGGCCAGCCCCTTCTGGTTCAGCGGCAGCAGCCCGCAGCGCAGGGCTGCCACCGCCATGCCGGCACGCGAGTGGGTGTGCAGCACGCAGTGGGCATCCTCGCGCTGCAGGTGGATGGCCGAGTGCACGGTGAAGCCCGCCGGGTTCACCTTGGCATCGGCCGGCCAGAGCACCCTGCCCTCGTTATCGATGCGCACCAGCGTGGAGGCGGTCACCTCGTCGAACAGGCTGCCGAACGGATTGATCAGGAACTGGTCGCGGGTGCCCGGCACGCGCAGCGTGATGTGGGTGTAGATCAGGTCGGTCATCTCGAAATGGGCGACCAGCCGGTAACAGGCCGCCAGATCGAGCCGCGCCTGCCATTCACGCGGATCCATGTCGGGAAACGGCGGTTTGGCCGCCACAGCTTCAGGCATCAGGGATTCTCCAACGCGCGCAAAAACGCGACAACGCATTCAAAGGCAACGCAACCGACGCGACGGAACGCCGGGCCCTAATGGCGAGCGCCGGGCCGACCCACGCGAGCGCCGGTCCAACCCACGGGCGACATGCCGAAGGAACCACGAAGCGGCGACCGTGGCGGCCAACATGTTATCAGCGCCCGGCACCCGCGCACCCTACAATGCCGCCCGATGGACCTTGCCGACTTCGATTTCGACCTGCCCGCCGGGCTGATCGCCCAGCAGCCGCTGGCGCAGCGCAGCGGCGCCCGCCTGCTGCACCTGTCCGCGCCGGATCCGCGCACGGGGGCGGAGCCCGCCGCGCCGGTGGCCCTGGCCGACCGGTGGATCCGTGACCTGCCCGGCCTGCTGCTGCCCGGGGACCTGCTGGTGGTCAATGACAGCAAGGTGATCCCGGCCAGGCTGATCGGGCAAAAGGACAGCGGCGGGCGCATCGAGGTGCTGATCGAGCGGGTGCTGGACGACCACGAGGCGGTGGCGATGCTGCGGACCAGCAAGCCGGCCCGCCCGGGCACCCGGATCCGCCTGGCCCACGACCATGGCGCCGAGGTGACCGGGCGCGACGGGCGCTTTTACCGGCTGCGTTTCGACGACCCGGTGATGACGGTCCTTCAGCGGGCCGGGCAGATGCCGCTGCCGCCGTACATCGAGCGGGCCCCCGATGCGCGCGATGACGAGCGCTACCAGACCGTGTTCGCCCGCGCCCCGGGCTCGGTGGCCGCACCGACCGCCGGCCTGCACTTTGACGACGCGCTGCTGGCCGCGCTGGCCGCGCGGGACATCACCGTGACCACGGTCACGCTGCACGTGGGCGCGGGCACTTTTTCGCCGGTTCGCGGCGACGATATCGACGCCCACCAGATGCATGCCGAGCGCTACTGGATCGCGCCGCCGGCCGAGGCGGCGATCCGCGCTGCGCGGGCACGGGGCGGGCGGGTGGTCGCGGTGGGCACCACCGCGTTGCGCACCCTTGAAAGTGCCGCCCGCGCGGCGCCGGCCCCCGCCGCCGGCCAAACCGCCCAGGTGCTGGCCGGCCACGGCGACACCCGCCTGTTCCTGCGCCCCGGCGACCCGTTCCTGGCGGTGGACCGGCTGCTCACCAACTTCCACCTGCCCCGCTCGACGCTGGTGATGCTGGTCGCCGCGTTCGCCGGACTGCCCGCGATCCGGGCCGCCTATGCCCATGCGATCGCCGCAGGCTACCGGTTTTTCAGCTACGGAGATGCCATGTTGATCGACCTGCCGCCGCCGCGCCAACCGGGCGCGCGCCGATGATCTCGTTCCAGTTGCAGGCCACAGACGGCGCCGCGCGGGCCGCGCTGATCAACACCGCGCACGGCGAGATCCGTACGCCGGTGTTCATGCCGGTGGGCACCTACGGCGCGGTCAAGACGATGGCGCCGCGCGACCTGACCGAGATCGGCGCGCAGATCATCCTGGGCAACACCTTCCACCTGTGGCTGCGCCCGGGATTGGACGTCATCGACCGCTTCGGCGGGCTGCATGGCTTCAACGGCTGGCAGGGCCCCATCCTGACCGACTCGGGCGGCTTTCAGGTGTTCAGCCTGGGTGACATGCGCAAGATCGACGAGCAGGGCGTGCGTTTCGCCTCGCCGATCGACGGCTCGCGGCGCTACCTGACCCCCGAGGAATCGATGCGCATCCAGCAGCACCTGGATTCCGACATCGCGATGGTCTTTGACGAGTGCACCCCCTACGCGATCGACGGGCGCCCGGCCAGCGCCATTGAAGCCGGCGACTCGATGCGCCTGAGCCTGCGTTGGGCGGCCCGCTCGCGCCGGGCCTTCCTGGATGGCGGCAATCGCAATGCGCTTTTCGGCATCGTCCAGGGGGGCATGTTCGAGTCGCTGCGCGACGAATCGCTGGCCGGCCTGCTCGACGTGGGTTTCGAGGGCTACGCGATCGGCGGGCTGTCGGTCGGCGAGCCCAAGGAGGACATGATGCGCATCCTGGCGCACACCGCCCCGCGGCTGCCGGCCGGTGCGCCGCGCTACCTGATGGGGGTGGGCACGCCGGAAGACCTCGTGGCCGGCGTGGCCGCCGGGATCGACATGTTCGACTGCGTGATGCCCACCCGCAACGCCCGCAACGGCTGGTTGTTCACCCGCCATGGCGACCTGAAACTGCGCAACGCCCGCTACAAGAGCGACACCCGGCCGGTGGACCCCGGCTGCGACTGCCACGCGTGCAGCCGGTTCTCGCGGGCCTACCTGCACCACCTGCAAAAGGTCAACGAAATCCTGGGCGCGCACCTGGCCACGGTCCACAACCTGCGCTACTACCAGTGGCTGATGGCGCAGATGCGCTCGGCCATCGAAGCGGGCGACTTCGCGGGCTTCGTGCGCCGATTCGAGCAGGATCGGGCGCGCGGACCGGACGGTGAGCCAGACGGCTGAGACGCCAAGGGCGGCTATACTTGTGGGTTATCAAGGAGGATGCTCGTGTTCATATCCAATGCTTACGCGCAAGGCGCCGGCGGTGCCGGCGGCGAACTGATGGGCTTTTTGCCCATCATCCTGATGTTCGTGGTGCTCTATTTTCTGATGATCCGTCCCCAGATGAAGCGCGCCAAGGAACACAAGGCGATGATCGAGGCGATCAAGAAGGGCGACGAGGTCGTCACCAATGGCGGCATTGCCGGACGGGTCTCCAAGGTCGGCGACGCCTGGGTCACGCTGGAAGTAGCCAAGATGGCCAACGGCAAGGACGGCGCGACCCCGATCGAAATGAAGCTGCAAAAGGGCGCGGTCCAGACCCTGCTGCCCAACGGGTCCCTCAAGGACATCTAACGGCCGGACATCTGACCGCCTGACCTCCGACCGCCCCCATGACGGGTGCCGCCACCGGCGGCAACCAGCCCGCTCCCGGTGGTTTCCCCCCAGCCTAGGCCTCCCCGGACACCATGAATCGCTATCCCCTCTGGAAGTACGGGGTGATGATCATCACCCTGATCTTTGGCCTGCTCTACACGCTGCCCAACCTGTTTGGCGAGGCACCGGCCGTGCAGGTCTCCAGCGGCAAGGCGACCGTCAAGCTCGAACAGTCGATGGTCGGCCGCGTCGAGGGCATTCTCGAACAGGCCAAGATCACCCCCACGGGGCTGTTCTTCGACGGCAACTCGGTCAAGGCGCGCTTTGCCAGCACCGATGTGCAGCTCAAGGCCAAGGACGCGATCAGCGCCGCGCTCAACCCGCAGCCCGACCCGGCCGATCACAGCTGGGTGATCGCCCTGAACCTGCTGTCCGATTCGCCCAACTGGCTGACCTCGATCAACGCACTGCCGATGTTCCTCGGGCTGGACCTTCGGGGCGGCGTGCACTTCCTGATGGAAGTGGACATGCCCTCGGCGCTGCTCAAGCGCCTGGACACCACGACCGGTGACATCCGCACGCTGCTGCGCGACCGCAAGATCCGCAACCGCGGCATCGATCGGGAAGGCGATGCGCTGGTGATCCGCTTCGAGGACGAAGAAACCCGCGCCCAGGCCAGGCCGGTGATCACGTCGAACATTCCGGGCCTGACGCTCACCGACATGGTCGACGGTGACCGCCCGGCGCTCAAGGGAGTGTTCACCGACGCCTTCAGAAGTCGGTGATGGAAGCGGCGCGGACCCAGAACATCAACACGCTCAGCAACCGGGTCAACGAGCTTGGCGTGTCCGGTCGGTCATCCAGCGCCAGGGCGGATTGGGTCGTGATCCAGTTGCCAGGCGTGCAGGACACGGCCAAGGCCAGGACATCCTCGGGCGCACCGCCACGCTCGAAGTGCGCATGGTCTGCGAGGAGCCGGACGAGTTGTCGGCACTGGCTGCCGGCACCGTGCCGCTGGGCTGCGAGCGCTACAACGACCGCCAGGGCAACCCGCTGCTGGTGCGCAAGCAGATCATCCTGACCGGCGAGAACCTGAACGATGCCCAGGCCGGGTTCGACAGCCAGACCCAGGAGCCCGCCGTCCACCTGACGCTGGATGGCAAGGGTGCGCGGATCTTTCGCGACGTGACCCGGCGCAACGTCGGCAAGCGCATGGCCATCCTGCTGTTCGAAAAAGGCAAGGGCGAGATCGTCACCGCGCCGTCGATCCGTACCGAGATCGGGGCGGACGCGTGCAGATCTCGGGGGCGATGACCACGGTCGAGGCCAGCGATACCGCACTGCTGCTGCGCGCCGGTTCGCTGGCCGCACCGATGGAGATCATCGAGGAGCGCACGATCGGCCCCAGCCTGAGCGCGGACAACATCCGCATGGGTTACAGCAGTGTGCTGTGGGGCTTTATCGCGCTGTCGGTGTTCATCATCGTCTACTACCGGTTGTTCGGCATGTTCTCAACTATTGCGCTGGCCTTCAACCTGGTGCTGATGGTGGCCGTGCTGTCGACGCTGCAGGCGACGCTGACGCTGCCCGGCATGGCCGCGATCGCGCTCACGCTGGGCATGGCGATCGATGCCAACGTGCTGATCAACGAGCGCATCCGCGAGGAGTTGCGCAACGGCTCATCGCCGCAGGCGGCGATCACCGAGGGCTACGAGCGTGCCTGGGGCACGATTCTGGACTCGAACATCACCACGCTGATCGCCGGGGTCGCGTTGCTGGCCTTTGGCTCGGCCCGGTGCGCGGCTGCCGTCGTGCACTGCATCGGCATCCTGACCCTGATGTTCTCGGCGGTGTTCTTCTCGCGCGGACTCGTGAACTTCTGGTACGGCAGCGAAAAGATCGACCAATTGTCGATCGGCACCGTTGAAACGCTCGGATGCGCGCCCCGCGACCCGCTCCGGCGGCTGGGCTCTAAGCGGCGTCGGCGGCCTGCCCCGGCGCCTACCCTGACAGGATTCACCATGGATTTATTCCGAGTCTCCCGCACCCTGCCTTTCATGCGGTACGCGGTGCCCGCCAACATACTGTCGGTCACGCTGTTCGTGCTGGCCGTCGGCTTCCTGGTCATCCGCGGGCTGAACCTGTCGATCGAGTTCACCGGTGGCACCGTCGTCGAAGTCGCATTCCCGCAAGCAGCCGACCTGCCCCGCGTACGCGAGACGATCGAGGGCATGGGCTACACCGATTCCCAGGTGCAGAACTTTGGCACCTCGCGCGACGTCGTGATCCGCCTGGCCGCCAGGGACGGCGCCACCACCGCCCAGGTGAGTGAGGAAGTGCTGGCCGGCCTGCGCGCGCTGGATAGCCAGGTCAGATGCGCCGGGTGGAGTTCGTCGGGCCGCAGGTGGGCAAGGAACTGGCCGAGGACGGTGCCCTGGCGCTGCTGGTGGTGATCATCGGCATCATGCTGTACCTGGCCGCGCGCTTCGAGCGAGTTCTCGATTGCCGCGATCGCCGCCAACCTGCACGACGTGGTGATCATCCTGGGATTTTTTGCCGCCTTCCAGTGGAGTTCTCGTTGTCGGTACTGGCCGCGGTGCTGGCCATTCTCGGTTCTCGGTCAACGAGTCGGTCGTGATCTTCGATCGGATCCGCGAAAACTTTCGCAAGATGCGTAAGGCTACGACGATCGAAGTGATCGACGATGCAATCACCGCACGATGTCGCGCACGATCATCACCCACGGATCGACCCAGATCTTCGTGCTCTCGATGCTCTTTTTCGGTGGCCCGACGCTGTTCTATTTCTCGCTGGCCCTGACCATCGGCATCCTGTTCGGCATCTACTCGTCGATCTTCGTCGGCTCGGCCACCGCGATGTGGCTGGGCATCAAGCGCGAAGACCTGGTCAAGCCCGTGAAAAAACGCGAGGAAGGCGACGTCGAGTTGCCTGACGTGATTAGTTGGGGAAATGCTGGCCGGCAAGGGCGCTGATCGATTCGCCGCTGCGCGTGCTCTTGCTGGCGATGCCCTGGTCGAACGCCCGTTCCCGCCGGCGGGTCGCCACCGTCGAGAACCCGCCTGAACTGAGCGTTGCCCGCAACACCTTTTCAGTGAAGCCGCAGTGGTGCGCCATGTACAGGTTGCCCTGGGTCATCGCCCGGCGCCAGCCGTACAGGATATCGATCGGCGCGATCGGGCCGGCGGCCGATTCATAGGCCGGCTCGGTCAGCTTGTCCTGCGCGATCAGCGCCGCCACCGACTGCAGGTCGGGGCAGGTGATCACCGCAAAGCCATCGGGCTTGAGCACCCGGGCAAACTCGGCCAGCGCCACCGGCACCTCGTGCGGGTAAAGATGCTCGATGTTGTGACTGGAAAAGACCGCATCGACCGAAGCGTCCTCGACCGCCGACATGTCGGTCATCGTGCCCACGATGTCCGGCTCGATCGCCTCGTCGATGTCCAGGCGCAACTCGGTCCACTCGTCGGTGTTGAACCCGGCCGTCGTGTGGGGCTTGCGCTTGGGGCCGCAGCCCACGTGGAGAAAGGTCTTTGCACTGTCCGCTCTCTTGGTTGATGTCTGTCCATCCGCGATGATCGGCCCAACGGCCGGCCTTTGACGCCGCGATCAAGCCGGCTCGCACCGGCACTCTTCTAGCGTTTTTATGACGAAGCCCTGGCAGGTGGGTAGCGGGAACACCTTGTAGCCCCGCTGGCCAAACCAGTCGTCCTCGGCGAACTTCTGCTCGCGATAAAACAGCATCTCGTAATCGTCCAGGATGATCATCCCGCCCGGCACCACCCGGTCGAACAACGCATCCAGCGTGGCGATCTCGGCCGGCGCCTGGTTCAGGTCGATGTGCAGGTAGGCGATCTTCTCGGGACTGCCTTGGGCGAGCACGTCCGGCAGGAACCCCTTGAAAATGCGCACGTTCGGGTAACCCTCGAAGCGGCCGCAGACCTGTTCGTACAGGCCCTCGCCGTGCGCCGGCATCGAGTGGTTCACCATCTCGGCGTTGTGCTCGAACATGTCGTACAGCCAGAAGGTCTTGGGGAACGCGGGCCCGCCCAGGTAGTCGATCACCGTCTTGGCGCCGACTCCCTGGTAGGCGCCACACTCGACGAAATCCCCTTCGAGGTGGCTGCAGTGGTAGCCCGCGATTGCCTTGATGTAGCGGCGCCAGACGATGCCCTTGTCGGCATTGGAGATCGCGTTCGATTCCCACGAGTCCATGAACGGCTTGTCATGAAACATCGAGTTGTTGCGCTGGAACACGAACATGTTGTCGGCAAAATGGTAGCCATTGGTCTGGTTGGCCACCACCCGCATCAACTCGGTGAAGATCTCCGGGTCCTTCACCCCCCAGAAAACGGGATTGAAGAAGTTCAACACGTGTTCCTTGCCCATCGTGGTCCGACCTTTTCCTGGATAGCGTTTGCACCTGGACGGTCGATCGCGTGGATCGACCGCCGTTCATGACGCTAGCTTGGCCAAGATGCACCGTGCTGCCCACCCCTGTCGTGGCGCCCGCTCGACGTGGCCCGACCCAAGGCCGGCAGCACGGCATCACGGGTGCCGGATCGAGAAAAGGCGGGGTCGGGCACCCCAGTTACGACGATGCCGCGATCGGGCGGATCATGCCGATCTCGATGACGACGATGATCATCGTGTAGATCATGGCCGTCGTCAGGCTGGCCTCGGCGAGCACCGCCAGGAAAGCCCGGCGGTTCATGTCGGGTCGGACCATCGCGAAGCCGAAGGCCATGATCACGCCGTAAGCAATCCATGATCGACGCCCTTGCGAAGGGGTTTTCGGGGACTCAGACTTGCAGTCTTGTTGATACGACGGAGCAAGTGAGATGGCAGCCAAGCCGCAAGGAAGAAGTTATTGGGAGCCGCATGTTCGAGCAGCGATGCGGGCCGGGGCGGGGATGGTCGGTTACGCTCGCGATCACGGCGTCTCGGAACATGCGCTCAGTTACTGGTTTCGCAAGCTCAAGGCCGAGCAGAGCGGGGGCGATGTTTCCGGCGCCGCTTCGGCTTCGCCCAGATTCGTGGCGCTAGAAGTCAGCCCGGATCAGATGGGGGCCAGCGACGACCAGGTCACGGTCATCATCGCCCAGACGAAGCGCCTGGAGCAGGAGCGATTTGCGTGGCCAACCGGCCAGCAAGGGCCCACGACGAGCGTGACGCTGCAACAGTTCGAGTGCTTACTCGAAGGGTTCGACCTATGGCCGATGCGAGCGCATAAAAACCTGTATTTCGAGGCCGTTTCGTAGCGATTGCGCGCTACAAAGGCGGCCATGCCGCCAGCCTGTTTCGATCCACGCAAACCCGCCGATTCGGCCACGCTCAGTGCGCTCGATGAGACGCTGGCGCAGTGGCCGCAGGTCGACCAGTTATCCGACGATGCCGGCGCACTCAAGGCGATGATGCGCCAGTTGATCGATGCCGCGCGCAAGCAATCCGATGCCGCCTGCAAACCGATCGTCCTGCTGGTGCGATGCCGCGCGATGACGACAACGCGATTGCCGAGCGTTTGAACGAAAGACGCTTGGAACATCCGAGACAATTGGGCGCGTGCTGGCTATCGTGCATGCTCGGCAGTCCGAGGCACAGGTGATCGTAAAATGTAGCACGATTGTGCTATATTTGTCGCCAGTCAATATCTGGAGAAAACATTGGCGACAACAACGATTCGTATAGATGATGAGCTGAAGTCGCGCGTTGCGCAGGCCGCGGCTCGATCGGGCAAGACGGCTCATGCGTTTATCGTGGAAGCGATTTCCGCAACGGTCGAGCAGGCGGAGTTGTCCGATTCGTTCATGCAAGAGGCTGACTCGCGTTGGACCGAAATTCTTGAAACCCGAAAGACGGTGGGTTGGGACGCCATGCGGCAATACCTGGACGATCGAGCAACCGGGGCCAAGCCACGAAAGCCCAAAGCGCGCGTGTTGAAACCATAGAAGGGCTCCGTGAGCACGATAGAGTTTTCGGCGCAGGTAGTGAGTGACTTCGACCGCATCTTTGATCACGTTGCGCAGTTCAACCTCGACCAGGCGGGTGATCGTGTCCAGGAGATTCTTGATGCGATTCAGTTCCTGGCCAGAAATCCCTCTTGATCGGAAGGCCTGTTGGTCGTAATCGCCATGAGCTCGTAATTGGAAAGGGTGCGCGAGGCTACGTGGCGCTCTATCAATACATCGAAGTGCTTTGATACGGTTTCGTTTTGGCCATTCGAGTCAGCGCGAGGCAGGTTATCGGTCTTCCTGATCCAGCAAATGGTTTCTTTCGACCCAATTCCGATCGTGGCGCCAGTGCCTCCTGCCGAATCAACTCGCCAGATCGATGATGTGCAACACGTGTGAGCGCCGGTCGATTTCCGCGACTGTTTGCCGCTATCCGCTGATACCGGGATGGCGGCACTGCCGTCTTTGGCGGGGGGCGGATAGGAATTTCAAACGCTATTCGCCAAATATCAGGCAGCACCGGCAGCAGTCACCTTGAACTGAATACTCTCAATACCTCAAGTTTCGGTTGGCCACATGCGGCCCATCGCACACCGCTTCGTGATCCATCGGCACCGATCCGGCCCGCCCTGCCCCGGGTGCCCGTCCGAGGCGCAGCACCGCACGATACCGCCGTGTTCTGCGGTGTCGTCCTCACCTGCGTCGCAGCGTCGGCCTTCGCTCACCACCCCTGATCGGTTTGGCGCTGGCCTGCGGCCACTCGGGGCGGCGGTTGCGGGTCCAGTCCCAGGTGCGCGAGGATCTTTGCAATCACCGCCCGCTCGACAATCGGTGCGACCATCGTCAGTTCTCCCGTGCCGCAGTTCGGGCAGTGGCGCGTGTCGATATCGAAGATCCGCTTGAGCAGGCGAGCCCAGCCAATGCGAACGGACCCGCCTGGCACTGCCTGCGGCCCGCCCTCGCTTTCGATCCGGTCCGACCGTTTACCGGGCACAATGCGCGCGCGCAGTTTGGCGTTCGGTTCCAGTACGCCGTGCTCGCCGTGCGGGGGTCCGCTCACTTCGCGTAGCGAAGTTATGCGGACACCAAATCGGATCAGGTGCAGCCGCGGCGGCGGCACCAGTGCCGTCAGGCGCTGCATGAGCCGCGGCGGGCTCATCACCGGATGTGTGGTCCCGTCACGCCAAGGCGTCTTTAGTCGCAGCCGTACCTGCCCGGTCTCATCCAGTTCGATGCGCTCGTCTGAAATCGCCGGGCGCGTGATAGACCGGCACAGTTTCTCCAGCCGCCCCCGCTCATGCGCGCGCACCCGCACTGCCGCGTGCAGGCTGAAACCGTATGTCTCGGTGGGCGCGTCCGTGGCAACGAAGTGCGCCTGTTCATCGGCACCACACTGATACACGCCGTCCAGCACCAGGCAATGCAGGTGGATGTTCAGGTTCGCCGCCGATCCGAAGCGCTGGATCAATCAATGTCACCGCACCGCCCTGCTCCTGCCCGCTCTGCAAGCCGGCGCCTTTGAGCAAGTGCCCCTGCAGCACCCGGTGCACCACCTGCAGTACCGGCGGAACGTGCCGCAGGCCCAGGGCAATCCGCGCATGGACTTCTGAGTCTTCGACGTGGTGCCGCAGGCGCTTTACGGGGACC
>JAWKYE010000039.1:0-48481 GCA_041396665.1 Burkholderiaceae bacterium
GCGGCACGACAACCACGGGCGGACGCCGGTAGTACGGACCGCTGTCGTAGTAAGGGGGCACGACGTAGCCGGGGTAAGGATAGGTGGACGGATAGGGATCGCGATAGATGGTCTCGACCGGGGGCACCGGCGCCGGCGCGGAATACCCGGGCGAGTCGGCATAGACCGTTTCTCCCGGTTGGGCGACGACGCAACCGCCGAGCGCAACGGCCATGGCGGCAACCAGCAGAACGGATTGATTTTTCATGACTGTCCAACGCTTGGGCGGGTGCCGCCGATGACACGACGGGTCCGCGGCACCGGCAGTGCCCCGGCCGGCCTCATTGCTCGATTTCCCAGGTGACGCTCACCTGTACCGTGTAACTGTTCTCGCCGGCGGCCATGGGCACGGCGGCGCTGTCGGCCGCACCGGACATCATCCGCGCGCTGGCCATCGGCATCGGCGAGGGGCGCGACCCTTGTTCGTCGATACTGATGAGGCGCCCCAGGCGCGCCCCGGCTGCCGTGACCAGGGTGTTGGCGCGCGCAATCGCATCAGCCATCGCCAACTCGCGGGCCGCCTTGATCGCCTCGTCGGGTTTGTCATTGGTGAAGCGAACGTCGCCCCCCTGGTTCACGCCCAGGGTCACGGCCTGGTCCAGGATCAGGCCGAGCCGGGTGAGGTCGCGTACCCGCACGGTCAACCCGTTGCGGGCCGTGTACCCGACGATGCGCGGCGGCTCGCCGCCATTGCGGTTTTGCGGATAGACCATTCGCGGCTGGATCGAAAAGCCGGTGGTCTGCAGGTCGCGGGCGGCAATGCCGCTGGCGCCCAGTTCGGCCAGCACCTCGGCCATCGCCCGGTTGTTGGCCGTCAGCGCCTCGCGGGCCGTGGCCGCTTCGCGCACCACCGCCAGATCGAGGATCGCCATGTCGGGGGCCAGGTCCCGGCTGCCTTGTCCGGTCACCGATATCCTTGACCGAGGATCAGGCCCCGCGGCCTGTGCCCATGCCGGGACGACGGTCAGCGATGCAAACAGGACCAGCAGCAAGGCGCTGGCAGACAACCACGGGGGGGCGATTTTCATGAGACCTCGTCGTCGGACAGGGGGAGTGCTTTCAACGGCCGGGGCCGCCAGGCCGATGACCGACGGCCCCGCGGGCAGCGGGCGGGCGGCTTCGGTCAGGCTGCGGGCAGCAAGGCCCGGGCCTGCGCCCAGGTGTCCGCCACCAGCGAGGCGGCCGGGCGATCCCGGGCCAGCGCCGCCGCCTGCCCGCACCATGCCTGCATCCGCTGTAGATCGTCCTCGAGCAGCGCCTGCTTGCGCAGGTTGGCGGTGAGCGCCCGCTGCAGCGGATAGGGCAGCGGCGACGGGGCGTCGGCCGAGGCCGCCCGTGCCACGTAGTCGGTGGCCAGAGAGCGACCCGGGCGACCCGAGACGGCACGGGAGATCCGGGTCGACTCCGGCCGGGCGGCGGCGATGCCGCGGGCCCAGCCCGGCGCGATCCCCGCTTCCGGGGTACGCAGCAGGCCGGTGCCGATCTGCACGGCGCTCGCGCCCAGCACCAGCGCAGCCGCTACCCCGCGTGCATCGGCAATCCCGCCCGAGGCCACGACCGGCACGCGTACCGCGTCACAGACGATCGGCAGCAGTGCGAACAAGCCGACCGCCTCGTCCACCGCCCGCGCGGGATCGAAGGCACCGCGATGCCCGCCGGCCTCGGCCCCCTGCACCACCACGGCGTCGGCGCCGGCCGCCTCGGCCGCCAGCGCGTCGGCCAGCGTGGTCACGGTGGCGAACCAGGCGATGCCCGCTGCCTTCAGGCGTGCGACCTGCTCGTCGCCGGGCAGGCCCATGATCGTCGAGAACACCGCAGGACGGGCTGCCACGATAGCCTCGAACTGATCGTCGAACGATTGCAACGACAGTCGCGCGATCGCATCGTCCGGTGAACGGGGAGCGAACTGCGCGAGAAAGTCGCGCACCGCCGCCTCATGGGCGGCATCGCGAACCGGCTCGGGATCGGGCACCCACAGGTTGATCAGCAGCGGGCCACCGCCGAGCGCCTCGAAACGCGCGACCCACTGACCGATGCCGGCCGGCGTTTCGAGCAAGGCGCCGCATGCGCCCATGCCCCCGCCCTGCACCACGGCATGCGCCAGTTCGGGCGGGCAGGCGCCGGCCATCGGTGCCATCAGGATGGGCAGCGGGAGATCGTAGCGCCGGGCAAAGTCGGTGCTGCGGGAAACGATGGGATTCATGGGTTTTCCTCTTGGGAGATGGCCTGCCGGTAGGCAGCCGCCACCGCAGGGTCGAGCAGCCGGGCGGCCCGCTCGCTGAGCACCAGCACCAGGTGCATGGACGCGCGGCTCATGCCCACGAACAACGCGCGCCTGGCCTGGTCGTCGAGCGCCTCGAAATCGATCTCGGTCAGGATCACGCACGGCGCGCTCTGCCCTTTGAAGCGGTAGACGGTGTCGATGAGCAGATCGCCACGCGAGTAACGGGGATGACCGTGGGCATCATACTGCCCGGTGAATGCGCGCAACGCGTGCGGCCCCAGGCGGGCCTGGTGCAGCAGCGCCGAGCGGCCCCGCCCCGACATCGTGACCAGCGCGATGTCCTCCCGTCGGAAACCGCGGCGCACCGCCAGCGTTATCGCGGTCTTGGTGCGCGTCAGTAGCGACTCGCGATCATCGTAGACCAGCCATTCGGGCTCCTGCCCGGGGATCGGGCCGCCGGCCACCACGGGGACCGGCAGCCTCAGCAGCCGGTTCATCAGCGCAACCACCGCGCGCGGGCTGCGGTAGTTCACCTCGGTGTGCAGACCCGCCCAGCCTTCCAGCACCACCGGCTCACGCCGGTACAGGTTCTGCATCGGATCTTCGAGCCACCAGACCCGGGTGGCCGGACCGGCCAGGCGCAGCAGGTCTTTCGCCCATTGCTCGTTGAAGTCCTGCCCTTCGTCGATGACCAGGCAATCGGGCCGCTCCTGCGGCGCGACCGGCAACTCGGACGAACGATCGGCCAGCCATCGGTAGACGTCGGGATCGGCGAAATCCACGGTGTCGCCAACCGCCCGGACGCGATGCGCACACCACTGGTGGTAGGTCAGTACGCGGATGGCCGGCGGGGCGGGCTCGGTGGGCGGCACCTCCAGGGCCAGCGCGCCCTGCACCGGCGCCTCGGCGGCGCCTACCGCCGCCCCGGCCGGCGGTTCGGACGCCGGGGCGGCAGCCTCGCCGTTCCCCGGCGGATGGGTCAGCTGCGCCATGTGGTCGGCCAGCGGCCGGTTGAAACACACGTAGACCGCGCGCTCGCCGGCCTGCTCGGCTGCCTCGAGCAGCGCCAACGCCAATTGTGTCTTGCCCGAGCCGGCGGTGGCAGTGACACGCAACCGGTGCGGATCCAGGATGATGCGGCGCGCCCACACGGCCAAGCCCTCGGACAGGCGGGTGTAGAGGTCGCTCGCCCGGCCGACCAGCGCGCTTGCATCGGGCACCAGATCGAGTTCGTTGGCAAAAAAGCGATGCAGCCGCTGCACCAGCGCCGCCCGCCTGGGCGGCTGCGCGAGGGCCTGGGCGACGATCGTGCAAAGCTGGTCGCGCCGGCCACTGTCGACGATACGCTCAGGGGCCAGGCCGGCGGTGCCCGGGAACTTCACCCGGTAATCCGGGCAGTACAGCAGATAGTCCAGGTGCAGCGGCTCGCCCTGCAACAGCGGGGCCAGTCGGCGCGACAGCCCGTCCAGCGTGCGATCGACATGCACGCGCACCGTGACACCGGTGCCCATCTGACGGCGGATCAGGCCTTGCTCGGTTTCCTCGAGCAGCCCGGTCTTTTGCTCGATCAGCAGTATCCGTCCGTTGGGTGCCAGCACCACGAAGTCGATCTCGCCCAGCTGCGCAATGCCCTTGTCCAACCGGCTCCAGTGCACCCGTGAAATACCACGTGGCTGTCGGGCAGTCCCCGCTCGAAACGGGCGAGGGTTTCCAGTTCGCGGGCGCGGGCGCCCGAGCTGTGTTGTATCTGCCAGTCGTCAGGAAGGACTCTTGCCATCGGGCAATCTTACTCACTGCCCCCATAATGTGCAGCACAAGAAACCGTCCGGGCTGCCAGTCCCTCTTCATGTTCGAAAACTCCCCGCTGCGGCACAAACCGTTCCGCCTGTTCTATTTCGGCGCAGTCGGCACGGCCATGGGGTTCACCATGCAGGTCACGATGGCCGCGTGGATCATGGCGACCCTGACGCCGTCCGAACTGATGGTCGCGCTGGTGCAGAGCGCGAGCACGGTGCCCACGCTGCTGTTCGGCATGTTCGCCGGCGCGCTGGCCGACATCATCGATCGTCGCCGGGTGATCCTGATCGCCCAGATCATCCTGCTCTCGGCCACCACCACGATGGGCGTGGTCACGCTGGCTGGTCTGCTCAACCCCTACCTGCTGCTGGCGTTCGTCGCCATCGGCGGCGTCGGCTTCGCGTTCTACATGCCGGCCCAGCAGGCACGGGTCAACGAACTTGTCGATCAGCAGGAGGTGCCGCGGGCGATCGCGCTCGGCGCCGTGGCCTTCAACGTGTCGCGCGCGGTCGGCCCGGCGATCGCCGGCACCATCGCCGCCTGGTATGGCAGTGGCAGTGCACTGCTGGCCAGCGCCGCCTGCTTCACGCTGATGTTCTTCGCGCTGGGTGGCGCAAAAGGGGGGGATGCGCCACTGCCCGGCGTACGCGAGACCCTGATGGCCGGGGTCAGCAGTGGCCTGCGCTTCGCCCGGCATTCACCGGCCGTGCGCTCGCTGGTGATCAAGAACCTGAGTTTCACCTTGTGCGCAAGCGCGCTGTGGGCGCTGCTGCCGGTCATCGCGCGCGATCAGTTGAACCTGGGCGCCGGCGGCTTCGGGATGCTGTTCGGCATGTTCGGCAGCGGCGCCGTGGTCAGCGCCCTGTTCGTGCCGCGGTTGCTGCAGCACCGGTCACTGAACACCGTGGTCAGCGGCAACGTCGTGCTCTGGGTCATTGCATCGACGCTGGTCGCCGCCTCGCACAACACGACGCTGGCGATGATCGGTGCCGCCGGCGCCGGGGCGGCCTGGGTCGGCGTGCTCTCGAGCCTGGCCGCGGGCATGCAGAGTACGGCGCCGGCCTGGGTGCGCGCGCGTGCCGCCGCCGTCGGGCTGTTGTCGGTGCAGGCCAGCCTGGCAGTGGGCAGCGCCATCTGGGGGGCACTGGCCAGCGCGGCCGGCACCCAGGTGGCGGTGCTGGTCGCGGCCGCCACGATGGTCGTGCTCTACATGGGGAACCGCCGGGTGCGCGTGACACTGGGCACCGTTGCCGATGTCACCCCGTTCGCCCACCTGCCCGACCTGACGATCAAGGCCGAGCCGATGCCCGACGACGGGCCGGTGCTGGTGCAGGTCGAGTACCGGGTCGCGCGCGAGCGGCGCGAACAGTTCATGCGCGCGATTGCCGCGATCGAGCCCACCCGGCGACGCAACGGCGCCAACGACTGGCGGGTGTTCCGCGACCTGTCCGAGGATGGCCGCTTCGTCGAGCGATTCATCATTTCGTCCTGGGCCGAGTACATCCGCTCGCGCGCCCGGATGACGGTGGCCGACCGCGAACTGCAAAACCAGGTCATGCAGTTGCAGAACGAGGGCGTGCCCATCCAGATCTCCCGACTGATCGGCGTGGACACCGGCAAGGCCCGACGACGCCACTGAGCGGGTCGAAAGTCTCTATGATCTAAGTTGTGGAAACGGCACCGCAACCAACCGCTAAACCCGGATCCATGATTGGCTTTTCTTCCAGATACCCGTAGTGATCGTTGATGGTTGGTTTGCCGGCTCCGGAGCGTTCCCGTAACTCCCCGAGGAACTCCCTGATGCACCCGGCAGGCCATCCTGGCAGTAGCGCGAACGGTTACGCTTTGATACAATTTAGTTGACTCCCCGTAGTCCTCAAGAAAACCTGGCCCTCCCGTGAGAAAAGTATTCGCCTTCGTCCTCGTTGTCATCGCGGCCGCCACCGGTCAGCCTGGCGATCCGCCGAAGGCCAACCTCGCGGGCCTTAGCTGCCCGGCAATCGAGTCGAGCGCGCAGGTATCGACCGATGCCTGCCCGGCACCGGCCAAGGTTCCCGACCGAGAACGCGGCAGCACGACCCAGCCCAAGACCTCCTGATCCACCACGCCCCGGTTTACGGCGGGCCAATGGGTCGAACGGCAGGCGCGGTCCGCAGGGTGGTGTCGGCATCGCAGTGATCTCTGGCTATCCTTGGAGCCATCCAAGCATTGCCTCCATTCCGTCACCGGATCCTGCTGCCTCATGCCCAAATTCGCTGCCGCGCTGCAACCGCTTTTCGCGGCCCTGACCTGTTGTGCCCTGCTCGCACTGACGACCCCGCCGGCGGTCGCCGACACCGATGCGCCCGCGCCACCCGGGGCCACGGCTTCGGCCAAGCCCGATGACGGTATCAACGACATGGCCGGGCCCGCCCGCCCGATCGTCGACAGCACACAGATCGTTGCCCGTTTGGCCGACCTGCGCCAGCGCATTGCCGACAAGAAGGCCGAACTGGAAGCGCTGCGGGCCAGTGTCCGGGGTGTGCCGCGCGACCTGATCGATGCCGAGCAGCAAAAGCTGCTCGAGAAGCTGCCCGAACAACTGAACGCGCTGCGCGACTCATTCGAGCAGATGGCGGTCAGCGGCATCGACATGTCGGTGTTCTCGCAGGACGAACCCAAGAAGTACGAATGGGAGACCGAACTACTCGAGATCGTCAAGCCGGTGCTGGGCAGTCTCAAGGAACTCACGGAAAAACCGCGACGGGTCGAGGCGATGCGTCGCGAGATCGAGCGCACGCGCAAGCAACAGTCGGTGATCGATGCCGCGTTGCTGTCCATCGGCAGCCTGCTGCAGGTCAAGCCCGCCGAACCACTGGGTTCCCAGCTCAAAGAGCTGCGGGCGAGCTGGGAGCAGCGCAAGGCCGAGGCGGCGAATAACCTGCAGATGTACAAGGTGCAGCTGGCCACGTTGGAAGGGCAGCAGGTCTCGAACTGGGAAGCGTACATCGAGCCGGTCTGGCAGTTCACGGTCGGTCGTGGCCTGACGCTGTTGATTGCGTTCGGGGCCGCCACCCTGGTCTGGCTGTGCACGCGGGCCGTGCTCTGGTTGTTCCTGCGGGTGCGGCCCGACACGCCGGGCCGGCGCAACCGGCGCAGCCGCGAGCGCGCGCTGCGCTACCTGAACCGGATGCTCACCGCAAGCCTGATCTTCGTCAGCACGCTGATCGTGTTCTACGCCCGTAGCGACATGCTGCTGCTGGCACTGTCGATGATCCTGATGGTGATGACCCTGGCCTCGTTGCGCCAGGCGGTGCCCAAGTACCTGGAAGAGATCCGCCTGTTGCTGGATTTTGGCTCGGTGCGCGAGGGCGAGCGACTGGTGTATGCCGGGCTGCCGATGCGCGTGATGAACATCCATGCGTTCGCCACGCTGTGCAACCCCGAGTTGGATGGCATGGTGCGGGTCTCGCTGGACAAGCTGGTCGGCATGCACTCTCGCCCGGTGACCGAGGAATCGTGGTTTCCGTGCCGGCCGGGTGAAATGCTGATGCTCGAGGGCGATCGATTCGCCGAGGTCGTGCACCAGTCGGTGGACCTGGTCCAGTTGCGCATGCGCGCCAGCATGGTGCAGATGCCCAGCGCCCAGTTGTTCGCGATGGCGCCGCGCAACCTGTCGCGCGAGGGTTTCCTGGTCACGCTGACCTTTGGCATCGACTACCGGCACCAGAAGATCTGCCTGGACGAAGTGCCCTGGAAGATGCAGGAGGTGCTGGAGCGCGACCTGCACGAGCAGGAGTACGGCGAGCACTGCGTCAGTGTCGCGGTCGAATTCAGCGCGGCGGCCGCCAGTTCGCTCGACTACCTGGTGATGGCCCGCTTCGAAGGCGCCGCCGCCGGCAACTACTTTGCGATCGGGCGGCTCATCCAGCGCAGCCTGGTGGGCCTTTGCAACCGCGAGGGCTGGAACATCCCGTTCGGCCAGCTGACCATCCATGGCGGCGATGGCTTTGCCAAAGCCACGCCGGCTATCGCGCCGCTCGACACCAGATCCAAAGACAGCACCCCGGCGGGTAAAGAAGAAAACCTTCAGGCTTCGCCTTCCGGTCTTCGCCCTTGGGGCGGCCCGGCGGGTAAAGAAGAAAACCTTCAGGCTTCGCCCTCCGGTCTTCGCCCTTGGGGCGGCCCGGCGGGCTCAGAGATGCGTGCCCGAGTCGAGCAACAAGAGCTCGCCGGTGGTCGTGCGGGCACCGGTGACGAGCCAGACGATCGCGTCGGCGACGTCTTCGGCCGTGCAGGCAGTGGCCAGCGGGCGTGATTTCTCGTAGTTGGCCTTGATCTTCTGGTAGGCCGCCTCGCCCACCCCGCGGGCAAACCACTGGGTCGTGATCAGGCCGGGGCACACGGCGTTGACCCGCACCTCGGGCGCCAACGTGCGCGCCATATTGAGCGTCAGCGAATTGACCGCCCCCTTCGAGGCGATATAGGCGGCCGATGAACCTATCCCCAGCGAGCCCGCAATCGAGGACACGTTGACGATGGCACCGCGCGCCTGCTTGAGCGAGGCGCGCGCCGCCCTACATCTGGAACATGCCCAGCACGTTGGTCGCGTAGATGTTCTGGAACTCCTCGGGGGTGAGCGCATCCCAGTCGCCATTGCCCACGAAGGTCGTGATGCCGGCATTGTTGACCAGCGCATCCAGCCGGCCCCACTGCTCGAGTGCCCGCTCGACAAGCATCCGGCAGTCGGCATCCTGGGCGACATCGCCCTGCACCACCAGCGGATCGCCGCCCGCCTCCCGACAGGCCTTGGCCGCCAACTCGGCATCGTCGGCACTGCGCCGGTAGTTGATGATCACCTCGTAACCACGGCGGGTCAGTTCCCGGGCGGTGGCGGCGCCGACACCGGTGCCGGCACCGGTGACGATGGCTGCTTTGCGTTCTTTCACGAAGGGGCCTCCTTGGTCAGGAGGCAGAGGATAGCAGCGTCTGTTGTCAGGCCACGAGCCCCAGGAAGACGCCGGCGATCAGCAGCACGAATAGAATGTCCTTGCTCATGGTTTTTCCTTTGGCGGGCCGGGCTGGCGGCTTCTGGTTGTGGGTGGACAAGGGCCGTTGATGGATCTGTCGGCCCCTTGGGCCTGCCGGTTCAATCGCGGCCGCCGGCGGGCCCGTCGGATATCGATCCTGGCGTCGTCGAGGCTCGCAGCATGAGCCTGGAGCGCGCCACCCTCTCGTCATGAACCAGACCGAACGCCTTTACCGAATCGACCAGCTGATCTCGCAGCGCGGCGTGGTCGCCTTCACCGACATGATGGCCGCGCTCGAGGTATCGCGCGCCACGCTCAAGCGCGACCTCGCCTACCTGCGCGACCGGCTCAACGCGCCTATCCTTTACGACCGGGATGCCGGCGGCTACCGGTTCGAACAGGCGGGCAGCGGCCCGCAGTACGAGTTGCCCGGGCTCTGGTTCAGTGACCGCGAGATCCTTGCACTACTCACGATGCACAAGATGCTCAAGGACCTGGACAGCGGCGGCCTGCTCGGCGGCCAGATCGATCCGCTGATCAAGCGCCTGAACAGCCTGCTTGGCACGGCGTCCGGGTCGCCCGAAGAGATCCTGCAACGGGTTCGCGTCGTGCCCTCGCTGAACCGGCCGGTGCCGCCACGGTTTTTCGAGCGGGTCGGGCAGGCGCTGGTTGGCCGGCAACGTCTCGAACTCGACTACGGACCCGCACCCGGGATGCCCACCTGGCGCCGGCGCGAGGTCTCGCCGCAACGCCTGGTCCACTATCGCAACGCCTGGTACCTCGATGCCTGGTGCCGGCACCGATCGGAGGAGCCTGCGCGTTCGGTTGCGCTGGACGCCATCCAGGAGGCCTCGGTGCTGGGCGGCCAGCCTGGACGTTCCCCTCGAGACGATCGAACAGAGCATCGGGCGCCGGGCTACGTCATCTTTCGCGGCACCGACATCGACTGGGCGTTGTGCCCAGTTCGACGCTGACGCGGCGCGCTGGGTGAGCAACGAGATCTGGCATCCGTTGCAACAGGGTCGGGCGTTGCCCGACGGCCGCTACGAGCTGCGCCTGCCATTTGGCTCGGCCACCGAACTGGAAATGGACATCCTGCGCCATGGCGAACAGGTCGAGGTCATCGGCCCAGAAGCCAGCTTGCGCGCGCGCATCCGCGACCGCCTCGCACGCTCGCTGGCCCGCTATGCGGGCCCCGCCAAGGACACCGGCACCGCGTCCTGAGCCGACACACGCTCTGCTACCCTGCCGGTTGCCGCTGGCCAGAATGATCCGGACAGCGCTTGCGTCACGCGTCGTGGCAGCAGGCCCTGCCCGGCAACGCTGCCCAGTTAAAAGGAGTTACGCGGATGTCCCTTCCCCCGTCGATGTTGGCACTGACCTTGAAGGAATCGAACATGGCCAGGCCGAAGACGGCCTGTCGCGCTGTTCGCTGGATCGCTGGCTGCAGGCCAGGCAGGTTCCGCTGCCCGAGCCACGCGCCGGGCGGAGTCTGGTGCGTCGGCCATGCCACGATCAACCCGTCGGACCGGCATTTCATCAAGGGCGAGTACGGCCAACCCACATCAAGGGGGCGCCGGCCAGGCTTCGAGGGTCGACGCGGTGGTCGCCGCCGGCCCCGGCACATGGCGGCCGGCTGGTCGGTCGCCGCGTGTCGTTCGCGGTAGCGCCGCGGAATCAGGCGCTGGCGGGCCAGTACGCGTGCCGATGCCACCAGCTGTATTCCGTTGGTGGCAGGCGTGCGCGACGAGGACGCCGCGGGGCTGATCGTCAATCCGCTGACGGCCGCGACGCTGTTCGAGCGGGTGCGACCGGGCGGGCCACAGGTCATTCGTGATGAACGCCGCCCGGACGGTCGACCTGGGGCGGTTACTGCTGCGCCTGGCGGCCGACCGTGGCAGCCGGCCGATCCTGATCGTGCGGCGCGAGGCGCAGGTCAGGCGATGCGCGATGCCGGCGCACAGCACGTGTTCTGCGCCGATGATCCCGGCCTGGCCGACCAGGTGCGGCGGCGCTTCCGGGTCGAGGACACGCGCATCTTCCTCGATGCCATCGGCGACGCCACCGCGGCAACCACGTTCACCGCGCTGCCCGCCGGCGGGCACTGGGTGCGATACGGCAAGCTGGCCAGTCAGGCCCCCGCTGCCCGATGCCGGGCAGATGATCTTCCTGGGCAAGCGCATCGAGGGCTTCTGGCTGGTCGACTGGATGCGCCGCACCCCGCTGGTGCGGCGCATCGCCACGGTTGCGCGACGTGCAACGGCGCTTTGCCGACGGGCGCTGGCGCACGACGATTCGCGACGTGGTGCCACTGCGCGAGGCGATGCAACGGTTACCGGACGCGGACCGGCTCGACGCGGCTGGCAAGATTCTCCTCAAACCCTGATCGATCCACCCCGCCCCGCAGGAAGAGACACCCGATGTCCACCCCCGTCACGGTTCCCGAGCGCGCAATCCTCGATGCGGTCGATGCTGCACTCGATACGCAATTCGGCCTGGCCGAACTGGTCCGCCAACCGTCGCTACGTGGCCAGGAGGCACCTGCGCAGGACCTGATGGCCCGCGCCTATGCCGCGGCCGGGCTCGGCGTCGACCGCTGGTTGATGCGGACCGAGGACATCGCCACCCTGCCCGGCTTCTCGCCGGTGATGACGCCCTACGACAATGCCTGGAACGTCGTCGGTACCTGGCAGGCGCCGCAGCCGCAGGGCCGCTCACTGATCCTCAACGGCCATATCGACGTGGTCCCGACCGGCCCCGCGAGCTCTGAGGAGATCCCCCGTTCGAGCCGGTCCGGCGCAATGGCTGGATGCACGGTCGCGGCGCCAGCGACATGAAGGCCGGCCATGGCCGCCGAACCTGTTCGCGCTCAAGGCACTGAACGCGGTTGGGCATGGCGCCGGCCGCCGATGTCTACCTGCGATCCCGGTGGTCGAAGAGGAGTCACCGGTAATGGCGCATTGGCCTGCCTGCAGCGCGGCTGCCAGGGCCGATGCCGCGATCGTTCCCGAGCCGATGGGCAATACGTTGATGACCGCCCAGGTAGGGGTCATGTGGTTCCAGGTGAAGGTGCTCGGGCGGCCGGTCCACGTGGCCCACGCCGGCGCCGGCGCCAATGCCATCGAGGCCTGCTTTCCGTTCCGCGCGCTGCACGAGCTGGAAGCGCAATGGAACGCGCGCCGCCACCCGGCCTTTGACGGGCATGACCGCGCCGATCAGCAGTTGGTCAGCAGGATCGCCGGCGGCGACTGGACCTCGTCGGTACCGGCCTGGTGCACGTTCGACATGCCGGGTGGTGTACCCCGACCAGGACCTCGCGCAAGCGCGGGCCGAGCTGGAAGCCTGTCGCACGCGGCCAGCCGCGACGCCTACTTGGCCAAGCATCCTCCGCAGCTCGTTTATCGTACTTCCAGTGCGGAAGGCTACGTGCTTCCCCCGGACACCGAGCCCAGCAGACACTGGCCCTGTGCTGCACCAGTCGGTGGCCGGCGAATCAGCTCGGCCTTTGCGGCTGACACCGGAACCACCGATGCGCGTTTCTTCGGTCTGTACGCCGGCATTCCGTCGCTCGTATGCGGCCCGCGTGCCGACGCCATCCATGCGTTCGACGAGCGGGTCGAGCTCGAGTCAGTTCCGCCTGATCACCACCATCGCCCTGTTCATCGCGCGCTGGTGCGGCGCTGCTCCTTTGGAAAAATCATGAAGCATTCCAGCCGTTTCCCCACTACCTGGCCGAGCGCTTTCGCGCGTGGCCGCGTAACACTTCGACCAGGACCAGGCCTGGTATGCCGGCTCGCCCAGCACGGCCAGACGCCGCGCACGATGCTGATCGCCTGCTGCGACAGCCGGATCGATCCCTTCCAGATGCTCGGCGGCGAACCCGGTGACTTTTTCGTCGTGCGCAACGTCGCCAACCTGGTGCCACCCAGCCAGCCCGTCCGCGCCCACCATGGCACGTCAGCCGCAGTTTGCCGTCAAGCACCTGAAAGTCGCCCGCATCGTGGTGCTCGGCCATTCCGGCTGCCAGGGCGTCGAGGCCTGCTACAACCTGTGCCATTCTGACTCGCATGTCCAACCCGGGGGAAGGCGACGTCAGCTACGAGATCGATACCTGGCTGGAACTGCTGCGCCCGGCCGCCGAGAAACAGGTGGGCGACACCGGCGAGAAATCGGCGCAACTGCGCCAGCTCGAACACTCGGCCGTGCTGACCTCGCTCGAGAACCTGCACACCTTCGATTTCGTCGCGCAGGCCGTTGCCGAGAAAAAGCTCACTTTGCATGGCGCCTGGATCGACATCGGCGCGGGCGAGTTGCGCACGTTCAATCCGAAGGAAGGCAGCTTCCAGCCGCTCTGAAAACGCCCCATACCGGTACCAATCAATTCAATCGGAAACAAGACATTACGGGCGCCTCCGTCCGTCGATGGCAGCTGACCCCTCGTGCTTCCGCCCTAGGTTCGCCTCCCCGAAATAGTTAGCTTAGCGGCACTAAATCACGTTTCGGGGAATTTCATGACATACCGCCATGAACAGTTCCCAGCCAGGAAGTGTGAGTCCAAATCGGCCCGAAAGAACGCAAAAAGCGTCTGGGCCCTAGCGATCGCCTCGTTGCTCGCGCTGACCCTGTCGGGTTGCGGTGAATGGCGCGATCATCCGCCGGTAGCCACACAGGCTCAGGCCGCCAACGGCGGCGACGAGAAATCCGTGGCCACGACAACGGCCGGCACAACGTCCGCGACCACCGAGGTACCCTCTGCGGGCGGCGATGCCGCCACCCCGTCCCCGGCCGTGACGGCCCAGGACAGTTCGGCCAGCACCGGCCCAACGCCCTCCGAACCGCCTGCGCCCGCGCAACCCGCGGCCCAAAGCGGCGCCATCAACTCGGTCGACGTCATGATCGACGACATGCGCCTGATGAACGATCTGCCCCTCAAGAACGTCAACCCCGCCTACGGCTGGGCCCACGGCCCGGGCTTTGTCATGATGGGGAACGATCCGCGCGGCACCAATACCCCCGACTGGTGGAAGGCCAGCAACCCCGGTCTGGTCAATGACAACTACCTGCCCCGCATGCTCCCCTGGGCCGTCATGTTCGAAGGCGTTGGCAACGCCGCCTCCAACACCCGTGTCCAGGTGCGCAACCTGCGCGCCTACGTGCTCAGCAAATCCACCGGACAGTGGCAACTCACCCACTCCGCCGACAGTATGGATGGCACCGACTGCCCCCAGACCGGCAACTACTTCGAGTGCACCACCAGCATGGATACCCGCCCCGAGAGTTCCGGCGGCTCCTCCATCAAGCCCCGACCCGGCATGAACGCCCACGGCTGGTTCGGTGGCCGCGCTCTGATCAACGGGCCCGATATCGCCGCCGTCTTCGTCACCATGGAATCGCGCCTGGTCGTGGACAACCCCCAGGGACCCGATGACCGCAACGCCGCCAAGTTCTTGTTCCACGTCGGCGCCGACTACTATCACGCCGATCATGTCACCGTCCTCATGCCCGCCGTCGCCATCTCGCGCTCCAAGCAAATCAGCAACGAGTGGCAGGCTTTCAACATGACCACCTTCAGCGACGTCGGCCTGCAAGAACCCGGCGGCGGCATCACCCAGGCTCAACTGCGCGCCAACCCTCCTCCGATCAACTAAAGGCCTATAAGTAGTGCCCAGTAAGGGACGCTCCCACGGGAGCGTCCCTTACTTTAGTGCTGACGATGATCGAGTGGGGCTTCGGTATCGCACATCTGATTCTGGCGATCACGCAGACAACCCGGCACAAACCCCGCTGATCGATGGATGGTTTTCACGTGGAGCAGATAAGCTCGGCCCGGGTGCCTGGTCTCGGGCGATCCGCGCGAACAAACTTCTCCTAACCGAAGCGGAGCAGTAGTGAACATGGAAAAGCAACGCATTGCCATCATCGGACTGGGCCGCATCGGCTCGGCATTCCTTCGCCAGTTGCTCGAGCGAATGAACGATGGAATCGAGTTGGTCTGCGTCGCTGAGTCGGCCGAGACCGCGGGCCGGCAACTGGCCCAGAAGGCTGGCATCAAGATCTGTACCTTGGACGGCGTGGTGGCCATGGGCCCCCGGATCCATGTGATCTTCGAGCTCACGGGCCTGCCGGAAGTGCGGCGCGAGCTGCGCGAAAAACTCGTCAACAGCAAGAACGACGAAACCGTCATCGCCTCTGAATCGATCGCGCGGGTGATCTGGGCACTGATCAGCGATGGCTCATTGCCGATGATCGCAGGCCGACCGACCGGCTACTGACCACAGGGAGTCGACCGCCGCGGATGAGGCCGAGTGCATCCGGGATAGGATCGACGGACTCGGAACAACAGCGGCGCGCTACAAGGACGGGGGTCAAACATTCCCGCTGCATCCGCGCGGTCTTGCTCCTGCCGCTCGGGCGCCTGCCGATGCCCCCGCTTCGCGTCCGCCGCTATACTGCGGCAATCATTCCCGCATTGGAGAACCTGCATGGCCAGCATCAAGAGAATCGACCACGTCGCGATCGCCGTGCGCGATGCCGACGAGGCGACCGCACAGTATGTCAAGCTGCTGAACGCCGTGCATATCCGCACCGAGGTGCTGCGCGAGAAAGCCGGCATGGTCAAGGTCGCCTACATGCAGATCGGCGAGAACGTGCTCTCACTGGTGCAGTCCCTCGAGCCGGACGGCTTCATCAACCAGCATATCGACAAGCACGGCGAGGGGCTTCATCACATGGGCCTCGAGGTGGACAACCTGGCCGAATTCATCGAAGAGGTCGAGGGCAAGGGCTACCGGATTCCGCTGCGCGACGACTTCAGCAACCGTAGCGAGGTCGTCTTGCGCCCGCGCGATGCGGCCGGCGTCGTGCTGCAGGTGCTGCAGTGGAAGATGGGAATGACGCGACCATCGAGGATCGGATAGACCGCATCCGCAACCTGAAAAACCAGCCAATCAAACCGCTTCGTCCAACATCCGCATTCTTGCCAATCGCCGCCGGCGACGCGTTGAACAAAGGACCCGGGTGACCCAGCCATCCAGATCAATCGGGCCCCGGTGCTGACGCTCTGGTCGGTCATCGTGGCCCAGCGGCTGGGACTCGATCGGAACGAGGCGCTGACCCTGGGCAAGGCCTTGTCGGGACTGACCGCGCATGCCAAGGGCACCCGTTTGGGGATATTCGAGCCGACCCCTGACGCGGTCAAGGCGTTGCGGGCGCAGCGACGTGCCGATGCCGGTGTCGTCCCTGTTGCCTTCATGGGGCGACAGGTTCCGGTCGTTCAGACCGACGCCGATCTGCGGGCCGTCAGCCGTGACAAGGCCATCGATCCGGCATCCGGTGCGATCGACCACCTGGCCGGCAAGTTCGGCGAGTCTCTGGACGAGGTTTCCCAGGCGATGCAGGAACTGGCTGACAGCCGCACGAGTTCGGCCCTGCCACTACGTTCTTCGATCTGTACATGGCGTTTCGGCCCGATGTGGCCAGGGGCCAGCGCGGCTGAAGTGCCATGGGCCGCCTGTCGCCAAGCTTGATCAGGGAACTCGTGCATCAATCCGATCCGCTAGGTTCACGCTGCAAACGGGAGTGGGCCACTGGGGACGGCGACGGCAATGACCACCGCGCCAAGCCGCTGCTCGGTCTCGACCGGCGATGCGCGTCCTGCTGCATGGGATAGACCCGGTCGACGATCGGCTTGATCCTGCCGTCCTCAATCATGTCCCGAAGCTGGGACAAGGCCGCCTTGGTCTCGCCGGCAAACGCAAACCGGGCCGTCTTGTCGGTGAACCAGTCGTCAGGACCGAGCGCAGCATCACCGACAGCCGGATTGACCGACAGGTAGCGTCCACCCGGCACTGAAGTGCCGTATGCTCGCAGCGTATGAACTGCCCGCCACCATGTCGGATCACGTCATAGGCCTGGTCCATCACGGCGAAACCGCCATCCGCGTGATCGATGAAGTGGTCGGCGCCGGAGTCGCCTGTGAGCATCTGTGCCTTGATCGCGCTGTCGACCGCGGTGACCTGCGCACCCATCGACTTCGCAATCTGGATCGCATGAGTGCCGATGCTGCCACCGGCCCCGTTGATCAACACCTTCTCGGCTGCCTCGATCCGCGCAAGCTGCAGGAAATGCAGCGCATTGAAGCCGCCTAGCGGCACCGCTGCAGCCTCGATAAAGCTCATGTTGGCGGGCTTGGTCGCGATCGGGTAGCTGGCCGGCAGCGCGACATACTCGGCATAGGCCCCGAACCGGAGACCCGCCGCACCAAAGACCGGCTGTCCGACTTGAAAGTCGGCGACATGCCGGCCGAGCGCTGCGATCTCGCCCGAGAAATACCCGCCGAGAATCGGCTTTCTTGGCTTGCGGATGCCGCTGGCGATCCGCAACGGCAACCAGAACCACTTCACCGCGAACCTGGACCGACGCATTTCGACGTCGGACTTGGTCGCTTCGGCCGCCATCACCCGCACCAGCACCTCGTCGTCTCTGGGAACCGGCTTGTCCACCTCGCCGAGCCGCAGCACTTCGGGGGGTCCATAGCTTCTGTACGTAATGGCTTTCACGCTCGCCTCGACAGTGAGATGATCACTGGGGACCGTCCATTTTAGCAAGCTGATCCCGACCGACCTGACCAAGCGGAGTCTGTCCTGAGCGAACGAATCCACGCCACCTACTGGCTCGAAACCGGCGACGAGCCCGCCCGTGCCGCCGAGGTGATCGCCGGCGAGCAATCGAGCGGTACCTTTGTCGCGCTGCCCGGGGAAACTCCCGAACTCAAGGCGCGTGCCGGCGCCCGCATCGAGCGCCTCGAGGTGATCGACACGGCCGCCACGCCGAGCCTGCCGACCCCCAGGGTCTGTACCCGGTACAGCCGCTGCACGCTCGAATTGTCGTGGCCGATCGAGAATCTCGGTGCCTGCCTGCCGACGCTGATGGCCACGGTTGCGGGCAACCTGTTCGAGTTACGCGCCGTCACCGGCCTGCGCCTGACCGACCTGCAATTGCCGGCGGCCTTCGCCGCCGCCTACCCGGGCCCGGCGTTCGGCATAGCCGGCACGCGGCGGTTGGCTGGTGTGGCCACGGGCCCGTTGATCGGCACGATCATCAAGCCCAGCGTCGGGCTCTCGCCTACCGAAACCGCGCAGCAGGTCCGCGAACTGGTGAACGGCGGCATCGATTTCATCAAGGATGACGAGTTGCAGGCCGATGGGCCCAACTGCCCATTCGATGAGCGCGTCAACGCGGTGATGCGGGTGGTCAACGATGCCGCCGAGCGCACCGGCAAGAAAGCGATGGTCGCCTTCAATCTGACCGGAGACCTGGACAAGATGCGCCGCCGACACGACCTGGTGTTGGCGCAAGGCGGCACCTGCGTCATGGTCTGTCTTAACTCGGTCGGCCTGGTCGGGCTGCACGAACTGCGCCGCCATGCCCGGCTGCCCATCCACGCGCACCGCGCCGGATGGGGCTACCTGAACCGCAGCCCGGCGCTCGGCTGGGACTACGCGCCCTGGCAGAAGATCTGGCGCCTGGCCGGCGCCGACCATCTGCATGTGAATGGTCTGCGCAACAAGTTCAGCGAACCGGACGACGGCGTGATCGCCGCCGCCCGTGCGGTCCTCGCGCCGGCCACGACCGCGGCGCCGATGCCCGCGATGCCGGTGTTCAGTTCCGGCCAGACCGGCCTGCAGGCGCACGACACCTATGCCGCGCTCGGTTGTGCCGACCTGATCCACGCCGCGGGGGGTGGCATCTTCGGTCATCCCGGCGGCGTGTCGGCCGGCGTCGCGGCAATGCGCGCCGCCTGGGAGGCCGCGATCGGCGGCGTCGCGCTGGCCGAGCATGCCCGGCAGATCCCGGCGCTGGCCGCGGCGATGGGGTTCTGGCGATGAGCGACGCCACCGACTGGCCGCACGGCCTGCTGCTGGCCTTCTACGGCGACGACTTCACCGGCTCGACCGATGCGATGGAGGCGATGACCGCCGCCGGCGTGCCCACGGTGCTGTTTCTGGATACGCCAGGCCCCGAGGCCTTGATCCGCTTTGCGCACGTACGTTGCGTGGGGGTGGCCGGCTCGTCGCGCGGCCGCCCGCCCGGGTGGATGGACACTGAACTGCCCAAGGTCTTTGCCGCTCTCGCCCGCCTGGGGGCACCTATCCTGCACTACAAGGTCTGCTCGACTTTCGACTCGTCCCCGACGATCGGCTCGATCGGCCGTGCGATCGACATCGGCGTCGCCCAGATGCCGGGCACCTGGTCACCCACCATCGTCGGCGCGCCGCGCCTCAGGCGCTACCAGGTGTTCGGCAACCTGTTCGCCGCGGTCGACGGCGTCGGATACCGGCTCGATCGGCATCCGACGATGTCGCACCACCCGGTCACGCCGATGCACGAGGCCGACTTGCGGATGCACCTGGCCGAGCAAACGGCACGCCCGATCGAACTGATCGACATGGTGCAACTACGGTCGGGCAAGGCCGCCGATCGCCTGGGCGCACTGCGGCGCAGCACCGTACCCGTGGTGATGATCGACGTGCTGGACGACGAGACACTGTGCGAGGCGGGCCGGCTGGTCTGGCAGCAACGGGGCCCGGGTTTGTTCAGTGCTTCGTCATCGGGCCTGTCGTACGCGCTCACCGCGCACTGGCGCGGCGCCGGCCTGCTGCCACCGGAACCCTCGCTGCCGGTGGCCGCGCCGGTCCCGATGATCGCCGCCGTCAGCGGCAGTTGTTCGCCGGTGACCGCCGCACAGATCCGCTGGGCCCGCGACAACGGATTTGTCGCCGAGCGCCTCGATCTGCCGCGCGCGCTGGCCATCGACTCCCGGGCGAAGGAGATCGGGCGCATCGTCGCGTTGGCCTGCGGTGCGCTGCAACGGGGCACGAGTGTGGTCGTTTTCAGTGCCGAAGGACCGGACGATCCCAGCGTGCAGAGGTTCGATACGATCGCCCGCGACGCCGGCCTGACCCGGACCGAAGCGGCCAGGCTGGTTGGCGCCGCGCTGGCCGAGGTGATGCGCCAGGTATTGGACGCGGTGGACCTGCAAAGGGTGGTGGTCGCGGGCGGCGACAGTTCGGGGGAAGTGGCCGGTGCACTGGACATCGAGGCCCTGACCGTGATCGCCGGCCTGAGCCCCGGTGCGCCGTTATGCCGCGCCTGGTCGGCCAATGAGCGGCGCGACGGCCTACAGATCGTGCTCAAGGGAGGGCAGATGGGCGAAGCGGCGTTTTTCGGAACGGCACGCGACGGCGGCACACTACCGCGCTAGCCGGTAAACTGGCCCGCTCCAGCCCGTCGAAACGGGTGACCGACCAGGCGATACCCATGCCCCCGACCACTCCCCTGACCGTTCGCGCCGCCGTCCTGCACCGGCAAGGCGGCGATTTAAAGTTCGAAGACCTCACCCTCACCGACCTGCGCGCCGACGAGGTGTTGGTGAAACTGGTGGCCACCGGCCTTTGCCACACCGACCTGTCGTTCGTCGAACGGCCGTTCCCTGTCGACAAACCCATCGTGCTCGGCCACGAGGGCGCTGGCTACGTGCACGCGGTGGGCGCCGACGTGCAGGCCTTGCAGGTCGGCGACCCGGTGGTGCTCAGCTTCGATGCCTGCGGCCACTGCGAAAGCTGCGCCGACGATCACCCCGCGTACTGCCACAGTTTCGTTCAGCACAATTTTCTGGCCCAGCGACCCGATGGCAGCACGGCGTTGCAGGGAGCATCCGGACCGGTGCGACATGCGTTCTTTGGCCAGTCGTCTTTTGCCACCTACTCGGTCACCCATGCACAGAACACCGTCCGCCTGGATGACGACCGCGACCTCGCGATGATGGGCCCGCTCGGCTGTGGTTTCCAGACCGGCGCCGGCGCGGTGCTCAACGTGCTCTGTGTGCAGCCGGTGCAATCGATCGTGGTGTTCGGCGCGGGCTCGGTGGGCCTGGCCGCGATCATGGCGGCGCGTGCCCTTGCCGTGCCCAGGATCATCGCCGTCGATCTGCTTCAGAGCCGCCTCGAAACCGCGCTCGCCGTGGGTGCCACCGACGTCATAGCCCCCGGCGACACGCCGGACGTCGTCGCCGCCATCAAGGGCATCACCGCGGGCGGCGCGCAACGCACGCTGGACACCACCGCCAACATGAAGGTATTGCGCCAGGCCGTCGAGGCCCTGCGCCCGCGCGGCGTCTGCGGTTTTGTCGGCGGTGCCCCGGCCGACGCCGAGCTGAGCGTGAACGTGCGCGACGTGATGATCAACGGCAAGACCATACAAGGCATCATCGAGGGTGACTCGAGGCCCGCCGAACTCATCCCCCGCCTGATCGCGCTCTACCGCGACGGCCGGTTCCCGATGGACAGGCTGATCACCTACTATCCGTTCGAGGACATCCAGCAGGCCATTGCGGATTCCAAGTCGGGCAAGGCCATCAAGGCCGTGCTGCGCATGCCCGGCTGACCGGTGCGGTGAGGTGTCCCCCGTCGGGGCGACGCCAGGTCAGTCCACCGGATCGAACAGCATCGTGTCCTCCGTCGGTGCGAGGTCGAAGACGATTCGATCGATCACCCCTGAGAACGGGAACTCCCCTTCGTAGTCGGTCGACACCGGCGACAAGGCGTCGCGCCCGATGTCCAAGCCGTGCCAGCCGTGAAAATACGGCAATACCGCGGGAAACTCGGTCGACCCGGCAGGCTGGCCATCCACCAGCAGCCGGCCGACGCCCTGGCGATCGCCGGTCTTGTCGAAAACGAAGCCGAATACCGTGGCATCGGCCGGCACCGGCTCGGCGGAGCGGATCCGGTAGCGTGTGCCGATGTAGTTGTACTCGTAGCAGAGGCGACCGGCCTGCAGGTAGAGCACGTAGCCACTGCTCACCCCGCCCAGCGCCACCAGCACCCCTTGATGCCGCCCGACCGGTTCGGCCAGGTAGGCGGTGATCGAGTGCGCACGGTTCATCGTCGGTGGCGTGACTGCCATCGGCAGATGGGCCATTCCCGGGTAGTAGGTAAAGCGGTTACGGGCCCTTGGCGATCCAGGTCGGGGCACGCGCGCCCGCAGCGCATAACCCCTGTCGTCCAGCGGCAGAACATCGTAGCGGCCCGCCTCGGCCCAGAACCGTTCGACCAGTTCGGCCAGCTTGGCCGGTCGTTCGGTGGCCAGATCCCGGCACTCGGACCAGTCCTCGTCCAGATTGTAGAGCTCCCAGACATCGTCTTCGTAGGGCGTTCCCCGCTGGTGATAGGCCACCGCCTTCCAACCCCGATGCCAGAGTCCGCGATGGGCGAACATCTCGAAATGCTGGGTCGTGCGCGTCGTCGGTGCCGCGGGATCCGCGAACGAGTAACTCATGTCGGTGCCGTGCAGCGGCATCTGGGCAACCCCGCGGTACACGTCGGGCGCGTCTATCCCAAGCACCGAGAGCACGGTCGGTGTGATGTCGATGACATGATGGAACTGGTCCCGGATTTCTCCGCGGGCCGCGATGCCCTGTGGCCAGTGAAGGATCAGCGGGTCCCGCACGCCGCCTTCGTGGGTGTTCTGCTTGTAGCGCTTGAACGGGGTGTTGCTGACCTGGGCCCAGCCCCAGGGATAGTTCGATTGCGCGCCGGGCCCCCCGATGTCGTCGATGCGGATCAGGTTCGCCTCGAAGTCCTCGGGTACGCCGTTCTGTATCGCCGTGGTGTTCAGCGAGCCGCGTTGACCGCCTTCCTGGCTCGCCCCGTTGTCCGACATGAACGCGATGATCGTGTTGTCCAGCCTGCCCACCTGCCGAAGGAACGCGAGCAGGCGGCCGAACTCGGTATCGGTGTGCTCGATCATCGCCGCGTAGGCCTCCTGAAGCCGCGCAAACAACCGGCGCTCTTCGTCTTTCAGTTCGGCCCAGGGGAACACCCCCGAGTTACGGGGTGACAACGTCGTCCCTGGCGGGATGAGCCCCATGTCGATCTGCCGCGCATGGCGCTCGGCACGGACCTCGTCCCACCCGCGATCGTAGGCGCCCCTGTACTTGGCGAGGAACCCGGGCGGCGCCTGGTGAGGCGCGTGTGCGGTGGCGAAAGCCAGTTGCAGGAAAAAAGGCTTCTCGGGTGCCACCGACGTCTGGTCCCGGATAAAGCCGATCGCCCTGTCGATCAGGTCGGTCGTCAGGTGGTAGCCCTGCTCCGGAGCGGCCGGCGGATCGACCGGATGATTGTCGTAGGTCAGTTCGGGGTGGAAGCAGTCGGTCTCGGCATCGAGAAAGCCGTAGAAACGCTCGAAGCCACGACCCAACGGCCACTGGTCGTATGGCCCGGCCGCCGACGTATGCTCGGTCGGCGCCAGGTGCCACTTGCCCACGCAGAACGTGTTGAATCCGCGGTCGCGCAGGATCTCGGCGATGGTGGCGGCCTCCGGCCTGATGAAACCACGCCCGCTCGGAAACCCGGTATCGAGGTTCGAGAGCATCCGCATGCCGATCGAATGATGGTTTCGGCCGGTCAGCAGCGAGGCCCGGCTGGGCGAACACAAGGTCGTCGTATGGAAGTTCGTGTAGCGCAGGCCGTTGCCGGCCAGCGAATCGATATTCGGCGTGGGGATCTCGGAACCGAAGCATCCCAGATCAGCGAAGCCGACATCATCGAGCACCACGTAGATGACGCTCGGGCTGCCCGGGCGGGCTGTCGCCGGGGTCGCCCACCAGGGCGTGGAATCCTCGTGGGTCCGTCCGATGATCCCCTGGAAGGCGGTGGATCCCTTCGACGCGGAAGTGCTCATCGCAGTGCTCCGAAAAACGGTTGATACCGGGCGATCTTATCGTGTCCCCCGACAGTTCCCCTACAATCGCGCCCATGGCCAATCAACGATCCTCCCGCCCGGTGCTGATCGCCGGCGGCGGCATCGGCGGCATGGCACTTGCCCTCACCTTGCACCAGGTCGGCGTGCCCTGCCAGGTGTTCGAATCGGTGCCCGAGCTGCAACCGCTGGGCGTGGGCATCAACCTGCAGCTTAACGCGGTCCGCGAATTATTCGACCTGGGCCTTACCGAGCCCCTGCTCGATGGCATCGGCCTGCAGGCGCGCGAGTGGGCCCTGGTGGGCCGTAACGGCAACGACGTATACGCGGAGCCACGCGGCCGGCTGGCCGGTTACCAATGGCCGCAGTACGCGGTGCATCGCGGCAAGCTGCAGATGTTGTTGTACCGCACGGTACTCGATCGCCTGGGCGCCGACGCGGTCCGGCTTGGCCAGCGCGTCACCGGCTATCACCAGGACGCCGACGGCGTCACCGCGCAGATCGAGACCCGCGACGGTCACCGAACCGAAGCCCGCGGCAGCCTGCTACTGGCGGCGGACGGCCTGCACTCGGCGGTGCGGGCGCAGATGTACCCGCAACAGCCCCCCATCCAGTGGGGTGGCGCGATCATGTGGCGGGGCACCGCGCCGGGCGTACCCATCCGCAGTGGTTCCGTCTTTCGTGGGCCTGGGCTCGATGCGCCACCGGGTGGTCTTCTACCCGATCTCGCCGCCCGATCCCGCCACCGGCCTGGCCACGATCAACTGGATCGCCGAGATCACCGTGGACAATGCCCAGGGCTGGCGTCACGGCGACTGGAACCGGCGCGTCGCGCTGCAGGAGTTCATCCACCATTTCGACGACTGGCGCTTCGACTGGCTGGACGTGCCCGCGATGCTGCGCGGCGCGAGCGAAGTCTTCGAGTACCCGATGATCGATCGCGACCCGGTGCCCAGCTGGGTCGATGCCGCGCATGGCAGGGTGGCCCTGATGGGCGATGCGGCCCACGTGATGTACCCGGTCGGCTCGAACGGCGCGAGCCAGGCGATCGTCGATGCGCGGGTGATCGGCGCGGCCATGCTCGATCACGGCGTCACGCCTGACGCGCTGCGGGCCTACGACGACAAGCTCTGCGCCGATATCTCGGCGCTGGTGCTGCGCAACCGCGGCGCCGGCCCGTTCGGGCTGCTGGGCCTGGTGGACGAGCGCTGCGGTGGCGTGTTCGCGCACATCGACGATGTGATTCCCGCCGCCGAACGCGATGCCTTCATGGCCCGCTACAAGGCCGCCGCGGGCTTCGCGATCCAGACGCTGAATGCCGCGCCGCCCACGATAGCGCCAGGCGCGCGGGTTCCCGCGGGCTGATCCGCGCCGGGCAATCACCGCCTCAGAGCGCCAGGGTCATGAAGACGCTGTTGGGATCTTCCGGGTAGCCGACAAACCATGGACGCTTTCCGGGGGAGAGATCTCCCGCATGCTGCGCAGGTGCTGGTCCAACAACGCGATCACCCGGGGATCGCCGAGCCCGCCGGTTTCGATCTTCATCTTTCTCCCGCCGTCAATTCATCCATGCCGATCTCGCCATCGGCGATTGTGCCCTCGAACACCCGCTGCACGCCTCCCCCACGTGGGATCGCATCGCCCGGCCCAGAGCTTGCGCTGCAGTTCGGCGCTTTTCCGCACCCGCGGCCTTGACGATCGCCTGCTGCTCCGGGCTCAGTTTGTCCCAGGCGACTTCCGAGATGCACAGGCACTCCGGGATGATCGGGTGCTCTGTCAGCGAATGGAACTTGGCCACCTCGCCGTCCATCAACCGCTACATCTGCGCGATGCTCTTGAAGATGATCGGCAGCGAGCCCACAGGTGTTTCGGGGATCGGCTGCCCCGTCGGCCCGAGGCTGACTTCACCGAAGTGGATCGCACCCAGACGGGCTTGCTCGATCGCATCCGGCTGGTTTCCCAGCACGCCGTTGTTGGAGATTTTGCCGGTCAGCCTGCCGCCGCGTTCTCGGCAACCTCTTTCATGAACGATTCCATCGCGATGGAAACCGGGTAATCGGGAATGTGGATGTTCCGGCCGCGCCATTGGGTTGCCAAGGAGGGCCGAACAGCAGCAGGCCAAGCGTCGGCGCGGGGGCTGAAAGGCATTTCGGTGGGGTGGCAGGCATGAATCCCCGTAGTTGTTTGGTTGTGCGGAAATCCCAGGGTTCAGCCGCATGCCAGCAAGCGTACTAGCAAGTGAAATCGTGCCCGGCCACTGTCCGTTGTCGCGGTATCCTTCGTCGCCGGGCCCTTTAGCTCGATGACGTTGCCATCAGGATCGAAATACGGCGAGGGGCCTATCGCCGCACCGAAATTCTCCGTTGCCGGCCCGCGCGGGAGCGCGCCGCAGGCGTGCAGGTGCGCGACCAGTTCGGCCTCGACAAAGGGTTCGATCCGCAGACAGATGTGGTCGACATTTCGGCCCTGCTCCGCGACGGCGCCACCGGCCGCGCCCAGCGGACCGTCGACAGAGACCAGGTCGATCAACGAGGTGCCCGCGCGCAGATGAACAAGGCCGAGATTCTCCCTTACCCGCACGACCTCGCTGCCAGTACCGACTCGTAGAAGGCGATACTTGCCTGCAGGCTTCGTACGCGGAAGACGACATGATCGATGTGTGCGATGCGAAACGGGGTCTTGGCAGTGGGCATTGCAGTTCCTTTCTTCGATTTGAGCCTGGTGTTACCAGGATTCTCGAACACGAGACCCACCGGCATCAACCGAGGCCACACGGGCAACATCAGCGCTTCCCGGCCATCAGCATCGATGCTTGGGTCGATCGGCGAACGAGTTACCACGCCTTCGGCGGTATCATTGCAACAAGCGCTCAGCGCAGAATGACGGCAATCAGGACATTTGCAACGATCAGGATCGACCATAGGCTCCAGTGAATCGCCAGCGTGCGCGTGTAGGTCTGCGTCAGGTCGCCCTCCCAGGCGAGATTCGCCGGGATGGAAAAATGCTGCTCGAGTGCTTCTATCTTGGACCCGATCACCCGGACGTCCCGCCGGATGGCCCAGTAGAAACCGCTGAACAGCACCGCCAGCAGGACTGGTGACCACGCCGCGACCTCTGGCGATGGCAGCACACCGCGATTCGTCGCCAGCCAGGTCAGATCGCGCCGTGGGCAATCAACGCGAAGCGGATCAGCGCGACTCGGTGATCTTTTGCAGTTGCTCCTGCCTGAGGGTCTGGTATTCGTGAGCAGGAAGGACTGTCGGTCCCTCGCCTTCGTCCACCGCTTCCGCGGCGTCCTCGATCGAGCGATTACTTTCTGCGGGTCATTTCCTCCTGGCGATTTGGCCAGCCGGAACGGAATAAGAGCCAGGCACGGTGGCGCACAACCGCCACAACCGCCCCCAGGATCCGCCGACTACTTGGGCCGGTGCAGCGCACAGAGCTTGTTGCCGTCCGGGTCGCGTACATAGGACATGATTACCAGGCTGGTGGATTCGCGCAAGCCCGGGCGGCTGTTCGATCGACACGCCACCGTTGGCCACCGCGACATCGTGGAACTTCTGCACTGCTCCGGTGACACGCACTTGAAGCCGATGGTGCCGCCGTTGGCAAAGGTGGCTGGTTTGTCATCGATCGGTTCGCTGATCGCGAAGGTACCGCCATCGTGCCGGTAAAACAGCCGCACATGACCGAGGTGCCAGCCACGTTGTGCCCCCTCGCCGACCCCAGGCACGACGACACGGCGTCGTAGAAACGTTTGGATTGCTCGATGTCGTTGGAGCCGACCATGATGTGATTGAACATAATTCTTCTTCCGTGAGATCGGGTTTTGCAATCGACGAATGATAAGCGAATCCACTCGCGGCCGGTCGCTGGGCGCCGTGGTCAGACAATGTGCACCCGTTGCCGGACAAGGTGCCCAGACGTGAGGCGTGTTCGGCATTGACCGCCCCCGCGGCGTCGGCCTGCGACGAGATCCGCCACCTGTGCGCACGGTCTCGAACGCCTGGTGCTCCACGGCCTGACGGGTCAGCCCCCGATGTGCGGCGTGGCGATCACGTTGGGCAAGCCGGCCAGCGCCAACGATGGCTTCTGATCGGGCGCGCGCCCGACATCCAGGGCGGCCTCGCAATGGAACCGGCCTCGAGCGCTGCCAATAGCGCGAGTTCATCGACCGAAGGTTGCCGCGCGACGCATTGATGGTGGGCGGTTGGCTTCATCGGCGAAAGGCAGCCGCGCCGAACGGAGTTCTCGGTGGTTTCGTTCGCGACGGCCAGGCAGACGACGAAATCGGCGCAGGTGAGAAGCGACTGAAGATCGGCCGTCTCGGCACCATCCGGAACCTCGCTCACAAAGGGATCGTAGGCGATGACCTTCATGCCCAGTTGCGTGGCGAGCACAACGAGCCGCGAGCCAATGGCCCCCAGACCCACCACCCCCAGGGTTGCACCACTGAGCTGGATACCCATTCGGGCTTGCGGTTCCAGACCACGCTGGTAGACGGCGCTGGCCTTACTGATACCACGAGCGAGATCGATCATCACCCCCAGAATCCATTCGTTGACGGCGGACACGAAGCCCGGCGTCGCATGAGTCACCAGCACGCCATGCGCCGACGCGGCCGCGACATCAACGGTGCGGATATCCACCGCGCAGCGGATGAAGGCAACCAGTTCTGGCAGCGCAGCGAACGGCGGCCGCGCCCGGCGTAGCGCGATCGCTGATGATGATCCTGACAGTCTTTGGCCTGCTCGATGAGTTCACAATCTGCCTGCAATGGCTGATGGCCCGCATATCGCCCGACTGTCACAAGCGCTTGCAGGGCGCCCGGTGCCGAATCACCGTAGTAGCCAGCAGAAACATCGCCGGCGTATGGGTTAGAAACAGCTTAGTCATCGCTGTACCATCCCCGGTGTGGATCGCTCGATGAACAACAGCCCTATCCCCACGACGACAAGAGCAAGCATCGCCGCGGCCGGGACCAATCGGTGGCTGGGCTGGGATGCGGCGGCGCGCAGTGCGAACGTGACGTACAGCGTTGGTCCCCACACGGCGGCACAATCGTGAGGGCTACCCAGCGGGCCCAAACCACACTTTGGCTCAATGGAACCAGAAACCACAACAACGCGATACCGCAGCCGGCAAACACCACACCCACGATCTTGAGCATCCCGAGGATGATGATCGTCTGGGTGCCTGGCTCGACTTTCTCGGACCACGCTTTACCTGACCACCGCGTGATAAGGCATGAGCTCGTCGGTTAGCAGATAGCGCAGGCCGGCGCCGATCGAGAGAATTCCTGCCAGTAACACCAAACCCAGGGCGGCTTTACGCATGATGGAACCTTTGCGAAGCGGTGGCGTTCGAAGACAAGAAGCAGGCCGCCTGGCAGCATAAGAACCCGGCGACGGAATCACGGAACAGTGACAAGAGCCAAGCCGGATCAGATCATATGCCCGGATGTGCTGCGTTGGCAATCGACGCCCGGCTCCGAAGTTTTGGTCAGCGTGCTGGTCAGCCGCAGGCCGTTCAGGAAGCGCTCGCAAGTTGACCTGGCCTTACCATAACGAAACACCCACACGAGGCCGGTATGAAGTTCAAGTACACGATCCTGTATGTAGAAAACGTGTCCGAAACGCTTGCGTTCTTTGAAAGCGCGTTCGGATTCCAACGAAAGATGCTCCACGAAAGCGGCGACTACGGGGAACTTGACACCGGCTCGACCACACTGTCCTTCTCGTCGCTGACGCTGATGGCGGCATTGGGCAAGTCTCCGGCCCGGCCAGACCCGGCGGCGCCGGTGTTCGAGCTGGCGTTCGAGACAGGCGATGTTGCAGCCGCCTTGCGTCGTGCCCTCGGCGCGGGAGCCCGGCTTGTCCAGGACATCCGCGAAGAGCCCTGGGGGCAGACCACGTCATATGTCACCGACAACAACAGGTTCCTGATCGAGATCTGCTCGCCGGTCAACACGCCACCGTAACCGCCTCGCCCTCGCGGGATCGGACCGGATAGGTCGATCTGGAAAGCGTAAACAGCAAATGATCGCCGAGAACCGGTCTAAGGCTGGACGAGGTCAACGAACCTGAAGCCAGCCGGCTTTCCCAACGCGTTTTTATACTCGCTGGACAGTCGCAGGCGATAAGGCCCCAGCTTGAAAGGCACCTCGAACTTGTCGCCATCCGATTTGTAGGTTCCAACGAACAGCGTGTCGCCGTCGAGCCGGTTTTCGAACCGCGTCACGTTGGTGACGAACTTCTTGGTCAGGGAATTGTAGTACCTGTAGGTGTGCTGGCATCGACCAACAACGTAGTGGCACGAATAAGGCTCATAGGTGTTCTTGTTGCCATTCAGGATGCTGAATACCTTGCGCCCCTGGTTGTCGTATCCCACCTGGTTCAATCGCTTGGTCGAACCGTCATCCAGAAGCTTGTGAGTCTGGGTCAGGTGGAACCCGTCCTTGCGGCCGACGTACTCTTCGATATACGTCGCTTGGTAGAACCCGGCCGTGGTCGTCGTCAGCTTGACACCGACTTTCATCTGGTCGAACTGGATGCCGACCTCGGTGGCCATGGCTGGAATGGCGGTGAGGCCGGCCAATGCCAGTATCAGATAGAACACTTTCATTGCTGGTTTCCTCGTTCGGATCGAGCCTTACTTGTTCGCCGCGGTCGGTGCCGGCTTCATCGATTCAGCATACTGTTCGATCAGCTGCAGAGGTTTCTCGGTAAGCGGCTTTGCGCTCTCCTGCAGCCATCGGCGATACGGTTTCACGTCGGATGTCGCGCGTTCCAGTGCGCCGTCTGCGCAGACCGCCTCCGGTTCATTCCTTTCTTTTGCCCTGTTGGTCGCCTGAATCACGGCCACCTGTCTCGAAGTCGGGTTGTTGCGCTGATAGCAACTGCTCAAGGCGATCCGGGCATCGTGATACACGGCGACGATCGCGCCCGTGTTCAGACTGACGCGGTAAGCGTACCGCGCCAATTCGGCTTCGGCGTCCTTGATCGCGTTGAGTGGCTGACGCAAGGCGGGCGCATCCTTGGCAGAGAAGTAGCTACCTGCGCCGGCTTGCGCAATCGCTGCCAACTGCGCTGCCGGTTTTTCATCGACATCCAAACCGATCGTGTTGACGGCGGTGCCGACACCCGCTCCATGGAGCGCGCCAGCGGCGCGAACCGGGTCACCGTCGCAGGTTTCCTGTCCATCCGAGAGCACGTAGACAACCGGCGCCAGTTCGCCTTGTCGCGGCGCCGGCAAATCGCCGACGATCCTGGCTGCATGCGCCAGAACACCACTTCGATGGGGTCCATCCGGTCGAGGCATCGATCGCCAGGGCCAGGCGGTCGGACGGCTGGCGATCGCGATGGTCGAGCATGTGCAGTCGCCCAAGCTTGTAGGGCGACCACTTCGACCCTGCAACTGTCCAGGTCAAGCGGATGCGCTTTGACGATCCCTTCGTAGAACGCGTCACAGTCCATCTGCGGTTGCGCGGCGGCGACCGATGAAAGCATCGTTGCAAGGACAACAATAACTGGCGCAAAACGCATAGCCGGCTACGTTCGCAAAAGCCAGAGGATATCGACCGGTTTGCGGGCAGCGTTCAATCGCCGCTGAGAAGGTTGGCGCGCCCATTCCCGTTCTGGCTGTTCAGCCATGCCCGCGGGGATGCGCCCACGACCTGCGAGAAGGCGCGGGAGAAAGCCGCCGGGCTGGCGTAGCCCAACTCTTCGCTGATCGCCTTTTCCAGCCGGCGAGCGCGCCCGCGCGCGGTCTCGTCTGCGCCAGCGACGCGCGCCAGCGCAGCAGGTACTCGCCGGGCGCGGTCAATGGTCGACCTGAACTGCGCGGCAAACGCGCTGCGCGACATCTCCGGCCGCCTGGGCCATCGCGGCGAGCGTCCAGGCCTGGCCGGGTCTTTCGTGCAGGCTGGTGAGCGCCCGTGCCAGCTTCCGGGTTTGCAAGCCCCGCCAGCAGACCTTCCTGGATGCCACTCTGCCCAGGATGATCCAGCATCCAGCGCAACATCTGCAGCAGTAAGACTTCGAACAAACGGTCGGCCAGCAATCGTTGCCCGCAGCGAACGCGCGCCGTCTCGGCAAAGAGTAACTGCAAGGTCTGGTCGATGCCGGCCACATCGTCGATGGGCAGCACGACGACCGGCGGCAAAGCCCGTGCAAGCGGATGGCCGGTGCCACCGTCGAAGTCAAGGTGGCGCGAACGAAATCGCTGCCTTCTTCGGGCGCGTTGTGGAAGTCGTGCTCCAACGGTCGCGGATAGAACAGCAGCGTTGGCTCGCCCAGCCTGAGCTCGCGCCAGGCGCCGCTGCCTTGCCCGGTGCGTGACCACCATCTCGCCGCGGCGCAGCACATGCAAGAAGGCCCGGCCCGGTTTGGCCGCGAAGTGGGTCACGCCGCAAAGCGGCCCGGCATGGAACAGGTGCGCCCGCACCCGGAAACGCTCAGAAGCGCGGACAGGCGATCAACGGAGGCTGGCATGCCCGAGACAGCAATCATGGACGATTAGCATCAATTTGCAGACGATATGAGGCTGTGATACTCATCATCGGAGCATCCTGCCAGCTTGTCCCAACCACAAGACTTCCATGAATCCGTCCAAGCTGGTCACCACCACCGTCATCGTCGTCCGCCATGCCGCTGATGCCCCTGGTGTCGCAGGCGCAGGCGACACCGGCGATCCCCGGTTACACCCTTGGCCAGCAGTCGGTGGCCAAGGCGCCGTTCACGCTGCAGGAGCTGGAATCGCTCAAGAAGACGATGCTCTTCACTGAAGAAGACGTGCGCTACCTGCGCATGAGCAAGGCCATTCTGGCCGACCAGACCGAAGCCGTCCTCGATGTCTGGTATGGCTTTGTCGCCGCCACCCCCGAACTGGTCGTGTACTTCAAGAACAACAAAACCGGCGAGCCGGATGGTGCCTACCTGGGCGCGGTGCGCAAGCGCTTCGCGCGCTGGATCCTCGATACCGCCGATGCGAACTACGACCAGGCCTGGCTCGATTACCAGTACGAGATCGGCTTACGCCACACGGTTCAGAAGAAGAACCGGACCGACAACGCCGACAGCGCCCCGCTGGTGCATTTCCGGTACTTGCCGGCGCTGACGATTCCGGTGACGACGACCCTGAAGCCATTCCTCGCGAACAAGGGCGCGTCACCGGCCGAGGTTGAGAAGATGCATGCCGCCTGGGTAAAGTCCGTGCTCATGCAGTGCATCCTCTGGAGCCACCCCTATGTGCGGGACGGTCTGTTCTGAGCCCTGACGACTGTACCGTGCGGCCCGATCCGGCCGATGCCGCTTCCTGGAGACCTTGATGAATGACCTCACCTCTTGCATGCCGCCGTTGCGGGTCAGCCGCTGGTTCAACGCCCCTGGCCCGATGACCTGGGACGCGCTTCGCGGCCGGGTCGTCGTGGTACTGGGTTTCCAGATGCTCTGCCCGGGTTGCGTCGACTATGCGCTGCCACAGCTCGTGCGGCTGCGCCAGGCGTTTCGCGAGGACCAGGTGGCGGTAATCGGGCTGCACACGGTGTTCGAGCACCACGAGGTGATGGGCGCGCAGGCCTTGCAGGTCTTCATTCACGAATACCGACTGCGCGTGCCGATCGGAGTGGACCAGGCCGATCCGAACGACCCGGTGCCGATGACGATGGCCTGGGGCCTGCAGGGAACCCCCAGCCTGGTGATACTCGATCGGCAGGCACGGCTGCATTTCAAGCACTTCGGCCGTCTCGAGGACATCGCGCTGGGCGCCGTCGTCGGCCAGCTTCTGGCCCAGGCTCCTGAGCAAAACGCCGTTGCGCCGGCGCCCGACGACAAGGCCGCCACCGACCCGGTCGGCACCTGTCAACCGGGTCGGTCGGCGAAACGCGTAGGGGTCTTTGCTGCGTTACTCCTGAGCGCCGCGGCCCTGGCCTGCTCCTGCTCCGCCGCTGCGCTTCCAGCCGGGCAATCTCCTCTTCGCGCCAACGGGCGAAATCGGCCGGATCGCTCGGCGGTGAATCCGGTTGGGCTGCGTCATTGGTCGCGCCTGCCTGGTACTCCTGCACGCCGGCGCGCACGGCCGCCGCGACACGCTCGAAGGCCGTCGAAAAGGTCTCCGGGTCGGCCAAGGTTCAGGCCAGGCGGCTTCCCAGAGGATATAGGCGATCATCAGCAGACCAGCGGCCAGGCCATCAGAAACAAGACCACGACCAGCGCAATATTGACGCCGCTCCAGGCCGGTGCGAGTTGGGAGCGAATGCTGTTCATATCGAGACTCATACGGTCACCCTCCTTGGTCGGTGTGATCCAGCCTTGAACATGGGGACGATGGTCGCCATTTAAAGGCACGGACTGCCCTCTCGATCGGGTGCCCCACCCCTCACGAATACTCAGGAACGGCCGGACGCCTAAATGCCCTTCTGCGGGTCCGTGTTAGGGTGGTCCGTTCGCGTTTCTTTTAGCATGGACATCAATAGGTAGCGTTTCAACTGACCGAAACCGCATCACATACGCTTTCCCGCAATTGATGTGGGTGAACTCCCGCAAGACGAGGTCTATTTCTTTCTTCGCAATGAGAAAGGCGATGAATCCAGGATGTCTCCGGCTGAACGGATCTATCAGATTCCCGGGCTGTTGAGCAGGTGGTCTACGACAGGCTCAGATGCCGATCCCGTCGGTCGTCATGGATGTTCCCAGAGTCCTGTCGCCCGAGGGCAACGTGGCCAAGATCACGGGTCTCAAGAACCCGGCGATCACCGGGCCGGCGGGTGTTCGACGATGAGCAATCGGCGCTCAAGGCGATCATGGAAGGCAAGATCGTCGCCGGCGACGTGATGGTGCTGCGCTACCTGGGTCAAGGGCGCGGGCATGCCGAGATGCTGGCGCCGACCTCGGCGCTGATCGGCGCGGGCCTGGGCAGGTCGGTCGGCCTGATCACCGATGGTCGCTTCGGCAGCACCTGGGGCATGGTGGTCGGCCATGTCGCGCCCGAAGGCGGCCGCGGGCAGGTCGAATCGGACTGATCCACGAGGGCGACAGCGTCACCATCGATGCGCGCAAGCTGGTCGTTGAACCTGAACATCGACGATGCCGAGATGGCCCGCCGCAAGGCTGCCTGGCAGGCGCCGGCGCCGCGCTACGCGCGGGGTGCTGGGAATTCGCCAAGCTGGCCAGTTCGGCCAGCCGCGGCGCAGTCACCGACGGGGACGACTGAGGTCACGACCAGCCAGCGCCCTTGAAGCTCACCCGGGGCCTGCACGGCAGGCGCGACCGTCTGGTCCCGCCTGCCGTTCTTACTGCGCTGCGGCACGATGAACTGCGCGCGGATTCGCTCACGCTTGGCCGATTCATCCTCCGACTCCTTGCGCTTGCGCCGCTTGTGGGCCCAGGGCGCTCCGCTCGAACCACAGGAAGGCCACGCCCAGCGGGGCCAGCACCATCCACCAGCTGACCGAGGCCAGCAGGCCCACTTCCCGCCTGCTTCGCGATCATCAGGATCACGCCCAGCCACAACATCCACATCGTCACACTCCCTGGTTGCCTGCATCGGTGGAGCCACGCGGCCCGGGCCGTCTGTCGAAGGCTCCGCCCTTCGCCGGCAGCATGCCCGTGCGGCGCCCGGTGCCTGCAGTGGTTTCGGCCTGCCGGCGGGCGCCGAACGATGAACGGCCATCACCGGGCCGCACCGGTGCGCGGGCCGGAAAAAGCCGGGGTCGTCGGTCCAACGGGCCCCGTGGCGGCTGCGTTATACTCCTCGCATTCTGATCTGCGATTTGCCCTGCCCACGGGTGCTTATGGCAAGTGCCTTGCCGCGGCGACCTACTTCGGAGTTCCCTATGAAGCACGCTGTTCTGTCCGCCTGTGTCGCCACCGTCTTGTTCGCCGCCACCGGCCTGGCCCAGGCGATGCAACCTGGCCAAGGCCAAGAACTGCACCGCCTGCCACGCGGTCGACAGGAAGCTGATCAGCCCCGTCGTACAAAGACGTTGCGGCCAAGTACAAGGAAGACGCGGGGGCCGTGGCCAAGCTGGCCGCAAAGGTGCGCGCCGGCGGTGTCGGCGTCTGGGGCGATCCGATGCCGGCCAACCCGCAGGTCAGCGAGGCCGAAGCCGCAGTTGGTCACCTGGATCCTGACCCATGATCCCGCTTCACCGGTCATGCAAAGGGGCGCGCAAGCGCCCTTTTCATTGGTGGCGCCGTCGCGCCGCCTGCCGGGCCACGCATTCACCGTACAGGCTCGCGCCCCGTTCGTCCCCGTCAGCGCACCGTCAATCCGCGGCGAGCATTGGCAGCACTCCCTTACATTGGCTCCTGTCGAAAGCGCCCCGCGCTTTTGGAGTAAGTCTCCTCCTCCAGCAATGGATTTCGTTTTTCCTCTCAGCGGTTTGCCCCGTTCGTCCGAGGCCTTTCGGATCGTTGCGCGATCGTCGCAATCAGGCTTCTTGTTCGCCGCTGACGCGTCACGCCACCGTCGGCATGCTCCACCAGCGTCAGCGCCACCCAGCGGGCAGCGTGCCAGCAGCTCGAACCGGGCGCCCGGCAGGTGCTCGACGAACAGGCAGAGTTCGTCCATCGTCAGCGGCTCGCGCAACGCGGGCGCGAAATGCCGGGCCGCCGCCTGGGCGATCCGCCTGCCCGCCGCCAGCCCGCCGGGTTCGCGCACCGGCCCGCTCAGCGTCATGTGAAACCGCCACTGCGAGAACACGTGCGGGTAACCCCAGCGGGCCAGCATCTGGCGCTGCGCCGGCGCCAGGCGTGCCGGCTCGCGCCGTGCGAGCTCGGCCGCCGTCAGCGGGGCCCTGAAGCAATCGAGTGCCGCGACCACGCGATCCGCGATCCGGCCCAATGCCGGCAGTCGCGGGTCCGAAGCCCGCGGCACCAGCGCGACGAAATCATCCAGCACCCCCACCCACAGCGCCGGCATCGGGATCGGCGCGAGGTCCTGGGCGAGCCTGTCCGCCGCCTGGCGCCACGAAGCGATACCGGTGCCCGGGGCCAGGCGCATCGGCGCCTTGATCGTGCCGTGAAAGCCGTAGCGTCGCGGCCCGCCAAGATGATCGGACAACACGCGCTGGTCGGGGCCCGACAATCCCGCCGCGTCCCAGACCTGGCCATCTCCGGCCAGCCAGGCCGTACCGGCCTGCATCAGCGGATGCCCGGGCCCGGGCTGGAAGTAGACCGCGACCCGTGCGGCGCCCGTCATTCGTGGGCCACCGTCAGTTGGATGGAATCGGCGGCAAAGACCGTCGTGCCGGCCTCGAGCGGCACGCTGTCGGCATCGACATTCAGGTACTCGACGATCAACACCGGCATGCCGGCCGGGCGCATCAGCCGGTCGGCCTCGTCGTCGGTCGGCAGGCGGCAGCTGATCTTGCTGTGCGCGCGATGGTAGTCGGACACCCCGTAGCTGTTCATGACCTCGGCGATCGAGCGCAGGCGCTCGAAGCGATCGGGCAGATCCGCAAAACGCGGCAACGGAAAGGCCGCCCGGGACAGTGCGATCGGCTTGTCCCGCACCAGGGAACGGGTCGCCAGTACCTGCACCCGTGTCGAGGCAGACAGGCGCAGCGGCCTGCCGCGCCGTCCAGCCGCCTCGATCGGCGCATCCAGCAACTCGCGCACCGCCTTCTCGCCGTTCTCGGCCAGATTCTGGCTCAGGCGGGTGCTGCGATGCAGCGCATAGTCGAGCACCAGGCTGCGGGCAAACAAGCCGGCGCCGGCGCGAATCTGCACATAGCCCTGGTCGGCCAGCAGCCGGGTCGCGCGGCGCAGCGTGTGCCGGTTGACGCCGAAGCGATCGGCCAGCGCCTGCTCGCTCGGCAGACGCGCACCTGGTGGCGGGCGGCCATCGGCCAGTTCGGCAGCCAGCACCTGGGCGATCCGGATCCAGCGCGCCGGCGCGAGCTCATCGGCGAGGTCGGCGTCCGGGAGACTCGATGACATGGATTCTTCGCGCATTGACGGGAATTCCAGTGTAACCTGTATAGACAGATTTTTGTCGAACCCCTTTTCTTTCGCGAGGCCGCAATGCCCCCCACTGACCCCCGGGAGCGTGCCGACTGGCTGGGCGTGATGGCCTTGTCAGACCCCGACGAACTGGCCCGGCTGGCCGCGCCGATACTGGCCGGCGAGACCTTTGAAGCCCTGCGGGCCCCCGAACTTGGTCTGTACATGGCGCAGGCGCGCATCGACGCCGCGGGCAACCGATTCAACCTGGCCGAACTGCCGGTGAGCCGCTGCGTCGTGCGCTCGCGACACGGCACCGCGGGGGTCGGTTACGTCAGTGGCCGACGGCTGCCGATGGCCGAGTGCATCGCCCGGGTCGATGCGCTGTTGCAGGCCCCGCACCTGCGCGAAGCCGTGCTCGCCCGGGTGATCCGCCCGCTGGCCGACGCGCTGGCGCAGCGACGCGCGCACGAGCACGCCCGTGCGCAGGCCAGCCGGGTGCGCTTTTTCACGCTGACCCCGGATACGCCGACATGAGCCTGCCCGATCTGGCCAGCCTGGCACGCGGCTTCGCGCAGCCCGAACCCGACAGCCAGCGCGCGTTTCGCGCGCTGCTCGATGCGATGGCCAACCCGGGTCGCCGACACACGATCACACCGCCCGGCTTCGTCGGTCCGGCCGACCTGCCGACATCGATGGCCTGCCTGCTGCAGTGCCTGGCCGATCCGCAGACCAGCGTCTGGCTGTCGCCGCGCTGGCGACAGGCCGAAGCGATCACCGGTTTTGTCCGCTTTCATTGCGGCTGCCCGTTCGCCGGGCAGCCCGGCGACGCCGAACTGGCCTTGATGCCGGCAACAGAACTCGACGGACAATCGCTGGCCCGGCTGAACGCCGGGACCGACCTGCTGCCGCACATCGGCACGACGCTGATCATTGCCTGCTCGTCGCTGACCGCGGGCACCCGGCTGCGATTGCGCGGACCCGGCATCGCCGACCAGGTCACGATCGGCGTCACCGGCCCGCCGGTGACGTTCTGGACGACCCGCCTCCAGATGCAGGATGACTTTCCGCGCGGCATCGATCTCGTGCTCTGCGCCGACGATCAGGTGCTCGCGCTGCCGCGCACGACCCGACTGGAGATCGACTGATGTATGTTGCCGTCAAGGGCGGGGAGCAGGCGATCGAGGCCTCGTACCGCCTGCTGGACCAGTTGCGCCGCGGCGATCCGGCGCTTGCCCGGCTGCAGCTGGCGCAGATCCGCGAACAACTGCCGCTGCTGGTCAGCCGCGTGATGGCCGAGGCGTCGGTGCTCGATGAAAGCCTCGCCGCGTTGGCCATCAGGCAGGCCGCCGGCGATGTCGTCGAGGCGGTCTTCCTGTTGCGGGCCTACCGGACCACGTTGCCCCGGCTGGGCCAGACGCTGCCGCTGGACACCCGCGCGATGCGCATCGATCGACGGGTATCGGCGGTCTTCAAGGACCTGCCCGGCGGCCAGATCCTCGGTCCGACCTTCGATTACACGCAGCGGCTGCTCGACTTTTCGTCACTCGATGACGAGGCACCCGTGCCGCTCGAACCCGCGTGCCCGCAGCCCCCTGCGGCGCGGCAGACGCCCGATGCGCTGGCCAGGCTGGCCGACGAAGGCCTGATCGAAACCGCCGATCCCGACCCCGGCGACCCCGATCCGCCGGACATCACCCGCGATCCGCCCCGCTACCCGCTGGAGCGCCCTGCACGCCTGCAGATGATGGCGCGGGCCGACGAGGGCTGGCTGCTCGGCATGGGCTACTCGAGCCAGCGCGGCTACGCCCACACCCATCCGTTTGGCGGTGACATCCGGCTGGGTCGTGTCGAGGTACAGGTCGCGCCCGAAGAGCTGGGCTTTGCGATCGTCATCGGCGAAGTCCAGCTGACCGAGTGCCAGATGATCAACCAGTTCACCGGCAGTGCCGACTTGCCGCCGGCGTTCACCCGGGGCTACGGCCTGGTGGCCGGCCACAATGAGCGCAAGGCGATGGCGATGTCGTTGGTCGACCGGGTGATGCGCCACGACGAGTTCGACGAGTTGCCAAGCTCACCCGCTCAAGACCAGGAGTTCGTGCTGCCGCACAGCGATTCGGTCGAGGCCTCGGGCTTCGTGCAACACCTGAAACTGCCCCACTACGTGACCTTCGAATCGGAACTGCAGCTGATCCGGCAGTTGCGGGCCGAACACGGACAAAGCAGCGCAACCCCGGCCGGCTCGATCGACGAACAGGCGCCCCGATGACCAAGCAAACCACGACGTCGGTTGCCGACACCCTCGATACCGCCGACTCGCCACCGCCCGCCCGACGCCTTGCCGGCTACAGTTTTGCCTACCTGGACGAGCGCACCAAGCGGATGATCCGGCGCGCGCTGCTCAAGGCGGTCGCCATCCCCGGCTACCAGGTGCCGTTCGGCTCGCGCGAGATGCCGCTCGCCTACGGCTGGGGCACCGGTGGCATCCAGGTCACCGCGGCGATCATCGGGCCGCGCGACGTGCTCAAGGTGATCGACCAGGGATCGGACGACACCACCAACGCGGTGAACATCCGGCGCTTCTTCCAACGCACCACCGGAGTGACGACCACCGAGCGCACCCGCGAGGCAACGTTGATCCAGACCCGGCACCGGATTCCCGAGGCGGCGCTGACCAACGAGCAGATCCTCGTCTACCAGGTGCCGCAACCGGACCCGCTGTACCGGCTCGAACCGCGGCGCGGCGAAATGCTCAAGCTGCACGGCTACCGTGAGTACGGCCTGATGGGGGTCAAGCTCTACGAGGACATCGCCCGCCGGGGACATATCGAAACCGCCTACGACTACCCGGTGCTGGTCAATGGCCGCTACGTGATGGCGCCCTCGCCCATTCCCAAGTTCGACAATCCCAAAATGCACCAGATGCCGGCGCTGCAACTGTTCGGAGCCGGTCGCGAGAAACGCCTGTACGCGATCCCGCCCTACACCGACGTGCGCAGCCTCGATTTCGACGACCATCCTTTCGACGCCGCCCGGACGCCGCACTGCTGCGCGCTCTGCGGTTCCGACACCAGCTACCTGGACCAGGTGCCGCTCGACGATGGCGGTTCGATCTGGAGTTGCTCGGACACCGATTACTGCCGCGAGAGGCTTGAGCAACGGGATGCAGCGCGATGACCCGCGCGCAGCCGGACCCGGCAGCCGACACCGTCACCGACCCGCCCCCGGCCGACGATCAGGCCTGCCTGCTCGAAGCGACGGGCATCGGCCACCGGTTCGGGATGCGTCAGGCGCTCGACGATGTGACCTTGCACCTCTTTGGTGGCGAGGTATTGGCGATCGTCGGCGAATCGGGCTCGGGCAAGAGCACGCTGCTCAACTGCCTCGCAGGTCGCCTGGCGCCGCAGCAGGGCCGTGTCCGCTACCGCGACCGCGACGGCCAATGGCTCGATGTGCACGCGCTGCCCGAGACCCGGCGCCGCCTGCTCGCGCGTTCCGGAGTGGGGATTCGTGACGCAGAATCCGGACCAGGGCTGCGCCCAGCCTGGTCAGCGCCGGGGCGAACATCGGCGAGCGCCTGATGGGCCTGGGCTGGAACCACCGGGCGCCTGCAGGACGAGGCCAGGCACTGGATGCGCCAGGTCGAACTGGACATCGCGGCGGATCAACCCGATGCACCGCGATTAGCTCGGGCGGCATGAAGCAGCGCCTGCAGATCGCAGGCGCAATCCCCGTCACCCGGCCCCGGCTGGTGCTGATGGACGAACCGAACCTCGGGCCTGGATGTGTTGGCATGGCGCGCGGCTGCTGGACTCGATCCGTGTTGGTCAACTGGCTCGGCCCGTCGGCGATCATCGTCACCCACGACCTGGGGGTCGCCCGCCTGCTGGCCCATCGGACACTGGTGATGCGCAACGGCGAGATCGTCGAGCAGGGGCTGACCGACCGGGTGCTCGATGACCCGCGCCATCCGTATACCCAGTTGCTGGTTTCGTCGGTGCTCACCCCGTGATCCCCTCGCCCGCCCCATCGTGTGCGCCGTTCTCGCTCGAGGTTCGCGATCTCGGCAAGCGCTTCGTGCTGCACCAGCGCGGCGGCACCGTGTTGCAGGTGCTCGAGCACTTCTCGATGACCGTGCGCGGCACCGAGTGCGTGGCGCTGGTCGGCGCCTCGGGCCGCGGCAAGTCGACGATCATCAAGTGCCTGTACGGCAACTACGCTGTCGATACCGGGCGCATCCTGCTGCGCAACGCCGAGCACTGTACCGACTGGCCACGGCCTCGGCACAGACCGTGTTGTTTGCGTTGTACCACTCATCGGCCACGTCAGCCAGTTCCTGCGCGTCGTGCTGCGGATCAGCGCACTCGACCTGGTGGCGCAACCACTGCTCGACGGCCTGCCACCGATGCAGGACGACGCCTACCGGCAGCGACCGTCGACGCCTGCGAAAAGGCGGGCGCGCTGCTGGCAAGATTGCAACTGCCGCGGTCGGTCTGGTCGCTGCCGCTGGCGACATTTCCGGTGGCGAGCAACAACGGTTAACATCGCCAGGGGTCATCTGTCGGGTCCCCCCTGATGTTGCCTGACGAGCCCACAGCTCGCTGGATGCCGCCAACCGGTGCATCGTGATCGACCTGATCCGCGAAGACGTACGCAGGGATCGGCGATCGTCGGGATTTTTCATGATCAGGAAGTCCGGCGTGCTGGCAGACCGGCTGGGTGGAGGTGTGAAGTATGTGCAGCGATCCGACCCGGCGATGACCGTATCCTGACGAACGCCTGGCTGGTGCTGGGCGACGAGGTCATCACCGGCACGGTGCGTCTTCGCGATGGCCTGATCCACGCGGTCGATCCTGGTCGCACGTCGATCGCCGGGGCCGAGGATCTCTTACGGCGATTCCGCTGATCCCGGGCCTGATCGGCATCCACACCGACAACCTCGAGCGGCACCTCGATGCCGCGGCCCAAGACCACGTTCCCCGCCCAACCGGCGTTGCTGGCCCATGACGCCGAAGTGGTGGCCGCCGGCATCACCACGGTGTTCGACGCGCTGGGGGTCGGTGACCCGTATGGCGACGGCTGGCGAGCACGACCAGGCGCAACTGCGCGGCGCGATCGACCTGCTCGATGCGCACCGGGTGCTGCGCCGACCACCTGGCTGCACGCGCTGCAGGCCGCCCGCACCGAATGCGCGACGGCTGTTCGAACCTCTCATCGGCAATCCGGAGGCTGCGCCTGATCTCGCTGATGGATCACACGCCCGGACAGCGCCAGTGGACCAACCCGAGCATGCGCGGACCACACACCGGCAAGAAGGGCTGGAGCCACGAGCAGTTCGACAGCGAGGTACGCCGGTACCCGGAGCGCCAGCGCGAGCATGCGCGGCTGAACCGAACATACTTTGCCGACTTCTGCACGCGACCAGCGCATCGCGCTGGCCACCCACGACGACACCTCCATCGAACAGGTCGACGAAGCGGTGTCGAGGGCGCGACGATCAGCGACTCCGACCACCGAGGCCGCAGCCCGGCATGCGAAGGCCCACGGCATGGCCACGGTGGCCGGCGCGCCGAATGTCGTGCGCGGCGGCTCGCACTCGGGCAACGTGTCCGCCACCGAGCTGGCCCGCCAGGGCCTGCTCGATGTGCTGTCGTCGGACTACGTGCCCGCCAGCCTGATCAATGCCGCCTGGCTCCTGCATCGGCAGGCAGGTTTCTCGCTACCGGCGGCAATCGCATCGGTGAGCCTGCGGCCCGCCCGCGCGACCGGCCTCACCGACCGTGGCGAGATCGCTGCGGGCCAACGCGCCGACCTCGCCCGCATCCACCCGGTGGCCAACCAACCGGCGGTGCGCGAAGTCTGGGTTGCGGGCAAGCGCGTGCACTGAAGTCGCCTGACCTCTTGCGGGAGCCGGCAACCTGGGGCGGCCGGATACGGCGTCCATGAGACAGCAGCAGATCAGGCCGCCGCCAGGGCGCCGGCCGTCGGGTCGGTCAGCGGGCAGCCAGTCCCGCCCAGCCGCGCCGTCGCGACGGCGCAAGCCGGCCGCGACCCTGCGCCCTGGACAGCAACAGCGCCTGGTCGGCCTGCTGGTCACCGCGGATCGCCGCATCGACGTACAACTGTTCGAGCAGGTCTTGCTGGGCATGGCTGCCGCCGAGCTTGAACAGGTCGCCGATGATCGGGCGGATCAAGTCGCAGGCCTGTCGGTACTCGCCACGGCCGTGATGCACGACGGCACGGCAAAGCGGCAGCACGTAGTCCATCGCCTGCGCCGGATGGCCCGGGGTGGCCGCGGCGGCGGGGGTCAGGCCGGCCGCAATCGCCGCCGCTGCCGGGTCGGCCTGCCCGTAGGCCTCGATGCCGCCGATCAGCCGCGCGACCGCCGCATCGCGCCCGGTGGCCACCAGCGCCATCGCCCAGTGCGGCACCGTGAACAACGACTCGCAATCGCCGGTACGTTGCTCGGCCAGATCGGCCAACTCGGTCCAGCGATCCCCGACATCGACCTGCTGCAGTTGCAGGCGGAACAACATCGAGACCGCGTTCTGCACATCGATGTACAGGTCGGGCAGTGCCGCGGTCAGCGGCGAGGCCAGGTTGCGAAACCGCTGGTCGTACAACGCCAGCACACGGTTGAAGTCGCCCAGTTCATAGCAGTAAAGGCCCTGGTGCCACCACAGATGGTGCGCCAGGTTGTTGCGGTCGTGCCAGTGCTCCTGCAGCGAGTCTACCCACTGGATGCCCTCCTCGCGCCGGCCCTGCATCTCGAGCACGTGCGCCACCGCGTGCGCGCCCCAAGGGTCGCCCGGATCGAGTTCGACCGACCGGCGCCCGAGGTTTTCGGCCAGCGTGTGATTACCCGCCTCTTCGTTGGCGAACGCGCGACAGGCCAGCAATGAACCGTAGAACGGCCATTCGGGCTGCCATGTCGTCTGCAGGCGCTCGGCCATCTGCAACATGTTCTCGGGGCGGCCGAGCCAGAAGCTGACGAAATGATGCAGGCGATAGGCCAGCAGGTCGTGCGGCCAGCGCGCCAGGATCACCTCGAAGACGCGGGTCGCACCCAGCGGATCGCCCGCATGCCATTGCACGGCGGCCTGCCAGTGCAGCCGTTCGCGCTCGGTCGCCGCGCGATGCCCGTCGCGCGCCTGCAGCAGCGCGGCGCGGATCACCGGGGCATCGCTGGCGCGAAAACCGCCCAGCAGCATCAGCGCCTTGACCGTGTGCGCGAACCCGAAAGCCGGGTCGGCCTGCAGCAGCTCGCCCAGGCGCTGCGGCAGGTCGCGCCGATAGCAAAGGTAGGCGTGTTGCACGGCGCGCAGCGCGGCCGCCGCCGTCTCGGTGGGGGTCGACAGCGTCAGGCCGGTGGCATCGATGGTCATCGTCGCTCCTCGAAGGAATGGATCCCGCCGGCACACGGCCGACGGCGCACACCGTACGCCGCGGCACCCGTGTCAGGCGCCGGGTAACAGGCCATAGTGCTCGGCACGGCGCAACAAGCGGCGCGCCCGCACGACGACCGGCAGATCGATCATCCGCCCATCCAGCTGGGCCGCGCCTTCGCCACGGGCCGACGCCTCGTCGAACGCCGCCACCACCCGCAACGCATCGCGGATGAACGCGGCATGGGGTGAGAACACCTCGTTGGCCACCTCGACCTGCTTCGGATGGATGCACAGCATGCCGTCCGAGCCCAGCGCACGACCCGCCTCGAGTGTGCCCCGCCACGCGGCAAGGTCGCGGAACTCGCCGATGCTGCCCGGGCAGGCCAACACCTGCAGGCCATGCGCACGCGCCGCGATCACGGTGTTGGCGCAAGGCACGGTCATGCCGGCCAGGTCGGGCGCGCAGCCAAGCGACCGCGACAAGTCTTCGGGGCCCAGCGCCAGCAAGGCCAGATCGGGGGGCGATCCGGCAACGATCCGCGCCAGTGCCAGCAGCCCCTGGGCCGATTCGATCTGCGCCATCAACCGGGTGTTCCAGCCGTGCAGCACGTCGGCCGACTCGACCTTGGGCAGCACGAAGCCATCGAGCGCCGGCAATCCGGCCAGCGCCCGGATGTCGGCCGGGCAATCGCGGGCCGAGGGCACGCGCACCCAGCGGGCCACGCGCTGCGGCTGGCCGGCGCTCGCGACCAGCCAGTCGCGCACCTGCACGGTGGCCGCTGCGCGGGCTGCCGGGGCCACCGCATCCTCGAGATCGAGGATCACCGCGTCGGCGCCGCTGGCCACCGCCTTGTCGAAGCGCTCGGGCCGGTCGCCCGGCACGAACAACCAGGACCGCAGCGGGACCGGTTCGTCATCAGTCATCACCGAACTCCGCACGCAACCCGGGCCCATGCTCGTCGATGCCGGGCACCGGCCCAAAGCGGGTCGGCGACCACGGTGTGTGGTACGGGACGGCCGGGATCTGGGCCGTGCCCTCGTGCACGGTCATCGGCACGGTCTGCAACTGCGGGTGGGTGATCAGTTCATCGACCCGGTTGATCGAGCCGTAGGCGGTATTGGCGGCGCGCAACTGGGCCAACGCCTCGCCGTGTGCCAGTTGCGCGAAGCGCTCGCCGATGCGCGCATCGAGCGCCTCGCGATTGGCGCAGCGTGCCGGGTTGCTGGCAAAGCGCGCGTCGGTGGCAAAGGCCGGATCCTGCATGAACACCTTGCAAAACGCCACCCACTCACGCTCGTTCTGGATCGAGATCAGCACCTCGCGCTGATCGGCGCAGCGGAACACCCCATATGGCGCGACCGTCGGATGGCGCAGCCCGACCCGCTCGGGCGCCTTGCCACCGTAGCGCCCCTGCAGGTAGGGCACCGACATCAGTTCGGCCGCGGTACCGAACAGCGACACATCGACCGGGGCACCCCGCCCGGTGACCTGGCGCACCAGCACCGCCTGCAGGATACCGATGATCGCGTTCATACCGGCATTGATATCGCAGATCGACACCCCGATGCGGCCCCAGTCGCCGGGCGCGCCGTTGACCGCCACCAGGCCGCTCTCGGCCTGCACCAGCAGGTCGTAGGCCTTTTGCTCACGGGCCGGGCCGGATTCGCCGTAGCCCGAGATGCTGCAGGTGATCAGGCGCGGATGAGCGTCGCGCAATTCGGCCGGATCCAGGCCCAGCCGCGTTACCGCGCCCGGCGCCAGGTTCTGCAGGAAGATATCGGCCTCGCCGATCATCCGGCGCAACAGCGCGAGGTCGTCGGCCTGCTTCACGTCGAGCGCGATCGACTCCTTGCCGCGGTTGATCCACACGAAATAGCTGGCCTCGCCGTGCACCGCGCGATCGTAGCCGCGCGCGAAGTCGCCGTCGGCACGCTCGATCTTGATGACGCGCGCGCCCATGTCGGCCAGCCGGCTGCTGCAATAAGGCGCGGCCACCGCCTGTTCGAGCGCGATGACGGTGAGCCCGGCCAGCGGCAGCACCTGCGCCCCGGTCTCAGCGGTTGACATCGGCTTCGGTGGTAAAGGAATCGGCAAAGAACTCTTCGGCCGGCAGGCCGCAGGTCTGGATGAAGTCGGCCTGCGCCGAGTTGACCACGATGGGCGCACCGCAGGCGTAGACCTGGTGGCCCGACAGGTCGGGGAAATCCTCGATCACCGCCCGGTGCACGAAGCCTGTGCGCCCCTGCCAGCCGTCTTCGGGCAGCGCATCGGAAATCACGGGCACGTAGCGAATGTGCGCGTGCTCGGCCGCCCATTGCTGACACAGCTCGTTCCGGTACAGGTCGCGCGGCCGGCGACCGCCCCAGTACAACACCACCGGCCGGCGGATATCCTTGAACAACATGTGCTCGATGATCGCCTTGATCGGCGCAAAGCCGGTACCGCTGGCGAGCATCACGATCGGCTTGGTGGAATCCTCGCGCAAAAAGAACGTGCCCAGCGGCCCCTCGAAGCGCAGGATGGACTTCTCCTTGACCGGCGGCGTCGCCACGCCGAATACCGTGTCGGTGAACTTGCCACCGGGCATGTGCCGTACGTGCAACTCCAGTTGCTCGGCGTTACTGGGCGCGCTGCCCAGCGAGTACTCGCGCCGCGTGCCGTCGCGCAGCAGGATCTCGATGTACTGGCCGGCCAGGTATTGCAGTTGCTCGTTGGCCGGCATCTGCAGGCGCAGCACGGCCACGTCGGGCGCGGCCATCTCGAGGCTGGTCACCCGCACCGGCATCTTGCGCAGCGGGATGTTGGCCACGCCTTCGAGCACACGCGCCTGCACGACCAGGTCGGCGCGCGGATGGGCGCAGCACAGCAGCGCGTAGCCCTGCTCCTGCTCGGCGGGCTTGAGCGCACCGCTGGCGTGGGGCCCGTGCTCGACCGTGCCCTCGAGCACCTTGGCCTTGCACGATCCGCAGGCCCCGTCGCGGCACCCGTAGGGCAGCACGATGTCGTTGGCCAGCGCGGCCTCGAGCACCGACTGCTGCGGCCCCACGACGAACTCGCGCCCGCTGGGCCGCACCACGACCTTGAATCCCGCCGCCGACTCCTGCATTTGCCGCCCTTGCAACCCCATGCGCGCCCCGCTCCCTGTTTGGCCTGCGAAAAACTGCCTTCGTCCAACCCCGTATTATCGCCCGATGCGATCGATTGGTCATCCGGGTGCCCGCCGCGCCCTGCCGCGACGGTTCCGGCGCCTGCCGGTGCTGCTGGTCGGTTGTGGCGATGTGGGCCTGCGACTGCTCGAGCAGTTCGGCGACCGCGCACGCCTG
>JAWKYE010000040.1:0-47191 GCA_041396665.1 Burkholderiaceae bacterium
CGAGCGGCTTTCGCGCCGATGCGCCGTTCTTTCACGCGATGGCCCAGGACCCGCTGCTGTCGCGGGTCAAGCTGGTCGCCGAACCCTGGGACATCGGTCCGGGCGGCTACCAGCTCGGTGGCTTTCCGATCGGTTGGCAGGAGTGGAACGATCGCTACCGCGACAGCATCCGAGCCTTCTGGATCCACCAGGACGAAAGCCGAGGTGCCCTCGCGACCCGGCTGGCGGGTTCCAGCGATGCCTTCGGCCACGGCGGACGCCGGCCGGTGGCCAGCGTCAACCTGGTCACCGCGCATGACGGCTTCACGTTGCACGACCTCGTGAGTTTTGAGAACAAGCACAACGAGGCCAACGGCGAGGCCAATCGCGACGGCCATGCGCACAACCTCAGTGCCAACTGCGGGATCGAGGGCCCGACCGACGACCCGGTGATCGTTGCGCGCCGCGCAGGCCTGAAACGGGCGCTGCTCAGTACGCTGATGTTCTCGCGCGGTGTGCCCCTGCTGTTGGCCGGGGACGAACTGGGGCGCACCCAGCAGGGCAACAACAATGCTTATTGCCAGGACAACCGGATCACCTGGATCGACTGGGCCGGGGCCGACCAGGACCTGGCGGCCTTCGTTGCCCGCCTGGCCCGCCTGCGCCGCCAGTTTGCCCAGCTACGCGGCACCGAATGGCTGACCGGCCGGGCCGGCGACGATGGCGAGCGCGATATCGTGTGGCTGCAGCGCACCGGCGACGAGATGCACGCCGACCAATGGGTCAACCGGGAGCGTTTCGTCTTCGCCATGTTGCTGGCCGGCCCGGTCCAGGCCGATCTGCGTCGTGGTGCCGCCGTACTGGTGATCTTCAATGCCGGCGACGAGCCTACCGAGTTCCGCCTGCCACCGGGCGTCTGGCGCGAGCACCTGGACTCGGCCTTACCCGTCGATCGCCAGCGGGAGACGGATCATCGGGAGCAGCTGGCGGTTGCCGCCCGCTGTGTGATGATGCTCAGTCAACAACCCCCGGAGTGATGCGTGCCCCAGACCGACCCGGACCGTCGTGCAGGCATCTTGCTGCACCCCACGTCGCTGCCAGGTGCCTACGGGAACGGCGACCTGGGTGACGAGGCGTTCGCGTTCGTCGACTGGTTGCACTCGGCGGGCATGCGCGCCTGGCAGATGCTGCCGCTGTCGCCGCCGGGGCCGGCGAACTCGCCGTACATGAGCATGTCGCTGATGGCCGGCAATCCGATGCTGATCAACCTCGAGCGCCTGGCCGGCTGCGGGTGGCTGGACGAGGCCGACCTGGCCAGGGTGCGCGCTGCCGCCGCCCCTGACCCGCACCGTGCCGATCTCGACGCGGCAGCGCGGGCGCGTCTGCGGGCCTTGCGTCAGGCGTTCGCGCGCTTCTTCGATCGCCAACTGCCGGCCCAGCGCCGGGCACTGGCCGATTACCGAATCGCGCAGGCCGACTGGCTGGACGACTATGCGCTCTTCATGGCGCTGGGCGAAGAACGGCCGGGGGCCTGGACCGACTGGCCGCACGAACTCGCGCACCGCCACCCTGCGGCGCTGGCCGGTGCGCGCCGCCGGCTGACGGGGGCCATCGACTTCTGGTGCTTCGTGCAATGGGTGTTCGATGGGCAGTGGCAGGCGCTGCGGGCCCATGCCACTGCGCGCGACATCCAGCTGATCGGCGACCTGCCGATCTACCCGGCGCATTGCGCCGAGGTCTGGTCGGCCCCGCACCTGTTCGAACTGGACGCGGCCGGCCGTCCTGATGTGGTGGCCGGTGTGCCACCGGATTACTTCAGCGAGACCGGGCAGCTCTGGGGCAACCCGCTGTACCGCTGGCCGGCCCATGCTGGCGACGGGTTCGCCTGGTGGCGTCGCCGGATCGCCCGCTCGATGAGCCACTGCGACCTGCTGCGCCTGGACCACTTTCGCGGGTTCGCCGGCTACTGGGAGGTGCCGGCGCAGGCCACCGATGCGCGCGCCGGCCGGTGGCGGCCGGGGCCAGGCGATGCGCTCTTTACGGCGTTGCGGGCCGTTGACGCTCCGATGCCGTTGATCGCCGAGGATCTGGGCGATATCACCGACGATGTGCTGGCCCTGCGTCGCGCGTTCGGGCTGCCCGGCATGGCGATCCTGCAGTTCGCCTTTGGCGACACCGCGGCCAACCCCTACCTGCCGCACAACCTGGACAGGCAGACGGTGATCTACACCGGCACGCACGACAACGATACCAGCCAGGGCTGGTTCGCGACGGCCGATCCGGCGGTACGTGAGCGGGTCCAGATCTATTTCAAGTGCGATGGCAGCGACATCCACTGGGAACTGATCCACGCCGCCTCGGCCTCGGTGGCCCGCCTGGCCGTCTACCCGTTGCAGGACGTGCTGGGCCTGGACACGCGGCACCGGATGAACACGCCGGGCCTTGCACAGGCCCAGTGGGCCTGGCGATTCACGCCGGACCAGGTGCAGGCATGGCACGGCGAGCGCCTGTACCGGATCAGCGCCGCGCACGGCCGTCTGCCTGGGGCGCCCGCTGTGGGCCGGCCCGCATCTCTGTCAGAATAGGCGCTGGGGGTCGCGCCCGGATCAGGGATCCGCGCGGCTGACCGGGCGACTATCGCCCGACTGACGCGGTTCCGGACGACGAGGCATCGGGGCCCGCAATACCTGGAGGCCCCGATGGCAATCGGCGAGACGATCTGGACTTACTTCGACGAGCGCTGGCACAAGGGCAACGTCCCGATCCTCGGGTCGGCCGACCATGCGACCTGGCTGGGCACGCTCGTCTTCGACGGAGCCCGGTGCTTCGATGGTGTATCGCCCGACCTGGACCGGCATTGCGAGCGGGTCAATCGTTCCGCGCTGGCCCTGGGGCTGAAGCCGACGCTGGAGCTCAGGCGCATGCTCGAGCTCTGCCACGAAGGCCTGACCCGCTTCGCGCCCGACGAGGCGGTCTATATCCGTCCGATGTACTGGTCGGTCGAGGGCGGCCCGTCGGCAGTGCTGGCCGACCCCGATTCGACGGCCTTCGCGTTGTGCCTCGAGAGCCTGCCGATGCCGCCGGCAGACGCGACGATGACCCTCACCACGACGCGTTTCTGTCGCCCGACACTGGCTCAGGCGACGGTGGACGCCAAGGCGGCCTGCCTGTACCCGAATAACGGACGGATGCTGCGCGAGGCCCAGCACAAGGGCTTTTTCCAATGCGCTGGTCTGTGATCCGCTGGGCAACGTCGCCGAGACCGCGACCGCGAACATCTTCATGGTGCGTGACGGCCAGGTGATGACCCCGGTGCCCAATGGCACGTTTCTCGATGGCATCACCCGCCAACGGGTGATCGCGTTGCTGCGCGAACAAGGTCGGGCCGTGCTCGAGCGCACCCTTACGCTGGACGACTTCCGGCAGGCCGACGAGGTCTTTGCCACCGGCAACATCTCGAAGGTGACCCCGGTCACCCGGTTCGATGAGCGCCACTACGAGGTCGGGCCGGTGGCGCGACAGGTGCGCGAACTTTACTGGGACTGGGCGCGCAGCGCGCTGCGCAAGGCCGCATGAGCGACGATCCGATGCTGCGCATCACCGCCATCAAGGCCAGGCCCGTCATCGTGCCGATGCGCCTGCCGCTGCACACGGCCAACGGTGCCATCGACAAGGCGGCGCTGGTGTTGATCGATCTGCAGACGTCGGGCGGTATCGTCGGGCGCAGCTACCTGTTCGCGATCGGCGCCCATAACCTCAGGCCGATCGTCGCGCTGCTCGAGGCAATGGCGCAGATGCTCGAAGGCGACCTGCTGGCGCCGTTCGAGATCGAACGCAAGCTGCGCAAGCGCTACGCGCTGCTCGGGGTCCACAACATCGTGTTGTTCGCATTATCCGGCATCGACATGGCCGCCTGGGATGCCCGGGCGCAGGCCGGCGGTGTGCCGTTGGTGACCCTGCTGGGCGGCGCGCCGCGCCCGGTGCGTGCCTATAACTCCTGCGGGCTGGGCATCATGCCGGTCAAGGCGCTGGCCAGGCAGGCGAGGGCGCTGCTCAAAGAGGGTTTCAGCGCAGTCAAGCTCCGCCTGGGCCGCGAGGACGCGAACGCCGATCTGGAAGCGGTGCGCGTGGTCAAGGACGCAATCGGACCCGAGGTCACGCTGATGTGCGACTTCAACCAGGGCTTGACGGTCAACGAGGCGATCCGCCGTGGCCAGATGCTCGATGACGAAGGCGGGCTGCTCTGGATCGAGGAGCCGGTGCGTGCCGATGACTTCGAGGGCAATGCGCGGGTGGCCGATGCCGTGGTCACGCCGATCTCGCTGGGCGAGAATTTCATGGGACCGGAACAGATGGCGACGGCCATCAACTTTGGCTGTTGCGATTTCGTGATGCCCGACGTGCAACGCATCGCCGGGGTCAGTGGCTGGATGCGGGCCGCCGCACTGGCCGAGGCGGCCAGCCTGGACATGTCATCGCACCTGTTCCCCGAGATCGGCAGCCACCTGATGGCGGTCACGCCGACCGCCACTGGCTCGGGATGTCGATTGGGCCAACCCGGTGTTGCCAGCCGCTGCAGGTCGGGACGATCATGTGCAGATTGCCGATACGCCGGGCACCGGGTGGCCTGGGACGAAAAGGCCGTCAGCCGGTACGCGGCCTGGGAGCCCGCGCCGTAGGGAGCGAGCTTTACGACTGCAACCAGCGCTTGGCGTCGGCCGGCGAGCAGTGGATATCCTGCACCACGACGCTGAGCGAATCGGCACGGGTTTCGTTGAAAAACAACTCGCCGCTGAGCGACTCGAGATCGCCCCGGATCAAGGTCGCCGCGGGTCACCAGGTTGCCGCCGAGCATCTCGAAAACCGTCACGCCACCTGGGGCGCGAACGGCGACGAAGCCGTTCTCGGGATTGACTGCCAGTACTTTGCCGATCATCGTTGACTCACCTTTGCCGGCGCCACCATGACGCCATGGTCAAATCTCGCGGGTGACGGCCGCAGCGGCAAGCGGTGGCCGATAAGCGGCGGCGAAACAGCGTTCGATGACAGGTGCTGTTTCGCCGCGACGGACGCACGGTGCCCTGGCGCCCTCAGGCGGTCCGCAATGCCGGTGTCGGTCGTCGGCCCAGCCAGCAGGCAACCAGCCCGAGCGCCAGGATCACCATCGCGGTGACGTTGATCTGCGCGTGCGTGAAGCCGATGACCGGCGAATTGCCCGGCATGGCCATCGTCACGCCACCCACGACCATCGGCAGCCAGCCGATCAGCCCGCGATCGTGTTGCGGATCGCCCCGATGCCATACAGGTATCCCTGCAGGCCCCCTGAAATGAACACGATGCCCACGATCGTCGTGGACAGCACCAACAGCACCTCGCCGATCGGACCGCGGCCGATCAGGGCCGGATTGAGCACGAAGAAGAACGGCACGAAGTAGATGATGCTGCCCAGGCGCATCGCCTCGAAACCGGTCTTCATCGGATCTGATTGAGCCACCGAGGCGGCCGCGAAGGCACCGATGGCCACCGGTGGCGTGATGAACGAGATCATGCCCCAGTACATCATGAACAGGTGCACAGCGAGCGGATCGAGGCCTCCCTGGACCAGCGCCGGGGCGAGCGTGACCGCCAGGAACAGGTAGGCGGCCGTCACGGTCATGCCGATGCCCAGCACGAAGCTGGTCAGCGCGCCCATGATCAGCAGGGCGATCACCGAGTCGCCGGCCAGGCGCACCAGTTCGTAGGTCAGCGTGCCGACCTTGCCGGTCAGGGTCAGTGCGCCGATGATCAGGCCGACGCCGGCCAGCAACGCGGCCAGTTCGGCGAACAGGATGCCGACGCCCTGGATGAATTCGACCAGGCGCGCCCAGTTCCAGCGGTATTTCTTCGAGAACTGATTGATCGCCAGCAGCAGCGCGGTGGCGTAGTAGGGCGCCTGGGCCTCGCGCTGCATGTACAGCAGCATGACGATCAGCAGCGCGAACACGAATACGAAGTACCAGCCCTCGCGCAGCACCTCGCCGACCCTGGGCAGTTCTACCTCAGGCAGACCCTTGAGCCCTTCGCGGGCCGAGTAGGCGTCGATCTGCAGGAAAAGGCCCAGGTAGTAGAGCACCGACGGAAAGGCCGCGGCGATGACGATCTCGCCGTACGGGATCTCGAGGAACGTGGCCATCACGAATGCGGTGGCGCCCATCACCGGGGGCATCAGCACGCACCGGTCGAGGCGCAGGCCTCGACCCCGGCCGCATAGGCCGGCCGAAAGCCCACCTTCTTCATCGACGGGATAGTCATCACGCCGGTGGTCAGCACGTTGGTGATCACACTGCCGCTCATCGAGCCCATCAGGCCGGAGGCGAAAATGGCCACCTTGGCGGGCCCGCCCGACGCTTGCGGGGCAAACGCCAGGTTCAGGAAGAACGGCCGCCACCGGTGTATTGCAGGGCCACGCCGAACACCAGGAAGCCCACGACCAGGTTGGCGAACGCGGTCATGGGAACCCAGCATGCTCTCGGTGCCAAACATGTGAAAGCCGGCGGTCACCTCGGCACTGATGTTCTCGCCAGACAGAAAGCCGGGCGCGTGAGCTGAAGATAGGGTAGATCGAGATCAGCAGGCAGATGGCAAAGATCGCATTGCCACCGGCGCGCGCCGACAGGCTTCCAGGACCAGCGCCCACAGCACGAAGGCCAGGAATTTGGCATGCTGGGGGGCGTCGTACTCCCCAGCCGATCATCAGGATCTCGTTGCCCTTGATCGCGAAGTAGGTGGTGATGCCCGGCAACCAGCGCCAACAGCGAGTCGAACACGGAACGTGATCCACCTGGGATTTGCGAAGCGGGTAGATGACGAATGCCAGCGGCAGCAACAGCGCCAGCATGAAGTAGAAATATTCGGTTTCAGCGGGACATGGGTGCCCCAGTTGTTGCCCCAGCCAAAGATCACGTAGGCGGAAACCGCGACGGCCAGCACGCTCGAGAGCAGCAACCAGTAGCGCCAGGGCCGGTCAGCCGACGGTAGCGGGCGCTCTCGACAAGCGCTGCCGATGCCACGGCGGCATCGGGATTGGTTTCTTCCTGCGGGCGATCAGTCATGATGGATGGTTTGTCTCGGGTATTTCACCGAAAAACGGGGCCAGCAGATCAACTGCCGGCCCCGCGTTGCCGGGCTGGGTCTACGCCCAACTTACTCCCAGGTACGGAAGCTGACCTCGAGGCCGGCTTCTTCCAGTGCCGCGGCACGCACCCGCTGCCATGCGGTGCTGAACGCGTCGTCCGCCAGCGACTGGTCCATTTTGGCCCAGGCAGCGGCCAGCACGTCCTGGCGCTTCATCAGCATCGCGTTGTGCTTGTCGTGCTCGGCGGTCCAGACGCCCTTTTCCTTGTAGTACTTGATCGAGGCAGGGTGGAACGGGAACACGTACTTGATCGGCTGGCGCGAGAGCTGGTAACCGTTCATGCCCGGGCCGCTGTCCTTGATCTGGTCGTAATTCTCCATAACGGCCTTGGTCAGACCGTAGGCCAGATTGTCGGGCGTGTCGTTCATCGCGACGAACAGCGGGTACGGGTAGTTGTTGCCTTCGTACGGCACCTTGCCCTGTTCGTTATTCTCGACGGCGACAGCGCTTTCGATCATCGTTTCGTTCCAGACCGGGGCAGCCGCCTTTGCGCGGGCCCAGCCTTCCTTGTTGGCATGCGGGAACGTGATCCAGTACAGCCCACGCGGCGACGCGGCCAGCTGGTTGAACGCGCTGGACACGGTACTGCCGTGGGTGGCATCTGCCTGGCCGTTGATCACGGCCTCGACACCCTGGCCCCAACCCGGAACCTCGACCTTGATGACATCGTCCCAGGTGAGGCCGGCGAAGGCCAGCGAGGCGCTGGCATTCATGTTCAGGGCTGGCGCACCCTTGACCCAGGTGACCCGCTTGCCCTTGAGATCGGCAGCGGTCTTGATGCCGGCGTCAGCGGCCACGACCAACTGCTGGCCATTGGTGCCCAGGTTGTTGAACAGGTTGTAGATGCGCATCGGGCCCCATTGCTTGGTGCCGAACATCAGCGAGCCTTCCTGGGAGAACAGCGCGGCGAAACCGCAGGCGCAGATCTTGGACTGGCCCGAGCGCAGCGGCACCATCCGCGACACGTCGTTCTTGCCCGGGATGATCCGAAGCGACGTGCCGTAGTTCTTGCTCAGCATCTGGCCAAGGCCGACCGACTGGGCATAGCCCGACGACGTCGTGCCGTAGGCGGTCCAGGAAATGTTCTTGGGTAGATCGACATCGGCGGCGAATGCCGAAGAGGCCGACACCGCCAAGGCGATCGAAGCGATCGAGGTTGAAAGGATGCTTGGTTTGATAAAAACCATTGAAAGTCTCCTGCTGGGGTTCGTGACGCATGCCCGTGGCGGCGCATGCGGCGGGTGTGGTCGCGCTGGCGACAGGATGAAGTCCTGCTTTCGTAACCAACTCTCCTATCGCTATTCTGCCTCAGGTTGGTCACGACGCCGAATCAGATACCCACGGCGGTCGGGTTTGCACACGTTTCTACGATCGGGCGGCCTGCGCGAACCCGGTTCCGGTCATGCTGCGGTGCAAGAAAACGCGACATGTTTCGTTGCCCGCCTGATAACCGGGCGTTCTCGCTCGCTTTTTTGTTCAGCTTGGCAGAGCCCGCAGACCCTTATCCGGCGTTGCCGATGCGCTCGCTGATAAGGGCCGCGCCGCGTCGCACCATCTGCTCCAGCGCGTCGATCGTCGCGGGTTTGCATCCGCGTTTTTTCACGACTGCCGCGAGGCTGCCGGCCACGCGGGATGTGCCGGAAAACACCGGCGATCCCACCCCGATCAGCGTGGGGTCGATTTCCCCGTGGGCGACGTAGACCCCCTTCGCCCTGATCGCTTTCAGATGGCCGCGAAACTGCGGCCAGGATTCGCCTAATCCGGCCTCGCGGATCTGCGGGCCCTGATCGAGCAACAGGCGGCGCTGTTGGTGCAAGGGAAGATTGGCGAGAATGACCTTGGATGGCGCGCCATAGTAGAGGCTGAAGGGCCTGCCCCGTTCCATGCTGCTGTGGATTTCGGCATCTGTCGTCTCCTGGTGGATGCACAGGACCCGGTCGCCATAGTGGGGGCACAGCAGCAGGACGCCTGAAAACGACGAGATCAACTGCGAAAGCACCCCTTTGCCGTGAATCAGCAGCGGATCGGCGGCCCTCATCTGTCGGTCGAGTTCGATGATGCGCGGGCCGAGCCGAAATCCGCTGGTTCCGGCCGACGCCAGAAAGCCGGCGCCGCAGAGGCGTTGCACATGACGATAGAGCGTGGCTCGCGAGATCGGGATCTCGGCGAGCATTTGATCGACCGTCCACGCCGGGTTCTGTTCGAAAAATATCGACTATCGCCAGCATGCGATCCAGGTGGCCGAGGGGCCTGGAGGATTCGGATTCGCGATCGATCGAGTCGGGCGGGACTGCGATGGCTCCGCGCGGCATGTCGGAACGGTTCATCTAGGCTGGGGCTGGTTGTCAGCCAAAAAAATAGCATTCTCTTCCAACCAAAACCACTTGACAATAATCGCACTGAATGAGACTTTCACTTCATTCGAAAGAGGCAGATTTTCGTTCGCGTTGCTGAAATGATTTCAGCCGGAGGCGTCATGTCGGTGGCCGATGACACGATTCTCAGCACCAGGGGACTTTGCAAGGAGTTCAAGGGTTTCGTGGCAGTCAACGACGTGTCCCTGGATATCGCCCGGGGGTCGATTCACGCGCTGATCGGACCAAACGGGGCTGGCAAGACCACCTGCTTCAATCTTCTGACGAAGTTTCTCGAGCCCTCTGCGGGATCGATTCATTTCAAGGGCCAGGACATCACGGCGCTGCGCCCGGCGGATGTCGCCCGTTTGGGCATCGTCCGTTCCTTCCAGATCTCCGCGGTGTTTCCGAATCTGTCCGTTCTGGAGAACGTACGCGTTGCGCTGCAACGGACGCGCGGCGGGAATTTCGATTTCTGGCGCTCCGCCAAAGTCTTGAACCAACTAGACCAGCGCGCTTGCGACCTGATCGAGTCGGTCGGCCTGTCCGGCACCGAGTCGATTGCCGCGATCGAACTGCCGTATGGCCGCAAGCGCGCGCTCGAGATTGCGACGACCCTGGCCCTGGATCCTGAACTGCTATTACTCGACGAACCCATGGCGGGCATGGGAAACGAGGACATCGTGCGGATCTCGGCACTTATCCGCCGCGTGGCAAGCAATCGAACCGTGTTGATGGTCGAGCACAACCTTTCCGTCGTGGCATCGCTGTCCGACCGGATAACCGTGTTGGCCCAAGGTGAAGTCCTGGCCGAAGGAGACTACGCGACGGTCTCGAAGAATCCGCGGGTGATCGAGGCCTATATCGGGGAAGAGCATGTCGGAGCCTGAATTGCCTGTAGAGGCCGGCCAAGTCAGGCCCGAGCCCCTGCTTGCCGTGGCAGGGCTCGATGCCTGGTACGGCGAATCCCATGCCCTGCACGGCGTGACATTCGATGTCGCGCCGGGCGAGGTCGTGACCCTGTTGGGCCGAAACGGGGCTGGGAAGACGACAACCCTGAAGTCGATCATCGGCATCATCGCCAATCGCAAGGGCTCGATCACGCTCCAGGGGCTCGAAACCATCGGCAAGCCACCGCGCGAGATCGCGCGCCTTGGAATCGGCTATGTCCCGGAAGAGCGTGGCATCTACTCCAGCCTGACAGTGCAAGAGAACCTGATGCTGCCCCCGCGGGTCCGATCCGGCGGGTTTTCCCTGGAGCAGATATTCGAGTTGTTTCCGAACCTGCGTGAACGACTCGGCAGCCAGGGGACCAAGCTTTCCGGTGGAGAGCAGCAAATGCTGGCGATCGCCCGCATCCTCAGAACAGGAGCCCGTCTGCTGCTGCTCGACGAACCGAACGAAGGACTTGCCCCGGTAATCGTCGAGCAGATCAGGCGCACGATCCTCAGACTCAAGGCGGAGGGTTTCACGATGGTGCTGGTCGAGCAAAGCGTGCGCTTTGCCGGGAAGGTGGCCGATCGACACTACATACTTGAACAGGGGCGAACGGTCGACATGATCCCGAACACCGAACTACAGGCGAACCTGGGAAAACTGCACGCCTACCTCGGCGTGTGACAACGGAGTAGCTTGCATGGCGGACATTCTGGGGATTTCAATGCCGGCGCTGTTCGGGCAACTGATGCTCGGACTCATCAACGGGTCGTTTTACGCGATCCTCAGCCTGGGTCTGGCGATCATCTTCGGTTTGTTGAACGTGATCAACTTCACCCACGGCGCGCAGTACATGATGGGGGCATTCATCGCGTGGATGTTGCTCGAGTATGCGGGACTGAACTACTGGTGGGCGCTGCTGTTGTCGCCGCTGCTGGTCGGGATGACCGGCGTGGTCATAGAGCGGGTGATGATTTCACGTCTCTACCGTCTCGACCATCTGTACGGCCTGTTGTTGACCTTCGGACTGGCATTGATCATCCAGGGTCTTTTCCGACATCAGTATGGCTCGTCGGGTCTTCCCTACCGCATTCCCGAAAGCCTCTCCGGCGGGTTGGATCTCGGTTTCATGTTTCTACCCCGGTATCGGGCCTGGGTGATCGTGGCATCACTCGTGGTCTGTATCGTCACCTGGCTGGTCATTGAGAAATCCCGCCTCGGATCGTATCTGCGTGCGGCGACCGAGAACCCGGTCCTCACCGATGCCTTCGGAATCAACGTCCCCCGTTTGCTGACGATCACCTACGGAGCCGGCGTCGCACTCGCCGGGTTTGCCGGCGTGCTGGCGGCTCCGATCTATTCAGTTAATCCGAACATGGGCGCTGATCTGATCATCGTCGTCTTTGCGGTGGTCGTGATCGCGGGCCTGGGTTCGATTCTCGGTTCTATCGCAACCGGCCTTGGCTTGGGGGTCATTGAAGGACTGACCAAGGTCGTTTACCCCGAAGCATCAACCACAGTCATTTTCCTCGTCATGGTGATCGTCCTGATGATCAAGCCGGCCGGGTTGTTTGGGAAGAGCGCGACATGAATGGGTCGACAGTGAATGACACCGGGGACTCGGCAGGGTCCGCAGGTGCTTCGAAACCCGGGGCTTCGGACATCGCCGTGCACTATTGGCTGTTCGCCGCGTTGCTGGCCACGATGGTGGTTGCGCCGTTCTTCATCTATCCGATATTCCTGATGAAGGTCATGTGCTTCGTGCTGTTTGCCTCAGCCTTCAACTTGTTGCTGGGCTTCGGTGGCTTGATGTCTTTTGGCCACGCTGCCTACTTCGGCATGGGTGGCTACATCTGCGCTTACAGTGCCAAGACCTGGGGCCTGACGCCTGAACTGGCCATCTTGGCGGGCACGGCGACCGCCGTGGTTCTGGGCTTTCTGTTTGGTGTTCTGGCGGTGCGCCGGCAGGGCATTTACTTTGCCATGGTGACCCTGGCGCTGGCTCAGATGGTGTACTTCTTTTGTCTGCAGGCGCCGTTCACCGGAGGAGAGGACGGGATCCAGTCGGTGCCCAGGGGCGAGCTATTCAGGCTGATCAGCCTTGCAGACGACCGCAATCTCTGCACTTGTCGCCGTGATCGTTTTCGCGGGTTTGCTGCTGATCCACCGGGTGATCCACTCCCCGTTCGGCCAGATATGCAAGGCGATTCGTGAGAATGAGCCGCGTGCGATCTCGCTTGGCTACCGTACCCATCAGTACAAGCTGCTCGTGTTCGTGCTGTCCGCAGGCCTGGCGGGCCTGGCCGGCTCCACCAAGGCGATCGTGTTCCAACTCGTGGCGTTGACCGACGTGCATTGGTCGATGTCCGGCGGCGGTGCTGATGACCCTGATCGGCGGCATCGGCACCATCTTCGGCCCTCTGGTCAGGGCTGTGATCATCGTCTCGATGCAGAACTTCCTTGCCCACCTTGGTGAGTGGGTGATGGTCATTCAGGGGTCATATTCGTCGTCTGTGTGATGGTTTTCCGAGAAGGTATCGTCGGCGTTTTGTCCGAACGATTGGGCAGAAGGCTTTAGTCAATTCATGACAATCAAGGAGCAAGGATGAACAAACTGCTTGCCAGCCTGCTTGCAACGGCAGTGGCAGCTGCGCAGGGCGGGAAACCTCCAGGCAGAGCCAGTCAAGTTCAGGTGCTGACAGACATGAGTGGCATATTCTCCGATTTGTCGGGTGCCGGTTCGGTCGAGGCTGCCCGGCTCGCGGTCGAGGATTTCGGCGGCTCAGTGCTGGGTGAACCGATCGAGGTACTGGTTGCCGACCATCAGCACAAGCCCGATGTCGGCGTGAACATCGCCCGTCAATGGTTCGATGTCGAGGGCGTGGACGTCGTGCTCGATGTGCCCAACTCGGCAATCGCACTCGCGGTGAGCGCGCTGGCCAAGGAAAAGAACAAGATCGCAATGTTCGCCAGTGCGGCCACCGACCGGCTGACCGAGGACGCCTGCAACGGGCGGGGCCTGCACTGGACTTTCGATACCTACTCGCAGACCCGGGGGGCTGCGAACGCGCTGGTGAGCCAAGGCGGGGATACCTGGTTTCTCCTGGTCGCTGACTACGCGTATGGGCACAGCATGGAGAAGGCGATGAAGGAGGCCATCCCGGCTGTCGGCGGAAAGATCGTCGGGACTGTCCGGCATCCGTTGAAAACCCTGGACTTCTCTTCGTTCCTGCTGCAGGCGCAGGGCTCGAAAGCGAAGATCGTCGCGCTCGCATCCGGCGGCGAAGCCACTGTCAATGCGATCAAGCAGGGCCGGGAGTTCGGTCTGCAGCAAAGTGGTCAACGTATGGCGAGCCTGCTGACCTTCCTCACCGACGTTCTAGCGTTGGCCTGGAGCAGATCGAGGGCTTGCAGTTCGTCGTTCCGTTTTACTGGGACATGGATGACCAGACGCGCGCTTTCGCCAAACGCTTCCACGAGCGCCTGGGCAAGATGCCCGGAGAGGCTAGGCCGGCGTCTATTCGGCGGTTTCCCATTACCTGAAAGCGGTCAAGGCGATTGGCAGCAAGGATCGGACAAGGTGGTCGCGAAGATGCAGGAGATGCCTGTCGAGGACATGTTCTCACGCAATGGCCGCTTGCTGCCCAATGGCCGGATGATCCATGACATGTACCTGATCGAGGTCAAGGGACCCGACGCGAAGAAATATGACTGGGATTACTACAAGATCCTGTCGACGTTGCCGGCCGAGAAGGCGTTCAGGCCCTTGTCTGAGAGCACATGTGCCTTGACCAAGAAGTAGCAGGGCACCGCTCTGGCACGGGTACTGTCGAATTGGACGCGTGCCCCGACCCCGGAGGATCGGGGCGCCCCTGCAAGGAGATCCGATTGGGCGCATTGGAAGGAAGGTTTCGCTCGTCACCGGTGCGGCATCAGGTATTGGCCGCGAGACATCGCGGCTGTTCACCGCCGAGGGCGCACGGGTCGCGGTTGTCGATCGCGACAATGGGGGCGCAGGAAACGGTCAGAGGGATACGGCACGACGGGGGTGAGGCGATCGCCATCGTCGCCGACGTGACCGAGCCCGCATCTGTCTGCGAGGCAGTTGCGACGGCGGTCAGGCAGTTCGGCGCGCTGCACGTGCTTTTCAATTGTGCCGGCGGTTCGTCGATGCAGGATGGCCCGGTCACCGAGGTCGTTTTCGAGGAGTTCTGGCGCGCGATCAAGCTGGATCTGTGGGAACCTGGCTCGGGTGTCACTGCGGGATTCCAGCGCTGATTCGTTCGGGGTGGTGCGGTGGTGAACGCCTCCTCGGTCGTTGCGCTGATGGGATGGCCCGGCAAGGATGCCTATACCGCGGCCAAGGGGGCGTGACGGCGCTGACGAGATCAATGGCGGTCGAGTATGCCTCCCAGGGCGTTCAGGTGAACGCGGTCGCGCCGTGCACGACCCGCACTGAGCGGGTGCTTGCCCAACTGGAAAGCTCCTCGGTTTCGCGCAAGATGGCCGACCAGCATCTGCTCGGATTGGCAGAACCTGCGGATGTCGCCCGGGCCGTGCTCTACCTCGCTTCAGCACAATCGGCCCGCACGACCGGGCCGTATCCTTCTCGTTGACAGCGGTCTGACCATCTCGTGATGCGACACGTCATGCAAAGTGCCAAACTATCCATCGCCCAGGTCGGGGAGCCACCGATGACTGAGCCGAACCACGGCATCGCACTGGTTACCGGGGCGAGCGCGGGAATCGGGGCTGCCGTGGCGCGTGAACTGGTGGCCACGGGCTGGCGTGTCATTTGCACTGCCCGACGCATGGACCGACTGGCCGCGTTGACCGGGAACTCGGTCCGCGGGCGATGGCGGCGGTCATGGATGTCACCGATCAGCATGCGCCTGCAGCCGCCTCCGGGACGCTGCCGGCCTCGTGGCAGCAGATCGATGTGCTGGTGAACAATGCCGGCCACGATATCGGGGGGCGCAAGCGCTTTGATCTGGGCACGGTCGATGAGTGGGTCAACACGATCCAGACCAACGTGCTCGGAGCGATCCGCGTCACTCACGCGCTGCTGCCAGGCATGGTCGATCGGGGTCGTGGACACATCGTGAATATCGGTTCGATTTTCGGGCTGGAAGCCCACGCAGGCTCTGCCGCCTACTGCACCAGCAAGTTCGCGATCAACGGATTCAGCAAGGCGATCCTGGATGACTTTCGCGGCAAAGGGGTACGTGTGACGCAGATTCTTCCCGGTGTCACCCGGACCGAGTTCTCCGAAACCCGTTGGCAGGGGGATCAGGCGGCAGTCGATGCGTTTTACCGGCAATTCGATCAAGTCCTCGAGCCTGAAGATGTTGCACGCATGGTGAGGTTTGCGGTTGAACAGCCTGCCCATGTGACGATCTCCGATCTAGTCGTCATCCCGGCGGCGTGACAGGGCGGCCGGCGGCGACACTCATAACTGGGAGCGAACATGTTTCACCACGTGGTTCTGATGACTTTCAGCACGGACGCTGATCAAAATTTCTTTGACAAAGTCGAATCCTATTGCGAGCGCGTTCGCGCAAGCATGCCGCAGTGCAGGCATTACGTCTTTCGAAAGAACCTGGCCTCTCGCAGCGACGGGCTCACGCATGGGATTCTGAGCACCTTCACCACCAGTGCCGATCATGACGACTACCAGGTGTCGGCCCTTCACCAGGAGATGAAGTCCTATATGGAGGGTTTCATCGAACGCATCGTGGTCTGTGATATCGACGAGGAGCAATCGTGACTCTGCAATCGGAAAGCCAACTCGCCAAGTTCTTTCTCCAGCACGACCTGGCCGATTACGATGCCATGCGCGAGCGGGCTGCGGCGGATCCGGAATGGTTCTGGCCGGCAGTCATGGAGTTTCATCAACTGCACTTCTTCAAGCCGTTCGATCGGCTGCTCGACCTCTCCAAGGGCCCGCAATGGGCCCAGTGGTGCATCGGGGGAACGACCAATCTCGCCTACAACTGTCTCGAGCGAACCATCGCCGCGGGACGGGCAGACCATGCTGCCGTGATTTGGGAAGCCGAGGACGGCACGCAGCGCAGCGTGTCTTACGCCGAACTCGCGTTGGCCAGTGAGCGGGTCGCCGCGGGCCTGGCCGGCCTCGGTGTCGAAACCGGCGATGTGGTCGGCCTCTACATGCCGATGGTGCCTGAAACGATGGCTGCCTTTTTCGCCATTCTGCGCCTTGGTGCGATCGCCCTGCCGATGTTCTCGGGGTTCGGCGCGCAGGCGGTCGCCGACCGGTTGGCGCACGCCACGGCGAAAGTCGTCATTACCGTGGACCATACTTATCGGCGGGGCCGCAAGATCCCGATGCTCGAGGTGTTGGACGAGGCTTCGGCGTCGGTGCCCTCGCTCAGGCAGGTGATCGTCGTCGAACGCGATCCGGGCACACCCCGTGAATCCGGGAAGATCGAACGTTGTTACTGGGCGGATCTGCTTGCAGCGCCGTCCCGTGCGCCGGCAGCGCAATTGCCGGCCGAAACTGCCGCAATGATCATCTACACGTCGGGTACCACCGGCAAACCCAAGGGCACGGTTCATTCCCATTGTGGGTTTCTCACCAAGGTCGCCCTCGATTTCGGATTGATCCTGGATCTTCAACCTGACGATCGGATGCTCTGGATGAGCGACATGGGCTGGCTGACAGGCCCGATTCTCGGGGTGGCCGCGCCCTTGATCGGAGCCACGCTCGTGCTCGTCGAAGGAACGCCGGATTACCCCGATACCGAGAGACTCTGGCAACTCGTGCAAAGGCATCGGGTCTCCTTTCTGGGCGTCGCGCCAACGATGATCCGCTCCTATATGTCTGGTGATTCATCGCGCAAGATTGGTTCGGATCTTGGCTCTTTGCGGGTGTGTGCCTCGACCGGTGAACCCTGGACTCCCGAGGCCTGGGACTGGTTTCGGCGCGAGGCCGGCAATGGCCAGGTGCCGATCCTGAATTATTCAGGCGGCACCGAGATCGGTGGTGGCATTCTGGCGGCAACGGTGATGCACCCGCAGATGCCGGCCGGCGGTTTCGCCGGTTCGATTCCCGGGATGGGCGCAACCATCGTGCGCGAGAACGGCGAGCCTGTCGCGGACAATGAGATAGGGGAGTTGGCGCTGACGACGCCCTCGATCGGTCTGACCCGGGGGTTCTGGCAGGACCCTGAGCGCTACATCGAAAGCTACTGGTCCAGAGTGCCTGGTCTTTGGATGCACGGTGACCTGACGTCCCGGGATGCAAACGGGTACTGGTTCATCCATGGCCGCTCGGATGACACCATCAAGATTGCAGGCAAGCGTGTCGGACCGGCCGAGATCGAGGCGGTCTTGCTCGGCACGGGCAGGATCGTCGAGGCGGCGGCGGTCGGCCTGCCCGATCCGATCAAGGGCGCGGTGCTGGTGTGTGCCTGTGTCCCGACAGCCGCATCGAAAGCGGACCCGGACCTGGCCGGGCAACTGGAACGCGCGGTCGTGGAGGCGATGGGCGCTTCGTTTCGGCCCGGCAGAATGCTGTTCGTCACCGAACTACCCAAAACCCGCACCATGAAGATCATGAGGCGCCTGGTCCGGACCACGCTTCTTGGCGAACCGGCCGGGGATTTGTCGGGTTTGCTCAATCCGGAGGCGCTTGCCGATCTGAAAGCGCTCGCCCGGTCAGCATAGCGGGCATTGCCGGTCGGCCTGGCATCCGTGGGGATTTTCACCTGGCGACCGGTCAAGGCCATCGCGCAAGTCGAACCACCGGGCCATCCGGCGAACCGATTGACTCGCCTGCGCCCGCCCGACAGGGGCCGAACCCGGCGTCAGATCTTGCGCCAGACCGGCCCGCGCTGGCGAACCGGCTCCAGCAGGTCCCAATCCCCCTGGGGGACCTCATGGCCCTTGGGCCAGTGTGGCCGTGGCTCGAGGCCGAGCGCCGTCATTGTCTGCTCGTGCTCGAGGTAGCGGGCGACGGTATGCAGCGTCAGGGCGCTGATGAAGGCCCGATCGTCCGCGCGCAAGGCCTCGACGAGGGCATTCAGGTCGCTGTCGGGCAGTTCGGCAACAGGCTTGCGGTGCGCGCTCTCGGCACGGGCCGCCAGCGTGTCCAGGCCGCGTTCGAGGTGCGCACGCGCCGCCGGCGGCAGCGCGCGTGGGTCGTCGTACAGGCCCAGGCTTGCGGCCGCGGGCATCCTGCCATCGCGGCTTGCCGGGATCATCAGGTTCATCAACGCGGCGAGCGTTGCCTGCTGGGTCGCCGTGAACGGGCGCACCGGCGCGACGATCGTTACAGGCTTGTCCTTGCTCATCGCGCGCCCCTCAGTCGAACAGGTTGGCCAGGTTCTTGGTCATGGTGTCGGCGATGTAGAGCGCCAGCGCCTGGATGGTGCTGGTCGGGTTCACGCCGGCCGAGGTCACGAAGATGCTGCCATCGACGATGAACAGGTTGCGCACCGCGTGCGCGCGCCCCCAGCGGTTGACCACCGAGTTTTCCGGGTCGTCGCCCATGCGGGCGGTTCCCATGTTGTGCCAGCCGGCCGCACGCCACGGGGAATCCGTGTGCACGCTGGTGGCGCCGGCCGCCCTGAGCACCTCGGTTGAGCGGGCGACCGCATGCTCGAGCATGCGCCGGCTGTTCTCGCTCAATGTGTAGTCGATCCGCGGCGCGGGAATGCCATCGGAGTCGGTCAGCGTGGGGTCCAACGTGACGCGGTTGTGCAACTCGGGCAGGTCTTCGCAGATGCAGACCATCCCGGTCGAGTGGGCGAACCACTTGCGGTACTCGTCATGGAAGTCCTGTCCCCACGGAATGAGTCCGCTGTTGATGCCGTTCAGCGCGGTCACCAGCGGGCCGCGCCCACGAACGATCTCCATCGTGTAACCGCGCAGGAAGCCGCGGGCGCGCTCGGTTTCGTAGAACTCCTGGCTCCAGATGCAGCAGCCCGAGGGGCCGAACTGGCCGTCCAGGCGCTCGTCGAACGCCCCCATCACCCAGGCATAGGGATGGAACATCAGGTTACGGCCGACAAGGTCGGTATCGTTGGCCAGGCCATTGGGAAATCGCCCGGATGTCGAGTTCAGCAAGATCCGCGGCGTGCCTATGCCATTGCAGGCCATCACGACGACCTCGGCCGGCTGGAATTGCTCGCGACCTTCGGCATCGTAGTAGATGACGCCGCTGGCCATGCCTTGTTTGTCGACCGTGATCTCGCGCACCCGGCAGCGGGTGCGCAGCTGTACGCCGCGCCGGATCGCCTCGGGCCAGTAAGTGATGTCGGTACTGCCCTTCGCTCCTTGGGCGCAGCCGCTGGTGCAGGGGCCAAGGTTCAGGCAGCGGTCGCGGCCTTCGTATGGCTCGGTCACGACTGCGCTGTCCGAAGGCCACCAATGCCAGCCGAGCGCGTTGAAACCGCGCGCCATCGTCTCGCCGGGCATGCCCAGCGGGACCGGCGGCAGCGGCATCTGCTTGCCGGGTGGATAGGCGGTGTCGCCAGCCAGGCCGCTGATGCCCATCATCCGGTCGTTCTCGGCGAAGTAGGGCGCGAGCGTGTCGTAGTCGATCGGCCAATCGTCGGCAACCCCGTCGCAGGTCTTGACTTTGAAATCGCTTGGATGAAAACGCGGGAAGTGGGCGGCATAGAGCACCGTACTGCCGCCGACTCCGTTGAAGTTCGCCACCTGGATCGGCGAGGCCTTGCCGTTGACCGGGTAGTCGGTCACGCGGCCGCGCACGTTCGGGTCGAAACTGAACTCGCCAAGTTGGCGTAGTTCGCCGTCGCGGGTGGTGCTGGGGTAGGTGGCAGGATCCATCCAGTCGCCTTGCTCAAGGCACAGGATGCGCATCCGCGTGTCGGCCATCCGCCACGCAAATGCGGCGCCCGACGCGCCCGCGCCGATGATCAGGATGTCTACCGGTTCGTTGGCCATTGGCTCTCCTTCGCGCGACCGATATTAGCACCCCGTCACGCTGGAGATTCAGCCGCTTAGTCGGCCTTGGTCTTTCTCTGCCAGCCGGTGGTTTGCAGGATCACGGCCACGACGAAAAGCCAGAGCAGCCCGGTGGCGATATGCCATTCCAGGCCGTGGCCGGTATGGCAGGTCACCCCAGCGCCTTGCCGACCGGTGCCAGCACGTCCAGCGCGAGCAAGAAGGCGCGCCGGCAGCATCCAGAGGAATTCGCCGAACGCGATCGCGTCGATCCGGGTGTAAAGGCCGTCACCGTCCCAGTCAGGCTTGAAGACGATGCGGCCGCATTTGAACAGGTGCAGGCGCTCGAACATGGGCGCACTGTGCCAAGGCCGGCGGCCGCTGGCGACCGGCCACCGCGTGGATGGCCGTTGTCTGCCGCCGTTCGGTCATGGGCCTGGCCGGCCGGCAACGCCGACCGCTCGCTCAGCGGGTGAACGGGCGCCGGCGGGCCGGTGCCGCCACCGCCTCGGCCGCCTGGGGCCTCGGATGGGAGGAGCCGGGCGTGCGTGCCGGCCCGGTGCCGTCGTTACGCGGCCGGGCCGGGTGGCCGTTGGCCGATGCGGCGGTGGGGCGTTTGCCCGGGCCCGGAGCACGCGATGACGATGACTTGCCGCCAGGCCGACCGGACCGGCTGCCGGGGCGATGGTTGGCACCGGCCGGGCGCTGCGGCGCCGGGTCGTCTGGTGGCGCGTTGACCCTGGCCTGCTTAATCGCCTCGTCGAGGCCGGCCAGCTTCATCGGGGCGATCGTGCGCTTGACCAGGCGTTCGATCTGGCGCAGCAGCGACACCTCCTCGGCATCGACCAGCGACACCGCCCAACCGCTTGCCCCGGCCCGGCCGGTGCGGCCGATCCGGTGCACGTAGTCTTCGGAGACGTTGGGCAACTCGTAGTTCACCACGTGCGGCAACTGGTCGATGTCCAGGCCGCGCGCCGCGATGTCGGTGGCAACCAGCACGCGCAGGCTGCCTTGTTTGAATTCGCTCAGCGCCCGGGTGCGGGCGCCCTGGCTCTTGTTGCCGTGGATCGCCATCGCGCGAATGCCGTCCATCTCCAATTGCTGGGCAAGGCGGTTCGCGCCATGCTTGGTCCGGGTGAACACCAGGACCTGCTCCCAGCGTTGCGAGCCGATCAGCCAGGACAGGACTGCGCGCTTTTGCTTTTTCTCGACCCGGATCATCGACTGGTCGACCAGTTCGGACGCGGTGTTGCGCGGGGCGACATCGACTTCCTTCGGATCCTTGAGCAGGCCGCGCGCCAGCGTGCGGATCTCGTCCGAAAACGTGGCCGAGAACAGCAGGCTCTGGCGTTTGGGCGGCAGCATCCGGATCACGCGCTTGATGTCGTGGATGAAGCCCATGTCGAGCATGCGGTCCGCCTCGTCGAGCACGAGGATCTCGACCTCGCTGAAGTCGACCGTCTTCTGGCCGGCATGATCGAGGAGTCGACCCGGGGTGGCGACGAGGATATCGATCGGCTGGCGCAGCGCCGCGTACTGCGGATTGACATTGACGCCACCGAAGATGATGGTCGAGCGCAGCCGCGAATGCTTGCCGTAGATGGTCACCGACTCACCCACCTGGGCAGCCAGTTCGCGGGTCGGGGTGAGGATCAGGCAGCGCGGCTTGCCGGGCTTGGCACGGGTCTGGCTGCTGGCCGTGAGCCGGTGCAGGATAGGCAGCACGAAGCCGGCGGTCTTACCGGTGCCGGTCTGGGCCGCGGCCATCAGGTCGGCGCCGGCCATGATCAGCGGAATGGCCTTGGATTGAATGGGGGTAGGGATTTCGTAGCCCGCTTCGGAGAGGGCACGCAAAAGCGAAGCATCCAGCCCGAGGCCGGAAAACGTGGTGTTATCAAGGGACAAAACATGACTCCAACGACTACCTGCCAAGCCCGCGAGGGGGGTCGGCACCAGTCGAGGCAGACGAGGTAAGGAAAGAGGTGCGCGATGTTGCGCAAAGGGGGACTGGTTGTATCCTTTGACGCGATTCTACACCTGATCGGGGGGCGCGTCGCCCGCCGTCCCCTGGCTGCGACGCGTCGCCCGACCTTTCAGGCGGCCGAATCGGCCGCGCATCCGAGATCCTGGGTCATGTAATTGCGCCGGTAGGTCTCGAAGTCGGTCTGATCGGCCGCCTCGAGTGCCTGCTGCTCGCGCAGCGAGCGTGCCACCGCCTCTTCGTGGGCGGCCACGACCGCCGGCGCCAGAGGCAGCGCCAGCATCTCGCGGCGGTGGCGGATCGATCGGTCCAGCGCGAACGACTGGTAGCTGTCCTGCCAATCGTTGTGCATCGTGGCCAGCACCCGGGCCGACGGCGTGAGGCCGGGATCATCGAGGCGCTGGCGGGCGGTTGCGAGGGCGTCGCGGTACAACGATCCGCTCTGGGCACCATCGATGGCGGCGGCAATCGGCGCGCATTGCGTGAGAATCTCGTGTCCCCAGTCACGCAGTGACTGGCGCCGCCCGTCGGGCCGCTGTAGATGCAGATCCGGCGCGCGGCCGCGCTCGGCGGTCGCCAGCTGGTTGGCTCCGTCGACCCTGATGGATTCCGGCGAGTCGTTGGGCGCCTCGGTCAGCAGGCAGTGCAGCAGGAAGGTGTCGACGAAACGAGCGGTCTCGGCTGCCAGGCCCAGCGGGGTGAAAGGGTCGATGTCCAGGCAACGGACCTCGACATACTCGACGCCCCGTTCGCTGAGCGCCCGCAGCGGCCGCTCGCCCGGGCGCACGCGCTGCTTGGGCCGGATGGTGCCGTAGAACTCGTTCTCGATCTGCAGCAGCGTCGTGTTCAGCTGCCGGTAACCCTCGGCCTCGCGGATGCCGATGTCGACGTAAGGCGGGTAGGGCTGGGTCAGGCCACGGGTCAGCGTTCGCGCGTAGCCGGCCAGGTCGTTGTAGCTGACCGCCAGCGCCGCCTGGGCATCGCTCTGGTAGCCCAGCGGGCCCATGCGCATCGAGGTGCCATGGGGCAGGTACATCGAGCCGTCGCCCAGCGGCTGGAGCCGGTGCGTGCGGCCCGCAACGAACGAGCCGCAGACCGCGGGCGAAGCGCCAAACAGGTACAGCAACAGCCACGAGTGACGCCGGAAGTTGCGGATCAGGCCGAAATAAGCCTGGTTCTGATAATCGAGCAGGTCGCCGCTGGCGCCATCGGCCGCCTGCAGTGCGGGCCAGGCTTGCTCGGGCAGCGAGAAGTTGTAGTGCACCCCAGAGATCGTCTGCATCCGGCGCCCGTACCGGTGCGACAGGCCATAGCGGTACACCGTTTTGAGCCGGCCGATGTTCGAGCCCCCGTACTGGCCGATCGGGATCTCGTCGTCGGCGGGCAGCCGGCAGGGCATGCTGGTGGACCAAAGCAGCTCATCGCCGATGCCGCGGTAGACCAGTTGGTGAATCTGCCGAAGCTGACCCAGGCAGGCCTCGATCGACGGGTGCACGTCGGTCACCATCTCGATCTGCGCTTCGCTGAAATCGGTGGTGATGTTGGGGTGGGTCAGCGCCGAGCCAAGGCTGGCCGGGTGTGCTCGCAGGGACAGTGTGCCCGTGTCGTCGACCCGCAGGCTTTCCCGTTCGACGCCCCGGTTCAGGTGCCCGAGAACCCCGGCCGGGAGCGCGGCCAGACGGATTTGCAGTGATTTCAAGATGATCGCCTTCCCGCGTGGCGCGTGGTGATCCGGCCCGCAGGCCGCGCCAGGTCAGTGGCGCCGGGCCGTCGGGCATGTGCTCCGACGGCCCGGCGGGTAAGGCAGGGATGATAGCCAATCGGACGGGCGGCCGGAAATCGGTCCCCCCGCCTGGCTCAGGCCGGCTTTCTTGCCACCGCGAGCGAGGTCATGCCCGGAATCATCTCGTCGACCTTGACGTCGACGAAGCCGGCCTTGGCGATCTGTGTCGCCGCCCAGTCGGTGGCGACCGAGCGCGCATGCGGGTTGAACGCCGTGTGCTGGAACTGCCAGAGCGCCGCCAGCTTGGGCCCGTGCCGGTCCGGGCCGACCATGAAGTCGTGCACGAGCAGCCGGGCACCCGGCTGGAGCACCGCGTGGGCCTGACGGATCAGGTCCGGGATCTTTTCGCCGGGCACACTGGAAAAGATGTACGACATCAACACCACGTCATGCCCCTGCGGCCATTTCAACTTGAGCAGGTCGCCCGGCACGAAGCGTATCCGCTTCTCCAGGCCGGCCTTGCGCACGTATTCCTCCCCCAGCTTGGCGACATTCGGAAAGTCGATGACCGTAACCTGTAGCGACGGGTTGGCCTGGCAAAGGGTGATGGCGAACGCCCCGGTGCCGCCACCGACGTCGAGCAGCGAGCGGGCACCGGACAGATCGACCGCGCGCGCCAGGCCGCGGGCCGGACCGAGCGAGCCGGCGTGCTGGGAATCGGAGTAAAGGCGCGCAGCCTCGGGGTCGGCCATCCACTCGGCGTAAGAGGAAATGGCTTCATCGGGCAGGTTGTCGGCGATTGCATCATCGATCTGGTCGAGCAGGCCATACATCTGCCGGTCGACCTGCAGCCGCAGATAATCGCCGAAGTCGTACTTTGCGCCCTTGACCAGGAACGCATCGGCGGCCGGTGAATTGCGGTACCGCCCCTGTTCGGAGCGCGCCACCAGGCCCAGCGTGGTCAGTGCGGTCAGCAGCGTCGTCGCGCGGTCGGGATGGATGTCCATCGCGGTGGCCGCTTCGGCGGCCGTCAGCTCGCCCTCGGCCAGACAGTTGAACAGGCGCAGGTGCAGCGCGGCGAACAGCGCCTTGGAGGCCATGAAGCCAAATGCGATTTCCGAGACGTCTTCGGCAGATTCCAGCAATTTCAAAACAGGGGTTCCTCCTTCAGGGGGTCAGACGGGCGCCGCAGCGCCGAGTCGGACCAACCTACCCGAAGTGGCTTGGCCTGTGAAGTTGTCCGATCGGCAAAAACAGGCTATAGACACGCGGCAAAGTGGGCGCGTTCCGGCCATGTGGGCGCGTTCAGTGCAGCAGGCTGCCCAGCAAACGACGCCTGGTCGACACCAGGGCCTTGTCTGGGCAAAGCTCGAACGCGGCCAGCAACAGGTGTCTGGCGGCATCGTCGCGCAGGCCTCTCTGGGCGCGCAGCGATTCAAGCGCCTGATCCATCGCGTCGGTCCAGTCGGCCGCCAGCAGCGCCCGCTCGGCCTGCTCGAGCGAGCGCACGGCAGCCGGCTCGGCGGCAGGACCGGCGGTATCGGGCGGCTGCCCCGATCCGGGCGAACCCGCCTGGCGCACGGCCGTGTCGACGAGAAACCGGACCGCCGCCAGCCCGCGGTAGTGCTCGGCCTTGGCTCGCAAGGGCTCGAAGGCCCGGACCGCCTCGTCGGCCCTGCCGGCATGGGCGAGGGCGCGGCTCAGCGAGGCGCGCAGCAGTTCGTCATCCGGATCGTGGGCAAGCGCCGCGGCAAAGGCCTGGGCCGCCTCGTCGAAGCGCCGTGCGGCCATAGCGGTCTCGCCGCGCTGGGCATCGTCGAATCCCTTGCCGGGCAGCAGTCGGTCGATGAAGGCCAGCACCTGTCCCTGCGGCAGCGCGCCCACGAACTGGTCGACAGGTTCACCATCGCGAAACGCCATGACGAACGGGATCGAGCGCACCGCGTAGCGGGCCGACAGCCCCGGGTTCTCATCCGAATTGATCTTGACCAGGCGCACCTGGCCCTCGTAGCGGGCCTCGGCCCGCTCGAGTACCGGGCCGAGCATCCGGCAGGGACCGCACCATGGCGCCCAGAAGTCGACAAGAACCAACTGCGACCTGGACGCCTCGATGACCTCCTGCTCGAAACGATCTTCTGCAATCTCGAGCATCGTGGGTCAGCCTCGCCAGTCGGGTTGGTCGCGATCGAGCAGGCGCTTGATCGACTCGAAATGCAGGTCGCTTTGCTGGCGCTCGCCCGCGATCTGGCGGGCGACCTGTTCGCAGGTGGCGGGCGGGATGTGGCGCAGCGGGCGACCATTGCTCGCCTGGGTGGCCAGTACCTGGTGCATGCAGGCTCGTTCGAGGTAGTAAAGATCGTCGAAGGCCCAGGGGATGGACTGGCCGACCACGGTGACGCCGTGACTGGCCATGAACATCACTTCCTTGTCCTTGAGCATCGCCGCGATCCGTTTGCCCTCGGCATCGTCGAGGGCCACGCCACCGTAGGTGTTGTCATAGCTGACACGGTTCCAAAAGCGCAGCGTGTTCTGGTTGCACCAGACGAGTTCGCCCCCGTAGACGAGCGTCAGGGCCGTGGCATAAGGCATGTGCGTGTGCAGGATGCAGCGGGCCTGCGGGTTGGTCCGGTGAATCCAGCTGTGGATGAAAAAAGCCGTGGGCTCGAGCGCGTGCGGACCCTCGAGCACTTCGCCGTTGTCGTCGATCAGCAGGATGTCCGAGACGCGTACCTCGGCCCAGTGCAGACCCTGTGGGTTGATCAGGTAGCGACCCGGTTCGATCTCGTAGCTGAAATGATTGCACACGCCCTCGTTCAGGCCCAGTCGGGCGGCCCAGCGCAGGGCCGCGGCAAGGTTGGTGCGGTCCTGTTCGTGGTTCATGGCTTGGTGGTCCCTTTATTGGTGGCAGGTGCTTTGGCGGCGGTGTCCCCGGCCTTTGCCTTGGCGGGCTTGGCGGCCGCGACGACTTCGAGCCGGGCGTCCACCAGGCCTGCCTTGATGAAGCCGAGCTTGCGCGCGGCGCCAGACGATACGTCGGCGACCCGGTCGGGAATCGACGGGCCGCGGTCGTTGACCCGCAGCACCACGGACTTCTTGTTCTGGAGGTTGGTCACTCTGACCCGGGTGCCGAACGGCCACTTGGGATGGGCCATCGTCATCGCCTCCGGATCGAACTTCTCGCCGCTGGCGGTCTTGCGCCCGGCGAATTTTTTGCCGTAGTAGGAGATTTTTCCGTCGGCCTGGGTGCCGACCGGGGCCGATGCGGCCTGGACGCTGACCGGCGTCGACGCCAGACCTAGGCCCCGCGCGAGCGCGAGCGCGGTGGCGGCGCGTGAGACGCGGGTCGTGACTGGAGGCAGTTGTGGGGTGTTCATGGTGATGTCCTTGATTGGCGGACCGCCGGCGGCAGGCAAGGGGGCTTGCGGTGCGCCTGGGCGGGTCACTGCGATCAGGCCGGTTCTGGTGACCGGCTGGCCTGATTATCGCTTATTCAGCCGCTACGGGCAGCCGGCGGCCAGAGCCTGTCAAACCATTTGGCACACTCGGCGCCCAGCAGGAAGAAGTTGGCCGAAAAGAAGATCCACACCAAGAACACCGCGAGTGCGCCGGCCGCGCCGAAGGCCGAGGCGGTGCCCACGGTGCCCACATACCAGGCGATCACGTGCTTGCCGCCGGTCAGCAGCACGGTGGTGATCAGCGCGCCGAACATCGCGGCGCGCGGGCCGGGCGGCTTGTCGGGGAAAAAGCGCAGGCAGATGTACACGAGCAGCCAGAGCAGCGCCAGTGCCAGGCCGGTGTTGGTCCAGCCGGCCAGGTCGACCCAGTCGGGCAGCACGTCGCCGACCGCGCTGATGACGCCGCCGGTCACCGCGGTAAACAGCAGCGAGCCCGCCAGCAGCGCGGCCAGCAGGATCACCATCAGGAAGGCCTTGAAGCGGGCGACCACGATACCCATCCAGAGGTCGCGCGCCCGGTCGGGGCTGTTGGCGCCGAAAATGTGGTCGAGCGCGGCCTTCATCGACATGATCACCGCCGTGGCACCGATGATCATCACCGCGGTGGCCATCCCGGCGGCCAGCCCGCGCCGCTGCGTCTGGGCGGCGCGATCGAGCATGTTCGCCACGGTGTCGGACACCTGAGCGCCCAGTTGCTCGCCGATCTGGCCCAGCAGGTAGTCGCGCGCCTGCGGCCCGTCCAGGATGAAGGCGAGCACGGTCAGCATCAGCACCAGCAGCGGGGCCAGCGAGAAGGCTGCGTAGAACGACAGCGCGGCCGCGAACTGCGAGGCCCGGTCGGCAAAGAAGTCGGTGACAACGCCGCGAATCAGCGCCAGGGTGTTGGTTCGCATCGCGCTCCAGATGGGGGGACTGCACCGGCCATTATGGCAAACGAGGCACGGCGCGCCGAATGAAGGATAATCACGGGTTGCTCAATCCTTCTTCTGGCAGTGGTAAGACATGGCGCAGTATGTATTCACGATGAACCGGGTCGGCAAGACCGTCCCGCCGAAAAGACAGATTCTCAAGGATGTGTCGCTCTCGTTTTTTCCGGGCGCCAAGATCGGCGTGCTGGGCCTGAACGGCAGCGGGAAGTCGACATTGCTGCGGATCATGGCCGGCGTGGACACCGAGATCGAGGGCGAGGCGCGGGCAATGCCCGACCTGAAAGTAGGCTTTCTGACCCAGGAGCCCGAGCTCGACCCGGAGCACACGGTGCGCGAGGCGGTCGAATCGGGGATGGGCGAGGTCTTCGATGCCAAGGCCAAACTCGAGGCCGTGTACGCCGCCTATGCCGAGCCCGATGCTGACTTCGACCTGCTGGCGGCCGAGCAGGCCAAGTACGAGGCCATCCTGGCCACCAGCGGCACCGACAGCGAGCATCAGCTCGAGATCGCCGCCGATGCGTTGCGCCTGCCCCCGTGGGAGGCCAAGGTGGGGCCGTTGTCCGGAGGCGAGAAGCGCCGGGTCGCGCTGTGCCGGTTGTTGCTGTCGCGACCCGACATGTTGCTGCTCGATGAGCCGACCAACCACCTCGATGCCGAAAGCGTCGAGTGGCTGGAGCAGTTCCTGGCCAAGTTCCCGGGCACGGTGGTCGCCGTGACCCACGACCGCTATTTCCTGGACAACGCCGCCGAGTGGATTCTCGAGTTGGACCGTGGCCGCGGCATTCCCTGGAAGGGCAACTACAGCAGCTGGCTGGACCAGAAGGAGGCCCGCCTCAAGCTCGAGGAAGCCACCGAATCGGCCCGCCAGAAGGCGATGCGCAAGGAACTGGACTGGGTGCGCCAGAATGCCCGGGGCCGCCAGAGCAAGAGCAAGGCGCGGCTGCAGCGCTTTGACGAACTGAGCTCCTACGAGTACCAGAAGCGCAACGAGACCCAGGAGATCTTCATTCCGGTGGCCGAGCGGCTGGGTTCGTCGGTGATCGAGTTCAAGGGCGTCACCAAGAGCTACGGCGACCGGGTCCTGATGGACAACCTGAGCTTCAAGGTCCCGGCCGGTGCGATCGTCGGCATCATCGGGCCCAACGGTGCCGGCAAGTCGACCTTGTTTCGGATGATCAACGGCGTCGAGAAGCCCGACAAGGGCGAGATCGAGATCGGTTCGACGGTCGAGACCGCCTACGTCGACCAGTCGCGCGAGTCGCTCGAGGGCGAGCACAACGTCTGGGAGGAGATCTCGGGAGGCCTGGACATCATCAACGTCGGGCGCTTCGAGATGCCTTCGCGCGCCTACCTGGGCCGCTTCAACTTCAAGGGCCAGGACCAGCAAAAGCGGGTCGGCAGCCTGTCGGGCGGTGAGCGCGGCCGCCTGCACCTGGCCAAAACGCTGCTCAAGGGCGGCAACGTGTTGCTGCTGGACGAACCGTCGAACGACCTGGATGTCGAAACCCTGCGCTCGCTCGAGGACGCATTGCTCGAATTCGCCGGCTCTATCCTGGTGATCTCGCACGACCGCTGGTTCCTGGACCGCATTGCCACGCACATCCTGGCGGCCGAGGGCGATTCGCAGTGGACCTTCTTCAACGGCAACTACCAGGAATACGAGGCCGACAAGCGCAACCGGCTCGGCGAAGAGGGCGCCCGGCCCACCCGGCTGCGCTATCGTCCGCTGGCCGGCTGATGCACGACATCCTGCGCCTTGATACGCACCGACGGCCAGGAGGCCTTACGGTGGGCGGTGAAGAAATCCCGTTCTAGATGAGGATGCAACGATGAGTGACTTTCTGGTGAAGCCTTGGATATACAAAGGTGGTTTTACCAAGTTCAGTATGAACAACCCACCAGACAGTCGGTATTTTATTGGTTGGCACACGGATGAGGAAAAGAGCGCGTTGAAGGCGTGGGGGTGGCTCAGACCATCGCCTCAATTGCGTTCATGGGAAGGTGATTTCCTGATTGAGTTTTTTCTCCCGACGGGCGAAGGCTGTGACGCGTTCTTTATTTCCGAAGAGCAGCTTGCCGATTTGCAGAAAAACGGGATCGCGGATTTCGAAGCAATGACCACTGCCGACATGGATGCAGTTTTGGCGCGGAACAAAACTTTTCAAGATGAGCTTGCAAAGAACAGGCGAACCCCATGGCGTCAATAGTCCATCAGCGCCCGCAGGTGGCTGACCACGCTGCGCGCCAGCGCGCCCGGATCGTAGCCGCCTTCGAGCATCGACACGATCCGCCCATCGGCGTGGCGCCCGGCCACCTTCACCAGCGCCTCGGTGATCCACTCGAAATCCGCCTCGACCAGCCCCATGTTGGACATCTCGTCGAGGCGGTGCGCATCGAACCCGGCGGAAATGAACAGCATCTGCGGCGCAAACCGCTCGAGTGCCGGCAGCCAGTGCGCACTGATCGCCTCGCGGAACGCCGCTGAACCGGTACCTGCGGGCAGCGGCACGCCGACCAGGTTGGGCGCGTCGGAGTCGTGGCCGGTGAATGGATAGAACGGGTGCTGGAAACTCGAGCAGAACAGCACCCGCGGGTCGTCGCGGAAGATGGCCTCGGTGCCGTTGCCGTGATGCACGTCGAAGTCGACGATTGCGACCCGTGTCAGGCCGTGAAACGCCAGCGCATGGGCGGCGGCCACGGCGATGTTGTTGAAAAAGCAAAACCCCATCGCCTGATCGCGCCCCGCATGATGGCCGGGCGGACGGATCGCGCAGAACGAGCGATGGCGCGGATCGGCCATCGCCAGGTCGACCGCCAGCACGCCGGCGCCGGCGGCGCGCAGCGCCGCCTCATCCGAGCCGCTCGCCCAGATCGTGTCCGGATCGACCTCTTGCGGGCCGTCGTGCACCGGGGTCGCGAGGATCCGCTCGATGTAGGCGGCCCCGTGCACCCGCTGCAATTGCGCCATCGTGACCCTTGGCGCCTCGCGAAAATCGAGCACGGCCTGCAGCCCGGACATGATCAGCTGGTCGTTGATCGCATCGAGCCGGTCCGCATGCTCGGGATGAGCACCGCCCGGCTCGTGGCCGTGGCAGGCGGAGTGGGAGATCACGGTCAGCACGGCGGCTCCTTGGGCGGCTACAGTTGCAGTTCGACCTGGTAGATGGAGGGATCATCGGTCATCAGCCGGCGCGTGAAGCCCAGCTTGGCGATCATGCCCAGCATCGGCCGGTTGTCGGCCAGCACCGTCCCTTCCATCGTCTGCAGGCCGTGACCGCGGGCGGCCCGGATCAGCGCCTTCATCAGGCGTCGGCCGATCCCCTGGTTCTGCAGCGCGTCGGACACGACAATTGCGAATTCGCAACTGGTCTGGTCGGGGTTGATTGCGTAGCGGGCAACGGCCTGTTGCGTGGGCACGCCGTCGGTCTCGGTCAACGCGACCAGCGCCATCTCGCGGCTGTAGTCGATCTGGGTGAATCGCGCGAGCATGGTCGGCGTGAGTTCCTTCATCGCGTGCATGAAACGCGATTGACGGGCCTGGGGGGACAGGTTGCGCACGAACGCCTGCTCGCGCTCGGCATCCTCGGCGCGAATCGGCCGGATCAGCAGTTCCGCTCCGTTGGGCAGTGATTCGCGCGATTCGAGGTGACGTGGATAGGGCAGGATCGCCAGGTGCGGGTGTTGCGCCCCGGCGGGTGGCGCATCGGTGATCCGGACACGGGCGTCGATGACGATCGCCCCGTCGGGACCGGCGAGCAGCGGATTGATGTCCAACTCGAGCACCTCGGGCAACTCGCTCGCCAGGTCGGACAGGCGCAGCAGCACCTGCACCACCGCGCGCCTGTCGGCGGGTAACAGGTCGCGAAACGCATCGAGCAGTGTCGAGACGCGGGTGCGCCGGATCAGGCGCTCGGCGAGCACCTCGTTCAGCGGCGGGAGCGCCACCGCGGTATCGCGCAGCAACTCGATCATCGTGCCGCCGGCGCCGAACAGCAAGGTGGCGCCAAAGACCGGGTCGCGGGCGATACCCAGCGCCAGTTCGCGGCACTGCCGGTCGCGGATCATCGGCTCGACGGTGACGCCCTCGATAGGCGCCTGCGGCGCGCCGCGCGCCACCGATTCGAGCATCGCGTCATAGGCGCCCAGTGCCTCTTCGGCATTGGCGACATTCAGCCGCACTCCGCCGACATCGGTCTTGTGGGTCACCTGCTCGGCGTCGATCTTGATCGCGACCGGCCAGCCCAGACGCTCGCAGGCGGCCACCAGCGCCTCGCGCGAGCCGACCGCCAGGGTGGGATTGACCGGAATACCGAAGCAGGCCAGCAGCGTGCGACACTCGGCACTGGACAGCATCTGGCGGCCCTGCTGGCGGGCCCTGTGGATCAGTTCGCGCGCCCGGGCAAGATCGGGCACGGGTGCATCGACCCCGGTCGATGGGGTTTCGAGCGCCAGTTGGCGGTTGCGTTCATGGCGGGCCAGCCACGAGAATGCCTCGACCGCCCGCTCGGGGGTCGTGAAGTCGGCGATGCCGGCGGCGCTGAGCATCGTGCGGGCCGCGGTGACCGAGGTTTCGCCCATCCAGCACGCGAGCACCGGCTTGCCCGGGTGGGCGCTGCGCGCCGCGATCACGGCCCTGGCGGCGTCCAGCGCGTCGGTGATCGCCTGCGGGGTCAGCATCACCAGTACGGCGTCGAAGGCGTCGTCCTGCAGACAGGCCGCCACAGCGAGCCGGTAGATCTCGGCCGAGGCATCGCCCAGGATGTCGACCGGGTTGCGTTGCGACCAGTAGGCCGGCAGGTGTTCGTTCAGGCTGGCCAGCGTGCGTGCGCCCGGCGACGGCAACGCGATTGCCAGATCGGCGGCGTGGTCGGCCGCCAGCACCCCGGCGCCGCCGCCATTGGTGATGATGGCCAGCCGCGAACCGCGCACCCGCACGCCGGCACCCAGGACCTCGGCGGCGCTGAACAACTGGCCAAATGAATGGGCGCGCACTGCGCCGACGCTCTCGATCGCGGCGTCGAACACCGCGTCAGAGCCTATCAGTGCCCCGGTGTGCGTATGCGCGGCCTGCGCACTTTGCTGGTGACGACCGGCCTTGATGATGACCACCGGCTTTTGCCGGGCTGCGATGCGCAACGCCGACAGGAACGAGCGGGCCTGCTTGATGCCCTCGACATAGAGCAGGATCGCGCCGGTCCTGGGGTCGGTGCTCAGAAAATCGAGCACCTCGCCGAAGTCCAGGTCGGCCGAGTTGCCCATCGAGACCAGCGCCGACAACCCCAGGTGGTGCGGCTCGGCCCAGTCGGCGATCGCCGCGCACAGGGCGCCGGACTGCGACACGACAGCCAGGCTGCCGGCGGGAGCCGTGGTGCGCAGGAACGTGGCATCCAGTTTTTGCCAGGGCCGGGCCAGACCGACGCAATTGGGGCCGACCAGGCGCACGCCGTGGCGACGGGCCGCCTGCAGCAAGCGGGCTTCGCGCGCTCGTCCGGCCGCGCCGGTTTCACCGAAGCCGGCCGACAGGATGATCGCGTGATGAATGCCGGCCCGTGCGCAATCGGCCACCAGAGCTTCGACAGTGCGGGCCGGCGTGGCAATGACCGCCAGGTCGACCGGCACGTCCAGTTCGCCGATGTGCTTGAGGCAACGCGTGCCGTCGAGGTCGGCATGCCTGGGATTGACCGGTACGATCCGGCCCGCAAAGCCGCCTCCCAGCAGGTTCGCGTAAACCAGCGAACCGACCGAGCGGCTGCCGATGCTGGCGCCGAAGACGGCGATCGATTGCGGATTGAACAACGGTTCCAGTCGGCCCGGACCCATGCGGCAAGCCCTCCGTGCAAGCGTCAGCCTGCAGCGTACCGGGTTGAAGTGGCGCGATGATGACCCAGGTCAATGCCGGGATGGTCGGTGCCTAGCGGGCCCCAACCGGTGGCGGGAGGATCACATTACGGCGCCGAGGAACCAGGGAATGAACTCCTCGTTACCGATGCCCAGTTCCTCGCTGAGCGATTTCTCGCCCGAGGCCAGGGTCAGCCAGCGACGGAAGATTTCCTCGCCCTTTTGCTGGACCGTCATGTGCCCGTCGACGATATCGCCGCAGTTGATGTCCATGTCCTCGGACATGCGCTCGAACAGCGCCGAATTGGTGGCCAACTTGAGACTGGGCGCCGGCTTGCAGCCGTACACCGAGCCGCGCCCGGTCGTGAACGTGATCAGGTTGGCGCCGCCGGCGACCTGCCCGGTGATCGACACCGGGTCGTAGCCCGGGGTGTCCATGAAGACGAAACCCTTGGCCAGCACCGGGTCGGCATACTCGTAGAACTCGACCAGGTTGGTGGTGCCGCCTTTGGCCACCGCCCCCAGTGATTTTTCAAGGATGGTGGTCAGGCCTCCGGCCTTGTTGCCCGGAGACGGGTTGTTGTCCATGCTGCCGTTGTTGCGCGCGGTGTAGGCTTCCCACCACTTGATCCGGCGGATCAGCTTTTGCGCGACCTCGTCGCTGACGGCGCGCCGGGTCAGCAGGTGCTCGGCCCCGTAGACCTCGGGGGTCTCGGACAGGATGGCCGTGCCACCGTGCGCCACCAGCAGGTCGCAGGCGGCGCCCAGCGCCGGGTTCGCGGTGATGCCCGAGTAACCGTCCGAGCCACCGCATTGCAGGCCGACGATCAACTCGCTGGCCGGCACCGGCTCGCGGGTGACCTTGTTGGCCACGGGCAGCATGCTCTCGACCGCCTCGATCGCCGCCTCGACGGTCTTGCGGGTTCCGCCGGTAGACTGGATGATCAGCGGCGAGCAGCGTCGATTCGCTCAGACCCTGGGCGGCGAACAGCGCGCGCCCATCTGGTTGGCCTCGCAGCCAAGCCCGATGATGACCACGCCGGCGAAGTTCGGGTGGCGGGCATAGCCGGCCATCGTCTTGCGCAGCATGTCCATGCCCTCGCCATCGCTGGCCATGCCGCAGCCCACGCTGTGGGTGATGGGCACGACGCCGTCGATGTGCGGCCACTGCATCAGGCGCTCCGGCGTGAAATGGTTGGCCACGAAATGCGACACCGAGGCCGAGCAGTTGACCGTGGAGATCACCCCGATGTAGTTGCGGGTGGCGACCCGCCCGTCGGCCCGCCGGATGCCCATGAAGGTCGCCGCTTGCGCAACCTTGGGCACCGCCTTCACGTCGGCGCCGATCGCGTAGTCGCGCTCGAAGGTGTTGAAGGCCAGGTTGTGACTGTGCACATGGTCCCCGGGCAGGATCTCGGCGGTGGCAAAGCCGATGATCTGGTTGTAGCGCCGCACCGGCTCGCCGGCGGCCAGCTTGCGGCCGGCAATCTTGTGGCCGGCCGGGATCGCCTGGCGACAGCTCAGGTCTTCGTCGGCGATCCGGGCGCCCTCCTTGAGTGGGCGGGCGGCGATGATCACATCGTCGTTGGGGTCGAGCCTGAGCGTGGGTTTGCGGATGACCTGGACCACCGACATGGAGCCTCCGAAAGTCGATTGGTGGATGCGATTGTCAAGTGTAGCCTGACAGAAAGCATAATTCGGGTCCCCAGGGCCCTAATGGAACGAGTGACATGGCGACGAGCGACACCAACCAGCGACGATTGCGGATCGCGATCCTCGATGACTACGAGGATGCGATCGGCCGGCATCCCGCGATCCAGGCGCTGCAGGCGGACGTGCGGATCGACGTGCACCGCCACCCGCTTGGCAATCCGGCGGCCGTGGTGGCCGCGCTCGGGGGTCGACGGGATCTGCCTAGTCCGCGAGCGCATGCCGCTGCCTGCCGACCTGCTGGCGCGACTGCCCGGGCTGCGCTTCATCGCGTTCACCGGCGCCCGCAATCCCAGTTGCGACCATGTCGCGGCGGCCGCCCGCGGCATTCCGGTGTCGAACACGCCCGGGGGACCGAGCAAGGCCTCGACCGCCGAGGTGACCTGGGCGCTGATCCTGGCTGCCGACAAGCAGGTCGTGCCGGCCGCCAGCGGGCTGCTGGCCGGTCATTGGCGGACCGATGCCGCCGGCCGGCCGTATCCGTTGCCCGGCGTCCTCGAGGGTCGCTGCCTGGGTCTGCTCGGCCTGGGGGACATCGGCCAACGGGTGGCCGCGGTCGGGCGGGCGATGGGCATGGAGGTGATCGCCTGGAGCCCGAACCTGAGCGCCGAGCGGGCGCAGGCCGGTGGTGCCGCGCTGGTCGGTCGCCAGGACTTGTTCCGGCGCGCCGATGTGCTGTCGGTGCACATGGTGCTGGCGCCAGCCACCCGCGCGATGATCGCCAGCGACGACTTGTCGCTGATGAAGCCGACGGCGATGCTGGTGAACACCTCGCGCGCCGGCCTGATCGATGCCGACGCACTACAGCACGCAATGGCCGCCGGCCGGCCGGGCAAGCTGGCGATCGACGTGTTCGCCAACGAGCCGGTGCCCGCCGACGATCCGTTGCGGCCGCTCTACCGGCTGCCCCAGGTGACGATGCTGCCGCACCTGGGCTATGTCAACGACCGGGTGTTCGACGCTTTCGCCAACGGCCTGGCCGCGGTGATCCGGGGATGGATAGCCGGCAAGCCGGTGTCGGTGATGAACGGCATCGTCTGAACGGCGTCGTCCCGGGCCGCGGCACCCCGCCTTCCGGAGGGCATCAGGCGTTAGCGGCCGGCGGCCGGCGCGGGTTCGGCGCCGAGTCGCGCCAGATAGTAGGCGACGGTGTCCAGTTCCTCCTGGGAGATCTCGCTGACAGCGCCTATCATCGCCATCGTGTAGCCCTGGCGCTCGCCATTCTTGAATTCGCGCAGCGTCGATAGCAGGTAGGTTTCGTGCTGGCCGGCGATCCGGGGAACCTGCTCGCCGCCGCTGAAGTCGGCGCCGTGGCAGAAGCTGCACTTGTATTGCTTGGCCAGCGCCTCGCCGCGGGCCATCTTGTCGGCATCGGCCGGCGCCGGGCGCGGCGGTGGCACCGGCGGCAGCGTTGCAATAAACGACGCGAAGCCCTGCATGTCCTCGTTGCTCATCGCCTTGGCGACGGCCGACATTTCCTGGTTTGCGCGGCGTCCCTCGCGAAAGAGAAACAACTGGGTGAGCGCGTAGAACGAGTGCTGACCGGACAGAACCGGCGTGGTGTCGGTATCGCTGCGCCCATCGGCGCCGTGGCAGGCGGCACAGGTGGCCGCGTACCGGGCATCGTAATCGGCGGACACGGTCGCTGCCGGTGCGGTCGCGCCCGAGCCCGCCCGGTCAGCCGCGGCGTCCGCAGCCGGGCTCTGCGCCTGCGTCATCGTGCAGGACAGCAACAAAGCTGCCGCCGTCACCGACCGCATCGCGAACCAGCGCTCGCGATTCGGTCGGCAAGATACAACATTGTGACAAGGACCGGCCGTTGTGGCCGGAACAGCCGACCATTACTGGCCGGTATAACTGATGCGATAGATCGCTCCGGCAAAGTCATCGCTGACCAGCATCGAGCCGTCCTTCATGACCAGCAGATCGACAGGTCGGCGAGGTAGGTGTTGTTCTCGACGAATCCGGTCATGAACAGCTCGACCCAGCACGCTTTCCCCGTCGGGCCAGGCGACCATGATGTCGGCGCATTTCTGGTGCGATTCCACGGACCGTGGCGAGCAAGGAAGATCGCCTGACCTTCTCGGGAAACATCTTGCCGTCATAGAAGGTCATGCCAAGGGATCCGGCATGCGGGCCGATCAGCGCGGCAGGTTGCTGAAACTCCTCACACGACTTGCCCCAGCCGAACTCGGGATCGCGGATGTTGCCCTGATGGCAGTACGAGAGAAACCAAAATGCGGATTCTTGCCCTTGACGACATTGAGCGTGTCGTTGGGCAGGTCTCGCTCATCCAGTCGCGACCATTGTTGGTGAACCAGAGCTCACCGTTCTTGGGATCGAAGTCGAAGCCGACCGTGTTGCGCACGCCCGATGCGATCGTCTCGATGTTGCTGCCATCCAGGTTCATCCGATAGATCTTGGCATAGTCGCCCGGGTCGCAGATGTTGCAGGGCGCCCCGATGCTGTAGTACAGCTTGTCGTCGTGGACGGATGTATTTCCAGCTGTGGTCATCCCCGCCGGGCGGTTTGTCGTACAACACCGTCGGCTTGCCCGAGGTTGTCGAGCTTGTCCTCGATGTTGTCGTAGCGCACGATCTGCTTGTGCGTGGCGAAGTACAGCGTGCCCTTGTGGAACTCGATGCCGCTCGGGTACTGGGTATCGGCGATGATGGTCTTGGGCTCGCGCTTGCCTTCCATCAGGATCACGTACACCTTGTTGCCGACGAACAGCGTACTGACGAACAGGTGCCTTATCGCCTCGCGCAGCGCGCGCGCATCGAGCACACCGGATGCCCAGGTCTCGACCTTGAAGCCGGGGAGCAGCTTAGTTTGCTGGTGGGCAGTTTGTCGGCCGCGGTCGGGATCGGCGACGCCGCTATCGGTGCCAATCTATTGGCGGCTTCGGTCGCAGGCCGATCTTTCGCCCATCCCGGAACATCGTCTTTCTTGTCTTGTGCGACGGCTGTCGTGGTCATTGCGGCCACCGCGGCGGCGATGCAGGATCCTGATCGCTGATCCAGCAGTATCATCAATCGTCTCCTGTTTGACTTGTTGTAGTGCACTTGCTCTTGTGTGCATTGGCGGCCGCAATTGTGGTCCCTGGGGGCAGGAATTGGGATGGCCAACGATCAGTATATTGGCAAGTCTTCCCGCATGACAAGGTCCTTGATTCAGCAGCAGGGTCAAACAAGGGTCTTGGGTTCATCAACGTCCCTCCAGTGAAACCGAAGCGACGATGAGCACTGTTCCCCTATTTCCTTCCGAGGTTCGTTCCATGGCCGAGCTCGATGCCGATCGAGCTTGCAGCGCGGCGTTTCGAGACGCCTTGCGGCGACGGCTCCGTGGTGTGGCACACCTGGGGTGACGGCGAACCCGTGGTGCTGTTGCATGGCGGTTCGGGCAGTTGGACTCCCATTGGATACGCAACATCGGGGCATTGGGCCTCGCAGGCCGCAGGGTCGTCGTGCCTGATCTGCCTGGCCCAGGGATTCCGCCGCCCGCCGCTTGGAGAGGATGCCGATGTGCTGCCCGAATGGATCGAGCTCGGTCTCGATCTGCTGGTCAACCCATCCGCGGTGGACCTCGTCGGCTTTTCGTTCGGTTCGATGGTCGCCTGTCTGATGGCAACGCGCCGGCCGGCGCAGGTGCGCCAATTGGTGCTGGCCGGCGCCCCGGCGCTCAGCACCGAGCCGATGAATCCACTGATGCTGCGCGCCTGGGCGCATCTGCCCGAAGGCGAAGCGCGCACCGCCATCCATCGGCACAACCTGGCCACGCTGATGTTGGCCGGCGAAACGTCGATCGACGAGTTGTCTCTGGGCATCCACGCGGACAATCTCGCGCGCGACCGGATGAAACGCCGGCGCCTGTCCAAGACCGATATCCTGATGCGTACGCTGCCGGCGGTGCAATGCCGGGTCGACGGCATCTGGGGCGCGCGGGACGTGCTCTACCTCGGCCGCCAGCACCTGATCGAGCGAGGCCTGTCGCTCGCGCCCCGGTTCGGGTCGCTGACCCTGATCGAGGGGCGGGGCACTGGGTGCAGTTCGAGGCGGCCGATTCCTTCAATGCGACGCTTGTCGGGGTGCTCGACGCATGAGAAATGTCTGCTGCGTGTAACGATAGCTGTCGACAAGAGTGTTTTCGGATCGACCGGCCGTCTGCCAATGATCGACAGGAAAGTGCGACGAGAGTCATTCCCGGACCGAACTGAGAAAGACGTCGCGGTCGTGACAGGCGATGAAGCCGGATCGGCCAAGTGTGCGGCGAGCGCGTCGCGAACGAGTCCGTCTGCCCTTGCGAAATTTCGTGTGATCTTTGATGATTGGTATCGCACGGTCGGGTCAGTAGCTGAGCGCGGAGCCCGGGTCAGGGCTGGCCGGTAGCGCCCGCAACCTTGGCGTAGGGTCCAGCATCACGGTTGCGATGTCGTCGAGCATGTTGCCTGCGGTTCCTGACGGATGAACAGGGGGCTTAGCATGAGCACTGATAGGCCGAATATGCAGTCGCCGGCGAGGTCGGCGCCGATGAGCAGGTTGCCCGCATCTTCGCCTGGCGTCGCGGCTTCAACGCCATGCATCTGATAGACCTTGGCATGCGCCTCGGTTTGTTCAAGTCCCTCAATGAAGCGCCGGATGTGACAGTCACGGGGGCTTTCCGCAGAATGGGGTTTCACAGGCCTATGTACGGATCTGGTGCACGACGGCCTACGGCTTTGGCCTGCTTGAGGCCGACGGCCAGGAGCGGTGCGGCTGGCGCCTCATATCGATTCGATCCCTCGCCCAGCCGACGCATCCTCGCTTTCTTGGCGGCTACGTCAGGCTGGGGACCAGTTCGCCACCGACGACTATCGGCAGGCATGCGCGTTCCGCACCGGGGCCACGTTACCGTTTCAAGGGCGCAGCGATGAATTCGCCAAGGCGTCGCGCAGCAATCGCCGGCGTGAACGTCATGGTGGCACGCAAGATCCTTCGCGGACTCGACGGCATCGCCGAGCGGCTCGACGCTTGGTGCAAGCGTACTCGAGTTGGGCTGTGGCACAGGTCTGCTGCAATTGCAGATGGCCAAGGCCTTTCCAAATGCACGCTTGACGGGAATCGACATCGATCCTACCGGATTGGCGGCGCGTGCGGTGCGGCGCGCCGGGCTGGACGAGCGGATCGGATTCTGGAAGGCGATGTCGCCGACGTGGTGCCAGTCGTCGTTCGACATCGTGGTGATGGTCGAGGTCTTGCACGAGATCGCGCCGCAGATACGGCCTTCGGTAATTCAGGCGTGCGCGCGTGTTGCGCCCCGGAGGTTGGATCGTCATCGTCGATGAGACGTATCCGGCGACATTGGCTGAATCCAGGCAGGAGGAGTTCCGATTTCCATTGCAGACAGGTCTGGAAGAATTGATGTGGGGGAACATCGTGCCCGACGCGAACCAGGCAGGAATCGCTGCTGCGTGCCGCAGGATTCAGTGGGCCGATTGAACGCTCACTGTTTGGCGAGGGATTCACACTGCTCGTGAGCCAATACGGCAGGTAGCCGGGCGACCGTGGGGTCGCAGGCTACTCTTGCGGATGCACATTCAACGCCACCAGGAAGCGCGACACCATGTTGTACGCGGCGATGGTCGCGATCAGTTCGACCAGTCGTCGCTCGCCAAGTTCGCGATGGCAGACATCGAACGCCGCCTGCTGCACCTGCACCGTGCGGGTCATGTCGATCGTCAGGCCGATGCAGGCGCGCGTTCGAGGTCACTGAACAGCGCCTCATTGGCGCGGGCAGCGTCCGGGTCGCGCAGCGCATCGACCTGGGCCTGGGTCGCGCCTGCGGCCAACAACAGCGGGCTGTGCTGGAAGAACTCGTACTCGGCCCGGTTGAGCACGGCCACCAGGCACATCGCCAGCTCGCGTAACCTGGGTTCGACTTCGAAGCGGGTACGCACGTTGCCCAGCAGGTGGTTCCAGCCCATCGCCAGTTCGGGACTGTAAAGCAGCATCCGGTCCAGTTCGATCAGCGCACCGCCGCGCCGCTCACGGACGGCGCGCACGATGTCGGCCGGCTCCTTCAGGTCGATCGGCAGGTAGGGGATTCGCGGCGCATGGCTGGAGGGATCGGGCGGGATGACCGGCGCCGGCGCCGGTCGCGGGCGGGCCGGGCCCTGGGGCAGCGCGCGCGCGGCAGCGATGGCCGCCGCCGGCCAGGCGTGCGGATGATCGTTGCGACCGGCCGAGGCGAGCACCATGTCGGTCGCGTCGTCGCCCCAGTAGGTTTCGCCGGCGTACACGACGGTGGGCACCCCGAAGACCTGGTCGGCGATCGCCTGCTCGCCATTGCGCTGCAGCGCTTGCTTGATCGCCGGGTCTGCCAGCGCCTGCCGCCCGACCCCTAGCTCATTCAATAGTGCATCAAAGGCCGTTGCGTCGTCCGGCGTATGGCCCTGCTCCCAGACGAAGCGAAAGATCCGCTGTACGCTGGCCAGGTCGTTCCCCAGGGCCTGCGACAACCGTAAAAGGGGCAGCGGGTTGAACGGATGGTGCGGTGGGAAGGTGAGCGCGATACCGTCGCGGTGCGCGATATAGGCGACATGGCGGAACGTGAAGTCGCGTTTGGGCGGCAGCTCAGCAGGCCCGATATGACCCCAGTGCTTGAGCAGGCCGGCGAACAGGAGGGGCACGCATTGGACGGTGTCGAGCCGCGATAGCCGTGCAAGCCGTGTGCTCTGTAAATAGGCATAGGGGGAAATGAAGTCAAAATACCATCGCATCACGTGCTTTCCGCCTCCTATTGCGTGTCCGTTCCCGGCCCTCGTTGCCACCGGTCACCCTCGGCCAACAGGGTATCCCAACCATGTCCAAGACGCTTTCGCTGATATTCCGTTTTGCTGCCCGCGACTGGCGCGGGGGCGAACTGGGCCTGTTGCTGGCGGCGTTGATCATCGCCGTGTCGTCGATCGCCGCGGTGGGCTTCTTCGTCGACCGGCTGCGGGTGGCGCTCGAATCGCAGGCGGCCGAGCTGCTGGGCGCCGACCTGATCGTGCGCAGCTCGCGCGAGCTGCCGGCTTCCTACGCGCAAGAGGCGCAGCGGCGCGGGCTCAAGATCGCCCGCACCGTCGAGTTCCCGAGCATGGTCAGTGCCGGTGCCCTGCCGCGACTGGCATCGGTCAAGGCGTTCGATCCGGGGTATCCGCTGCGGGGCCGGCCGCGGGTCTTCGTGCAGGGCAGCGCTGGCGAGACGGTCGCAGCGCCGCTACCGGTGGCGGGTGAGGCGTGGGCCGACCCGCAGCTGGTCAACTCGCTCGATGCGCGCAACGGCGATGCGCTGAGCCTGGGCGAATCGACATTCCGGCTGACCGCGCAGATCGCGCTGGAGCCCGACCGGGGAGGGGGCTTCGTCAATTTCGCGCCGCGCATCCTGGTGCCGCTGCAAGACCTGGCCGCCACCGGCCTGGTGCAGCCGGGCAGCCGGGTCAGCCACCGGCTGATGGTCGCCGGCGATGACCGGGCGCAGATCGATGGGTACGCGTCGTGGCTGCGCTCGCGGCTGGGGACCGCCGAGCGCCTGGAAACCGTCGATGACGGACGCCCGGAACTGCGCACGACCCTGGATAGGGCCGAACAGTTCCTGTCGCTGGTGGCGCTGCTGTCGGCGCTGATTGCGGCGGTGGCCGTGGCCCTGGCGGCCCGCCGCTTCGCGGTTCGCCACCTCGATACCTGCGCGGTCGTCAAGGCGCTGGGCATGACGCAGGGCGAACTGTTGCGGGTGCTGGTCGGCGAGTTGTTGTTGCTGGCGCTGGTCGGCGGGCTGGTCGGCGCGCTGATCGGTTACGGGGTGCACTTCCTGCTCGCGCAGGCGATCGCACCTTTGATGGCGATCGCCTTGCCGGCGCCGTCCGCCTGGCCGGCGTTGCAGGCGGTGCTGGCTTCGCTGATCCTGCTGGTCGGTTTTGGCGCCTGGCCGTTCGTGCGCCTGGCCGACGTTTCGCCGCTGCGGGTGCTGCGTCGCGATATCCAGGGCGCCCCGGCACAGGCCTGGGTCGGCCTGGTGCTGGCCGCGCTCAGCTTTGCCGCACTGTTGTTCTGGCTCGGTTCCGATCGGCGGCTGGCCGCATATGCACTGGGCGGCTTCGCGATCGGCATGCTCGTGTTCGCGCTGCTGGGCTGGGCGCTGGTGCTCGCCGTCGGCCGCCTTCGGCACTGGCGCGGCCTGGCACGGCGCCCGGTGTTGCGCATGGCGCTGGCATCCTGGTCGCGCAGGCGCGGGACCGCGGTGGCCCAGACCGTCGCGTTATCGGTCGGCTTGATGGCGCTGGTGCTGCTCTCGGTCACGCGCACCGACCTGATCGATGGCTGGCAGCGCGCGACGCCGGCCGATGCGCCCAACCGGTTTCTCGTCAACATCCAGCCCGACCAACAGGACCGGGTGCGCGAGGTGCTCGGCGGGCACGGGGTCTCAGAGGTGCCGCTGTACCCGATGATTCGTGGCCGGTTGGTGCAGATCAACGATCGGCTGGCTGCCGACGTGGTCAGCGAAGCCGGCCAGGAGATGGCGCAGCGCTCTTTGGAGCGGGAACTCAACCTGAGCTACCTGACAGCCCTGCCTGGCCACAACCAGTTGGTCAGCGGTCGCTGGCTCGATCCGCAGGCGGCAGAAGTGTCGGTCGAGGAGGGGCTGGCCCGTTCATTCGGCCTCTCGCTGGGGGATCTTCTGACCTTCGACATCGCCGGTGAGTCGGTCAGCGCCAAGGTCACCAGCCTGCGCAAGGTGTCCTGGGATTCGATGAAGGTCAATTTTTCATGATCCTGTCGCCGTCGCTGATGGCCGACCTGCCGCAAACCTGGGATCTCGGCCTACCACCAGCCGGCCGGCGACTCGGCAGATCGACCCCGCTGCGCGCGATGCCCAACCTGACCGTGTTCGATACCGGGTTGATCCTCGCGCAGATCCAGGCGATGCTCGGCCAGGTCGTCAAGGCGGTGCAGTTCCTGTTCGTGCTGACGCTGGCCGCCGGCATCACCGTGTTGTACGGGGCGCTGGCCAGCTCGCGTGACGAGCGGATGCGCGAGGCCGGGCTGATGCGGGCGCTGGGCGCCTCGAGCCGGCAATTGAGCCGCGCGCAGTCTGGGAACTGGCGCTGACAGCGCACTGGCCGGTGGATTGGCCGCGATAGGTGCCCTGGCGGTCGGAGCGGTGTTGGCCGACCGGGTGTTCCAGTTCGAACTGGCGACCCGATGGTCGGTGTTGCCGCTGGGCCTGCTCGGCGGTGGGCTGATGGCGGTCGTGGCCGGCTGGATGGGGCTGCGTCCGGTGCTGGCCGCGGCGCCGATGGTGACCTTGAGAAACGCCTGAGCCGCAAACCGCCGGGCCTGGAGCGGTTGTCGACTCAGTCGGCGCGGACCCCAGCCGGATTTCTCGTCGGGGCCGGGCAGCACGCAAAGCCGGCTACCCGGCCATGAAAGCGCCCACCTTCTCCCCGGCAGGCTGCTAGGGATCGACGCGGTGCCGTAGTTGACCGGCGTCTTGTCAGGCGCCGGCGGGGGCAGCGCACTACGGCGCAGGCCTGGCTGGACGGTCGGCGCCCGCCAAGGGGCCGTGCGCTTGGCATTACGGCACGGCGAATCCGTAAACAGGATGCTGCCATCGCCGAAGTCGCAGCGATAGATCTGCCGGCCACCGGAAATCTAGCAGGGCCGACGCCTGGGCCAGCGTCGCGAATGCCACCGTGGCGCCCACGGTCAGGAAGGTTGCTCCGCAGGCCGCGTCGCGCGTCGGTTGGAAGTCATCTCGTATTCCTCATACTGGCTGCCGAGGCCCGACGCGACCGTCGCGCGCCGCCGGGATCTGGATCGCCATGGTCGCAGGCCTGGTCAGCAGGATCAATGTCACGTTTGCGCCGGGCGGGAGCAGCGGCGCGATCCTGTAAAGTTGGCCGATCGTAACGCTGGAACGACCTGCCTGCCGACATTTCCCGCCTGGTGGCTGTTGCTGCTCTCCAGCCGTGCCTTTGCGGCCGCCTGCCTGGCTGGTTGCGCTGCTGGCGCGACGCCAGCCTGATCCCGAGGTCGGCCTGCGCCTGCTGGCCGAGGAGATGGCGCGCCAGGGCGGGCGCCAGATCGAGTTGATGCAGGTGTTCGAGCAGGCAGCACGCGACAACCGGTTGGAGTTGCACGACGGCATGCGTGACCTGGGCCACTCGCTGACCCAGCAGGGCGGGCAGCAGGCGACGTTGCAGGCCCGTCGGCTGGATGCGCTCGCACAGCGTCTGGACTCGCTGCGCGACACGCTGGACAGCCAGCTGCAGCATCTGCGTATCGACAATGCCCGTCAGCTCGATGCGATGCGCCGCACCGTCGACGAGCAGTTGCAGCAAACCCTCGAGACGCGGCTTGGAGAATCCTTCCGGCTGGTATCCGAACGACTGGAGCAGGTCCAGCGCGGCCTGGGCGAGATGCAACGACTGGCGGGCGACGTGGGCGACCTCAAGCGCGTGCTCAACAATGTCAAGACCCGCGGCATCTGGGGCGAGGCGCAGCTGGCCGCGATCCTCGAGCAGATGTTCACGCCGGCGCAGTACGCCGGCAACGTCGAGATCGTGCCCAACAGCGGCGAGCGGGTGGAATTCGCGATCCGCCTGCCGGGTGCCAGCGACTCGGCGCCGATCTGGTTGCCGATCGATGCAAAATTCCCGCGCGAGGACTACGAACGTCTGCTCGCCGCCCAGGAGGCCGGCGACGGCGTACTGGCCGAGCAGAACGGGCGCCGGCTCGAGACGCGGCTGCGCACCGAGGCGCGCGCGATCGGCCAAAAGTACATTTCGCCCCCGGCGTCGACCGACTTTGGCATCTTGTTCGTGCCGGTGGAAGGGCTGTTCGCCGAACTGGCGCGCCGGCCCGGCCTCATGGACGAGCTGCATCGCCAGCACCGGGTACTGCTGGCCGGGCCGACCACGCTGGCGGCCATCCTGTCCAGCCTGCAGATGGGGTTCCGCACGCTGGCGGTCGAGCAACGCTCGAGCGAGATCCGCCGGCTACTGGGCAGCGTGAAGGCCGAGTTCAACCAGTTTGGTGAAATCCTCGCCAAGACCCGCGACCAGCTCGAGAAGGCGGCCGGCACGATAGGCCATGCCCAGACCCGCACCCGGGTGATCGCCCGCCAGCTGACGCAGGTCGAGAACACCCCGCAGGATGTCCGG